>JBCDGZ010000066.1:0-39151 GCA_038750655.1 Bacteroidota bacterium | reverse complement strand
ATCGATTAATTTTCCATCCTTGATGCAGGTGCAGCCGTGCATGACCATTGGAGGAATGTAATAGGAATCTCCGGCCTTAATCGTTTTTACTTGATCGCCGATTGTCATTTCAAACTCCCCGCTTTCTACGTAGGTCACCTGCGAATGATAATGATTGTGCAGCTGTCCGACGCCACCAGCTTTAAAGTCGGCAACGACCAACATAATTTTGTCATCGTAGCCATGAATTTGCCGCCGCAGTAAAGGATCGACTTGCTCCCATTCCATCTCTTCTTTGAAGAAAAATTCTTTACTTGATTTGACCGTGCTCATATGCTATTTTTTAAATATTTTGATATTGAATGTTGAATACTCCTGTCCATTCGTAAAGCTGGCTGCCCACCTTTACGGTATGTTTAGTATTAGGCTGAACGTCCTGATTGGCGAGTAAAAGGGTCCAGGCCTTTCCTGTTTTATTTTTAAAGTTGACAATAGTATAGACCTCATCATTGTAGACCACCGCTACCGACTCTATTCCGCTGAAAGGACTAAGCGGAATTTCGGATACCGGATTGTAAGTGCCGTGCGATTCAATGATGGAAACAAAAGCCGTCGACTGGGCCTTCCTCCGCTGAATGAATGCAGGATCATGCCGCAGATTAAAATCAGGATCGTTGGCACCACTCCTTGCGAAGATCAATTCATCGTTACGGACCGCAGCGGTGCTTAGGGTAAAAAAGGTGCCGCCCGACAGCCAGGATAACTGCGTAGGCTTTCCATCCGAAAGACTAGTCGCTTCTTCCCACAAATGCTGGTAGCCGTTTCCACTGCCCAGAGGCGTCAAGCGTTGAGTCTGAGCCGTATAATTAAAGTTCGTGGAGAGTAGATGGCCATTGAACCAGAGGGGCAGATCATATTGATTTTCTTGATCTGATTGCACGCGAAAAATATCAATCAACAGCGGATTGCGAAAGTCGGCTTCTTTTAGCAAAATTAAGGTGCGATGCATCTCCGCATCTGGAAAGGCATATTGATCTTTGGCACTGACGATTTGATATTGCACTTTTTGGGCATCGAAAAAATACAGATCAGGGTGATGGGCTTCGCCCTTTTTCACACTACCTTCGTAATGGGAAACTTCATTAACCACTAAGGTATTATGCGCAATACTTTGCTTGGCAAAAGTATTGTTCTCCTTCAAATAGCGCCCTCCTCCTTTCTGGTCGATATTGACCCAGCGGGCTGCCCCATAATCCTGAATCACTTCCGCCCGCTCATCGTAGAGCGAATAGGACAGCTTGTCAAAGTGCCCATGCCCCATCCCGTGAGCGGAGTATTTCATAACTGCACAGATTTCTCCATCGTCATTATTATTGGCTCGCAAAATCGCGACGCCGCCCTTCTCTCCATCCGCTCCATCTCTATAGGCCACTGCCTGCTGTACATATTTCTTCGCCAGGTCTTTGTTTAAATCTCGTGCGACGGTGAAGCCTGTTTCGTCAAGCAGCACGCTGCCTTGCAGTTCAGCGATGGATAGGAGCCTGGGATTTCGGCCAAAATCGTAGTAGGCAATATCAACCGCTGCTACTACTTCCCGCGCCTTCCAGGACATGCCTTTCTGTGCATCATTGATCGGAAAAAACTGCCCCTGTGCATCCGTTTGATTGAGGAGTGCGGATACCGCTTTTTTCAAGATACCATCTCGATAGTCGTATATCTTCAAGTCCGGACGATGATTGGCCAGGGCTTTGGAAAAAAGCAAGAAGGGGGTCATGGCGTAACGTAAATAATAAGGCCCTTCGGTAAAATATCCATCGGGAGAAAAGGAGTAGTCCAATTGGGCAAAGAAGCCTGCCTGGTTTTGCCCTTCAATTTTGATAAAGCCCCCATCATTATCTAGCATCGTATTATCCAGTCCATCATTCTTCAAGCCGTACAAGGCCCTTTCGATCAACTCCTCATCTTTCATCACCAGCCCAATCATTCCGACGGCGGCATTACCCCAGGTGCTGTGGTTGTGGATACGGTTGAAAAACTTAGGGTTGTCTTTGGAAATAAAATCCGCTAGCGGTCGAAAGAGGTTTTGCTCTAGCTGCTGGCGCTCCTGCGCAGTAAGGAAATTATAGATGCAATCGTAAGCTTGACTACAGTACACCAGCCAATTGGCATCGTTTAAACATTGCCAGAAAATCTTGCCCGTTGCATAGGACTTTTGAGTGGGGTGTAGCCCTAGCGTTGGATACAGTTTGGCGTACTTCAGAAAAACCTCCCGGATGTAAACAGCGTATTTTTTATCCCCTGTAATCTGATAGAGATTTCCCGCTTTTTGTAGAATGAAAAAATTCTTTTTGTGCCGCTCGTGGGTATAGCCCCCGGCCATATCCTTAGGAACAGGAACGAAGATGCCTGCCGCTATTTCTCGATCTACCTCTTGCTGAGTCTTTGCTAACACCTTTTCAAAGAGCGGCGCTCTATCCTTGGATTGCTGAATGGCGGCTACCCCCGCTTTAGTCAAAATCAAATTGGGATGATTTTGTGCACCGAGTTGGGCCGCCGCTAGCCACAGCAGGGTCAGAATAATTGGTATTTTGAAATGGTACTTCAAGTCAAAGAAGAATTAATTAAATACTAGATTGGCCGTTTCGTAAGGCTGCTTGTTGTCCTCAATCCGAGGCGTATTCTCAAAAACACAATCCTGGACTTTAGTAATAGGCTCCCCTACGACTAAATGTAATTTCAGGGGGCGGCAGTCTTTGAACTGATTTTTTTGCACAAGCGCAACTTGCACACCGTGCAGCGAAACGGAAGCCTTGGCTTTATTTCTTTTCCCGTTTCCAATATTATCCAACCGACAATCTTCAAAGACCAGCATGGGTCCGAAGGTACTCTCGTCTCTTCCGCCACGATGGAGATGCAAAACCACTCCGGAGACCTTCTGGAAACTACAGTTTTGAATCACAACATTTTCGGCATTATAAATACCAATGTCATCAGTTTCCTTATTGAGCGCCAACACATTTCCGTCGATATTGGTGAAGGTAGAATTGCGTAAGACGATGGAATCGGCAAAGGTATTTTTATAGACCCTCAAGACATCGAAAGTATGGTTGACATCGAGGTCCTTAAAGTCACACCCTTCGATCAATAATTTATAATTGCGAACCATTGAATAGCGGCTGGTTCGAATAGCCGTATTCCCGTGAGCATCGGGGGCTTCACTGCCATCGACAACAATATTGCGCAGGCTCAGGCTACCGCCGTTTTCAATATTAAAAAGAGAGGTACGCTGGAATTGAATCGTAGGTTTTTCCTCAACAGATTGGGCAACAATAGAAATCGGGTGAATCAGATCAATTGACTTTTCTACAACGTAATTACCCGGCTCTAAGACCAACACATCTCCGTAGGAAGTATTTTGAATGGCTTCATAAAGCGTATTATTCCCTGCCTTTACCGAAATGGTTCTGCCAACCCCAAACCGTACTTCCTCCTCAATTCGCGGATACCATTTGACGCCCGTATTCTCGGGGGTAGCACGCCCTTCGACTGGCTTCATTCCTTTTCTCTTCGCAATATTGGTCTCCGGCATAAGGAGGCCATCCTCGTTTCTTCCAAAAGCTATCGTTGCCTTTTGAAATCCCGTTTCGGCAATTGGCGAAGCATGCTCATTAATCAGATTGCCATCAAACCTAATCCCGCTAATATCGTCGTAGACTGTAAATAGATTCTCTTTTTCTTCGTTGTAAAAAATATTATCATTAACCACAGTATTCTTGGGAACCGCACTTCGCTCTTCATCGCTTCCTGCACACAACTGAATGTGATCACAATTGATAAAAGTATTATTGGAAGCCTCTGAATCAATAACCTGAAAGTAACGATTGGCTGGCGAGTTAGGCACGCCATTCATAATGACTAAGGCTCCTCTAAATCGATAGCCCGTCAGGCCCTCGCAATAATTATTAATTACTTTTTGGGTCTCGTTGATGATTCGGATACCACCGGTATTCGATTTTCCATTGCCAAAGAAGTAGTTACTTTCAACTAAGGTTTCATTACCGTGCCGCATGGTCAAAGTCCCCTGGCATTCGTGAAAAGTGTTGTAGCGAAAAATATTTTGACAGGACTTACTTGAAATGATTTCGTGCTCACCATTGCAGCGATCAAAATAATTGTACTCGACAAGCGTATTAGAATTGGTCAAAGAATAGTGACTGGTTCCGACCCGTAAGGTCTCCCCGCCGTTGGCTCCTAAGATCGGATGATGTCCAAAATAGTTGTGATCAATTCGATGGTGATTCTCCCGGCTAGCCTCAGTATTCAATCGAACAGCCAGGGTTACTCCATGATTTCTTTTTCCGGTCAGGTAGTTGTGATCAAAACGATTATTTTTCCCATAAATGCTCACCCAATAATCGGACTCAAAGCGTTCTAGGTTGTTGTAATTATCGACTACACATTCCGTCACCCGGCAATGATTACACAAGTCCTCTTTATTTCTCCGAAAGGCAATCACTTCTTTGGTGGGCGTAAATCCATTTTTAAAGACCAGCCCTTCCACTTGTAAATACTCGCCCGCTAGTCTCAAATTAGACTGTCCTTCTAAAGTCACTTTACCTTTTTCCTCGACCGTCAAGATGATCGGCTGTTCTGCGGTTCCCTTACCCACAAACACTAACTCTGCATCTTTCCAAACTCCATTGGCTAGAACGATTATATCGCCAGGCTTTGCGGATTGAACGGCCTCGTTAAATGCCGCTACATCCTTTACTAAACCTTTGGGTTGTCCACAGCTGAAGAATAGGGTCAGCAGGGCAATGCCTAGTACATTGGTGAATGTCCTTATAGATTTTTTCATAAAAATTTGAATCTTATCGGGGAGGCCAACCCTCCCCGACATTAATGTGTACTGACGCTCACTGTTTTAATTATGCCATTTAAAATTGACTACAAGGTATCTTAGTGACTAACTTCTAAATCATAATACTTCACTCGTGCAAAAGCATTCTCGTCTGTACTTTGTAAGTAGTTCCCCGCTTTGAAATAATTTTCAAAGACACTCCATCGCTCCATGTTCACATCATCATAAACTACGGACTCATTATTATTCAGGATGATCTCCATTCGTCCTTCGGAGACAATGACTTCGAGCGTAAACTTTTCGTTGTCTACTCGCTCCGTAAAATAAAATCCATCATCATCACCCCAGGCCTCTTTGCGTAGAATATCCGTGTTGTTCACCGCTAGGTCCTTTAGCACTTTCGTCTTCACCCTCACCAATCCTTTTTGCCAATAGATTTTCAGTACCGGCGGTGCATTATTGTCACTAGCTCCGATCAAATCTCTTTGCTCATTGCTCAATCTTCCGTGAATCTGCATGATGATCGTACGATGAGGAGTACCCGAAGCCTCATTCGAAATGCTATCCAATTGTAAGGTTCCCTTCATTCGTCCTCCTTGCACAAAAGTCCAGTTGGTGGAATTGCTACCCGGTACCATTTGCTCTCGCAACTCGGTTCGGGAGTAGGAAGTATTGGTTGTAGTAGCTCCTGGATAGGTATCAAATACTAGCGAACCATCGGTTGAATCGTTGTACATAAACGCTTTCAACAAATCGTTGCTGGCATAGGCCAAAATCGCAGGAGGCTCCACCTCCGTCGGATTACCAATCGGCAGGGTTACCTTCCAGTTGTTCAAATCGATGTTCGGCAGAAAATAATCAACACCTTCTACCAAAATCTCTTCTTCTTCCTCCACTTCCACCTCCGTTTCAGGCGACACTTTATCGTCACCACAAGCGATCAGCAGAAGCAGTAGGAAAGCCAGGGGAGCTATTGTTTTCATCATGGGTATTTATTCTGCTGGATAGACTTTAACATTATCAACATAGGCATCGACGTCCGTAACGCCGTAGATCAAAATGGCGACTTCGCCCGTAGCGTTGGAGGTGAACTTTGCCTCAACGGTTGTAAATACTCCTTTTCCAAGGTCCATATCTCCTACGAACTTCAGCAGTGGCTCTGCATTAAAACTGACGATCGCATCCTTGCCATCCTCAAAGTGCCCATCGATGATGCCTCCGACGATCCTATTATCCCCAGGAGCTTGAGTACCATCATTCTTTATCGCATATTCGTATTCTAGTACATATTCTGTATTGGGCGACACCACCAAAGCTTGGTAAGCGTATCTGGTGTTGGAACTCACATAATCCTCCGCCGAGGTCGACATGGTCCATTTGGCTCCTCCAGTTTTCGCCCCTGTATCTGCGCCGTCGTAATCCAGCCAAGACCCATCGCTACTAGAATTGAAAGGGCTGGTCGTACCGTCGGTAAAAGAAGAAAATTTCCAGTCGTTCTGACCGTCTTCAAAATCTCCATTTACAATCGATGGTGTAATGGCTACGAATATATTTTCCACAACGACCTCTATCATAACTTGATCAGAAGCGCCGTTGGCATCCGTGGCGGTCAGCGTCACTGGGAAGGTCCCCTCTCCGCTGAATTTAAAACTAGGATCGACCTCGGTTGAAGTATTACCTCCCCCAAAATCCCATTGGTACTGGGTGGATTCAAAGGAGAGATTGGTGAATTCTACCAAGGTAAAATCATCGGCATTGGAGATGTAAGAAAAATCTGCGGAAGGCAATACCGTGTCTAATTTAGAATTGGCCTCGGGCAGTTCGAAATCAAAGGAATCATGGCAGCTGTGGAGCAGCAGCACTAGAGCTGAGCACAATAGTAGTTGACCCGTGCTCCGAATAAAATTAAATCTATTGTTCATTTTCTTTAATTTTTACTTTTAAGAATGGTTCTTTTTAATACCCTGGGTTTTGGTTCAGAAGCCCTCCGCTCAAATTAATTTCTCGGGCGGGGATGGGGAGTAATAATTTTCTGGCGCTGTAACTAGAGTAGCCCATCTCGGCAGCGTGTGCTCCCAATACGGCATCCGCAACGCCGAACCTCAATAAATCGTAGAAGCGGTGATTCTCAAAGGCCAGCTCCACCCGCCGCTCGGCCAATAAGGCGTCTTTAGTCAGTAAGGCAGGACGATCGGCGATAGAATCAAAACCTGCTCTTTCTCTGACGGCCATGTAGGAATCTATCGCCGCACTGCTAGCTGTTTCGGTCCCGCCGGCCAGGATGGCCTCTGCGTGCATCAGTAGGACATCTGCGTAGCGCAGTACGATCCAATCGTTGCCTGCATCGCGAGGGCTGGGGCCGTAGGTAGGTGGAGTGGTGGTAATATCAGACCCTTCGGGTAGGAACTTCGTCACTTCGTACCAAGTACCGGTGAACCAATAAGATTCTGCGGTTCGGTTGCCGCCGATGGCATCAAATTCAGCAATCAGGTTATCGTTGACCATATTGTGGCCGTCTTCCCTACCCTGCCGAAAGGTAGCGGTAAACTCAGAGGAGAAACTTTGGCTTTCTAGGGTATTGCCCAGCTCATACTGGACCGCAAAGATGATTTCATCGTTGAGTTCTTCGTAAAAAACGTCTCTAAAATTTTCTTGTAGACTGAAAGCTCCGCTGTTCACAATCGCCTCACACAGTTGCTGGGCACCGGAGTAATTGGGGCTCTCCCGCGTGAGGAATACCTTTGCTAGCAGGCCTTGTGCCGCCGCTTTGGACGCTCGGGACTTAGAACCAGCCTCCAAGTTATCAACGGCTTCCTCTAGGTCTGCGACGATTTGATCATAAATCTGTTCGGCAGGTACTCTGGTGAAGAGGTCTTCGTTTTCTTGTGCTCCGACGACTCTGGTCACCAGCGGCACATCGCCAAACAGTCGCACCAGCTTGAAATAGGCGAAGGCTCTGAGGAATTTGGCTTCGGCCGCGTAAAGGCTCTGGTTGCTCTCGTCTGCGACATTGATAAAATTCAGGATATTATTGGCTCTGAAAATAATGTCGTACATCGACTGGTAGTAATCTTCCGATTGTACATTATCAGGATCAACTCGGTATCGGTGGAAATCTGCTTTGGTACCTTCTAGTGTTGCGGTTCGTGTATTATCACTCCGCATTTCAGACAGCATGTATTCGAACTGTATGCCTCTGTTGGAGGAGATCAGGCTGGTATTGGTATTTTCGTTGACCCCTTGTATGGCGTCGTAGACTCCGATGATTCCGGCCAGTACATCATCATCTGATTGAAAAAAGGCATCCACCACAATGGCAGAATCTGGCAGCGGATTTAAAAACTCGTCTTCGCAGGCCAGGAAGGAAGAGAGGATTCCTGCGAGGAGGATATATTGAATATATTTCATTGTACTTGTTTTTTAAAATTAGAAATCGACGTTTAGACCGAAGGTTACCGTTCTAAATAGCGGGGTGCCGGCCCGTTGGGAGCCGTAGGCCCGTGGGCTATTATTGGTATCAATAAATTCTGGGTTGAAGCCGTCGTATTCATCAGAAGTGATGTAGAATAGATTCTGACTAGAGGCGTAAACTCTCAAGCCGCCCAGGCCCCAGCGCGATAATAATTCTCTAGAGAAATTATAGCCAATGTTTACATTTCTCAAAGAAAAATAACTGGCATTTTGGACCACGTCATTCGTCAGTACTTTAGGTTGAAGGAAGGACACATGAGGGATGATACCAGCGTCAACAACCGCTTGCTCATCAGAAGTACGTCCTTGCCAATGGGTCTCGAAATATTGATCACCAATGTTCTTCACTTCCGCCCCGAGGCTTCCTTGAATCATAAAAGAAAAATCAAAATTACCATAGCTAAATTCATTGGTAAGGCTCCAAATCAACTCTGGATAGGGATCGCCCAGGATGGTTTTATCTTCTTCCGTAATTAACCCATCGCCATTCAAATCTTTGACGATGACATCCTCCGCAGTACCATTAATCGGTATCCAAGGGGAGTCCCAAAATTCATTCGCCAATTCTTCATCTACCACAAACCCATAGAAAGAAGAGATGGGATTACCAACGGAATTGATCCACTGAGAATTTCGGCCAAAACCATCTTCTAATAATGCTCCATCAGATTCTCCAAAGTTGAGGAGTTCATTTCTGTTGGTCGATGCGATGAGTGTCGTACTCCAACTGAATTTGTTGCGCGTAAAGTTTCGGGTTCTCAACTCCAGCTCCCAACCCGAGTTCCGTACTTCTCCTAAATTCACAATTCCACCACTGAAGCCCGTAACATAGGAAACCGGATTTTCTAGTAGCAACTTATCACTCGTTCTTACATAGTAATCAATAGAACCCGTTATTCGATTTTCCAATAAACCGAAATCCAGGCCAGGATTAAATTCTCTGGAAGCTTCCCACTGCAATAAGGTGTTGGCAATATTGAGCGCAGAAATACCCGGTGTAATGCCGTTTTCTGTAATCGCATTCGAAGTATTCAATAAAGCCAGGTAGGGATAAGAGTTGATGATGTCATCCCCTACATTGAAATTCTCATTTCCAGTCAGTCCATAGCTAACCCGAAACTTCAATCTGCTCAGTAGGTCTCCCTCATTTAAGAAGCGCTCATTGTGTGCATTCCAACCTACCGAAACGGCAGGGAAGTTCCCCCACTTGGAGTCTACTCCAAAAACAGAACTGGCATCCCTTCTGAAGGAAGCATTCACTAAGTAGCGATTATCAAAGACATAGTTGACTCTACCAAAGTAGCCAATCTTATTTTTTTCAATATTGATTTCTTCAAATTCAGAAATAGTCGTTGCGCCCTGTAAATTTTTAAGCAAATCATTAGCATAGCCCGTTCCTTCGACAATGCTATTTTCGGTTTGTCTTCTTTGAAAGGTAGCTCCCACCAGAACGTTAAACTCATGCTTATTAACTTGCTTATTGTAAGAAATGGTATTGTCTGAAATCAACCGCGTTCGAGATCTGTTCTGCAATTGATAAGAAGCTCTACTGGCCTGCGCGTGATGCAGCGTTCCGTTCCATCTGGTTCTCTTGCGGTTTTCCAGCGTGATACCGAGCGATGTTCTCGCCGTAAGTCCTTCCGCAATTTCGTAATTCAAATAAGTAGAGGCTAGAAGATTGGTTCTGAATTCGTAATGTTCTCTTTCGACATATTGAGCATAAGGGTTCATATCTCCAGAAGTGCGCGGTCTACTTGAACTCCCATCGCCATTAATGTCTCTGTTGATCAGGTGATTTTCCAAAAAATAATCCCCTACCCCAACATCTGGATAAGCATTCCTATCGATGAATTGTAGGGTTTCCTCGGTGTGGTAGATGGGCAACCACGGCGATTGTCTGATGGGATTATGGATGGAGGTGGGCAGAGCTCTACGCTTAGAATAAGAAGGAGTAGCACTCAAGCCAAACTTAAGATTGTCTGTTATTCTAGTATCCATCTTTAACTTCCCAGCGTATATCCGATAGTTATCCGTAATGACTACTCCTTCGTCGCCCAGTGTTCTCAGCGATGCACTAAAGGTGGTTCTATCACTTCCTCCTCTGGCAGAAAAAGAATGACTAGAAATATTTCCACCATCAAAAAATACATCTTGCCAATCTCTATCAATGCCTGTTACCGCGACGATCTCCTGTGCGTATAGCGTAGTGTTTGACAACTCCCCATTCTCGGCCAGTTCCTTCGCCGCCCACTCCGCAACGCTTTTCTTATAAGCATCACTTCCAAAAGCTTCTTTCCGTCCAAAGTAGGTTTCGTAGCTAAATTGTGTCTTTCCCGCCTGACCGCTTTTGGTCGTAATCATAATGACGCCATTTGATCCTTCACTACCATAAATGGCAGCAGAGGCGGCATCCTTCAAGATTTCAAAGGATTCGATGTCATTCATATCCAGGTTTCCTAGAAAGTCAGCGTCTACGACTAAGCCATCCACGATGACCGCAGGTCCTGTGTTGGCATTGACCGATCCAAAACCTCTAATGGTAATCGTAGGGGCTGCACCCGCCTCGGCCGAACTGGCCTGGATATTCACCCCAGAGACCTGGCCGATGAGCGCCTCATCAACTCTGGCCACAGCGATCTGATCCAAGTTTTTATTTTCAACTTTAGAAACGGAGCCTGTCAGGTGAGACTTCTTTTGCGTACCGTAGCCAATCACGACTACATCATCTAAAAGAGCGACATCAGGCTGTAGAACCACATTGTAAACAGTCTCCGCGCCAACGGTGACTTCCTGCATTTTGAATCCTGTATACGTAATAATAAGAACAGCGCCTTCTTCAGCATCAATTGAAAAGTTACCGTTGACATCAGTGATGGTACCCGCGGATGTTCCTTTTACAGTTATTGTTGCACCAATTAGAGGCAGTCCACTCTCGATGGAGGTGATTGTTCCCGTAATTGGCTTTGGTGCTTCAGCCAGATGGGTATTCCCTCGGGAAAGAAAAGGCAGGCAGAGCAGCAAGATCATTAGACCAAAAGTCCAGATGGAATTGTTGGAATAATTCGTTAATTTTACGGACATAATTTAATTTTTTTAATTTTTACTTCTAAGGTGCTCCCCTTTGGGTGAGCACTTTTTTTGCTTTCTATCAATGGTTTAGGCAAAGAGTGTTCAGTTCAAAGTTGTCCCACTTTGAAGCGTTGACTTTAATCAGTAATTCTGAAACTTGTGTTTTAATGAATAAGGAGGTAATGACGATTCAGATGGAATGCCAATCTCCTCTAACTAGAGTTGAGTTGCTTAATTAGTCGATTCATACGAAGAGTAGTTTTATTTTGGTTAATTCAATTTCATTAGAGCATCCTACTAGATTCCATTGCCCCCTTTCAGGGACTGACTGTATTCAAATACATCTTTGAGGTGGACCTTCATCGCAGCCGCAGCCGCTTCGGGGTCTTGAGCAACGATACAGTTCAAAATGATTTCATGCTCTTCTAGGGCGTTATGAGAACGGCCATCTTTGCAGATGTCCAATTTGATAAAGTTATTGATAATATCGGGCGTAATGATCAGCATGAGCGTTTTGAGCACAGTATTCTTGCTGGCCTCCGCAATTTTCAAATGAAAAATTAAATCCTCCTCGACAGCCGGCTGCCCGAGCTGAACCTTATTATTATAGGCATCCAAAGCCGCTTTGATGTCCAGAATGTCCTGATCGGTTCGCCTGGTCGCCGCCAGCTTAGCCGATTCCGTTTCCAGCAGGACCCTGGTTTCCACCAATGAGGCAAAATCACTATTCTCGATTTTCAGGACATCCGAAATTAAGCCCTCCAAGGCAGCAATGCCCATTCCGGCTACAATTGTCCCACTTTGAGGCAGGATTTTCAGAATCCCGTAGAATTCTAGCTTTTTAATCGCATCTCTGACATTGCTCCTTCCGATGCCCAGCTTTTCTGCCAGCTTTCGCTCGGGCGGTAATTTATCCCCGGGCTTGAGCTGCCCCGAAGTAATCAATTCTCGGATTTGACGAATGATCTTATCGACTGGCGATTCTATCTTGATTTCTTGGAAATTGTTGAGCATATCAAAATTTTTCGTGGCGTTAAGAGGCTTCAATTTTGGTCAACTGGTAATTGGTCAACCAATTTTTGGCTCACCAAATGTATCAAATATTTTTAATTCACAAAAGTTTTTTGATTTTTTTCCCAAAACATTTCAAAAAATATGGCCCGCCGCCCCTCTAACAATTTGTCAAACACTGGCATTTCGTCGATAAATAAATACGCTTATCCTGAAATATATGAGCATTTAATGTTATATTGTTTTACGAAAAAAAAATCACACCTCATCATTGGAAGAAAAGTAAATTTTAAAATCCCACTCAAACAAAGCTTCCAAACTAATTTACACAACTTCTTCACCATCAGCCCATTGCTTACAAAAGCTTGGTAATGAGCCCTTTCTGCCCTATTGATGAAATACATACGGGATTGGCTTGCTCCCTTCGGAGCAATAGGATAGTCATGCCCAAAAGCTCGATTCACTAACCATAAACCTATATTTTATTATGAAAACTTTACGTTTCATTTGTCTTACTTTGTTTTTGATGTCCTTTACTTATGGCCAACTACAAGCCTGCTGCAGTATCAGTATCGCCATCACCGCAGGCCCACAGGTAGCTTGCACTGGTAGCACCGCCAACTACACCATCGACCCCGACAATGCCGACCTTGTCAATGTTACCGTAACCAATGGTACCCTAGTAACAGTTGCAGGCATTCCAGCGGGTGGAACAAGCTTCGATTTTGGGGTCGTAGGCGCTCGCCTCTCGGCTCCTTTCACCGCCACAGTAACCTGGGGAACTGGCACCGCCGCCAGAACGCTCACCGCCACCGCTATTCGGCCCAACTGCGACGACACCGAAACCTGGAACATCACCCAGCCCAACTCGGTCTCCATACTCTCAGGGCCAGATGGAGTCATATGCAGTTCGACGACCTCCGCGAACTTCTCCGCCAGCGGTGGAGGCTTCGGCGTCAATCGACTGTGGTCCGGCACTTCCTCTGGATCACCAATCTCCTTCTCCTCGACGACCTCGTCGTTTACCACAGTAAGCGGATTTACTCCTAATAACTTGTATTCCATCAACCACTCGATCCGCTGTGGTAGCACCACCGTGGCGACGGCCAGCAGAACGGTCATAACCGGCATCCCAACGCCCTGTACTCCGCCCGCTGCCCCCGGTGAAGGAGAAGATCCTATCAACACCATCAAGGCCGACTATCAGGAAGCCGAACTTCATGAGATACACTATGTACAAAATGAAAATGGGATGATTAAGATCGATAGCCCCGAAGATATGGCCATCGGCGAACAGATGCTCTCTGAGGTCAAAGTCTTCCCCAACCCCATCACCCAGAATGCCAACCTGACCATCAACCTCCCCTTCATCGAGGATCGCTATCAGGTGGAATTCATGGACATGCAAGGCCGCGTGCTAAAGACTTTTGTCACCAATGATCATCGTTTCGAAATGAGCACCAGCAACTATCCCACAGGGATATACAACATTCGCATCACTGCCAATGGCTTCAGCAGCTCCAAACGAGTAGTGATCAACTAAATACTAATTGAGAGAATCTACATAGGCGGGCCGCCCCATTGGGGTGGCCTTTTTTATTGGGTGATGCTCAAGATCAAAAAATCGAACTGGTGTCGGCTATCCAAGCCCAGTCCTTCGTCGATCAGATAGCTGTAGCGAACGCCACAGTCCACCTCCACTAGTCTCAGCCAACGGAGATCAAAGGTCAACTCCACACCGGCCGATTGTAGACTAAAGTCGCGAAAAATATTGTCGAAATTAAAGCGCCCATAATCGTAGAACAGATTGGCTTTGACCCGCTTGAGGAAGGCCAGATTAGTAATCGGCACATCGGGGTAGAGCAGTGGAAGGCTGTAATTAAAGCCAATTTTGTACACATTATCGCCCAGAACGCCATTATGCCCCCGAGGGTAGACAAAGAAGTTGGGGAAGCGATAGGCGTCCAGGATGTCCTGCCGCTGATAGAGCCCGTTGATCGAGAAGCTGTGGTTGCGGGCGAAGCCGGGGAGATAGACATCGCTGCGCAGGGTAAAGACCTCCGAGGCTTCCCCGTCCAGCAACCGGCGATAACGCGCATCAAAGACGAAGGCGAAGCGGGATTCTAGATGCTGGATGGCCCGCCTTCTGAAGCTGAAAAAGGTAAAGCGCAGGTCCATCGCATTGCGCGTCCCGTCGGTAAGGCGCTCCCGAAAGAGCGGGCTTTCGCGGTTGACCTGGCTGACAAAAATAGTATCCCGAAAGTTTTGGGGTCGATCAAATCGGGCCTCGTCGACATCCAGGTTCAAGAGCTGGTAGTTGGCGCTCAGCCGCAGGTTGGTGGCATAGCGGCCTGCAGAAAAGTTAAAGGGGAGGGTGAAGCCCAGGGAGGTACGATTCTCCTGGACCTCTTCGCTGTAAATACTCAAAACAACAGTCGTATCATTGGCAATGCTGTAATTGTTTTGGTTCATGGTACGGTCAGCAAAGCGGTGGTTGAGGTTGATGACTGGAAACAGCTCCGCATAGGTCAAAGTACCAATGAAGGTCCATTCGTTGTCATTATAATTGTAAAAGCCGCCAGCTTCCATTGAAAGCGTACTGAATTTATTGTCGGCAAGAATGGAGGCACCGACCAAGGGATCTTCGATCAGTGGCAGGATACTGTGCGGATTGATCAGTCCAGTCCAGGTTCGGTACTTTTTGACGGGAAAAGAGTCGCTGGTGGTGCTCAGTTGGGGAATAATATCGCCGCCCTCTTGCTGCGCCATCAACTCGGCATAATGGCGCTGCAGCACCGGCGGCGGCGTATAGGGCTGTCCAGTATCTGCCTGCAAGGTCATTTCACGAATTTCGTAGCCCTCTACACTAAAGCTGCTGTAGGCCAGTCGACGGCCGTCCGGAGCAACTGCGGGCTGGAAGGCCCCCAGGGCAACATCTGTCAACTGCCGCAACTGCCCCGCCTGATCGACGACAAAAATGTTGTTCGTCCCCGTATAGGCGGCTGAGAAATAGACCTTATCGCCCTTTGGAAAGGGATGGCTCAGCTGCGCATTGCTACGCGGCGACAGGCCTTCGGCCCGCCCCGTCCGTAAATCAATTCGCTGCAACTGCATCTCTCCGCCCCGCTTGGCCACCGTCACAATCTGCTCTCCGGCTTCCATCCAGCGCGGAAAGCTGTAGAACCACTGCTCTGGATTCTCTAGCCGCTGTAGCTCCGCGCCCGTCTCCGCGTCCAAAATCACCAAGGTCGCATAGCCCTCTATCGACGCCTCCACCACCAAAATGCGCTTCCCGTCGGGCGAAAACGCCGGCGAATAATAACGGCTCTTCTTGGTCAGCTTCACCTTGCGCCCCGTTCGTATATTTTGCACCCGAATCACAGAATAGCTGCGATTGCCCCAGCGCAGGTCAAAGCCCAGCTCCGCCCAGCAGACTTTGTCCGCCGCATAGGATAGGGTCGAATTCAGGGCGCTGCCCAGCACGCCGGGGCGAGCCAGCAGTCGCTCTTTGCCCGCTTCATCAATTAGGTAAAAGCTCGGTAATTCATTATACCCCCGCTTAGTCACAATCAATCGGCGGTCATCGATGTAGAGCGGATTATTGTAATCGATGACGGTGCGCTTCTTTCGGGTACTGCGCAGCTGGGCATCCGTCTGGCTGTTGCGCTGTTCCAGCTCTGTCTGCCAACGCTTTTGCATAGCATCGTACATCTCCTCATACATACCAGCGGGCTTGAGGCCCGTACGGCTTCTCAGGGTTTTGCTGAAGGGAAAAGTCAGGCCCTTGTAGCGCACCGCATCTTCGGCCACATCGCGCCACAGCTCTGCACCGTAGCGTTCGCGGCCGTAGCTCATCAGGTAGTAGCCTAGGGTGTACCAGTCGGGAATAAAGGATTGTAGGGAGCCGGCGGAGGCATAGTCGTAGCTGGGCCGACGGCCAGATAGCAGCAGCGATTTGTACTCCATTTCGAAGGCCGGGAGGCGGCCTCGACCGGAGTTGGTAAGCGCCGTTTCTGTGATGGTAGCATCGCCTTCGAAGTACCAGCGGGGCAGGGCGGTAGCCATTAAGCCTCCGAAGGGCCAGGAGCCGAAGGTCTTGCGAATGAACCCCGTGATGCCATGCCGGGAATTGATGAACTGCTGCACATGGCGATATTCGTGGATGGTCAGCAGGTCCAGCCAGTCGGTTGTACAGTCAAACTGTGGTGGGGTGGTGTAAAATTCGGAACGGAAGGGTCCAACCGTTACAAAACCATTGGAGAGGACACCTTGGTTTTGCAAAAAGATGCTGACGCGGTCTTTTTTGTTCCCTATAGCCACATTATCTCGATCGTGCAGCATGTGTACCAACTGGGCCACCCGCTGCCCCTGGACTTCCATGCCTTGAGGGAAAACGACTTGTACCTTATCGGTTTCGATCTGATTCCATTTCAGGCCGAAGGGGTTCAGCCCGATGGGGTTGGCGGGGACTTGAGCCATCGCCCCCGGCAGGGCCAATAGCCACAGGATCAGCAGCAGGCTACTCCGGCCTACCCATAATCTAAACGTTTTCATCCTATCCTAACTTTGTTTTTTGTTTAAGTACTATCCTAACTATCCCCGTTTGTACAATCGAGCCTCCCAGGGACGCAGTGAACCACTGTTCCCATCGATAGCTTTGTAGTTGTGAACCTCCAACTTCCAATCTGCTGGTTGGTCGGGGAGGGTGAATGTTTGTATTTGATCTGTAAAATTCAGGGCGATCAGATAATCGCCATTATCGTCGAAGCGGCGGTAGGCGAAGAGTTCTTCGCTTTCCGGGAGCAATTCGTGGTAGCTGCCATAAACCAACGTCGGGTGTTGCTTGCGATATTGCAGCAATTGTTGGTAAAAATAGAAAATAGAACCGGGATCATCGAGGGCCTGGGCCACATTGATTTGTGGATAGTTGGGGTTGACCTTGATCCAGGGGGTGCCGGTGGTGAAGCCGGCGTTGGGGCTATTGTCCCATTGGATGGGCGTACGGACGTTGTCGCGCCCCTGTCGATGGACATTTTTGAGGGCCTGGGCCGGATCGCCGCCCTGCTCGTGTACTTCGCGGAAGTAATTGAGGGTTTCAACGTCCCGATAGTCGGCTTCGTCGGGGAAGGCGACGTTGGTCATGCCGATTTCGCTGCCCTGATAGATGTACGCTGTGCCGCGCTGACTGAGGATGAGTAAGGCCAGCAGTTTAGCAGATTCGACTCGGTAAGCCCCATCATTTCCAAAACGAGAAACCAAACGCGGGAAGTCGTGATTGTCCAAAAAAATGCTATTCCAGCCATCATCGCCCAGCGTATCGTACCATTCCTGAAAAACGCGCTTGAAATTCGTCAGTGGAAGATCAATCGGGTCAAATTTCCCTCCCTCTCCGTGATCCATAAACATATGTCCAAAATGGAAAATGGTATTCAACTCGCCCCGGTCTTTCCCTACATACAAATTAGCCACTTCCTGCGTGATGCCAGGCCCCTCTCCTACCGTCATAATATCGTAATGCTGCAACACTTCGCGGTTCATTTCCTGCAAAAATTCGTGCACCCGGGGGCCATTAGCATACTGCGTCTTGATGACCGCATTGAAATTGCTGAAATCTGCCTGTTCAAAGGCTAGTCGCTTAGAGATCAGAGAGATTACATCCATCCTAAAACCATTGACGCCCTTTTTTAGCCAAAAATGCATCATCGCATAGATTTGCTTGCGCACCTCCGGGTTTTCCCAGTTCAGATCAGGTTGTTTTTTCGTAAACAAATGCAGATAGTATTCTCCCCGTAGCTCATCATAAGTCCAGGCATCGCCACCAAAGAAGGCCCGCCAGTTATTTGGCGGTTCGGGCTTCCAATAGTAGTAGTCGCTAAACGGATTATCCCTGGACTGCCGAGAGGCTTGAAACCAGGCGTGCTCATCAGAACTGTGGTTAACCACCAGGTCCATTAGCAGCTTCATACCACGGTCATGTATTCCCGCCAGCATTTCGTCGAAGTCGGCCATAGTCCCAAACTCCTCCATGATGTTATAATAATCACTGATGTCATAACCATTGTCATCATTAGGAGATTGATAGACTGGACTGAGCCAAATGATGTCGACTCCCAGTGATTGGAGGTAATCCAGTTTTTCAATAATCCCTCGAATATCACCGATGCCATCGCCGTTGCTGTCCTTAAAACTCCGAGGATAAATTTGATAAATGACTTGTTCTTTCCACCAGTTCCGGCTCATAATGTGTGTTGAGTTGATTTTTTTGAAAAAAATTAAAAAAAATTTCAGCTAAAATAATAAAATCTGGCGGCCTCGGACCATCAAATGTAACTTCGTCTTCCAGTGGTCAATCCGCCCCTTTTTTGTCTACCAAATACCCTTCTGATTCTACCAAATATAACTTTCATTATACATCTTGATTTCCTCTCAAACCCGCGCCAACACTGGCTTTTGTCGACCACCTTACACTTTAACTAATTTCTTAATAAAATTAACAAATCTTTAATCCCCATTGAAGCAACACTTCCGTCTTTGGAGTTGTTATTATAGTGTAAACATTCTTTAACAGGGCAGACAAAAATACAAGCTAACACAAGCCCCCAAAAGAGCATTGATAACCCCTTAGTTAGTAAAGCTATTACTAAAACACAAAATGAGAACTGATGAACCTTAGAAAAATTAAACTCGCACTAACCGTAGGCCTATTGAATAGGCAAGACAACAGTCGCAATCTGCTGCATTCGGTCAAAGATTTGATGAACAACCTCAGAGAAGAAGTCGGTCACTTCATCGATCTATCGCTCGTCAAAAACGACAATCTCAAAGAAGGACAATACAAGCAAACTTACGCTATCAAGTACGAAAAATGTACACTGGCTATTGATCTGATTTACAATCAGGTCAGCCGTGATCAATATATATCTACTTTTGAGTTGCAGGGATAATCCCTGCGGCTCTACCCTAATTCCTAGCTTTTCTCACCCTCTCCCCCTTCCTTTCTGTGCTGTTTTTCAAAAAATTGATACGCTAACACACCCAAGGCTAATAGGATTAGCGCTGCTCCGGATTCAGTGGGCTGCTGTATAATCGTGCTGATCACGAAAGCGCCCGAAATACTAATGAAGATCAGCGGTACTACGGGATAGGCAACCACTTTGTAGGGGCGTTCAGTATCTTTTAATTTTTGTCGGAAAATAATGACGCTGACGCCCGCCATAGTCATAAAGGCAATATCCATGAAGGTCACGTAGGTAATCAGCTTGTAGAAGGTGCCCCAAAACAGTAAAAGGAGCACTGCCCAAACGGCTTGGATCACCATCGCGTTGACGGGGGTGCGAAAGCGAGGATGGACTTCGGCCAGTTGTTTAAAGAAAATACCATCGCGGGCCATCGCGTAGTAGATGCGAGGGGCCGTCATGGTGTAAATACCGATGGTTCCAAAGATCGAAATGGCGATGATCACCGCCACTAGCTTCCCCCCGTAGGGCACCAATCGCATCACTGCATCGCCGGCCACCCGCTCCGTACCCGCAATCTCTGGCAAAGGCAGCAATAGCATATACGCCAGATTGACCAACACATAAGTCAGCGTAACAATCAAGGCCCCCAGAATCATCGCCCGAGGTACTGTCCGAGGAGCGTCGATGGCCTCCCCGGCCAGGTAGCTGGCGTGGTGCCAGCCCCCGAAGGACCAAAGCACTCCGATCAGCGCCAGCAGCAGTGCCCCCATCAGCCCCTCCGGCTGCTCCTGCCCTAGAGCCAGGTTGAGCTGAATATCTGCCGGGCTAGTAAGGACAAAGTAGGCAATCCCTGCAACGATGATCCCGGCGATGGCCAGCAGCTTGAGGCTGGTGAAGGTGTTGGCAAAAATCTGACTAATGCTAACTCCGGTGATGTTGATGGCGGTCAAACCCAGGATGGTCACAGCGGCCAGCCCCACCTTGCCGCCCTGCCCCAGATCGGGGATGAAGAAGGTCATATAATCAGCAAAGGCCAGGCCGAGCGCAGCGAGGGCGCCGGTGTTGATCACCAGCAGGATGACCCAGCCGTAGAGGAAGCCGGTAAGCCGGCCGTAGGCTTCTTTGAGAAAAACGTAGACGCCACCGGCCTTGGGAAAGAGACCGCCGAGTTCGGCGAAGGTCAGCGCGCCCGTCAGGGCGATGAGGCCCCCCAGGGCCCAGACGATGAGCACCCAACCATGATGCGGCAAGGTAGAAACAATGGAAGCGGGCGTAACAAAAATCCCCGAGCCGATGCAGGAGCCTACGGCAATCATCGTCAGCCCGTAGAGTGTCAATTTTTTCTTTAATTCTGGCATGAGCAACAAATTAATTTATTTTCGTGCAATATTCGTATCAAATCCCTGTCTAATAGGGTAAGAGACGGAGACAAATTATCGATAATTCCGTCAAACTACTTATAATGTAATCTCAAGCACTGTAAAGTGGTAAAAAAAGTCAACATCTTGGACAAAACGGCCATAGACCTAGAGCAGCAGCTGATCGCCCGTTGTATCAAAGGGGAGCGTGCAGCGCAGTTCGAGTTGTACACCAAGTACGCCCGCCGGATGTTGAATGTCGCCCACCGAATTGTCCGACACGAGGAAGATGCCCGCGACGTCCTCCAGGAAGCCTTCCTCAAAGCCTTTTCTAATCTGAAGACCTACCGCCACCAGGCCAGCTTCCAAGCCTGGCTCAAGCGCATCGTCATCAATACGGCCATCAACCAAGCCAAGAAGAAAGGACTGACCATTGTCGACAAGCCCGAACTACTGGATCGGGCCCACGCCGAGCAGCGCAGTGAGCAGCGCGCGCAAATCAAGGCTTCTGTCAAACAGGCCCACCAGGCCCTTATGCAGTTACCCGACGGCTACCGCACCATCCTTTCCCTCTACCTTTTGGAGGGCTACGACCACCAAGAAATCGCCGAAATACTCAATATCTCTGTATCGACCTCTCTTTCGCAATATTCGAGGGGGAAGAAAAAATGGTTAGCACTCATTAAAAAAATGAACGAGTATGGACAAGATTGAGCAGTTTTTTCATGATCACCGCGAAGGTTTTGATGCCCTACCCCCCAAAGACAGCGACTGGGCGGCCATTCAGCACAAGTTGGATCAGCCGCGCGGCATTGTCCGCCGCCCCTACTTCTACGGTATTGCCGCCGCCCTTTTGGCCTTGGTCATCATCGCCGGTATTTTTATCTTTAATCCCCAAACGGAGCAAGCTCAGGACGTCGTCGGATTAGAAATCAACAATATCTTTCCCGACATTGCCCTGCGCAATCCTGACGGGCAGCGCATTCCCATCTCCTCAATGAAGGGCAAGGTAGTCCTCGTCGAGTTTTGGGCCTCCTACAGCATGGTCTGCACCGAGCGCAATTGCTTTTACTTCAAACCGCTGTACAAGGAGTTTAAAGACAAAGGCTTTGAAATCTACGCAATATCTGTTGATAGCAGTGCCGTTAATTGGATGGACGCCATAGAGCGCGATCAGCTGGAATGGGTGCAAGTGGCCGATCTGAGCGGGCAGGACTCCCCGCTGGTGCAGCGCTTTGCCATCGACCAATTGCCGATGACTTTCCTGCTGGACGAAGAAGGCCGGATTATTGATAAGAATGTCGATGCCAGCAAATTAAAGAGTAAATTAGATCAGCTATTTGCATACAATTAAATCAGAAAATAAATAGAACAATGAAAAAATTACCATTACTCCTCATGGGGCTGGTTTTCCTGATGGCGTGCAATAACGCCACTGATACCCAACAAGAGGCCAAAAGTGAGCCTGCTCAACAAGAGGCCGTTAAGCCTCAACTGACCAAAGCCGTCGCCAAAGAGGCCAAGCCCGCCAAGGTAGACAAGGCCAATAGCCTGGTCAACTGGATGAGCTTTGAAGAAGCCCAGAAAAAAGTGGCAGAAAGCCCCCGCAAAATCATCGTAGATGTCTACACCGGCTGGTGCGGCCCCTGCAAAATGATGGATAGCTATACCTTCAACAACGAAGAAGTCGCCGCTTTCATTGATAAGAATTTCTACGCCGTCAAATTCAACGCCGAATCCGGTGATCCTGTAACCTTCAAAGACAAGGTCTACGAAAACCCCAAATACGATCCTAATCGCGGTGCCAGAAGAAGAAATGCTCCTCATCAATTGACCCAAACGATGGGCCTACGCGGCTACCCTACGATCGTGGTCTATGATCCACAGTTGAATATCATTCAGCGCATCGTTGGCTTTAAGAAGCCGGAGCAATTGATGCCGATTTTGAACCAGTTGGCGAGTTAGGGGGCTGCGCCGGCTAGGATGCCATTCCAGCAAGGGGAGACTCCCCAGCGGAGTCCTTCTTCGGTGGACGCCCTTGGCGTTTTGGTGGACGGTGGACGGTTGACGGCGAACGTAGTGTTTTGTAGTGTTACGTGGCTCCGCACCTATTTTTTCGTGTGGCTGAGCTTCCCACGTTCGCCGTCAACCAAAAGCACCACAGGTGCTCAACCGTCTACCCCAAAGTGCTAAAGGCACTTCACGCTAGGCCGTCCACCGTCAACCATAAGCACCACAGGTGCTCAACCGTCTACCTAAGTGCCAAAGGCACCTCACACTAGGCCGTCCACCGTCAACCATAAGCATCGAAGATGCTCAACCGTCAACCAAAGTGCCAAAGACACCTCACGCTAGGCCGTCTACCGTCAACCATAAGCACCACAGGTGCTCAACCGTCAACCAAAGTGCCAAAGGCACCACACGCTAGGCCGTCTACCGTCAACCATAAGCATCGAAGATGCTTAACCGTCAACCAAAGTGCCAAAGGCACTCACCTACCGAACCTCAAAAGTCTTCTTCCCCACGCCAACCCCCTTCAAAGTCAAAGAACGCCAACCAACAGGCAGTAATCCCTTCCCCTGCGAAATGCCATCATCGCCAATCTCCAAGCCACCAAAGCCCGACAGTACAGCTTGCAGCATACCGCCAGCGCCGGTAGCAAAGTAAGGATTAGTACCGCCTGCCGTTTCTGAGATAACGCCGAAAGGAGGGACCTCGTTGGGGCGATAGCTATTGAAGAACAATTCCTTGGCCTTGCCTTGATTGCCGAGTTTAGAGTAGAGGACGCAAAGGATAGCGGGGCCCATCGCCGGGCCGTCGACGGCCATCCGGGGCTCGTAGTATTCCAGGTCTCTGAGGATGGCAGCGCGATCGGTGACGACCTTGAGGGGATAGGCCAGCAGGTTGGCGTCGGCCTGTTTGATGGTAACGCCGGTGTAGGTTTCGTTTTCCTTGGTGGTGCCATCGGGGAATTGGAGCAGGGGGATGTTATCGGCAACGTGCTGCCAATCGGGATTGGGGGGCAGGCCCATCTCTTGGGCAGCGAGTGTGGCGTAATGCAGGACCGTTTTCGCCATCCCATTGGTGAAGGCATTATTATCGATGTTTTCCTCCCATTCATTCGCCCCAATGACATTGCGAATATCGTATTGGCCGGGGCCATTGCGTTCGACCCTGCTGGTCCAAAAGTCGGCGACTTCCTTGAGCATGGGGTAGCCTCGGGTGCGCAGCCATTCTTTGTCTTTGGTCACCAGATAATATTGCCAGAAGGCCCAGCCGATGCAGCCGGTGATGTGGTGCTGGAAAGGGCCGGTCAAGGCCCATACGGGGGTATCCTCGGAGCCATCGGCGGCCGACTCCCAGGGGAACATGGCCCCTTTGTAACCGTGTGCAAAGGCGTTTTGCTTGGCCGCTTCGAGGCGTTCGAAGCGGTATTCGAGCAGGGAGTGGGCGATGTCGGGCTGTAGCATCAGCAGCGGGGGATACATCCACAGCTCGGTATCCCAGAAAACATGGCCATTATAGCCTAGCCCGGAAAGCCCCATTGGAGAGAGGCTGTAGGCCGTTCCGGCGCGGGCGAAGGAGTAGAGGTGGTAGAGGGCCGAGCGGACATCGCGCTGCGCCCGCAGGTCGCCTTCGATGACAATGTCGCTTTGCCAGAGTTCCTGCCAGGCATCGCGATGGCGACGGAGCAGGCGCTCGCTGCCTTCGAGGGCGGCAAAGATGCTCAGGCGCTCCGCTTCGTTGTGCGG
Organism: Bacteroidota bacterium; assembly: GCA_038750655.1. Lineage (GTDB taxonomy): Bacteria > Bacteroidota > Bacteroidia > Chitinophagales > Saprospiraceae > JBCDGZ01. Next base: position 14,691 of record JBCDGZ010000066.1, on the reverse strand, counting down.
ATCATCGTAGTGCTCGGTGGAGCAGGCGGAGGCTACGACGCTAAAACGGTAAGTTTGCCCTGCCTTAAGTTTTTTGTAGAACTTGGCCAGGTGCATATTGTAATCCCAGTCCTCGTGGATGAGCACGGGCTCGCTGCCGTGAGGCTCTTCGAAGATAAAGCTGTTGGAAACGGCCAATAGGTGCCTGCCGGAGGGGCTTTTGCCTACTGAAGTCAGCAGTGGTATCTTGACATGCGGACGATCGATTTCGCTGTAGTAGTTACGAACCTCGCTGAGGTGGTTGGGAGCTTCGATGACGCTCATAGGGGTAATTTCGATGTCTTGTTTGGCCGTAATTTCTACGGTAATCATAGCCGTATAGGGCAGGTGCCGCAGGGCCATCATATGGTGTTTGACGCTGGCTTTGCTGCCTACATCGAAGGTGGTGCTGAGTTTGGCTTCTTGCATGTCTAGGGTCTGTGCATAGTTGGAGATGTCCTGGCGGCCGACGCGACGGCGGTCGATGTCCAGGTTCATGTTGACATGGTTGAAGGTTTTGAGGATATTGGAGACTCGGCCGCGCTGGTAGTAGTCATAGACCCCATTGAGGACGACATCGGTGACCCGCAGGGGGTCGGGGGAGGAGATGATTCCGACCATACCATTAGCGACGGTAATGCCGTAATAATTGTTGGGGTCAATATCTCGGGCCTGAATGTGCCAGGGTGATTGGCTAATGTCCTGTGCAAATAGTCCAAGACTGATCAACATTATAAAGCAAGGGAGAAATTTTTTCATGAGGTGATTGATTTGGGTTTTTAAAAATATCTTACTTCCGTTAATTTTGTAAGACATAGATATTAAAAAGCAAATTAATATCATATATTTATCATGACTTAACACAAAATAATTACCCTGTCTAACCGCCAAATCCAACCGAAGTTTTTTACCATACAAGGACGAGTATGAAGCGCAGTCTGTTTATTATTCTTTTGTTGCTTTCCATCTTCCTGCCCGAAGTGGACGCTCAGATAAAGCCCTACGACATACTGCGGGGACGCAAACGGGTGGAGATTCCCTTCCAATACCACAATAATTTTATCATCGTCCAGCTGACCCTAAATAACACCTTCCCCGTCAAATTCGTCTTCGACACGGGCGCAGAGTATACGATTCTCACCAAAAAAGAAATCGCAGCAATGCTGCAAATGCGCTTTGAACGAGAGTTTAGGATTATGGGGGCCGATATGCGCACCGAGCTGGTGGCGTACTTGGTCAGAAATGTAGGTATTAAAATGGGCAGCGTAGATTCTCCCCATAGTAGTATCCTGGTGCTGGATAAAGACTATTTCCAGTTTGATGAATACGTCGGTACCGATATTCACGGAATACTGGGGGCCGATTTTTTTCGGCAATTTGTGATCAAAATTGATTACCAAAAGAAATACATCACCCTAATTCGTCACAAGGTTTTCAAAGTCCCCAAAGGTAAAAGCAGCGAAGTTCCGGTTAATATTATCAAAAACAAACCCTACATACAAGCCCCTGTCAGCGTCAATGGCGAGGAAAGCCAACCGATGAAATTACTCATTGATACTGGTGCCAGCTTATCGCTGCTGCTGCATTTGCAGACCAATGCCGCCTTACAACTCCCCGCCACTTATATTAAAGGTAACATCGGGATGGGCCTGGGCGGTTTTCTGGAAGGCTATCTGGCGCGTATCGAAAAAATTAGCCTGGGCAACTTTTCCTTCGCTCAGCCCATCACCAATTTTCAGGAGCTGGTCGTGGACCGCGATACCAGCTTTCTGAACGGCAGAAACGGGATCGTCGGCAACAACCTTCTTGATCGATTTACCCTCACCATTGACTATACTCACGAAAAGCTGTACCTCAAACCCAATAAAAACTATAATAAACGTATTCGGTACGACAGAAGTGGGCTGGTACTTATGGCAACAGGAGAACGCCTGTCGACGTTTAGAGTGAGTGAGGTGATCAAAGGATCGCCCGCCGAAGAGGCTGGAATATTGAAAGGAGACATTGTAGTGAGGGTCAACTGGCTATCCACTGGCTTGCTTTCGCTCCAAGACCTTAACAAGAAGCTGAAGGGTCGAGTGGGTAAAAAGATCAAGCTGGTTATTCGTCGAAATGGCCGGAAGATAAAACGGCAATTCCGGCTGCGTGATCTGATTTAAGCTACATGCATGAATATTTTAACACAACCTTAATAGTTGAAGATAAAATACCTCCGAAAGCAGCCTCGTTTTGAAAGTCCGGCAAGCAAATAAATGGAAAAAAGGATTTGTACAAATCCGATATAAATCATACCTTTGCGTTCTGTTTTAAAATCCATTTATTTAATCCGCCAAAACGTTCTTAGAAAATGTTTGCAATTGTAACCATAGCTGGTCAGCAGTTCAAAGTTGAGGAAGGCCAGGAGCTCTTCGTCCACCAGCTAGCGGCATCAGAAGGCGACAATGTATCCTTTGACCAGGTACATTTGATTGACAATGACGGTAATGTCCAGCTGGGCAAGCCGGTAATTGGCTCCGCCAAGGTCAGCGCGACTGTCCTGGGTCATCAGAAAGGCGATAAGGTTATCGTATTCAAGAAAAAACGTCGCAAAGGCTATAAAGTCAAAAACGGGCATCGTCAATCTTTCACCAAGATTAAAATTGACACAATCACCGCCTAATTTCGTATTTTCAGAGGTGATTAGGCCCAAAATGGTTTTTTTTTCGCCTTAAATTTTTTAAATTGTAAAAACTTTCTTAAAATGGCACATAAAAAAGGAGTTGGTAGTTCAGATAACGGACGGGATAGTAAGAGTAAAAGACTAGGCGTGAAGTTATTTGGAGGCCAAACTGCAAAAGCCGGAAACATCATTATCCGCCAAAGAGGCACCAAGTTTCATCCGGGAGAGAACGTAGGAATGGGTAAAGACTTCACGATCTACGCACTCAAGCCAGGAAAAGTTGCTTTTAAGAAAAAGCGTTTAAACAGAACTTTTGTTAGCATTATTCCGTTTGATGTAGAAGAAACAGTTGCTGATCTTCCAGGTGCTAAGAAAGTAGCTCCAAAAGCGGCATCAGCCGCTCCTGCTGCTGCAGAACCTGAAGTTAGTCAAGCTGATGACCTCAAAGCTATCGAGGGAATTGGCCCGAAAATTGAGCAATTATTGAATGATGCGGGCATAAAAAGTTTTGCCCAGTTAGCTGCTGCCGATGCAGTGGCAGTCAAAAAAATACTCGAGGAAGCCGGAAGCCGCTTCGCTTCTCACGATCCAACGACTTGGCCAGCGCAAGCTAAAATGGCCGCTGATGGAGAGTGGGAAAAGCTGAAAGTATGGCAAGATGAATTAGACGGTGGCAAGGTTGTCGCTTCCTCCTCTGAAGAAGAATAAAATAGTTTTAGTTTTCATAGCTTTATATTTTTTGTTGTTAAGCCTCAACCGCCCGGTTGAGGCTTTTGTTTTTTCAGCCTATCAGATGATCTTCGCCTCCCGAACAAAACCCATAAAGTTGTGCCAGCGCACATTGATGCTATTCAGGAATTGATTGGCCGGCAGGGCCTTCAGGCGCTGCATGATGGAATTTCGGGCCTCGGCATCAAAATCGGCGATGCTTTCCAAATCCCGAAAAAATGTTCCGTATCTACTGTTGAACGAGTCGATCAAATCTTCTTTGATCAGCACATGAAAATCTCTAAAAAAGGCCAGTAATTCTTCGTTCCACCCCTCAAAGCGAAGATAATGGCGTAGTATAGCAAATTCAAAGAGGTGTTCTATGGACGGTTGGAAATACCCCTTGAACGGGTTAAAGGTATTACAGGCCATGACTTCTGTGGCATCCAGGTAGATCAGGGACTTGTAGAGGAAGCGATGGGTAAAATTGATCTTCAAAAGGTCCCCCTTCTTGAAATTAATCAGTGCTTGTGAATGGCTAAAGCGAGCCGTCAAGCTTAGTCCCGTAATTTCCTCAAAGGCATTGAGCTGCTGCAGAACCGGATTAAGATCGTCGGGTTGAATCAGCAAATCATAATGAGCGATGCTGTTCAACCTTGGCGAGCCCGTCAATTGATAGTCGAAAAAGGCATATTTGCCTTGTTGATTGAGTACCCGGAAAAAGGAGTTGATGAAGTCAGAATGCTCTGGCATATACTTGGCTTTACGTGGTCACCGGGTAAGTGGATGATCCTTAAGCACTTGTATGCAAAAACATTGCCTTTTTTTGAGCGGTGATCCTAGGGGGCTAAAGCCCCTTAGATCTTTTCCACTGCCGAGAAAGGCAGCCAGCCCTGATCCCCATTGGCGAGGTTAATTTTATACCACTCTCCGATCTGATCGAGGATGTCTACCTTGGTCCCTTCATGGAGGTCCAGTAGAGCGGTACTTTCGGCGTCGGGCGCAGAGCGGAGTGGGATGCTGGCTTCCAGGACGACGGCCTGCCCACTGTCCTGATTCAGCTGGTGTTGGCTGAAGGCCAGCGAGAAGCTGAGGAGGCTGAGCAAGAAGAAGGCCAGGCCAGCCAGAAAGCCGTACTTCCGAATTTGGCGCTCTTTACCGTTCAGCCAGAAGTAGCCGCCGACAACGGCCAGCCAGATCATCAGGATACTCAGGAAGCTCCAGGCCCCTACGGAGGCAGCCTGCCGCAGCCCGCCCCACCATTCGGCCAGAAAAAAGGCGGGCAACTCTTCGATGTCGTCTTTGAGGCGACTTTGAACTTCTTGCAAGTTATGGCGGATGTCGGCATCGCCGGGGCGAAGCAGGAGGGCCCTTTCGTAGTGGAGAACGGCGCGGCCGTAGGCCCTTTGCTTGTAATAGCTGTTGCCCAAATTGTAATGCAGCTCAGGCGAATGGAAGCCCACTTCGATTAAGGCTTCGTATTGTTGAGCCGCCTCGGTGTATGCTCCCTCATTGTAGCGTTGGTTGGCTGCTTCAAACTGCTCCTGCTGGGCGTAGCCAGCAAGGGTGATCAGACAAAAAAATAGCAACAAAACCAGTGATCTCATGGTCGCTTCGATTTGGTAATTCCCTGCAAAAATAAAAACTTTTACTACTTCCGAAAAACGCTTATAATTCTTGTGGACTATTCGGTCGTCGCTTATTCTCCCATCGGAATCCTTCCAGCTTCAACTCCTCATGGCGGGCCTTTTCCATCGGCATAAACTTGCCTTTCGGCTCAGTATAGAATAGGATATTATCGACATTATTCTTTTTAAAATACAGCATCATCCGACTACAAATCGTCGTATTCACCCCTAGATAGGCATCCACCTCATCCTGCGCATAATAGACCGATTCCGCATTGCCCTCTACCAACACCCGGCGAATACTGTCCTGGGCAAAGAAAGCCGTGACCCATTTTCCCTTCACCTGATTGAAAAAGATTTCATCGGTGGTATTGTTGATGAAGGATTTCTCCCGCATAAATATCTTATCAATCTTATTGTTGGCCAGCTGCATCCGGATGGAGTCGGCAGTAAATTGGGAAGAGTCCGACCAGACCACCGGGTCTTTAAAAAACTGAAACAAGGAATCTCGGATGCTGTAGCTCAGCGAGTCGCAGGTGGCCTGCAAGTCACTTTTGAAGATGCGTACATCAGTGATGGCCAGCATAGTGCGAGCACTGTCTTCCGGATTTTCCCGCATAGCAATCAAAGTATCAGAGCGCATGAAGAGGCTGTCTTCATTGATTATCGAGACAAACAGTGGGCGGTTGCCAACGGCCAGGAGGAAATCTGTTTCCTTGTTATAATCTGCTACGTCGCAGTAGATGGTGGTATTTTCTGCGGTATCCTGCCAAATCACATCGCCCCTCGCCTTTCCCAGCTTACCATCATAATCAATTTCGTCAGCGATGAGAATATTAGGGGGATCACTCAGTTGGGAACGGCCGCTGGTTTTTAAGTCTTCATTTTTCGAATCATAGCGAATCTCCTCGGCCTCGATCACCTCTGCCCCATCCTCAAAATGGGCATTGCCCTCCAATAGGGTAATTTCGCTGTCTTCCTGGTAGCGAATGCGATCGGCATTGGCTTTCTTAGCCCCTTCTATCAGGCGGGCATCCCCTTCGAGTATAACCTCCTTGGCGGCCCCATTATAGCGGATGACCGTAGCCGTTGCCTCCTGGTTCCCCTTTCGGTACTGTGCATTTTGGGTAAATTCCGCCTCTTTTTTTGCTGAATTATAGAATCCACTTTCACAATAAATCTGTGCCGAATCCTGCTTGATCAAAGTGGGGCCGACAAAATTAGTGATCCGCGTTTTGGTATTGAATTGCAGGCTATCAGTTCGGATCGTCATTTCAGGATCGATAACCACCACACTATCCTTGAAGTAAGCCTGATTGGTTTTCATATGGTAATAGCCGATTTTGCTAATCAGTTGTGTGGTATCATTGGTCAGTACCGCCCCTTGATCGTAAGTAGCGATTCGGGTATTCATATCGTAGCGCAGCTGGGAAGTAAACAATTTTTGGTCTTTGTTGACTAGGACTACCTCGCCAAATAGATCGGCAATTTTTTCGTTGCCCTGATAACTTAGAGAGTCAGAAAAAATACTCAACGTATCCCCTTGCTGGATGATCACGTTGCCTACCGCTGTTACATTATTTTCTTCGATAACTGCGGTATCACAGTACATAAAGGTATTCCCCTGGCGCAGCTCCACCTGCCGCCCCTTGGAGCTGAGTTTTTGGTATTGCCGATCATCCCGTTGGATAAATTCGCCCAAATCCGCATGGTCAACTATTACCTTATTATTCACCGTATCTTGCTGGGTGCTAGTATCTTGCACGGCAGCCGGAGGCACCTGCGCGAGCCCCTGCGGAGCCAGCAATAGCCAGCAACCAACAATCAGTAAATATAAACAGCTCTTCTTCATTACAAATTATAAACGCTCAATCCGCGGACTTCGTTGTTGCAACTCCGTTCAATAACAGTTCGGCACCTTCTTCTCCGACCAGCGTACCGATGGCTACGCCCATCCCCCCGAGTCGAACCGCCACAAAAATGCGCTCGCCCACTTGCTTGACAATCGGTTTCTTCTCCCCTCCTACCCCAAGAATACCGCTCCACCGTGCTTCTATCTCGTAAGCCTGCTCTGGGAGAACGATCTGGTCAAGCATTGCCTGCAAGGCCTGTTGAATGGGAGGGGTTAGGCCCAGCTGATCCGTTTGTTCCTCCTCGGGCCGTAGGTGGCGGCCCCCGCCGATCAGCAGGCGGTTACCTACGTTGCGGAAGTAGTAGAACCCCCGATCGTAGTGGAAGCAGGCTCGGACCTTTAGGCCAGCGATGGGTCGGGTGATCAGCACCTGGTTGCGGACGGGCTGCAGGTCCAGCTCTGGCAGCAAGGTGCTGGCGAAGCCATTGGTGGCAACTAGGACCTTTTGGCCTTGGAGGCGTAGCCCTTCGGGGCTGTGGAGGACGAGGTGTTGCTCTTGCTCCTCGATCCAGTCGACGGGAAAGCCTTTGAAGATGGTGACGCCAGCTGCGCGGGCTTTGCCTAGCAGGGTTTTCATCATCAAGCCGGGGTGCAGCTGGCCTTCCGCCCGGTTTAGGATCAGATGTTCGACGCTTTGAAAGCCAAATTGTTCGATTCGCTCATCAACGACCGTAAAGGTTTCCGGTAGCCCGGTGATGCTGGCCAGTTGCTTATTGATGGCTGATAGTTGATCGGCACAGCGCTGGAAGCTTTCTTCCTCGCCACGGCGAAAGACTTCATAGCCGCCCAGACCTTGATAATGCATCGCCTGTTCTCCTACGCGCTGGCGCAGCCCTTGCAGGCCGCGCCAGCGGCGCTCCACCAGCCCCAGCATCGCCGCCTCGGAGTGTTGATCGGCATCCGCCAACAGCTCCGTCATGCTGCCGAAGCAGGCGAAGCCGGCATTGCGCGTACTGGCCCCTAGAGGCAGGCTGCCTCGCTCCACAACGGCGACCTTCAGTCGAGGACTGTACGCTGCTAAATGGAGTGCTGCGCTGAGCCCCACAATGCCACTTCCGATGATCAGGACATCGTACATGGGGAGAAAGACATCGCTTTCCCACCAGCTAGGGGCATTAGATGGCTCGGCTTTCTTTTGCATAAAAATCAAAAATAAGTATTTTCCCCAGAAGAGCGTGATCGAAGAGATTCAATTCAAAGAAGACTGGAAATAAAGCGATTTCGGACTATCTTTGCAGCTGAAATTCGATAAGACAAGTTTATAACACCACAAATATGATTCAAAGAATTCAAACGGTATTTCTGTTTCTGGCCGCTGCTTGTGCCTTCGGCCTCTTCGGCCTCCCCTTTGCGACGAGCGAGGCACAAATTGCCAACTCTACCAACTTCTCAGACAGCATTTACAACCTCAATGACCACGTCGCCCTGCTCATTCTCTTTGCTGCGGCCGGCCTACTTTCGCTGGTGAGCATTTTTTTGTTCAACAACAGAAAGACTCAGTTGCTGGTAGGCCGCTTTTCAATCATCGCTAATGTCATTGGTTTAATCCTGGCGGTGGTCTTGTTCATGAATGATCAAGGCAATATCCTGGATGCTACAAAAATTGAGGATGGCATTGGGGCTTACCTTCCTTTTCTATTTTTGGTATTTGCCATTCTTGCCCAACGTTACATTACCAAAGATGAAAAGTTGGTCAGCTCTATGGATCGGCTACGTTAATGCTTTGATAAAAGCAACAATAAAAAAGAGGTCATTTACCGTTGGCAAATGACCTCTTTTATACAAGATTCAAAAACTATTAATTAGTTCTCGGCTTAGCGGAGTAGTTCACCTTCAACTGACCAGATTTGCGCAGCTGGGTTTTCACATCCTGTACGATACCCATAGTTACCTCTCCGTCCACTCGTAATGATGAGGTAATTCTTGGTCGCTTACCTTCAGGAACCTTGATTTTATGTTTTTCCAGAAAAAGCGGAATATCATCGACTGTAGCGAACTTATCTCCCAGCTGTAGCCGGGGCGACGAGCCATATTTAGAGCGGTGCTCCTCCTTTGGCTTACCGATATAGAGATAATTCACCAGCGATTTCTCCTGCAGCTTAGTCAGCTCAGTTGCTTGTGGAGTTACCACATCAACCTTCAAAGAAGCATCTCTCAATACAGTTACTACCATAAAGAAGAAGAGCAACATGAAGATAATGTCAGGCAAAGAGGCTGTTGAGATGGCAGGTGATGCTTTCCCTCTTTTCTTTTCAAATTTTGACATAATTTACCAGATTTGATCCGTTGGTTTCTCCCAACGGTTAGTTCAACAATAGACTGGTAGCTTTTGACGACGAAAGCTTTCCGTATGTTTTATTGAATTGATCCAATTAATCCTCTCCAAAAGATGTAGGCTCGGCTTCAGAAAGTACAAATGGAATTTTCGATTTGATTTCTTTCCGAACAGAACGAGGCAGATCATCACTGTACTCTTTGTACTTAGGATAATTCTGTTGGACTTCCTCATCCCACAACTCATTATAAGCGGCCTTTAGCTCGTTGTACACTTCCAGATAAGTTTTATAATTGGTCCCACGGTCATTCTTCAAGGAGATGATGGCTTTGGTAGGCTTTTCGGCCAGGTCCTCGCGTCTTTCCTTATTAATGATGAATTCCTTGGCGCGTTCTCTGAGCAGTTCAATATCAGCCGGCTCACCACGAACCAACAGCTGATTCTGTGCATTGACCAATACAGAGAATACGTTTCTCGTCTTCAATTTCGTTGGATCAACTTCCTCTTCCGACCAAGGTGGGAGCTTCACTGTGATTCCCTTATCCTCGACAATGGTTGTCGTAACGAGGAAGAAAATCAGCAGCAGGAACGCAATGTCCGCCATAGAACCTGCATTGATCTCGTTAGTGAGTCGATCTCTACTACTTTTCTTAGCCATAATTATTTATTTAAAGAAGTTACGAACTTCCGAGATAACGAAGGCTAGACCAGCGATGATCAGCATAGCGAAAAGTACTCTGATGCCTCCATCGATAATGCCACTTGCGCTTTCGGTGATTTCGAAAGTATCCAACGTAGCCTGAATTGGTGTATTATCTGCTCCCATTCCTCTACCGATCAAGAAGATGACCAGGATGGCAGCAAAGCCCCCAATACCAACGATAGAGTTCTTAAAGTTGGTCGCAATTTGATAGATACCAAAAAGCAGCATGAGAACGAATCCAGCGATAATTAGAAACGTGGATACCCCTAATCCAGGAGTAAAGATATTAGTTGTTCCTCTTTGATCTTCGGGCAATGCTGTGAAAGCATCTAATCCAGAAAGTACAGGAATCAAAAAGATTGCCGATACCAATATACCGAAGCCAAATGCCAGCAATTGGCCGTTGCGTGCTAAAAATTTATACATAATGGTATACCCTCCGAATTTTATTTAAAAACATTATTACTTGCCATAACATCTACCAATGCGACAGATGCATCTTCCATCTTATTAACGATACCGTCAATTTTAGATACGATATAGTTGTAGAAGATTTGCAGGATAATGGCGACAATCAAACCAAATACGGTGGTCAACAGGGCTACCTTGATACCACCGGCTACGACTGATGGAGAAAGGTCACCTACCGCTTGAATACGGTCGAAGGCCTGAATCATACCGATTACCGTACCCATGAAACCAAGCATCGGAGCGATCGCGATAAACAGCGAAATCCAAACCAATCCTTTTTCGAGTAATCCCATTTGGATACCTCCATAAGATACGATGGCTTTTTCGACTGCTTCGGGTCCTTTGGAAGCGTTCTTTAAACCTTCATAGAGTACACTAGCAGTTGGTCCTTGTGTAGAGCGGCAGACTTCCATCGCGCCATTCACATCACCAGCTTTCAGACTTTCATCAATTCTTGAGAGCAACTTGTCCGTGTTGGTTGTTGCGATGTTCAAGGTGATGATACGCTCAATACAGAATGCCAATCCCAGGATTAAGCAAACCAGTACGAGACTCATAAAGCGCCAGTCTCCCTCAATAAATTTTTCTTTAATAGTTTGGAAGCCTGTAGTATCGGCTCCGTCTTGTGCTAAAAGTTGGATTGCGCCTGTATACATATTTAATACTACTACAAGCAGAAGTGCTATCAATTTTCGCATAGCTGATAAGGTTTTACGAGTGTTTTTGAAGTGAATTAATAGTCTTTGAATTTCGTTTTCCTAATGTTTTTGATTCAGGAGCGGAGAGAGCGGGATTCGAACCCGCGATACCTTTTCGGGGTATACACGCTTTCCAAGCGTGCGCCTTAAGCCACTCGGCCACCTCTCCTTCTTTTACTTCCAATAAAATATTGATTGTTTTATAAGTTCTCTCTTTGCGGATATAGGCATCGCTATCCTTTTTGCGGAATCTCTGCTCCATCAGTCGTGAGACAAGAAAAGGAATATCGCATTGACTAACAGTTAGATAGCCCGTTTTTACTTGCCCCAGACACAAAAATTGTAAATAAATGTAACATTTCAAAATTTTTAAGGAATCATAAATATAAAAACTCCTTTTTATTTGTGAAATCAACACTAAGTTGATCAGAAATACCGAACTGGCATTATACTATGGCTCTAAGGGCGCCTTTTTTTCTGCCTTTTCGAAGACAGAACGGGCATTTGCGCTTGTAATTCTGGCGACTTCTTCCAGGCTCATTTGCTTAATATCCGCCAGTTTTTGCGCCACTAGACGCACATAAGCACTTTCGTTTCGCTTCCCCCGATAAGGTGTTGGAGATAAGTACGGCGCATCGGTTTCGAGGACAACGCGCTCTAGGCCAATGGCGCTCATCGTTTGGTCCAGGCCAGACTTTTTGAAAGTCAATACGCCACCAATGCCCAGGTGAAACCCCAGCGCCATAATCTTTTGTGCTTCGTCAACACTTCCTCCGAAGCAATGAAAAATGCCCCGAAGTTTTTCGTGTCGTAGCTCTTCCAAAATTTCAATGATCTCGTTGGTCGACTCTCTTGAGTGGATGATAATGGGCACATCCAATTCGATGGCCCACTGAATCTGCGTACGGAAAGCCGCCTTTTGCTGTTCGAAGAACGTTTTGTCCCAGTACAAGTCAATTCCGATCTCTCCTACTGCACAAAAAGAACGTTTGTCCAGCCATTGCCGAACAATGGCCAGTTCTTCTTCATAATTGGCTTTAACCGAGCACGGATGCAAGCCCATCATGGCGAAGCATCGCTCCGGCTGCGCCGCCTCCAATGCCAGCATCGATGCGATTGATTCACTATCTATGTTAGGCAAATAAAACCGCTCAACGCCTGCTGCGATGGCTCGTTCTAACATCTCCTCCCGATCCTTATCGAACTGCGAGGCGTACAAATGTGCATGGGTATCAATCAGCATCAGCTCAATTCCTTTGATTTGGCCCAAATGTAAAACAAATTCATAAAGCTACAAACCATATAATGAATTTCCCATATCAATGTTTTTGTGTTTTCTACCTCTATTAATAAGATGCGCATTCCTGTCCTTGTGGTGGGAATCTTGGCAATTATCTTCATTTTTTGTGTAAATGAGACCTTTGACTGGGTGAATGGTCCTACTACGAGGCTCAGCGAATCGGATTAGTATCTATTGGGTCAATTGCTTACTTTTACCAAAACTTAAACCTGACTTCACATGGCCAAGAAGAAAAAGTACTATGTTGTCTGGGACGGACACCAGCCGGGGGTTTATGACTCGTGGACGACCTGCCAATTGCAGATTAAGGGTTTTCCCAACGCCAAGTACAAATCTTTTCCCTCCAAGGCGGAGGCCGATGCAGCCTTTAATGACAATTACTTTGATTATGTAGGGCAAAATCCGAAGGCGAAGAAGAAGATCGTCGATCCGGAGGCGCGGAAGGCCATTCTCTGGGACAGTATCAGCGTCGATGCCGCTTGCAGCGGCAATCCCGGAATTATGGAGTACCGAGGCGTGGACACCCAAAATAGCGACGAGCTGTTCAGAATGGGCCCCTTCAAGAAAGGAACCAATAACATCGGCGAATTTCTGGCATTGGTCCACGGGCTGGCCTACCTTCAGAAGCTTGGCCTCCACGATAAGCCAATCTACTCTGATTCAAAAATCGCCATGGGCTGGATCAAACGAAAAAAGGTCAACACCAAGCTTCAACGCTCCGCCGTCAATGATTTTTTATTCCAGCTCATTGCCCGTGGCGAAAAGTGGTTGAAGACCAATACCTACAAGAATCCAATACTGAAATGGCAAACAGAGGACTGGGGAGAAATTCCAGCCGACTTTGGTAGGAAATAATGAGCTTTAGTTATCGAGTTGTAAACTTCATTTTGTATCTCGCAGTGATGTTGCCTTTCTTAATGTTCTCCAGACGCTTGCGGACCATCCTGCGCTTCAAAGGTTTGAGTAAGTCGGTAAATAAGATGCCTTCAATATGGTCGTATTCGTGCTGAATAACCCGGGCTTCCATTCCTGTAAAAATCCGCTCGTGCATATTGAAGTCCGTATCATAATAGCGAAGTTTGATTTGCGCAGGTCGTTTTACGTCCCCTGTCACATCCGGAATGCTTAGACAACCTTCCTGATAATCCCAGGAGGCTCCCCCCTCTTCGATCTTTTGGGCATTGATGAAGGCCTGCTTGATACCTTCAAGCTCAGTAGAGGAATCTTCCAGAATTGTCGTGTCGATTAGAAAGATTCGGAGATTCAGACCGACTTGAGGGCCCGCCAAGCCGACACCTTCAGCAGCATACATGGTTTCCCACATATTATCAACCAACCCTTGTAAATCAGGATAATCTTCGGGGATCGGTTCTGCTTTCTTTTTTAGTACGGGATGACCATAGGCATATATGGGAAGTATCATATCGAATCTATTTAACTATTTGCTGTTCTATTTTTCTCTAGATAATCTTGTAAAATAAGCACTGCACTGACCTTATCAACTAATGCTTTATCGCGTCGTTTCTTTTTTTTCAAGCCACTCTTTAGGATAATTTGCTTCGCTTCTACGGAAGTAAAACGCTCATCTTGTCTATGAACAGCAATCGCAGGAAATCGTTTTTGTAATTGCTGAATAAATGCATTGACTTGTGGGGCAATCTGGGATGGGTTGCCGTCTAGGTGCATAGGTTCTCCAACTACGAAAGTACTTACTTCTTCTTCTTGTGTGTATTGCTCAATGAAGTCCAACACTTCCCCAGTAGCGATGGTATCCAGTCCATTAGCGATGATCTGTAGTGGATCAGTGACGGCGAGCCCCGTTCGTTTGGTTCCAAAGTCTATTGCCATTATTCTTGCCACGCTGCAAAGATAGCGGTTATTTGTAAAAAATCCCTCTCCGAAACTTCATCGGAGAGAGATCATCCCAAAACCGTTTAAAAAATCTCTAAACTTAATTTCTTATATAGACAATAGCCACAGCATTACGCTCATCTACAAGCAAATGCAAGCTATTGATAATCAACAATTTGATAAACAAATCACAACTACACCAGTGGTCAAAATTGAACGGTATAATCAATGATCAAACTATAAAAATTGGCTAAAAACAATGAAGTGAAGTGAACGAATGTTCGATAGATATGGGCGTTTTAAGTTGATATGCTCATGTTCTTAACCTATACAAATATACATCACCCATCCCGTACCACTATACCCCATTAGTGGTATTTTAAACATATAAAAAAATACAATAAAATAAGCCCTTCTCCGCTTAGTTGGGAGAAGGGCTATCCTAAATAAAACCGTATAAAGAGAATT
>JBCDGZ010000065.1:0-39941 GCA_038750655.1 Bacteroidota bacterium | reverse complement strand
TGTCCATTTCGCGCCGCAGCATTCAAGGCCGTCCCCTGACCATGTGTCATCCCATTAATGTCCGCACCTTTCGACAAAAGATATTTCGCTACTTCGATATGCTCATTGCGAACCGCAGCATTCAAGGCGCTGCCGTGCCCATCGTTCCGCGCGTTAACATCCGCACCCTGGTCTACCAAAAATTTTACCATATCCAAATGTCCATTCCGCGCCGCAGCATTCAAGGCCGTCCCCTGACCATGTGTCATCCCATTAATGTCCGCACCATTCGATAAAAGATATTTCGCTACTTCGATATGTTCATTGCGAACCGCAGCATTCAAGGCACTACCGTGACCATTGTTCATCGCATTAATATCGGCGCCCTGGTCTACCAAAAATTTTACCATATCCAAATGTCCATTCCGCGCAGCAGCATTCAAGGCTGTCCCCTGGCCGTTCGTCATCCCGTCAATATCGGCACCGTTTGATAAAAGATATTTTGCTACTTCAATATGCTCATTACGAACCGCAGCATTCAAGGCACTACCGTGACCATTATTCCGTGCATCAACATCAGCACCTTGGTCCACCAAAAATTTTACCATATCCAAATGTCCATTCCGCGCCGCAGCATTCAAGGCCGTCCCCTGTCCGTGCGTCATCCCATTAATATCGGCACCGTTCGACAAAAGATATTTCGCTACTTCGATATGTTCGTTGCGAACCGCGGCGTTTAGCGCACTGCCATGCCCATTATTCATCGCATCGACATCAGCGCCCAAAGAGACCAGTAATTTCACCATATCTAAGTGACCATTTCGCGCTGCGGCGTTGAGGGCCGAGCCTTGTCCATTATTCATTGCGTCAATGTTGGCTCCCTTTTCCACTAGGTATTTGACCACCTCTTGATGATCATTGCGAGCAGCGGCATTCAGCGCACTGCCCTGGCCATTGTTCATCGCGTTGATGTCGGCACCTTCTGCCACGAGGTATTTAACGATGTTGAGGTGGCCATTGCGGGCAGCCCCATTCAGTACGGAGCCCTGGCCCTGAGTCATGGCCTGTAAATCTGCCCCTTGGGTATGCAAGTATTTGACCAAGTCAATATGCCCTTTGCGCGCCGCACAATGCAAGGCCGTACCGTAGCCATTAGTCTTTTTATCAACTTCTGCTCCTTCGCTGATCAGCAACTGCGCGAAGCTGAGTTGACCGTAGGAGGAGGCGGCCATGAGTGGGGTTTCGCCGATACCAGGGTGAAAATCAACTTTCGCTCCACTGCGCAGCAATAATTTTCCAATCTCCATATGCCCCTTACGAGCAGCGGCGGTTAATGGCGTCCGAGCCTTTTGTCGGTACGATTCCATTTGGTCGGAACGAAATACCTCATAGCCTGGATCAGGATTGTAGCAGTTGGGATCCGTCGTTTTGAGGAGTTCGGTAACCTTGGCCAAGTCGCCGGCGGCGACGGCGGCAACCAGTTCCTGGCAAACCTCATCGATTTCGGAAGAAACGGCCGAAGCTTCGCCGGGTAGCGTCTCTTGATCGTTCCCTTCCGTCGCTTCTCCATAATCTGTGGCATCAGCTGTAGCATCAGCCGCGGCATCCTCGTAGATCAACTGCGCATCAGGAGTCAAAAGCTGCGCCTCATTGTACAACAACATAGCTTCTGCAGCAAGTGGCTTATTCAACAACAAAATTAAGGTGAAGATGGTGGGAGCAACGAAGACGTATTTCCAATAACTATAGGGGCTTGATTTTTTAGCATTCATTTTCAAAATTCTTTGCTTAATTAGAGATTGATTGTAATTCGTAGTGATCGCCAAGGGCTGAGTAGGGCTGGCAATTTTCAAAAGATTCAGCTGGTAGCCTTCTTTGGCCACTGCATTTTGCCGGATCAATAGATCATCGGTTTGGTATTCGATATTTTTCTCTACTTCTTTTCTGAACCACCAAACCAGCGGATTGAACCACAGCAGGATGACCATTAGCTCTGTAAGCAGCAGGTCGAGACTGTGCCGCAGACGAACGTGAATTTTTTCGTGGGCAATGATCTGTTCGTAGGTATCATAATCGTAGCTGGCCGGATTGATGAAGATGAATTTAAAAAAGGAGCAAGGGGCTACCTCCCCGTTCATATTAACCAACACACTATCCTCATCCGGAATCTTGTCCTCGTTGCTAATAGCCGTATACAGCGTACTCACCACCTGAGCCAAAAGATTGAGGCCGAGGACAATGACTCCAAAACAGTAGAGCAACAGCAGCCAGTATGTCCAAGTGATTTCTTGCTTCGCCTTCATCGGGGCCGCCCGCTCCTCTTGGACAATAATTGACTGGGCGGGAGCGATCTCTTCCACAAGAATGGGGGGCATTTCCGTCGCCTCTTCCTCTAGCAGGAGTGGACTCCAATCTTCCGCAACCGTAGGCATTGCTGACTCAATAGCTTCAGACGGCTCAAAAAAAGCGGCGACGAGCCCTTGCTGCTCCAACAACTGGGGTACGCTCAGAAAAGGTAAGCTAGCGATTGCTAATAGGCAGCCCAGGAGGTAGGCCCGGTTGAGCGCAAAAAAGCTTTCTTTCTCCAAAAAAAGCTTATAGAAAGCCAGTAGCACAAAGAGGATAATCGATGCTTTGACTAAAAATATAATCATGGCGCTTAGGATTTTTGGGATTTAATAAGGTCAATCAGTGCCTGCCGCTCTTCTTCGGTCAGCGTTTCCTTTTTAGCAAAATGAGCCAACATCGCCGGGAAAGAATTGCCGAAAAACTTCTCTTTGATCTCGGCAATATGTTCTTCGCGATAGGTTTCAAAGTCGATGGTGGGACTGTATTGGTGGGTATTGCCCAGCAATTCGGATTGCAGTACCCCCTTTTTCACCAGAATCTTGACAATGGTCGCTACGGTATTGTAATGCGGTTTGGGAGCAGGTAGGGCTTCAACAATATCTCGGATGAAGGCTTTTTTCAGCTGCCAGATGACCTGCATAATCTGGTCTTCTCTTTTGGTTAATTCTTTCATAGAGGAGGAATTTCAAGCAAACTACTAACTTTTTAGTATAACTACTAATTTTTTAGTAGTTATTTTTTTATCCTACCCAAAAGCAGCAAAATCCCTCGGCTCTAATTATCTTACCTCTACCAAAACCCCCAATTGATGCACCAGCAGAAAAAACGCCGCCTCGCCGCGATTATGTTCACCGATATTGTGGGCTATACGGCCATTATGCAACAAGATGAGCAGCGAGCGGCTGCACTGCGCAGCAGGCATCGCGAGGTATTTGAGCGGTACCATCAGGAATACCACGGGGAAATTATCCAATATTTTGGTGACGGCAGCCTTAGCCTTTTTCAGAGTGGTGTGGAGGCGGTACACTGCGCGATTGCCATTCAGCTGGCCTTACAGCAGCCCCCGGTGGTGCCTCTCCGAATTGGCTTGCACCTGAGCGATATTGTCTATGACGGTACAGAAATTTATGGAGATGGGGTCAACCTGGCTTCTCGTATCGAAGGGATGGGCATTGCGGGCGCGGTTTTGCTGTCGGATAAGCTCAATGAGGAGCTGCACAATCAGGAAGGGGTTTTGACCCAATCGCTGGGAGCATTTGAGTTGAAAAATATCAGCCGGCCGGTGAAGGTCTTCGCGGTGGCCAATGAGGGGATAAAGGTTCCGCGGCAGGCGGAGCTTCAGGGCAAGCAGCAGCCCCATCGCAAGTCCATCGCCGTGCTGCCCTTTGTGAATCGGAGTACGGAGGAGGAGAATGAATATTTCTGCGATGGGATGACCGAGGAAATCATCAATGCCTTGACCAAGATTGAGAGCCTAAAGGTCACTTCTCGAACTTCTTCTTTTCATTTTAAAAATACGGACCAATCGATCCGGGAGATTGGGGAAGCCCTCAAGGTATCGGCCATTTTGGAAGGCAGCATTCGGCTGTCTGGTAATCGAATGCGCATTACCGCCCAGCTTATTGATGTAGAAGAAGATTTTCACTTTTGGTCAGCATCCTTTAATCGATCAATCGAGGATATTTTTGCAGTGCAGGACGAAATTAGCCTTTTGATTGCGGATCGACTGCGGGAACATCTAGGGCATTTTGATATTGCAGAACAACTGGTCGAGGCTCCGAATATCTCGGTAGATGTGTATCAGCGCTACTTGAAAGGCCGCTACAATTTACTTAAGATGAGTAGGGAGGGGATCAAAAAGGGGATGGCTATCATGGAGCAGGTTATCCGTGAGCAAGCCAATTATCCCCTGGCTCATCTGGGTATGCACATGGCGTATACCTTAAAAGGAACAATGGGCATGATGTCCGCCGTCGAAGCCTTTAGCAAAGCCCAACCCCATCTGGATAAAGCCATTGAGCTGGATGCGGAGCTACCCGAATGCCAGCTCAATTCCTCCTGGATCAGCTTCCTGCAAAACTGGGACTTTGAAGCCGCCTATCAACACCTCAGCAAGCTGCGAGAGGCACGGCCTATGGTGGATTATTACCAAACTATGACTACCATATTGACCGCCGAAGGTAAATTCGCCGCAGCTCACCACTACATTGATACTGCATTGGAGATGGATCCGTTCTCCCACGTCAATTACCACCTCAAAGGCTTCACCCTCCACCTGGAAGAACGCTATGAAGAAGCCATCGACTGGTTTACAAAGAGTACCGAACTCCAACCTGGCTTTCAGGCTCCCAAACTATTCGTCGGTCATGCGCTATTGCTTTTGGGACGAGCAGAAGCCTGTCAAGCCCACTTTGCCAGCCTACCTGATGAGGCTAATTATCAGATTCTTAAGTTGGGAGGGCTGGCATTGGCCGATATTGCTTTGGGCCGAATTTCACAAGCCGAAACCGCCCTCCACCAATTAGAAGTCATTCTGCAAAGAGAGGATTTCGGCTACGCCCTCGACCTGTTGATCCAATGTCAAACCCTCCTCCAACGCCATGAGGCTGCCCTGCAATGGATTGAAAGAGCCATTGAACTGCATCATCCAATTGTAGTCTACTTCTATAACGATCCTATACTCAAGTCCCTGCGCCCCCTCCCCCGCTTTCGGGAGCTGATGCAGCAGGTCCTCGGCAAAACCTCTAGCTATCCCGCTATCAAACGAAAATACAAGCAGTCCCTATTCGATGAGGCCCTGCTCAAGCAGTACCGCGAACAGCTGACCCAACTCATGCAAGAACAGCAGCCCTATCTCGACTCCTCCCTAACCCTGCGCCGCCTAGCCCAACAGATGGACCTCAGCCCCAACCAGCTCTCTCAGCTCCTCAACGAAGGTTTTCATAAAAACTTCGCCGAATTCGTCAACACCTACCGACTCGAAGCCTTCAAGGCCAAAGTCGCCGACCCCACACTGCGCCACCTCACCCTACTGGCCCTGGCCTACGAAAGTGGCTTCAATTCCAAAACCGTCTTCAACACCTTCTTCAAAAAAATGATGGGTAAAACGCCAAAAGCCTATTGGAAAGAAATCGTCAAGCAATAAGTACCGATTTATCATTCCGAACGATTCGCCCCCCTCTTGCACCTACCTTTGGGGTATGATTTATTCACTTCAAAACTTTAGACCAGATGAACGCGACCACCATGAATGCAGTAATTTGTACCCAATATGGCCAACCGGAGGTCCTCCGCTATCAGGAGGTCAGTAAGCCCATCCCGAAGGAGGGAGAATTGCTGATCAAGATACAGGCGGCGGTGGCCGCCACCGCCGATACCATGATGCGCCGGGGCGTACCCCGCTATGCGCGCCTCTTCCTGGGTCTCCGCCGGCCCAAGATGCCCATCATCGGTACCGGCTTCGCCGGCATCGTAGAGGCTACAGGCCCGGGGGTAAAACACTACCAGCCCGGCGATGCTGTCTTCGGCGAAACCGGCGTCCGCTTTAGCGCCAATGCGGAGTACGTCTGCGTAGCCGAGGAGGGCCTGCTGATGCCCCTTCCCCAGCATATGCGCTACGAAGAGGCCGCACCACTCTGCGATGGGGCCCTCACCTCGCTGAATTTCCTCAAGGTGCTGGCTGGCGTCCAGCCCGGGCAGCGGGTATTGATCAACGGGGCCTCCGGCGGCCTGGGGACAGCGGCGGTGCAGCTGGCTCGCTACTTTGGAGCGGAGGTAACGGGGGTTTGTAGTAACCGGAATGCGGAGCTGGTGCGGGCACTTGGAGCGCAGGAGGTGATTGATTATAATGAGGTAGATTTCACTCAAAACGAAGCGAGCTACGATATTATCTACGATACGATTGGGGTACGCTCTTTTGAAGAGTGCCAGGGTGCCCTGCGGGTTGGCGGCATCTACATGTCTCCGAAGCTGAGCCTGTCGCTGCTCTGGCGAGTGCTTTCAACCTCCGTTTTTAGTCCATCCGGAAAGCGGGCGAAGTTCTCGGCGACGGGCCTGCAGCCGGTGCCGATGCTGCGCAAACTGCTGCGGGAGATTGTGGAGCTGGTGGAGGCGGGTCATTTGCGAACGGTGATTGATCGGCGGTATCCGCTGTCGGAGGCGGTGGAGGCGCATCGCTATGTTGATGGGGGGCATAAACGGGGAAATGTGGTGCTGGTAATGGATTGATTCAAATTATTTCCCTAATTTACTCAGCGAAACCACTATCCTGAGTTTTATTACCAATAAATAATCTATATGTATACTCGATAAGGCGAAAACAGCCCTTTGCCTCCGAGCCAATACCAGGCCAATGAATAAGTTGCTTTGCTTATTGATCTGCTGCTACTTCATCGCCCCCTGCCCCTCGCTTGCCAACGTTGGGCCGACGGCTCCTGCGCTGGCCTTCCAACAACTAGCGAAAGCCTCCTACCAATCCTCCATCCATATTCCCCTAAAAAGAGTCGGCAACCTGTTCTTTATCGAAGCCCGGATTGATGATAGGATCGGTAACTTTGTGCTGGACTTGGGAGCCCCTTATCTGGTTTTGAACTCCACCTATTTTCGGGATTATAAGGTGGATGAACGCTATACCTCGGGGACCCTACTCTCCGAAGCCGACTACGTCAAACGGATCAAGGTGAAGCGCCTGGAGCTGAATGGCCTGCAGCTCGACAATCTCTCGGCTGATGTTACGGACCTGGGGCAGATTGAAAACCAGAAGGACATCAAGATATTGGGCCTTTTGGGGGTGGCACTGTTTGAGGACTATCTCTTTGATCTGGATGTACTGAACAAGCAGTTAGTGCTGCACAAGAATTGGGAGACCGTTGATGTGGACGCCGAGATGGTGTTGAAAGCCCCTATTGTTGTACAAAACAATGTCATCTCTTTGAAAGCCAAGTGCCAGAAAGTAACGCTCTATCTGTCCTTGGATACCGGCTCGGAGAAGAACATCATCGATAATAAATTGCCCCAAAAAGTCTACAATCAGATGAAAATCCTCAAGACTTCGACCATCCGCGATGGCAATGGAAAGAAGACAGAGGCCCTTTTAACCGTTATGGATGGTATATTTGTGGAAGAGATCAAACTAAGAAAGATGTATACCATCGTTCTTAACCTAAAAACGCTCAGCCGGGCCTACGGGCGGAGAATTGATGGAATGCTGGGGTATCCGTTTTTTTCTTTGGGACGTGTATTTATTGATTTTAAAGATAAAAAACTGTCGGTCTATCAATTTAAACCTAGAGAGTAATACTTATGGTAAAAGGTAGCATACATCCTATTAAATACTGGTTACTGGCCAGCTTCGTTTTGTGGATTGCAGGGACGGTGATCGCACAGGAGGAGCATGTTTCCTATCATTACAAAGGGGGGACGGTGATTGTAAAATTTGACCATGTTCAGGATAGTGCGCAGTTGGACGATCTGCTCCAAACGATTGGCAGCTCGAAAGCCATTACGGACAGCTTGCAGGGCCTTAAGCGCAAGCGACTGACGCCTTCTGGCTGGGAGCTGGTGGCTTATGATCAAGATAAGATTGAATACCGCAAAAAGCTGCGCGACCTTTCTTCAGATAGCAAAAGCTCCTTTTTTCTTACCGAACGAGAAGATTATGATAAAATCCAGGCCTACAACCTGGATGTCAAATACGGCGTCAATCGATTTCGGGAGCCCTCGGTTGTTCATCAGGGCAATAATGTCTATACCTTTAAATTGCTGGATTACCCCAACGCCCGTCAGGTCTATCTCTCTGGGACCTTCAATAACTGGAGCACTCTAGGTCAGCCAATGCAGCGTGGCGAGGAGGGCTGGGAGGCCAGCATCCCCCTTACCAAAGGCAAACACCTCTACAAATTTATTGTCGATGGCTCCTGGATCATCGATCCGGCCAATGCCTATACCGAGCGGGATCGGAATGGCCACACTAACAATGTCTTTTTCAACTACAACTACAATTTCCGGCTCCGGGGCTTCCCCCAAGCGGAGGAGGTCTATTTAGCCGGTAGCTTCAACGCTTGGCAATCGGATGAACTCCAACTGAACAAGGTAGCCGATGGCTGGGAACTACCCCTGTATCTGGAGCCGATGATCCATACCTACAAATTCATCGTCGATGACCAGTGGATGACCGACCCCCATAACCCCAACACGCGCCCGGATGGCTTCGGTAACGAAAACTCGCTGCTTTCCTTCGGCAATCAATACACCTTCCAACTCAAAGGCTATCCCGAGGCCCAACATGTCGTCCTCTCCGGTGACTTCAACAATTGGAATGGTGCCGAACTCATTATGGAAAAACAAGCCGACGGCTGGGCACTTCCCATCGCCCTGCGCCCCGGCAACTACCAATACAAATTCATCATCGACGGCCGCTGGACTGTCGACCCCGACAATCCCTACCGCAACGGCCGCCAAAACCTAGAAAATGCCGTCCGCGCCGTCGAACCCAACCACACCTTCTTCCTCCCCGGCCACACCGATGCCAAAGAAGTCCTCCTCACCGGCACCTTCAACGGCTGGTCGGAGCAAGGCTACACCATGCGCCCCACCGCCGACGGCTGGACCATTGACCTCTACCTCCCCAAAGGCAAAACCCGCTACAAGTTTATCATCGACGGGAAATGGCAACGGGATAAGGATAACCCCCTGTGGGAAAAAAATCAGTTCGATACGGAGGATTCCGTGCTGTGGATGAAGTAGATTTTCACCAATTCTTTGTACCTTAGCCAATGTTAATAAAGATGGGACTAGCTTGAAACGTAAACCGCTGACCAAAAAGTGAAAGTCAGCTCTATTGTTTCACCTCAAATACTAAAGTTGTATGAAAACCTTTAGCCATCGTATTATTCTCCTCTGTCTCTCTTTATTGTTCCTCCATTCTACGGCCTTCGGCCAATCGAACAATTACGCCAAAGTTAAGGTTGAGCTTTCTTCCGCTCAGGCGGCGGAGCGCCTACACCAGCTCGGGCTGGACATCGATCATTTCCAATCGGCGGGGGAAAGTGCCATCAAGTTTGTCATTAACCGCGAAGAATTGCCGCTGCTGGATCAGGCCGGGCTGCCCTATACGGTGATCATCCCGGATATGCAGGCGCATTACCAACGGCAGGCGGAGGCGGACCGGCTGCTGCTTCCGACAGTCAGCCGCGGGGGGCGTACGGCCGATCGCTTTGGCTACGGCAGCATGGGCGGCTTCTATACCCTCGCAGAATTGGAAGCCAAGCTGGACGAGATGAGCGAGGACTTTCCCAATCTAGCTACCGAAAAGTTCAGCATCGGCACCTCTATCGAAGGGCGCGACATCTGGGCCATCAAAATTTCCGATAACCCCAATATCGACGAAGACGAAGACGTGGTCTACTACGATGCGCTGCACCACGCCCGCGAGCCCCTGTCGATGGCGACCACCATTAATTATGCTTTTTGGTTGCTGGAAAATTATGAAGAGAATCCACAAATCAAATACATCATCGATAACCGCGAGCTGTACTTCGTGCCCTGTGTCAATCCCGACGGCTACGAATACAATCGGGAGATCAGCCCCGACGGAGGTGGGCTGTGGCGCAAAAACCGACGGCCAGTCGATGCGGTCTGCTTTGGAGTCGACCTCAACCGCAACTACAGCGAAGGCTTTGGCATCAATAATTTTTGCTCTAGCCTCAATGCCTGCTCCAATACCTACCGAGGCACCGAGCCCTTTTCAGAGCCCGAGTCGCAAGCGGTCGTGAGATTTGTGACGGAGATTGCTCCTAAGGTTGCCTTTTCTACCCATTCTACGGCAGGCAGCTGCCTGATGCCCTTTGGCTACAGCCCTGATCCCGCCGATTTCTCTATTTACTCAGAATGGGCTTCTGATTTTCTCAGCGAAAATGACTATCCCTACGGCACCACCTCGCAGATGCTAGGCTATACTTCCTGCGGTACCACCCGCGACTTTTTACATACCACCGGCATCTACGCCTGGACACCGGAGATTGACGGCTCTGGCTTTTGGCCGGCACAAAGCGAAATTTTTGATTTGGTAGATGAAAATATATATCCCTTCTTCTACCAGGCCTGGATCGCCGGGCAGTATACGGACCTGCAAAGCCATGAGGTGACAGGAGATGTGGAAGCGGGTCAGGATTTTCAGCTGACTGTGGAGGTGAAGAATAAAGGATTGGGGCAAGCCGTCTCTGATGTTGAAGTGCTGGTGGTACCTAATGATCCGCTGGTGAGCGTTTCGGGTGATGGGCGATTGGGCAGAGTAGGAGCGCGCAGTAGAGCCACTACCGCTCCTTTCTCCTTGAGCGTCGATCCATCTTTCAGCACCGATTCTTTGCTGCTCATGATCATTGTTCAACAGGATGAAGTCGGGGTTGACTCTCAACAGATTGTTATTCCTACGGGTACCAAAACCGTTCTTTTTGTCGACGATGCGGAAAACGGCATCTCCAAATGGAGCAGCGAGGGGGACGGCCTCCCCTGGGGTCTCAATGCCGATGATTCTTACGATGGGGATTTCTCCTTTGGTGACTCTTTTGATGGTAACTCCCTCAACAATAGTCAAAATTCCTTCACCCTCAATGAAAGCATTGATTTGAGTGGCGTCGAGGCTCCCTGGCTGGAATTCTACTCGAAGTGGTCTTTAGAACGGGGCGACATCGTCACCTTGCAAATTCAATTGGATAATAACAATTCCTGGTTTGATCTTAAAACGTTTGAGGGCAGCGAGCCCTGGCATCAGGAGCTAATCGACCTGAGCCTCTACGCCGTCGATCTCCCCCTCGGCATCCGCTTTCGGCTCTCGACCGATAACAGCATTCCCTCCGATGGCTTCTACTTTGACAAGATCAGTGTATCAGATTATCGCTGCTGTTCTACGAGTACGGAGGAGCCGCAGGCGGTGGGCTTCACCCTTTCGCCGAATCCTTTCGATCATAGCTTACGGATAGCTGCACCGGATGCCGCCCCCTTCCGAATCGAACTTTTCGATATTAATGGCCAACAGCTGAGACTTCTGGAAGCCACGGGAAGCGTAGAAATGAATTTGCAAAACCTCCGCCCCGGCACCTACGTTGTCAGATTAACTGATCAAAAACGGGGGGTCGTTACGGTCAAAAAAGTCTTGAAAATCTAGTCAGCAACGACGCGATTGTTTCGGTAAGCTAGCCAAATTCTCCGCTTACATATTTCTGGGCTAATTCATGAGCTGGATGCTCAAAGAATTGCTCAGTATCGGTGTATTCGACCAAGTCACCAAGATACAGCATAGCAATTTTGTCCGCAATTCGCCGGGCTTGCTGCATATTGTGGGTGACGATGATGATGGTGTATGCTTTCTTGAGTTTTAGGATCAGGTCTTCAATCTTCTGCGTGGCGATGGGGTCCAAGGCTGAAGTGGGCTCGTCCATCAAAATCACCTCCGGCGCGATGGCAATCGTTCGGGCAATGCAGAGTCGCTGCTGCTGCCCTCCGGAGAGGGCCAGGGCCGACTCGGATAGCTTGTCGTGTACCTCCTCCCAGAGGAAGGCATCCTTGAGGCTTTCTTCCACTTTGGCTCTGATGACCTGCTTATCACGCGTACCGTTGATTTTCAAGCCATAGGCGATGTTTTTTTCGATAGATTTCGGAAAAGGATTGGGTTTTTGAAACACCATGCCGATGCGTCTACGAATGGTGTTGACATTGACCTGGGGGCCATAAATGTCTTTACCATCCAAAAAAATGGTGCCGTCGACCTTGGCATCATCATTATCATCGTGCAGGCGGTTAATACAGCGCAGCAAAGTGGATTTGCCGCAACCGGAAGGGCCGATCAGCGCAACAATTTGGTGGGGTTGAATACTAAAACTAACATTCTTCAAGACCCGTTTTGGTCCGAAGGAAAGAGAGATATTATCGATTTTAATTTTTGACATCTTACCGTTTTATACTTAAAAAAAATCAACTCCGCCCCCTTAGCAATCTAGGTCTGCTGTCGGTACCTGGCTCGGATGTAAAAGGCGACTAAATTCAATGCAAACACCAGAATCAGCAACAGTAAGGCCGTGCTGTAGGCCAGCGGGCGGACGCCCTCTATGTCGTGATGCTGGGTGGAGAGGATGAACAGATGGTATGGCAGGGCCATAAATTCGTCGAAGACAGAGGTCGGTAGGTAGCGCTGGTAGAAAAATACGCCCGTAAAGAGTATAGGAGCCGTTTCGCCAGCAGCACGCGAGAGGGCCAGAATAATACCCGTGATGATGCCGGGCAAGGCGACGGGTAGAATCACTAGGAGGATGGTTTCGAACTTGGTAGCTCCGAGGGCGGTGGACCCCTCTTTGATGCCCTTGGGGACGGTTTTTAAGGCTTCTTCGGTGGCGGTAATGATGTAGGGTAAGGACATGAGGCCCAGGGTCATGCCGGAGGCCAGCAGGGAGGTCCCCATCTGGAAGGCTTGCACGAAGAGGGCGACGCCGAAGAGGCCGTAAACGATGGAAGGGACGCCGGCGAGATTGCGGATCGAGGTGCGGATGAGGCGGGTCAGCCAGGTATTGCCAGCATATTCGTTGAGGTAAACGGCAGAGGCGACGCCCAGAGGGATGGAAAAAATCGCCGTGATGAGCGTAACGAAGGTCGTACCAATGATGGCTGGAAAAATGCCGCCCTCGGTCATTCCGTTTTTTGGAAAACCAAAAATAAATTCTGTAGTTAAATGAGTAATGCCTTTGGCAAATATATCGAACAAGATGACTCCCAGTGCACTCAAGCTGAGCATGGTACAAAGCAGGATAAAGGCAAGGCCGACAGCAAACTGGATTCGTTTTTTCATCGCCATTCGGGTTATTTCATTTGAAATCCGCTAGTGATTCGATCTGCTAGCAGATTGATGCCCAGCGTAATGAGAAAAAGGATAACGCCTAGGGCAAACAAACTGTAGTAATGGGGGGTATTGTAGGGGACTTCGCCCATTTCAATAGCGATGGTAGCCGTTAGGGGTTGTACAGAGCTGAAGATACTTTCGGGCATAGCGGCCGCATTCCCCGTCGCCATCAGGACCGCCATTGTTTCGCCAATGACCCTCCCCATTCCCAGCATAATCGCTGCGATGATGCCCGAGGCGCTCGAAGGCAAGGTGACGTTCACCAGGGTTTCCCATTTATTGGCTCCCAAGGCATAAGATGCTTCTTTATAGGATTTAGGAACGGCAAAAATGGCATCTTCGGAGATGGAAATGATGGTGGGCAGGGCCATGACGGCCAGTAGAATAGCACCGTTGAGGGCATTCAGTCCGTTGGTGGTGCCGAAGAGCTGAGCCAGAAAGGGACCCAGCAGAACAATTCCCAAAAAGCCAATCGTTACAGAGGGAATGGCGGCCAGCATTTCGATGGCTGGCTTGACGATATTCTCGACGCGTTTGGGAGCAAACTCCGCCAGATAGGCTGCGGCGCCTACTCCAATGGGAACAGCAATGAGCATGGCCAGCAGGGTAATGAGTATGGAGCCCACAACCAGAGAGAGGATGCCGTATTGCGGTTGCTCAAAGGCGCTAGGCGACCAGATAGGAGAGGTAAAAAATTCGCCTAGGCTAATGTCGCGAAAGGCTAATGCTCCATTGATCAGCAGCATGGCAAAGATGCCTAGAAGGATAAAAACGGCAGAATAGCCTGCAAGGCGAAAAAAGAGTTTAAATACATAATTAAGCTGTACTCTAGTCATCACTCAGCACTTTTTGATTGGCCTGTTGGTAGGCTTCTGAAATGGGGAAATAGCCATTCTCGGCAATGATTCGCTGTCCTGCTGGACTCAATTCATAGGCTATAAAATCTTTCAGGCGGCCTTCCGGCTTCCCATCTAGGTATTGATAAAGCGGCCGGACGATGGGGTATTTTCCGGAGGTGATATTTTGCGTAATCGTCGGCGAGACCGCCCCCTGCTGCTCCCCCTCAATGCTCAGCACCTTCACGCCATCGATGACGTCCCCTTGCTTGTTCAGCACATAGCCAATGCCTACATACCCAATCCCCGCCGGATCATTTTTGATGCTTTCGATGATCTGAGAAGTCCCGTTCATCTGCTTCATATCCAGCGAATAATCGGATTGTAGAATAGTATTTTGAATGTAAAAGAAGGTACCGGAGTTGCCTTGACGTCCGTACAGGGAAATAGGCAAATCCTGCAGGCCCATAGCGGCCCAGTTGTCGACCTTCCCGGTGAAAATATCTCGTACTTGTTGGAGGTTGAGGCTGTCCAGCGCCAGGGATTCGTGGGTGATGAAGCAGAGCGCATCTAGGGCGAAGATGATAGGAAGGACTTGTACGCCTCGGCTGCGGGCGAGTGTTATTTCAGAGGGGCGGAAGGCCCGGGAGGAGTTGGCAATATCGGTTTTCTTATTGATCAAAGAAGCAATCCCTGTTCCCGATCCGCCTCCGGTCACCGCAATCGATACATCCGAGTGCTGATCCATAAATTCTTCTGCTAGCCGCAAAACCAGGTTAACCTCCGTATCGGAGCCTCGAATAACAACGCTTTCATACTCTCGGCCACTACAACTGAGCAAAGTCAACACAACCAATCCCCATACTCCTTTCATACTGCTACTGTTTCATCAAACCTAATTGATGAATGTATCTAGCAGATTATTAGAAGTTTATTTTTTTGTGAAGTCGTAGGAAGAGGAAAGGGAAATACTGCCAATGCAGGTTCCTGTGCTAGGAACTGCATTGGCCTTCTTTACTTTATGCTTTAGATACGAATTTCACCAAGGTGATCTCCTCCTAAGCCCGAGCAGCAAGCCGTACAAGTCGGACCGCCACTACCTGGCAATTCAACAATGTTTCCACCGACTAAAGCTTTAGTTGTATCGGTAGGAATCACCTGAGTACCGTTCATCATGCTAAAAGCACTGACAGCGGAGAGGCTCACCACTTTTTTCTTAGTTGAATTTTTACTCTTCTTCATGTTAGAAAGTTTTGGATGGTTAAAAATGAATTAATTGTATTTTCGTTAAAGGGCCATTCGTCCACTGACGGACCAATGCTCCTAGACGTGGTATTCCGTATTTACGGTCAATAATTCCAGGTCGACCGGTTGCTCGGGTGGTTCGACCAAAATGGCGTATTCCTCCTCCCCTTCTTCCACATCCTGGGGAAGCTTGAACTCTCTCAGGGTGCTCATGACCACAAAAGGATCGTAGGGGAAGACCACCTCCCGCTGTTGATGATCAATCATGGTCCTAAGCACGGCGATCTCAAATTCCAGGATTTTATCGAGGTATTTCAAGTCGAGGTTTTGCCCTTTGAGGAATTCTTCAAACTGAAAAGCCGCCTCGCAAGGAAACAATTTGGGCGGATAAGCTTTGAGAAAGGCTCGTAGGAGGGTCCCGAACGCTTCCTCCCCAATATTCAATCGGATGATCCGGCAAGACAGGCGCACGCTAGCCACAACTCCAGAGGCCCGGATGGTGAACACCGAGTATTGGATCACCTCTATGCCCTTATCGGCCTTTAGCAATTCCGAGTCGACCGGTTTTTCCAGCACTCTTCTACCCACGACCTGCTCCCATTCTTCGGCACTAATCGCGTTGATTTCGGCGCTCGCCTTGACCGCTGGCTGCTGCTGAGGTTGGACGGGGCTGATCTTATGGTCTTTCCCCCGCAGGTCCCAGTATCGGTGCATCAGCTCAAACTGTCTGGCCAGGTCTTTATCCGGTGTCTGTTCAATATTGTCCCACATAATTTCGAAGGTGATCAGCTTCAAATTGGGGAGGGTGCGAATAATTTTTTTGGAGAGTTCCATCAACTCCTCCGAGGCTACGCCGTGGTGAGCATCGAGGTAATAATCTTTGTAATAGTGCCCTCCGGCCAGATGGATCTCGATGACGCGATCGAGGGGAATTTGGCTTATAAATTCTTCTACGGACTGTCGGCCGTTTTGCTGATTTGCCCAGATGTTGTGCAGGTCCAGTAGGATGTGGCAATCGGCGCGTTCGGCGACTTGGCGGACGAAGGCGCCGTCGGGAATTTCGCCGGCCATGGGTTGGAAGTAGTTGACGCCTGTTTCGAAGGCGAAGGGCAGTTGGAGGGTCTTTTTATAAAAATCAATGGCATTGACTGCCGTGCAAATGCCGGCTTCATTCTGAATTTGAGGGAGCAAAAAACTGGTGGTTATTTCCTCCTCTCCTTCCCTATATTTATTGAAGGTCAGGTGCTCGCTGAAGTAAACAGGCTGGACCAGATCGATGTGCTTTTTGAGGGTGTTAATGACCTTGTCGGTGGGGCGGATAGACCCGCCGACGGGATCGCCGACACCGTGAAAAACCTTCGGTTTATCGTAAGCACGAAGCGGAACAAGCAGATTTTGATGAAACTGGTAGGTCTGTTCCTCTTCACTGAGCTGCCAGAGAATCTGGGGCTCCACCTCTATCGTATCTATAGCATCGAGGTACTTAACCAGCGTGGTATTGAAGTTGGCCGTATAAACCACTCCAACACCCAATTCGGGGATGTTACTCATAGCATTGCGTGTTCTGTAAGTATTGGAAATAGGCCCAACAGAGAATAGTCGTGTATTTTCTTAGCGCCAACGACGTAGTCTGCTTTCACTAAAGTGCAAAAGAATAGGCCAATAATTAGCTATTGAATGTGGTGGATGTTAAGGAGTGGATCAGATTGATACAGTAAAGATATTCAATATAAGTGTATTTATTTTAAAAAACAATACTGGATGGAGAGGAGGTATTTATTTTGAGAGCAACAACAAAAACACCTCATCAATCAAAATCAAAACATAAAAATCTATTTTTTTAATTAAATTAGATTCTGTATTCGCATTTCAAAAAAGACATTTAAATTCCCTTCGTATGAACCGCGTCCCCTTGTCTGCATTGATTATTTATCTGGTATTTTCAAGTTGTCATTCTGCCATTAATAAGGCTCAAGACTCTCCTTCGTTGTTAAAAGCCCGATCATTTATTAAAGAAAGCCAAGCGTTCAATGAGAAAAGCCAGTTCCAGGCGGCATGGGAGAAGTTGACTGCGGCAGATAGTCTGTACCAAAAAACACAAAAGGTGCCTCCTGAAGAGTACGCCGATTTTTGGTACGAAAAAGGGCGAGTGAGCTATAATCTGGGCTTGAACGCTTATCAAACGTGTATAGACTATTTGAGTCGTGCAGATTCTGTCTATAAATCAATCGATTATGTTGGAAAAGCTGCGGATTGTCAAGTTTATCTGGGCAATGCCGTTTGGTACCAAAAAGGATTGAACGCTGCGCTGCCCTATTTTGAAGAAGCTATTCGCCTTGCAGAAGCTGACGAGAAAAACACGCGCCGTCATCGCGGTAAATACTATGCGGATATGGCCATTGCCTATCAGTACCAATATCGTTTCGATTTGTCTACACCATTACTGGAAAAAGCGAGGCGACTCGACAGTTTGGCGTACGGGCCAATGGACAAGCGAACATTAAAGACCCTACTTGTGGTTGGGGACAATGATCGCTTTCAAGAAGAATATCACAAGGCAGCGGATACTTATCGACTGCTCATCACGCGCTACCTTCGGGCCTACCCCTCGGATGAAGCGAATATGGGCGTGTTTAATGCGACATTAGGCAATACCTACTTTCAGATGGGGAATTTTATAGCGGCAGAAGACTATCTCAAAAAGGCTTACCAATCCTTCTCTGAATTACCCGCCAATCATCCTAACAAGGTCACGCTGTACCTGGTTTTTTTGGACTTGTACAATAATTTGGACGATGATCAGCAGGTGAAGAAATGGAGTGAATTGGCATCGCAAAATGTAGGACAGAACAACCCACTTTATGTCAATGTACTGATCGGACAGGGCCTCAGCAAGGCTCTTGATGGTCAACACCTTGGTGCTATTGATGATTTTCATAAAGCTATTGGCTTACTTGAGACACAGCGGGAGGCTGATGATGTCTCTGTAGGCCATACCTTGGAAAACGTAGCGGAATCCTACATAGAAGTAAAAAATTATGAGGGAGCGGAGGCTGCTATCAGAAAGGCAGAAAAAATTTATTTTAAAAAACTGGGCAAGGTCCACCCCTCTATTTCTCGCTTGTACGCCATTGAAACGCAGCTGAATATGATCCAAGGAAAATCAGCGGAGGCTCAGTTGGCCGTTGAAAAAGGAATTAAGGCAGGCGGCGGCCTCGATGCGCTGGCGGCGTTCGAAGGCAATCCTAACACTTGGATCAATCTGCTGGGCAATGCTGTGAAATTGCATGTAGAACTCGGCACCAAACAGCAATCAGCGCCCTGGAAAGAGGGACTCGTTCTTTTCGACTACCTAGATCGCTATCTGGATCATCTCAAAGCTTCGTACAGCAGTCCGCAGGAAATTCAGGCTTTAAATAAGGACATACGCACCATTTATCACGATGCCATTCATCTCTGTTATGCCCTCTACGATGAAAATCCTGAACGGTATTTCGAACAGGCCCTTCGCTTTAGTGAAAAATCAAAAAACTATCGCTTACTGGAATCCTTACAGCGCCTAAAAGTCCCTGGGTTGAAGACCTATCAGAGAAAGCAAGATTACTATCAAATGATGAGTCAGTATTTTCAACGAAAATATGAGGGCGCTACCGATAGCTTGCGATCCCGCGATTATGAGAATAGTCTCGTTGTCTATAAAGACTCTATTCGCCATATACGGGAAGAGCTAAGGGGTAAAAATCCGACGCTGTATGCAGATCTTGTGCAGATTGAACACAGCAGCTCAAAAGACATCAGCGCCAACCTCAAGGAGGAGGAAAATATGTTCCATTTCACACTGACGGATAAGGGGGTATATGCATTGGTATTTGGAGGGGGAACCAAACAGCTATTTTTATTGGAAGGGACAGATACCTTACAACAGGATATATTTCGTTTTCGCCAATTGCTTTCAACAGATTTTATACGTGCAGAACAATTGGGGAAAGGCCTCAATAGCCATGCTGATACTTTGTTCTCACTATCTGAGCAGCTCTTTCAACGACTAATTGCCCCTTTACCGAAGCCTGCTGGCAACCGAACTATCATCATCCCCGATGGCGCAATGGCCTACCTGCCTTTCGAATTGTTATTAATGCGTCGAGCAAATAGAAGTACCTCTTTTTCCAAACATACCTATTGGGGGATTGAGCAAGCATTGATCTACCAATTTTCTGCTACGCTCTGGTGCCGTGGACGACAGACAGCCGAACTTAACCGCCAGGGGGCATCTGTAGCCGCTTTCGCTCCTTTTTGTCAACCCGCGGGCTCAGAAAGCTCGAATGGAATAGCATTCAAAACCCCCGACGGGCAAGCCGTCGACCCTCTTCGGCACAGTCGCCAGGAGCTTGAAGCCATTAGGGAGTATTTTTCAGGAACCTCTTACATTAATCCTGAAGCTTCTATAGATCGCCTGGAACCAGCCTGCGAAGATCATACAGTCCTACATCTATCAACTCATGGCTTTGCCAACAATCAATTGGAAGGCGATGCCTACCTCTTGCTGGCTCATCCTAAGGAGGAACAACAGGCTAAACGACTCTACCTCGGTCAGGTTATCGGAATGCGCCTGAATGCGGAGATGGGAGTGATCTCGGCCTGTGAGTCGGGTATTGGACTGCTCGACGAAGGCGAAGGGGTGATCAGCCTAACCCGGGCATTTACACAAGCAGGAATGAAAAGCCTACTCACCTCGCTATGGAAGGTAGATGAACGCACTACGGCCAAATTGATGGGATTGTTTTATAGCTTTCTCAAGGAAGGATTATCCAAGGATGAGGCCCTTCAAAAGGCAAAGGAGCAATACCTGCAATCGATCGATAACTTACAGGATGCCCATCCGTACTATTGGGGTGGGTTTGTACTTACGGGGTCTACCACTCCGTTATTGTAATTCAACATTGGTTGCTTTCAGGTCTCTTAACTTGGTGTAGTAGAAGTGTTCGGGATCATTTTCAATGGTCCGACTGGCCTCCTGCCATTGACTTTTTGAGGGATTATCTTGCAAGAGTAGAGCTAATAACAGATTCCAATCTGATCGCTCATCATAGGGCGAAACGTTCAAATTGGCGACAATGCGGAAAACATCGGCAGCCTCTTCGTAGCGCTTCAAGCGAAATAAAGCTAGTCCAAGAATTTCCTGGCTTTTAGCATACTGTGGGTCTGTCGTCATCAAGGAGTCCGCTAGTCGAATAACCACTTCATCTTCTTCGTTTTGAAAAGCATCCAATAACTGCTCTACAGTAGTTCTCTTGTCGCCTGCTGGATCATTCTCCGAACTCTTCATGGCGATCTGCTGTACATTGACCA
Source organism: Bacteroidota bacterium (assembly GCA_038750655.1). GTDB lineage: Bacteria > Bacteroidota > Bacteroidia > Chitinophagales > Saprospiraceae > JBCDGZ01. The sequence continues at coordinate 19,295 of JBCDGZ010000065.1, read as the reverse complement.
AAGCACCGCGAATTTGTTTCTTTTGCTCAGACGACAAATCAAGCAGTTCATCGGCGGCGGCGGCCAGCGGAGGGTCTTCTTCTTGATCGGATGGGCGGGGCAGGGGTGCTTCGGGTGCTTTTTGACCATCTTGATCGGTAGGGAGGGGTATTTTTGAATTGGTGGCTTCGCCAGTGCTAACAGTAACGTCGGTCATAGTATCCTCTACAGCAGGAGAGGTGGGGGGAGAGGTAACGGGAGTCACGACTGTTGCCATAGGCAATTCTCGCTCATTTTTGGATTGGTACCAGGTATAATAATAAACACCTGCACCGATCAGCACTGCCAATAAGAGGATAAGCCATCGGTAAGCCCCCAAAGTAGGCCCAGAACGATCATCATTCTTTTTTTTTAAAGGGTCATCATCGTCTTCAAGTAAACTTCCTACATAAGCCCGCGTATCATCGGCCAATAACAACTCCATACTCTCCTGAGCAAAACGCTGGTACTCTAGCTCCTCACGCAGAGCGGCATCTTCCGCCAAAGCCTGCTCGAAGGCCTGCCGTTCGGCCGTACTCAATTCGCCCTTCAAATAAGATTCAATGAGGTCGAAGTACTTCATAGAAGTCTGGATTTTATGATTTGTCGAATATCCGGGTCGTCTTTCATGAGTCGATCGAGTCGCTCTTTACATTTATTTATCCTATTACGCATGGATCCGTAGCTTAGCCCAAAATAAGCACTCATTTCTTTTTGATGTTCTCCTGAGAAATACCTTAGTAATACTTCCAAGCACTGCCCTAGCTTCGAGCCCAACCGACGCATAAGCTCTTCGAGAAACTTTGCTTTTTCATTCGGCGGCTCAAGGTCGTAAGGGCTTTCTCCCATTGCTGAGAGCTGTTGTTTCATTTCTTTTTCAAAAATCAGTTGTTGATCTCTCTCTCTTATCAATTGATAAATCTTGTAGGTACAGATTTTTCTGAGGTACCCATTCAGACTTCCTTTGTGATCTTTGATTTGAAAGGAGTCAGCATTTCGGACTTTATTGTAAAATACCATCAGGCTTTCCTGCGAAAGGTCCTTGATGTCTTCCATGCTTAAACGATAGTGGGACTTCATCTCTCGGATCAAATACTTCCGAGGTTCTTGACGTACTTCACATAAAATATGCATCGCTCGTCGAATTTCACTTTGGGTACCCCGTAGAAGTCGGATGATCTCCTGATCCTCCACATCTTCATTTTTCATGGCTCTATTAAGCATGTGCTGTTTTTTACAGAATTGTCATAGATGAACGCTAAAAAATAATTTTTTAGCCGCTCTAAAGTAGTTTTTTAAAAAAACATCTCCAAAAGGTATGACAATTTTTCTTTTTGTTTCACTCCTTATTAAAAGGGCCAGTACACCTATTCCATACCGGTCTTATCGATTACTCAAAAAACCATGAAAATGAGCCAGTCACCTTCTCATCAAGGCAAACAATGTTCGAATATATTTAATGGCGTTGTCGGAGCAATCATAGTAGCGCTTATCGGCCTCATTCCATTTTATTTTGGCCCTCCTTCTACTGCTACTACTAATTCTCTAATGCTTCTGCCTGCATGCATGCAAGATCGTCAAAAAATATTTGAAAAAACGTATCTCCCCTATGGAATAGAGGATTACGACTGTCAAACCATAACCATTCAAATCACTGATCTTCAAATAGATACAAGCAATACTTGCAACGACCTGGATGCCATACGAATTCAACAAGTCAATAAAATGGTGAGCAAAGCCATCCGTTCCTTTCCAATTGCTGTTCACGATTCCTTACTATTGGCTTATCAAGATCAGGCTTACCGTCAAGGCTCAGTAGTGAACACCAAGGTAGGGCTTCACCATATCCTTAAGGTCCAGGAAAATCTAGAAAGGCTCCCTAATCAAAAGGGGTACCGATATGATTTAAAACTATGTACTCCCAAGACCCAAGAACTCTTTTTTCCACTACCCGACTTTGTGTCTTACTATGTTAAAAAAACCCAAGAATTTTCGACCGTTAGATCGAATCAGGCACATGCCGTCAACATCAGTAAAATAACGAATGAGCTACTCGGGAATAAGGAATTTATTACTCGACTCCGACAGGAAGTCATGGGAATGGAAGGACTGTTGAAGGTGTTGTTTATTCCCATCACCGCCGATAAGGCAGATCAACAGTTGACCTTTAATCCAGCGATGTTCAAATTGGAATACATACATCGTATCATCATTCGCTCTTTGTTAGAGGAATATCAGGAACGTATTCAACAGGCCCCAGGGCAGGCGTTCACCATTCTTTGCCGAGGGTATGCAGATTCGGCTTCCATTAGAGGCTCCGGCATCCCCTATACAGGTGAGGCTCACTACGATCCCCAATGGAATCGACCAGGGAAGCCAATCGCCACCCCGATGGACTTTCTTCAATCCAATGGCGATTCTATCGGTAGCCACATCAAGAACAACTACCAATTGTCGGTAGCCAGGGCCTGGGAGGGCATCAAATATGCCTATGCCGTCTATCAGTCGGGCGATCAGGCTCCACCTGCGAATGTACTCCAATGGCAGTACCAAGGGATGGGGATAGCCCAGAATGGTAGCCAAGCAGGGCATTCCAGTAGAAGAATAGAATTTCAATTAATTAAAAAATAAAATTTCCAAAAATGAAAAACGAAAATAGAAAGCAGCAGCAACCAGGTTCTAGTAACCCTACTTCAAACGGACATCAAAAAGATGCTTCTATCGCATCGGATAAAGAAATTCGAAAGCGCCCGCCTAGACGGAGAGATTACGAATCTGTAGGTGTCCAAATGGGCTTGACTGGTGATGCGCAAAAATTGAAAGATGCTATCACAGAATTCCAATCGGATTTCACCTTTGTCAAAACCAAGCTCAAGGAGATCAGCGATGAGTCTGTCCATACTATTGATCGCTTAGAGTCCAAGGTGCAGCAATTGCTCACGACGGTTCAGGACGGCGTACAGCAACTCAAAACAGAAAGGAGTACGATGGTTGATGATCTCAAACGATTCAAGAGCAGCCTGCTGATCGAAGAACTGGCTCCGGAGCTACAACAAAAGTATTACGAAGATTTTTTGTTAGATGGCATTAAAAGAATCAGCCGAGCCAATGATCGGATGGATGAGAAGGTAGATGAGATTTACAAAAAATTACAAAGCCTCGATTTGGATGAAATGAAGAAACAAATCCAGGATTATAAAGAAGAGTTCATTTTCAAAAAAACCGAAGAGCTGAACGAAAATATGGAACTGATCCGCAAAGGGTTCAAGTACGGCGACGCACTCAACGAACAGTCTGGCAAGTAGAGTAGCTATAATTTTGATTCAACGCTGTTTTGCAGTAATAAATTATCACATATGCAACCCCCATATCCTCCCTATACCGAAAACTGGGAAGTTCCGTCGAGCATGTCGGGCCATCCCTTATTGATGGAAGAAAAGGTCTATGAATCTTTTCTACAGTTACAGGACTTTATCAATTGGGCCATACAAGAGAAGGTCCTCGATGATCAATCAGCGACTTTCCTAAGCGGATATTCTTGCGGCCAAGAATTTAGTGATCCAGCCCAGCTCCTGCAATCTTTAGGTAGCAAATTCGATGCGGCTTTACACTTTGCTCCAGCCTACGAGAATGTGTTGCAACACAGAAAGGTACTGGCTGGTCATCAGCTTGATGAATTGGAAAAAGAGTTGAAGCGAGTCGAACAGGATTGCGACGAAGCTTCGCCCGACTCCAAGCTGAGTAATCTCAAAGCGGAGCAAAGGCGCTTGAAAGATCAACACGAAACCGCTCTTGATGGTACGACTCACAAATATGAGCGAAAATTGGCCGCTCTGGAAGAGCAAAGAGCGGGCACACTTCAAATCGCCAGACAGCAATACAATATGGAATTGCAACGACTGCAAGAAGAGTGGAGTCGAATAAAAGCCCAACTGCAGGAGGAAGAGGCTCTGGACAAAAAGCGCCAGGAACTCGGCAAGGACGACTTTTTTGCTCAAACCCTTAGAGCTGCCAATCAAGAACATCTGGAAGCGAGGCGTAACAAAATTTCAGATTTGAAAGAACAGTTGGAATTGCTCAAAGAGAAAATTCAGATCAGTATACGCAATCATCCTGAGTTGGAGTACCAACAGTATATGGAACGCTCTACAGCCGCTGATCCTGATCAAGCCGACACCGATGATCAGCCTGAGGTGAAGCCCAGCGAGGCTCCAACGACCAGTAGTTTATTGGACTCGATGAATCGACTCTACACGAGTATCTTCGAAGAGTATAAATCGCTGTCGACGAATATCAAGGAAGAAGCGCTGGTAGTACCGATCCTACCAGATATACTGTTTCAGGTTGTTTCTTCTTTTGTCATTCTATTTGGAGAATTTTACCTGATTCAGACCTGTACGAACGAGGTGTTTGAAATAGATTCAGGGAATGGTCTGATCAGCTCTTTTTGGTTTACCATAGCCTTACCGACCGCTATTGGTATGTATTTCAAACTGCGAATTATGCTATCGGAAGTTCCTCGACAGACAGCTCTTAGGCTACTTCAATCCAGCTTTGCCCTCCTTTTGCTGGGATGCATTTCCATTGCTAGCCTTAATGCTTTTGATATTTCTGATCTATTTAGCTCAGATGTAGCAGGCACAGACAATGGCTTTGGCGATCCATTTAGCGTAGCATCTATAAAGTACCCATTATTAATGCTTGCCTTATTGTTCATCACCTTACTGTTTTCAGGAATGGCGGGCATACTGATGGGCCTTGGGCTAAGAAATCTAAAAAAATATCATCGCCTGACCAAGGGAGGTGCCTGGCATTTTTTTCACAGAAACCGTAAGAAGAAGACGCAATCACTTTTCTCTCCGGCTTACAACCGCAGTACCATTGAATACAAAAACGAACTGGAGAATGTCGTTAACCGGTACCACGAGAAAATCAAGAGGATAGAACAAGAGCACGATGAAGAGGCCGAACGGCTCAATGAGACCCACGATACCGAAAGAAAAAAGATCGACCAGCAGTATAACCATCGCATCAGCCAGCAGGAGAAATTGATTCGCAACCTCTTGGAAGCCCTAAAGGATCTTTGTCAGCAACGCGCTCGACTGAGAGCTCTGGCAGATGAAGCCCTGGGCTATGATAAGGTAGACTACAAACAGCTGATCCTTGATTTGAAAGAAGCGCTTATCGCCAATGTGCTGATCGGGTTTGAGAAAGGCCGCATGCAACGGATGAATCAGATGGATGAGGAAGATATGGTCGACCTACTCGTAAAGAAAAAGTTGTATCAGCGATTCCCGGACGGGTCCTCCTCTTAAGTCGTAGCGTATTTTATTCCATATCACCTTTAAAATATTAACCAATGAAAAAATCCCCCTTGTTATCAACAGTAGGCGTATTAGTCCCCCTACTTTTCTTTTGCAGCCTTTTGTATCAGTGCCGAGAAGCTCAGGTTTACCCCGAACATCCGCCAAAGCAGGTCATCGTTTTTGCAGATTATCTGGTTAATCATCCGCAAAAAACCTTGAATATGCTCAATAAACAATTGATCCGTCCTATTACTGATGAAATATTGGTACAGGAAAAAAAAGAGTTGAGACCATTCAACATAAGCGTCTATCCGGTTTACTGTAATACGGGTGCGGCCGTACCGCTGATGAATATCCAACTTAGACAACAGCATATAGATCGTATTCGAAAAACGGACTATTTAGGGTTGGAGGAAGCTAGAGAACATATTATTACTCAAGTCCAAAAAGGCTGGAAAAACTTTACCCCAGACACCGATAATGAGCGATGCAGAGTATTGGCTTCTCTGCCAGTACTCGCTCAAAAACTCTCTGCCATAGCATCCGACGATCTTAGTATCGTTTATCTTTCTGATCTCGTGGAATTGAATTGTCCGACTAGAGCCATGGAGCGCCGCTACTGTTTCTTGCAGCCAGAATTGAATATTGTGGATGGAATGAGTATCCAAAAGGCGCGTGAAAATCTTAAGCAGCCTAGCTCTCGTTTGTTTAAAGATTGTATTGAGCCGTTCACAAAAAAAATTAATCCAAGTGACCTAGACACCATCGACCTGTTCCTGATTAGCTCTAATCTGTACACCGTTTTGCCTGATCCCAGATATGAGTACGATAAAGCCTACCTATACAGTTTTTGGGATGAGCTATTTACCCAGATCGGTTTTACAACCAAGCAGCATGACAGTATTATCGACGCTAAAATTTTTGGAAATAATCCTGCTTTGAGTGCTGGAAACTAAATCCATTTATCTGATTCTCCGGATGTCCACTAGTCCTTAACTTTTTGTGATCAGTTCTAATCAATCTGTACCAACACCGGCAAGTGATCCGACAAATGCAAATTACCCGGCCGTCGGTCATCGATGTGAGCATACTGGAGGACCTTGCTATTTTTGGTCAAAATATAGTCTATCCGCTTGGTCGCCACTGTTGCCGTATCGAAGCTTGACCATGTTCCGGTGGGCCCGTAGGGCTTTTGCTGACTGATGCGATAGGAGTCCTCCAACATTGACGCAAAAATGGTCATGGGGGCCTCCGACGGCTCGCAGTTTAAATCGCCCATCACGACCACTTGTTGATTGGCTAATCCTTGCGCTTTCAAGAGGTTGGTGATGAGCACCGCTGATTGTTTCCGGGCCTCCGCTCCTCGGTGATCGAAGTGGCAGTTGAATACATACAGCGTATCCTTAGTCTCCTTATGCAAAAATTGGGCGAAGGTGGCGATCCTTTCCATCGAGGCGTCCCATCCAACGGAGACTTTGTCGGGCGTTTCAGAAAGCCAATAAGTACGAGAAGATAAGACCCTAAACTTGGTGGTATTGTAAAGTATAGCGGCATACTCCCCTTGGGTAGCACCGTCGTCCCGTCCGACGCCCACAAATTTATACTCCACCAAATGGGTATCCAAATAACGGACTTGATCCTGTAAGCCCTCCTGAATGCCCATGATGTCGGGCGAATAGAAAGTGACCATATCCACGATGTGCTGCTTCCTGTATTCCCATTGGTTGTCGCCATCATTGGGATTGTTGTAGCGAATGTTAAAAGACATTAGTGTCGTCTGCCCGAGTAGTAGCGCGGGAAGGAATTGGAGGAGGAGGATACAGAGGATGTTATAGTTACTCATGAGTGGTCGCTAAGGTACAAAAAGTAGCGTTAAGGAGGATGTGGTCATTCGACTTGCCATAAAAGTGTAGAAACCCTTCGTATCTAGCTATAATTCCACTACATTCATTTAATAAATTGTAGTGGTTCAAATACGCTTTCTAACCACCTTTTGGCTGATACAATTAATCGATTCGTAATGACCGCAGAGGAAAGCCACATTAAGCAGCAAGGTCAAATCAGTCTTTGGGAGGCCTACAATATGCTCAAGGGAATAACAGATGCTAAGGAGCTGGAAACGCTAGTGGGGAGGCTCATTACCAATAAACAACTGCAAAAATTAGAAAGCTACACTGTTCTCACCAATGTATTCAGCCTTGACAAGCGGCTGTCCTACAAACAAAAGGTGTATTTGGATTTCTACGCTATCATCCAACACTACACGCAGAATCGGCTTTCCGATGTAGCCGCTAATGGGGTAAAGGATGCTTTCAAAAGCCTCATTGGCGCAGCCTTTGACTTTGCTCAAAAATTAGCGGAAGCGGCTATTGAAACGGTTATACCGTTCGCCGCCTTGATCTTAAAGCCCTTTGCCAAGGGCAGCCTCTCGACTTTGGCCATGAAGTACCTTAAACAAGATCGTCCGGTGTTCCAGACCTATGAGGCGTTTAAGGAGGGCTTCAAAGTATTCATCGGCAAGGAGAAGGCAGAGCTTGGGGAGTTGTTTGAAAAAAGGTATCCGCTGTATGGTTTTGAAGAATGGCTAGAGTGAATAGCCATTGCAAAAATCAGAATTCATGCCTTCCCGTAAACATTTTGATAGAAATTAAAGTCCACCTGCTTCATTCGCTTTTCTCTGTCCCAAAAATTTAGTGCTTTATAGCCTCAACAGCCCGATTGATTATTTTTACAGTAGTATACTCAACATTAGTGTCCAACCATTAGGCTTAATGCTACAGACCGCTATTAGCTTAGTCCTTCTTATTTTCTAATTGTAACTTTAATACGATACCATTAATATCCTCAGTGGTCAAGTTGAGCAGATCATCGACCTCAGCAGCTATGAGCTGTCCATACTTCACGATTTCATCATCACCCCCACCCACTATTACTTGCGGGCTGAGCAAGCGGATAAAAAGGTCTATTTCGCCTATGATCGTCAGCGGGAGATTTTGGAGAAGGTCGCCTTTAGTGAAAATAAATTGATTCACAGAGTGGGTACTCGCCTGTATCACAGCGATGCGACCACTGCCCAGCTCGTTGCTTATGATTTAGTGAGCGGCGTAACGGAGCCCCTACTTTCTTCCTCTTCGGGCCAACTGGTCCTCCAATCCTTAAAAGCCAATGGAGAGCAGCAATTATTAGTCGCCGAGAGCGATTCTAGCGCCCTGTGGCTGGTGGATTCTGATCATAGCATCACCCCGGTAAATTGTATTACCGATAATATTCCTGAGGATATTTATTTTCTATCGGATGTCATCCTATTTACCAAAGCCCACGGCGACGAAGACAGCGTTTTTGTCGTGGACCGAACGGACTGCACGTTGCGCTCTAGTTATTCCATTGCCAAAGACGTTAAGGTCAGAGATTCTCGAGAACTATTTGACGAATATGTTCTGTGGTCAGATACCGCCAACTGGGCCGACTTTATCCTCTACGATGTTGCCGAACAATCATTTACGAAGGTCTACACTGTTGTTATCGGAGAGCGGCAACAGGACGAAGAGTTGCACATTTATTACGATACCAAAGAGGAGAACGGCTGGATGGAGCGACCAAAGCTGTCGCCTTTGACGGGGACGGGGAGATGATTATTTTCTCTGCAAAAGATGGGATTTATCACCTGACCAGCATCCCTGACGCCTCGCCAATCGATGAATATCCAGTTCAGAGACTTTGCCTTCGGCCTCGAAACCAGCCGGTACGCCGACCATCGCTATATCCTTCAGCTGAATGATGGCATCCACGGCGAAGAGCCCTGGCTGTACAATTCCACCACCGGCTCCCTAAGCCTGCTGATAGACCAAATCGCGGGCTTTGAAGGTAGCCTCCCCGGCGAATACCTCCCCGCTCCCAATAGCGAAGATTTTTACTTCATCATGCTCAGCGAACGCTTCAGTCGTCAACTTTTCAAACTGGATTCGGCGGCAGCAACAGAAGACCCGGAGGCCCCCCCTATCCCCTCCTTGATCGCCTTCCCCTCGCCAACGACCGGCACCATCCACCTTAATCAGGACCTACAGGAGCTGAGGCTTTACGATCTGAATGGACGCCTGATCTATGAGACCAGTACTTATGTCAAGCGGACGCCCCTGCATTTAGGGTTCGTTCCAAACGGCATTTATGTTGTAGTAGGGATTAATGAAACAGGAGAATTTGTTAGAACGCGAGTGGTAGTATGTGGGAGGGGGAACTTGTAGAGTTGCTGGAAAAAAGTTATCTTACACTTTCAACCTTCCTAGCAAAGCAAGCTTTACAGTAGCATCTCTAACATTGAGGCTTTACAATTAGACAACAGGCTATAGATCATAGGCTGGATGTCCCTATTTTTCTATCTTATTTTAATACAACAACATGAATAAATGGCTATCTCTACTAACTATGCTACTGCTCTCCTTTTCGTCGATTGCGCAGCTACAAATCAGCAATATCGATTATTTCCAAAAAAATATTGATCAACCTAAAAAGGGCTTTATCCCGATCGGTGATGAGGAATATTTTATAGAGCAGGGATGGTATGAAACTAAAATATCTTTGATCAAAGAGAATGAACTAGAATTACTACACGTCATCGACGCCCGTCCCGACAGGAATTATGATGCCGGGAGAGGGGATTATACCTACAGCAATTCGGGATTGCGGTACGAGGGGAACATGTTGTATGAGTTGTACCCCTCACACATTTACACGATCAATATCCTCAGTGGTCAAGTCGAGCAAATTATTGACCTCAGCAGCTATAATTTAGGGGTGATTTATGATTTCATAATCACACCCGATCATTATTTCTTGTTTGCTCTAAGGGAAGGCAGGAACGCCTATTTCGCCTATGATCGTCAAGAGGAGGTGTTGGAAACAGTAGCCTTTAGCGAAAACCGACTTCTCTTTAGAATTGGGACTCACCTTTACTATAATGATCTCACCACCGCTCAGCTCATTGCTCATGATATGGCCAGTGAAGTAACGGATACCTTAATCTCTTCCGTTACGGGGCCGTTGATCGTCAAACCCTTGACGGCCAATGGCGAGCAGCAACTGCTGGTGGCCGAAGGGGACTCTAGCGCCTTATACCTCATCGATTCTGATCACAGCATTAGCACAGTGGACTGTATCACTGCCAACATTCCCGAGGACATCTATTTTATGTCAGACCTTGTCTTGTACACTAAAGCTTACGGTGATGAAGACAGTGTTTTTGTCATTGACCGACACGACTGTACCTTGCTGTCCAGTTATGCCCTCGCCAAAGATATTGCAGTTCGGGATTCTAGGGAGTTGTTTGATGAATATGTATTGTGGTCCAATACGTCTAACTGGCTAGGCGATGCCAAATTTATCCTCTATGATGTGGCCGAAAAAACATTTACTCCCATTGATCTTCAAGCAGACTTTCCCTATACCGATCAGGCCGTTCGCTACGAGGATAAGCTTTACATGGTGTTATACGATGACATCCATCATTATGGCATACGACCACAAATCGTTGGGCTGGATTTGACGACCAAACTTGTTCAATATCTTGATGATTACGAGAAAGAGTATGTGTATACGATTGCCATTGGAGAGCGGCAGCAGGATGGGGAGTTCCATATCTACTACAATACCCAAGAGGAGGCTATGCTTCGTAATTACAGCCATCACGATCAAGATTGGCGGCCTGTTCACGAATTTGATTACGCCAAAAATGTGGGGATCTCTCCCAGAATCCTTGCCCGGGCCTGGTACAACGATCAGCTGTTTTTTTATTGCAGCGATGGGATATATGTTTTGGAAAATGACCAGGTCACTAAGCTCTTAGGCGCAAGCGCTCCGGGGGAAGGTTTTTCTGCCTCTGGTTTGATGGTAAAAGATGGACGAGTTCATGCATTGATTATCCAGGGTACTACGGCTTATAAGATTACCATTAATCCCAATAACCTCAGCGTTCAGCAGCAATTGATCCCCAATCTGTCTGCCTTAGATTATAGGCGTCCCGTTACGGAGTATGCCATTCTAAATATTCCTAATGGATACAGTGCTGAAAATACGGGCTATTACAGTTTGCGGGATGAAGAGTTCAAGTCATTCCAGTACAACGGGGCGACGATTGATGCTTTTGCTTATACACTGAGTGGAAACAATGTCTTGTTCAGGACCTTACAAAACAACAGACGATGGGTCATTTTTAACACGGCAACAGAAACAGCCATCTTAACAGAAATCCCCAATAATGCTTATCCCAAGGTTTACCCAGATGGCGAAGGCGGCTTTTTCCTGACCTACCGAAGCTCTATTAGTACCCTAGATGATTTAACACATTTGAATGCCAATGGCCAGCTCACCACCATCGAAGAGGAGTTCGACCACATCGTTTTTTATGGTGGAGAACGATTGGACGGAGCGATCACATCCATTGCCTTTGATGGGGATGGCGAGATGATTATTTTTTCTGCCAAAGACGGGGAATACCACCTGACCCGTATTCCTGATGGCAGCCTGGTCTATTACCAATCCCACAGTTATTTTTGGAAAGAAAACGACGACATGTCGATCGTAGAAGTCCCCAATGGCGATCAATACGACACCTATATTTTCCGCTTTGGCGAGCAGCCCAAAAAGATCAATTCTAACGAGCGAATCATCCAGCTCGAAGAGGCCTGGATCGAAGAGGATAAGGCTATCCTCCTCTACGTCGACCGAGGCGCTCAAAGCCTCTCCTTTATTGATTATGACTTCGCAACAGAAACCCTGATCCCTCGTCAATCGATCAATATCAAGTTCAACGCCTTCAGCATCGAAACCAGCCGCTGCGGCGGCAACAACTATATGCTTGCGCTGAATGATGGCCTTCACGGCGAGGAGCCCTGGCTCTACAATTCCGCCACCGGCTCCCTGCGCCTCCTCACAGATCAGATCACTGGCTTTGAAGGCAGCTTCCCCGGCGCCTACTTCCCCGCTCCCAACGGCGAAGATTTCTACTTCCTGATGTTCAGTCGGCGCCACAACCGCCAGCTCTTCAAGCTCGACCAAACAACTGTAGCGACAGCGGCCCCGGAAGCCCTCCCTATCGCCCCACTGATCGTCTCCCCTTCTCCAACGACCGGCACCATCCGCCTCAATCAGGACCTGAAGGAGCTGAGGCTCTATGATTTGCATGGGCGCCTGGTCTACGGGGCCAGGGCTTATGTTCAGCAGACGCCCTTGCAGGTGGGGTTTGTTCCTGATGGCGTTTATGTTGCTGTTGGGATTAATGAGATGGGGGTGGTTGTTAGGGAGCGATTTGTGGTTTGTGGGGAGTAGAAGTTATTTTACGTAGACTTCATACTATCCTCGATCATCTCTCTGAAAGAGGTTTCCATTTGGTGAGGAATAAGTAAGGCACTACAGATTCGCTCTACCTTATCTAAGTCAATATTTTTATTTTGTTTTATCCACAATAATCGACTCTTTTGAGCTAGCCGTTCAATCATATCAGGACTTACGTTCGCAATAGGTGTTTCAGCAGTGCATTGAATTAAATTAAGCAAGGCATCCTCCTTGGTTGGTTCCAGCCTCTTTTGCTTAAGGTCATATAAAATGAGATGAAATTCTTTTTCGTAGGCTAGTAAAAGATAGAGCAACATTTTATCTCCTCTATAATGATAGGCACTGGTAATATCATTAGGAATTTGGTTCGCATATTCCTCATTTTGCTTCAAAACAGTAATATGTCTCAAGAAAGGGGAAACTCCTGAGAATTCTTCCAACTGCCCAATATCTACGACTCCAATGTCTTCAATCGTTACTTCGGATAGGCTGCCTAATGAGTCATAGCTAGCTCTATCCTTTTCAGTAATTAAGGGCAATTCGCTAAACTTTTGGGCCTGCTTACCGCGCAAACTAAGTTTTCGGAGCCGTTTTTCTACATTATGGGTCTTTTTCTTTCCTTCAATATTTTTCTTAAAATCTCCAACAAAAACCAGGAAATGTACTCGCCTTGGTATTTTCCAGAATCGCAAGACTCTGCCAGCCCGTTGTATAAGCACATCAGGAGTCCAAGCTAAATCATAGTTGATCACAACACTTGCATCCTGTAGGTTAACTCCAGTTGAATAAGCATCTGTAGCAATCAGAATATCATAGTCAACCAGTTTATCTCTCGGTGAAATTTTATCTTGGTTAGCTTGTGGCGCGAACCCCTTGATTAAGGGCATCACTTCATCGTTAAAACTTTTGAGTGCTACTGCTCCGTTATCAATCTCTTTTACCGTATTGGCTACTTTCAAAAATGGCAGTCTTTCGGCTAAAGCTCTTTCAAGGTAAATGGCAGTCAGTTGGCGTTCTGTGAAGACAATTACTTTGCGTTGTTCTTGTTTGAATGTTCTCAAATATTCCCTTAAAGCCTCAAATTTTGGATCATGATGTGGTTTAATTGAATCAAGCTTAGAAAGGATGGGCGTTAGTAGTACTTTTCTTTTTTTAACAGGTCTGATATATTGCACATCATCAAGACCTTGAATCGTATCTTTGATAACTTGCCTAAAGGCCAAAGGTGAACTCATCCACGAAATCTCAGCCTTATTTTGAATAATCATCTTAGAACGATACCATCTATTTTTTCTATCTCTAAAACTTAATGACCTATGTAAAAATACCTTTTGCTCCATGGCTGACGAAACCTCTTCCTCCAAAAGGACAGGTACTTTCACTTTAGTGACTTCTACCCGAGGCACCCACCGTTTTTCTTCTCCAAATAAGATAAAATCCCCCTCATCGGTATGTTCAGCAAAATCCTTAGCCACCTGTGAAGTGCTAATTACTGTAGCGACCGGAAGGTTAATAAATTCTTCAAAGAACTCAGGACCGTCCATCACTCTCCATGCTCTTGGAGCAATCGCATCATCCATCATCCCTGGTAGCACAAACTGCCCGTCTGCTTTTACAAATATTTTCTCAGCAGTATGTGGTAAAAGGCGTAATTGATTATTCAAATCTTCAACTTCCTTGGAGAATGGTGTGGCCGTAAGCAGCAGTACTTTTACTCTTTTCTTCTCTATAACAGGAATCAGTCGATTGAATGACTGGCGACGTCTCCCATCTTTAGCCCGGGTTCTATTCCTAAAATACTGACTTTCGTCAATAATAACTAAGTACCCTTCATCGATTTGATCGAGGGCTTCTTCCATCTCAATCATTTTCCTCCCCTTGCGTTTACCTGGACGATCCAAGAGATTTCGCGTAAATATATCATAGCTGAGTCCAGCACTTCTTAGGGCATGTCGCCAGTCAGGCTGTACCTGTAGAGGAGAAAAAACGATCACATTATAAATCTGATTTTCTCGTCTTAACCTCAGCGCAATATGTGTGGCCATCACCGTCTTTCCCAACCCCGTAGACGCTACTAACATAGCTCCTCCAAACCCTTTCAATTGCCGTAGTGCACGCTCAACAACAACCAGCTGATAGTTCACTGGCATTTTGTATGTATCCCGAGGTGGAGTAATATTTTCTTCCCGGACTAATGATTGGATAGTCTTAAGATAAATATCAAGAGGGGAAGATAACTTGAGCCATTTTAGCAATGCATCCAGCAGAGATTGAGTCAGATCGATAGTATCTTCTGCATTCCAATACTTGTGAAACTGATGCAAGTAATATTTTACCCTCTCAGGATCTTCCACTAGGGTAAGATTTTCAGAGTTATACTTTAGGCCACTCAAGGTCAAATTGACAGATCCAGATAATACAACCCTCTCATCTAAAATATAAACTTTACCGTGGTCTCTATTTCTCACTCGTGCATCCACCCATTCTCTATTCCCGTGTTCAACTACTTGAATTCGTCCTTTTCTGATCCGCTCTACTAGATCCAGTACAGCTGCTCGCCTGTTTTCCTCCCCCCATCGGCTCAGATGAACCATGATCTGATCAACTAATAGGTCTTTCAACCGATCAATAGCTGTTTCGTCAAACCCTACCAAGATTTGTACAGAAATATCAGAAAGATAGCTTCGAATGAGGTTATATCCCTGAATTGTAAAGAAACCAGTAGCTACCTGCAAACTTTCTCTTGCTTGCTTTAAATAAGGTATGAAAAACTTTAACGCCCCTTTATTCCAATGATCTGCCCGCATCTAGAAAATGATTTGTTATAATTCACTATAAAAGTACAAAATAAAACATACACCCGATATTCTAGCTGCCACGGACTTTGCTGTCGGAGATTCATCAGGGGAAGTACAGCATCATTATGCCAGGGAACTACTTTTCGTACAGCTCTGCGTTTTTTCTAAAACAAAAAAGTCTCAAATTGCAGCAATACATCCTAAACAATGGAGGGATGAAAACACTTTTACTAATATTCACTCTTGAACTGACCTCAAGCTATCAAGATATTAGGGCCACAT
This sequence comes from Bacteroidota bacterium, assembly GCA_038750655.1. Classification (GTDB taxonomy): domain Bacteria; phylum Bacteroidota; class Bacteroidia; order Chitinophagales; family Saprospiraceae; genus JBCDGZ01. The sequence continues at coordinate 3,565 of JBCDGZ010000065.1, read as the reverse complement.
CAAGAGCAAAAAATCCTAAATTACACCTTTCTCAAACACTCAATACATCAGCATGGCGAAAAAACTCTACATCGCAGCAACAGGACAGCACAAAGGAAAAACGACCTGTACACTAGGCTTAGTGGCCGCCATTAAAAAAGCGGGCATAGACGTGGGCTACTGCAAGCCCGTAGGGCAGCAGCACCTGATGATTCGTGGGCAGATGACGGATAAGGATGCCGTACTCTTTGAGGACATCCTGCAATTTGAAGTCAATCCCGAAATCCATAGCCCTGTTATCATCGCCTCCGGAGTCACCGCTGCCTATATCCAAGACCCCACTCAATTCGACTTCGAGGGCAAAATCAAAAACGCTATGCAAGTCCTGGAGGAGCGGCATGAGATGGTCGTTTATGAAGGGACGGGGCACGCTGGTGTAGGCAGCATCATTGATTGCTCTAATGCACAAGTAGCCAGGATGCTCAACGCAGAGGTCATCATGATCGTAGGCGGAGGAATTGGCCGTACGATTGACCGCCTCAACTTGAACCTTGCCCTTTTTCGAGAGCAACAAGTGTCTGTAAAGGGAGTGATCGTCAACAAGGTCCATATGGATAAGCTGGAGCATGTCCGCTTGCACGTAGAGAAAAAACTCAATGCCCTGGGCATCCCCCTTCTCGGCGTCTTACCTTTCGACCGAACCCTATCGTTCCCCCTCATGGCCACCGTACAACAAGATGTCAAGGGTAAGATCATGCTCAACTCTCACAAAATGAACAATCAGGTAGAGGAAATCCTGGCCGGCTCCTCCATCAAAATTGATGAGTTCACCTATTTCCGCAACCTGCTCCTGATTGTCGACCAAAGTAACCTCAAAAAGGCCATCGAAAAAGTGAAACACCACGCCCAAGAAAGGGACCTAGCCGCCTCCCCCCTCAGCGGCGTTATCATCACCGGCGACGGCAAACACGGCGTCTGGTACAATCAAGAGGACTTGACCCATCCCTACCTCACCGCCAACGCCACCCCCGTGCTCACCACCACCCTGGAGACCTACGATACCCTCATCGCCGTCAGTAGGATTGAAGTCAAAATCAATACGAATACCCCTTGGAAGGTCGAGCGGGCGATTGAGATGATTCAGGAGAATGTGGATATTCAGCGGTTGATTGAGTTGTGAGGGGGGATACAATAATTGGGATGGCTACAGCGGGTAAGAAACCTGGGGTTCTGCTGGTGTGCCATTGCTTTTAATTAATTCAATAAAAAGGACTGCCTAAATTGTGTAGGCGTTAAGCCAGTTTTTGACTTAAACAGTTTGCTGAACGACTGTGTATATTCAAATCCTAATCCATAAGCAACTTCGCTGATCGATATTTCACTCAACGACAACTTTTCTTTTGCTTTTTCTATAAGTTTATCATGAATGTGCTGCTGCGTACTTTTTCCGGTTAATGCCTTGAGTAAACCGCTCAGATAGTTGGGCGATAAATGCAATAATTCGGCAACCTCTAAAACGGAGGGGATACCGCCTGTTGTAATTTTTGTACTATTGAAATAGTCATTTAGTATCCGCTCTAGTCGAATTAAAACTTGATGGTTCTCCTTTTCCTGAATGAGGAACTGACGATGATAAAATCTATTGGCATAATTCAATAAAGTTTCAATTCGGGAGATGATCACCGGCTTGCTAAACTTGTCGGTATTGGAATGGTATTCTTCTTGAATACTTTCCAAGATACGAACAATGGTAGCTTCCTCTTTTTCGGAAAGATAAAGCGCCTCATTGATGGCATAGCCAAAATATTCATAGTCTTTAATCTTCTTCATTAAGGAAGTATTCCACAGAAAATCGGGATGAATAAGTAATAACCAACCCGAATGTATTAAATTACTTTTTGCTTGAACGGAGTACACCTGATTAGGCGCTATAAAAATCATCTTCCCCTCATCGAAATTGTAGGTCTGCTGCCCGTACTTAAAGGTAGCATTTTGCACTTTTTTCAAGGCAATCGAATAAAAATCCTGAATGAGCTGAATCGGTTCTTCTTCTGTATCAATAATTAGATCCTCGATGCGAACGATACTGATTAAGGGGTGTGCCGGGCCTGGCACTCCCCTAAGCTTATGGTATTGACGGACGGTTTTCAATCTATATGGTTCCATATTTCCTTTTATTTTGCGTGATAGGCTGTCGAAAATGCTTTCGCAAAATCTTTCATTTTGACCTGACCCAATGTTTGGGGTGGATGTAAATAATAATCTTCGTACAACAATCCGCTGCGAATAGCGGCATACATTTCAGTCATTTTCTCTGCTATTTTGGGCTGCATACCCACACTTGTCAAGCTTTCCTGCAATTGATCATCCGTAATTTTCACCCACTTCAAATCAGGCTGACCAACGGCGGCCCCCAAAATACTCGCTACTTCCTTGTAAGTCAATTCTTCACTGGCTACATACGCCACTTTTCGCCCCGACATGGGCGTCTTGATTTCCTCAACCACAAAAGCCGCAATATCTCTAGGGGATACCCATACGTTCAAATCATTTTCCGCCAAATTGTTAGCGATGATCCCTTGGTACTTAATCAAATCGATAAATTGAAACAAGTTATAATAAATTTCTGTAGGCCGCACATGAGTAATAGCCACCTCCTCTGGTAAATTGTCCAAGGTCTTTTCTACCTGATAAGTCCCTTCCAGAATTCCATTCCCTTCCTTCAAATGCGCCCCAATACTGCTCATATTGATAACGCGTTTGATTTCAGCTCGCCTAATGGCTTCCGCAAAGCTATCCCCAAGCTCTTGGAAATACCCCAACAAATCGAGATCATGATCAAAATAATTGGCCGGTGGAACCATCGTGTAGACCACATCTGCCCCCCGAAAGCTAGCGGCCAAAAATTCCGTATCCTGCAATTTACCAATAGCGGGGATGGCTCCTAATCCTTCAATTGCCTTACTTCTCGCCGGATTACTGCTAATGACCGTAACCTCGTCCCCTTCTTTAACTAACATTTGGGTCAACGGTTTCCCAATACGCCCTAGAGACCCTGTAAGTGTAATCTTCATATTTTCTAATTTTTAAATAATGTTACCTTACAAAGTTCCGCAAAAACCAAAAGCCTTTTGTGCCAGAATATATTTTCGTTGTGTTCAAATGTTAGGCTGCTACACATGTGGGTTATGCTCCATATTTAATGTGATGTATAAGCATTGATGCAGAAAGCGGGCTTCCTCCTTTGGCTTGACCAGAGGCGTTCCGTGGGTTTGCACTGCATTCAAAATCCTACTGCGTCGAAAGCAGGTTTGGCAAGGGAGGAGTTAAAGAGAAAATTGTTGGGAGAATGCGGTAGTCAAAGCTTTTTGGGAACTTGAGGATGGTATGCGCTGGGGGCTTTGATTTGGCAATCAGTGTGGGTCTAGATGGGCTTAACCTTTAGGCTATTTTTTACTGTAGGTTTACTACTACGTCGATTTGGATCAAGTGGTATTTTGCTGGCAAATGGCTGGCAAATAAAAAAGGGTTACACATTTTTACATGTATAACCCTTTTGATATTGATGCGGTCTGGACGGGACTCG
>JBCDGZ010000064.1:0-41257 GCA_038750655.1 Bacteroidota bacterium | reverse complement strand
CATTTCGGAAGTAATTCATATATTTACTTTCACTTCGGAAGTGAAATTATTTTTTTTTACCCTTATTGTCAAGTATATGCAAGTTAAAAGATTACATAATCTATCCAAAACCAGAAAAATAGAGGTAAAAGGGACAGGTTTTACTTATAGGATAACAGGTAATGCTTCAAAGATTCCCTTGGTACTCTTTAATCATCTAGCAGGTGTTCTAGATAATTGGGATCCCAGGATAGTTGATGGCTTGGCCTCGAAGCACATGGTCGTAACATTCAATAATAGAGGTGTTGGTTCTTCCGAAGGGAATACTCCCACAACAATTGAAGAAATGGGAGACGACGCAATTGCTTTTATTAAAGCAATGAAATTTGATAAGATTGAGATGCTTGGTTTTTCGCTAGGTGGAGCTGTAACGCAATACATTATATTAAAAGAACCCAATCTGATTAGAAAACTCATTCTTGCCGGGACGGGCCCTAAAGGTGGTATCGGTATTAAAAATATCCCGAGGTTATGTTACCGAAAACAATTAAGGAGCTTCATAACCTTTAAAGATGTGCTAACCTATCTCTTCTTCACCAGAACAAAAAATGGCAAAAACAAAGCCCGTGAGTTTCTCAATAGGTTAAAAGAACGCGAGACAAACCGTGATAAAGCCATCACTTTAAAATCATTCCAGGCCCAACTAAAAGCTATACATAAATACGGAACAGATCCCTCTGACAACTTATCGGTAATTACTCATCCGGTATTGATTGCCAACGGTGAGGATGATCTTATGGTTCCAAGCATCAACTCTGCCCATATGCATTTACAAATCCCCAACTCCAAATTAGTCCTATATAAGGATGCAGGTCATGGTGGAATATTTCAATATCATCGTGAATTTGTACAGGAAGCATTGGAATTTTTAAAAAATTCTTAAATCCAAAAATGTGAAATGAAGAGTCAAAAAGTAGATTTCCAAAAATTTCATAAATCGTCTTGGACAGCGTTAGAGCGAAAAAATTTCCAAATCGTTGCAGACTTTGTACAAGGCATTTTGAACCACAAATTTGATGAAGTGATTTCAGCCTATGCCGATCACCCCTATATCCAGCATAATAGGTCTATACCTCGTGGGATTAAAGCCATTGTAAATACAAATAGAAAAATGGCACAGCGGTTTCCGGAATTCTTTCTAGAACCTAAGCATGTCTACCTTGACAATGATTTTGTGATTTTCCATTCTCATGTAACTTTAAAAGCCAAACAAAGAGGAAATGATAAAAAGGGACTGAATGTAGTTGATATATGGAAAATTATAGATGGCAAAATTGTAGAACATTGGGATGCTATTCAACCTTTGGATTTCATGTCTCGCTTATTCTTGCTAATTACAGGAGTGAGCATAAACAACAATGATGGGGTATTCTAATTATCGCAGTAAAGTCAATATTTAGAATTACTAATTTATGGAGTTTTAAAAACTTTAATTAAGACTTGACTTAGTTAGGATTCCTTACTATATTTGTCTCAGCAATATTGCTAATACACTTTAACTAAAAGGAAAAATAATGAGTAAATCAATTTTCTATCATGCCGGATGCCCCGTTTGTGTAAGTGCAGAACAAGATATCGTCAACTTAATCGGAGCAGAACATGTGGAAGTAGTCCACTTTGGAGAAGACAAAAGCCGAATAGGAGAAGCGGAAAAAGCAGGCGTTAACTCTGTACCAGCTTTAGTCACCCCAAATGGGAATGTGCTGCACATCAATTTTGGTGCTTCTATGGCGGATGTTAAGTCCTAAATCAATTTCTATTTTTTTGACTAATTTAGTTAGGATTCCTAATATATGATTGGTAATAAAAAATTATCACCACGATTTATCATCTCAGTACTCGCCACAATATTGGTGAGTGCTGCTTTTTATCAAAAAAAGGGAGTAAACATGGAAGAGACCGTTCAGAAAAAAGTAAACGTTTGGGATACTTACGTGACAAAAAAAGATGGAGGCATTATGCACTTTGACATTATAGCTCCCGTCAAGATTAAAGATACCTCTACCATTTATAACTATGGCAAAGCCTACCTCAAGACGAAGGGACAAGAAGGACAGGGCCTGACTGCAAAGCAATGCAGGCTCTGCCATATTGAAAGGCTAAGGCCAGCATGGGAGCAGGAAATTGAGGAAAAGGGTTATTTTATCATCGAGATGGAAGGATGCAATTAGTAAACTAAAATTAGGATTACTAACTTTGTGGTCATCTTGATTTTAAATCCTACTCCTACTTTGAATCTAGCAACTAAAATACTCAATGGTCTAGAGCGCATTTCCGAAGCCTTAAAGTCCTTGCTTTGGGAGAAGGCGAAGTTGTACGGTATCAGTCCTATTCAAATTCAGATACTGTTGTTTGTTGTGAACCACAAAACAGAAATTTGCAACGTCAGCTATCTAGCCAAAGAGTTCAATGTTACCAAAGCGACAATAAGCGATGCGGTAAGGGTGCTGTTGAAAAAGGGGTATGTAAAAAAAGACTTTTCTCCTACCGACAATCGAAGATACAACCTACTACTTACGCCTGAGGGCACCCAATTGGTAAACGAGTTATCTGCATATGCCTTCCCGGTAGGAAACGCACTATCAGAGTTTAAGGAGGAGGAATTGGCTGCTGTTTTTGCTACGATATCCAAATTGATTTTCCAGTTGAATCAACAAGGCATCATTCAAGTTCAAAGAACCTGCTTTGGGTGTAAATATTATAAGGGCGATAAGCAAAACAATCATTATTGTAATCTAATGAATGTTGATTTAATCAGTCAGGATATTCGTTTAGATTGTCCCGAATTTGAAAGGGTATAGTTGATCCGAAAAAAAGCTTGGGTCTGTGTTTCTAAAAACCAATAAACCATGCAAGAAACAATTATGACCAATCTCCAAAACATTCATCGTCGGATAAATTCGGCATGTGAGAAGGTCAATAGAAATCCAAATGAAGTTCGATTGCTTTTGGCCACAAAAACAATCGATAGTGAACGAATAAAATTTGCTTTAGCGCAAGGGGAAGACCTCGTTGGGGAGAATAAAGTACAGGAATTAAAGCAGAAGTATAATGCTGTTAAATCCTTAAACCCCGAAGTACATTTTATCGGTCATTTGCAATCCAATAAAGTTAAAGAAGTAATCAAATGGGCAGGTTGTATCCAGTCCATTGACCGTTTATCTTTAGCAGAAAAACTGCATAAGCGATTGGTTTTTGAAGAAAAAACCATAGAGGTGCTCATTCAGGTTAATACCTCTTACGAGGAAAGTAAGTTTGGAGTAGCTCCAGAGGAAGCATTGGCATTAATTCAACAAGTGGCCGGTTTTGATACCTTAAAGATTAAAGGGCTGATGACGATAGGCTTATTCAGCGCTGCTCACGAAAAGGTCCGTAAGTGCTTTCAATTATTGAAAAAAATTCAACAAGAGGCCATCGCTTTACAATTGCCTAATGTAGAAATGAAAGAACTGTCGATGGGGATGAGCGGTGACTTGGAGATTGCTATTGAGGAAGGGGCCACCATCGTTAGAGTCGGTACAGCCATATTTGGAGAGCGATCATATCCTGATAGCTATTATTGGAATGAAAAAAGTATTATAAAAAATTGAATGATGAAGATACGAGTCCTCATTTTAGTTGAAGTAGTCACGACTTAATCTGACAGTTTGATAACTTAGAGTTACGAAATTCTTTAATTATTAAACTAGATAAATCATGACTACTCAAGACAAGTTAATCAAAACAAAGTTAGGATTACTAAAGTTAGCCAATCAATTAAATAATGTCTCGCAGGCCTGTCGAACGATGGGTTACTCTCGAGATAGCTATTATCGGATCAAAAAGCTGTATAAATCTGGTGGAGAAGCGGCTTTGCAGGAGGTTTCCAGAAGAAAACCTAATCCTAAGAACCGAGTAGATGCCCACACCGAACAAAAGGTTGTTGCGATGGCCTTTGAATATCCAGCCTATGGTCAAAAACGGGCGAGTAATGAACTGCTGAAAAGAGGCATTAGTGTGTCCCCCGGAGGCGTAAGAAGTATTTGGCTGAGGCATGAGTTGGAGACTTTCAAAAAACGGCTCAAAGCCTTGGAAGCAAAAGTAGCACAAGAGGGCATCATCTTGACAGAAGCTCAACTGGTAGCATTAGAAAAGGCTAAAGACCAAAAAGTGGCTAAAGGAGAGATTGAAACCCATCATCCTGGCTACCTTGGTAGCCAAGACACCTACTATGTAGGTACGATCAAAGGAGTGGGCAGAATCTATCAACAGACCTTTATTGACACCTATTGTAAGGTTGCACAGGCCAAACTATACCAAGCCAAAGACGCTATTACAGCAGCTGATCTATTAAATGATAAAGTCCTGCCGATGTACGAAGAACAACAGGTCAGATTACTAAGAATGTTGACGGATCGGGGAACAGAATACTGCGGTAAAATTGAAAACCACCCCTATCAATTGTATCTTGATCTGGAAGACATCGATCACACTAAAACCAAAGCTAAATCCCCACAGACTAATGGGATTTGTGAAAGATTTCATCGAACGATTCAAAATGAGTTCTACGCCATTATGTTCCGAAAAAAAGTATTCCGTTCCATCCAAGAATTACAAGAAGAATTAGACATTTGGATTGAGTGGTACAACAAGGAAAGAACCCATTCTGGAAAACATTGCAACGGAAAAACACCTTGGGCTACTTTTATTCAATCAAAACATTTAGCTTTGGAAAAGCAAGTCGATGAGCTTCCTTGGAGGGTGGCCGAAGCGCTTTCGATTGACAAAACCCTCTTAGGCAACCACGAGGAGGGTTTGGCTAGCGAAAGCGATTCAGTGTCTAGCCTTAAAATAGAGCAACGCTAATCGGACATTTTTTTATCGACTGTCAGATCAAGTAGTGAGCATTACATTTTAGTACTTTTGCATTTCTTTTTGTTTCTCCAAATAGACCTCGTATTGATCCTCCGAAAGCAATTTTTTCATTTCTGCATTTTTGTCTTTCTGGATAGCCTTCACCTTTTTGTACTTCTTATATTTTCCACCACCACTTTCTTTCACCGCTTTCATCTGCTCTGCATATTGCTTGGTGATGGTTATAAATTCGGGCTTTTGTTCTTCCGATAGGTTGAGGGCTTCGGCATATTCTTCTAGCCGCTGCGCCATTTCTTCTTTTTGCTCATCGGTCAGACTGACTGCTTGTGATTGGGCAAAACTAGCGCTGGTGCTCAGTAAAGAAAGGACAAAACACAACGACAACATTTTTAATGACTTCATTCTATTAAATTTTAATGATTGATTTAAGAAGGTTACCAATTCCTATTTCTGCGTTTTTCTGCTCGCTCGCGCTTATCTTCTCTTCGTTCCCTTCTATCCTCGACGGCTTCTCGCTTGTCTTCTGCAATTTCTACTTTGGTAGCCGCGATGTCCCTTTCCATGGTAGATAAAAATTCGTCCAACAGCGCTCTATTGGCCCTCACTTTTTGTTGCAGATTGGGTGTGTAAGAAAAGGTAAACGCTTCAATATTATTGTAGATTTCTTTTTGACGTTTGGTCCGAAGGACTTGCTGCTCCAAATCATTTCGATCATCCATAGCATCTCTTTGATCATCGCGTTTATCGCGCCGATCGTCTCTAACATCTCTGCCATCTTTAGCGTCATTGTCTATAGTAGCTCGATCGATACGACTTCGTCTCAATTCCCTATTGGAGGCGGCCACTTCGGATTGACTTTGAGCTAATTCTTGTCGATCTTGCGCAATCTTCCGTTCGCTCTGATTAATTTCCCGCTCCATAGCGTTGACCAATTCGGTTTTGATAGCCGCTACTTTGCGTGGATTTTTACTGGCCAAAGCATGTTCAAACTCCCTCATTTTCACCTTAAAGGCGGCCAATTCAACGAGGTCCCTTTCCAGTTGCGCCTCATTGGCAGCAATAGCTTTTTGATTCTGACTGGCTTCTACAGCGTTTCTGGGCATTTGAGCAGTAGCTAAATTACTTACTAAGAGTAATGCCAGCAAAGCCAATATTTTATTTTTCATCGAAATAGTATTTTTGTAAAAAAGCAGGGTATTTAGGTCAAAGATAAGCAGCAAGGAAAGCCTTGATAGTGGTTATCAAGGTGAATTGAACATAATGGAAGGTGAATTGAACAACTATTTCGACTTTGGCCGCTTAAGCCAACAACAGACCAATCTCTTCTTTGGTAATCTCAACTTTCATGGGCCGAATTTTTCCCTCACTAATGAAGATACCGCTGTCTTGGTACTTAGGGTCGAAGGCGGCATTGTACAAATTTTCCGCACCACGTTGCGGAGACATGAAAAATAAGTTCCGAATGGGCTTTAACCAAAAGGGCATTCCGGTTCCAGCCGTCATCTTGGTTTTTATCGCTCCCGGGTTGACACTGACAAAGCGGATGTTTTTCCATTTCTTGTCCAAATGGTTCATTAAGAGCACCATGATAAGTTTTGAATCCATATAGGAACCCAGAAGCTTGGTAAATTTTTTGGGCTTTTTGAAGGCAGGGATATTAATTGACTTTTTATTATTCAATCCACCAGTAGCAGTATTGACGACAAACGGACGATCTCCTTTTTCCAGCAGGGGCTTAAGGGCTTGCGTCAATAAATAAGGACTGATGCCGTTCACTTCCAATTGTAGTTCATTACCATGATCGGAGAGGTACAGCTTGTCGAGCAGCAGACCTGCATTATTAAAAATACCATCTATCTTTTCCCAGCTGGATTTGATCTGATGGGTGACGTTCTCTATTTCATTTCGCTTGCTTAAATCTGCCACAAAAATATCCAGGGCGCTCTCTTTTGGAAACAACTTTCGGGTATCTTCTTTTCTGGACTCGCTCCTTACAATGAGTCCAATTTTATGTTCTTCGGCGAGTAGCATTTTTGTCAACTCCAATCCCATTCCAGAGTGTCCACCAGTGATGATATAATTCATTTTGTATTTTTTTTTAGTTAGTTAATAGTGATGGGAATACGCTCTATCGCCCCTTCCCGTTCATTTTTTAAACTGCCCATTTTATGATCAAATAAGCCATTCAGATTATTTCCGCAGGGGTCTTCCAAACGACCGTGAACGTACAAAATGTAATCGCCCGACGACCATTTTTCGGTCGGCAAAAAACGCCACTCCGTTTCATGGTTGACGATTGCTACTTGACCAACGATGGGCTGGTTGTTTTGATCGGTCAGTTGTAATCTTTGCTCTAAGGAAAGATGATCAAGCATTTCTGGAAATTGGACAATCAAGGGCGATTGGCTATCCGCCTTGGGAATTTGCGTGGTCCATAATGCAGTATTGGGAGAACGCCTGTCTTCTTTACTTACATAAAACAATTTAGTAAATGCTGCTTTAAGCAGCGTACCTTCCGCATCTTCTAATTGCCCGATAACCAACTGGTAGGGCTTACCAGCTTGCAAGGCCCTTCCCAAACGCTCGTTGGCAACCAAGCCCGTTTTCACTCGGGCAGGGTCCAAAATAAGGGTCAACTGTTGTTGCTCCCTATCCCACAATTCCTGTACATTATTAAAGATGGCACCGACCAATTCCTGCCCATCGGCATCGACCAATTTTATTTTTTCCAAATTACCCGTAATCCTCATGGGCTTGGAAAAATGGATGTACATCCGCAATAAGTTCTCCGGTAGCGTATCAGAAGAAGGAAATACTGCCACGACCTCGGGCAGTATTTCCTTCGCTGTCTTTGCACTTTGACAGGAGAAATTAATACAACAAAAAAGGGATACTATGACAACAATCGATCCTCTATTCATTTAATTTCTTCCCATTTTTTCAGAAGTCAAATCCGGGTACCCTTCCATTTGCTTCACCATATCATGGTATTGCTTCGTACCTTGCCCCATTTTATCGTCAGAATAACGATAGTCAGGAAAGTCGTACTCGGAAATAAAATCACTCAGTCTCAAAAATGTACCCGTTAATTCTGAGACCAAATCAATATCGCCGGTTTCAATATTACGGCGCACAATGCCTAACATCTGTGGATTTTGAACATCGATCTGCATGACATTGGCCGTAGGGATTTCATTGATCCCTTCCAAGCCGGTGGCAAACATAGCTTGTTGACCAGCCATTCCATTGCCCTTCTCCCCTGCTTCTACTGAAGCAAAAGGAATCATCGTTCCCCCTCGGTTTTTGTTGGTCACCAATAAATTTTTGCTAACCGAACCATCAAAGCCTTGGGTATTGACCACCAGCATATCTATCGGCGTATTTCCGTATCCCAACTCAGCAATAGTCTTTCCTTTGATGGCAGCCCCTCCCGTAATTGCTGCGGTCGGTATGGTCACCAAAGGCGTGCAGGTATAGCTGGCCAAGAGGGTAGATTTTCCGTTAATCTCATCGAATAACATGGTACGGATGGGCGCACGCGTTTCGTTTTGAGTATGTACGGCGTGGTACATTTCTATGCTCTTGACCGACTCTTGTGTATCATCGAAGGGGTACTTGATCTTTCTGAGCGTCGAAGCAAATTCACTATTGGTCAAGCCTGCTACATATACATAACCATCATTAAAATCTATATCCGTAATGGTCAATGCGCTGGCTGGAGTTTCTTTCCAAAACAGCAAATCGGAGGAGGCAGGATTCTTAATGGACACACTGGTACTATTAGAAGAATTGACTTCCAAAAATCGAATATCCCGCGTAGCCGGGTGTACCATCGCCACAACGGATTTAGCATCCGGTTGATGACCTAGTCTCACCGCTACGTAGGCTTCCTGGCTGACCGGATGTATCTTCATATCGTGGACAATAATATCTCTTGGCTGGATGCCTAATTTTTCAGACAGCAGGACGTCGAAGCCCTCCATATTAAAAGGAACAGGGTCTTTTAATGCCTCAGCACTGGTTTTAACCGCGTGGACCTTCGCCGCCTTACTATCTCCAATAAACAAGACATTGTCCGCCCCAAAAGCCAGGACCGTAGCGCCGGCGATCTTATACTGATCAAGATCAGCAGTGGTTGAAGTAGTTGCTTTTGCAGTAACTGCATTTTCATTTGACTTTTGATTACAACTGCTCATAATCAGCACGCCAAACAAAAGCAGTAGGAAAGAAAATCTGATGTCGCTCATAATTGAAGTCATTTATTTTTAGAAAATTAAAACAGCAAATTCAGCGTGGATGCCACTTGGAATATCCCCTCGGAAGCGCCCGATGCTTCTACAAAATCCCCTGCGATGAAGTAGGAACTCCTGATGTCAAAATTGATGTATCGATTGTAAGTATATTTTGTAAATATTCCAACAGTATTGCCGATATGATTATCCGTAATCCCGCCAGCAGGTCGGGTTTGAAAACGTGGAGGAGTATACAGCCCATCCTGGTCCGAGGCGCGGAAGAAGGTAGCAAATTCAATATTGACCATCCATTTATTAGTCGGAAAAAAGATGAAGGAGGGATGAAAACTTATCAAATTTACGGGCGTATTCACCGCCGCCAAGCTGTAAATACTAGGATTAACAAACAATGGATTAAAGGTATTCAATCGATCATCCCCCACTTCCTGATCACCTGATGACCAGTCTAGTTTCAAACCGATGGTTGGTTTCCACTTTTTGTGAAGCAAAGTATATTTCCAATCTGTTTCCAGATTAAAAGCCCGGATAGAAATGCCGTCAATATCTCCAAACTGGTAAACGAATTCTGTATTGTACTGAAATTTGTGGCCAATATTCCCAAAGCGCCTGATGCCGATGCTGTGGCGAGTTTCTTTGCCTACGACATCACTAAAAGCAGATTGGTCGGATCGAAAGCCGATATAATACAAATCATTGCTGTCATCAACATCATCATTTTTGAACACCGCAATTTGGCTGTACACACCCCAGGTTTTTGGAGTAGCCACAGCGTCATCAAAAAAGCCAAATTCGTTGTCAAACGCATCAAAGTCGATTTGTACTTCCTTCCCGTAAAAAGCATCCAGGGTCATTCTATTGTTTTGGAAAGTCACCTTCCCCAAATCAAAACTCCGCCGGATATTCGTCCCCACTCGCAAGTCTATCAATCGCCCTGCCCCTAATTTCATTTCCTGCCGACCAAAGCGAACCGAGAGTCGCTGATCCTCAAAGGGCAGCAATATTTCCACAAATCCCTGATGCCAGTCCAGATCATCCGATTGCAAAAAGGTAGCCCCCTGGGTTTTGTACCCATGATAGAGTTCTCCAAAAAATCTAAGGTACTTTCCAAAATGCCAATCGGTATGAAAGCTAAGCCGCTGACTGTAATAATTCAAATCATTGCCCGCTATCCAATTGCTGTTGCTGAAATGCTCAAAGCGTGGCCGGTAAGACCCTCCAATGCTCAGATAGCTATTTCGGTTAGCACTTAGAGCAATATACTTAAGCGCCGCTAAGCCCGTCAGATTGACACTATCTTTCAAGGAAAGGTAATTTTCCTCCGCTCTTTGGTCTTTGAAGCTATAAGATTGCGCATGGATAGGAGAAAAAAAACTACAAGAAAGGAGGCACAACACACTCAGCAGCAACTTATACATCTTGATACGATATAACAATCCGCCATTCATTAGAGGAATTCATTAATGGCCTAAAGGTAAAGCCAGCGAAAGGTCTTCTGCATTATGATTTCATAAGAAAACCACTCATTTGGTCTTCTTGCGGCGCTTAGATTTGGCCGCACTCAGCCTCTCCGGAGTGACCCCAAGGTAGGAAGCAATCATACGCTGGGGCACCCGCTGCACCAAGGAAGGATACATACGAACAAAATTCTCGTACCGCTCAATGGCATTCGTACTAATCAGCATCAATATCCTATTCTGCAAGGCCCCCAAGCGTTTGGTAAGCGGAACAATATTCTTCTTTTCCCGCTCGGTATCCTTCGGCAGCTCAATCACCTCCGAATCCTCAAGCGCATCGATAAATAAAACCGCCGGCACCTCCGGGCCGCTATGATCCGCAATCACCCACCCATCAGGAGCAAACATAAAGATGTTCTCCTTCCCATTCTTATCAATGGCATAACTTCGGAGCAAGCCCGATTTCACATGAAAGACCTTGGTGTTGAGTTCGCCCTCTCGTTGCAGGATGTCCCCCTTCTTGACTTTGAACCTTTTGAATCGTCTGATCATTGCATTTTGTATTCCCCGTAATTTACATTAATCCGTGGATATTTTTGGCTTGGTGCGAAAAAGGGTATATTTATCTAATCAAAATGATCTCCGTTTGAAGGTACCCCTATCATCTGTAAAAAGGGAGGTTTTACCGCCAAATTAAATTTGGTTTTTCGAGCAAAAATAATAGGTTGAAAATGTATAATATGAGGGTCAATGCCGGATTCGGCCATTTCGTTGTACCCAAAAACCTTTGCAAGCGACTGATAATCAAAATAGTGCAAAATCTAAGGTCGAAGTGGGTAAGGATTTTATAAGCCGTTTAGACATAATAGCCGCTCGTATGGTAATCGGGAGCATGTCGAAGTGAGTAAGGATTTTATAACCCGTTTAGACCTATTTGTGTATTTAGGTAGTAGTCCTACACAAAGTCGAAGTGAGTAAGGATTTTATAACCCGTTTAGACTTTTTGCAGTAAAGTCTTTGGCCACCATCTGGTAGTCGAAGTGAGTAAGGATTTTATAACCCGTTTAGACCCTAAGCTTTTTAGCCTTAGGAATAATGAAGACCGTCGAAGTGAGTAAGGATTTTATAACCCGTTTAGACTCATTGTTCACATTTATGAATTACTTTTTCATGTCGAAGTGAGTAAGGATTTTATAACCCGTTTAGACATTTCGTCCAAATGCATAGCGGACTCCGGTCGACTGTCGAAGTGGGTAAGGATTTTATAAGCCGAAAGCATTTCATTCCCCGACAATTTGTTGTACATTGAATTAAAATCAATGCAAATGGGACATCAAGACCTGCGAGCACAAATTGATCAACTGCTCAACACCCTACCCGAGGAGCAACTGAAAAGCGTGTTGAGCTACCTCCAAGCAGTCCAAAAAACGACGATGAAAGATTTGAATCGCTCTAAAGACCTTAGCCAAATCCTCGATGAAGATGCAGCGTTACTTAAAAGACTGGCCCAATGATCATCCTACGGGAGGCGCTCATTATTCACCAGATTCTTATTGATCGCTTTGGAGGCAGCTCTGGTATTAGAGATCAGGCCCTACTAGAATCTGCCCTCAATAGACCCTATGCGACCTTCGATGGCCAAGAACTTTATCCCTCCCCGGAGGAGAAGGCAAGCGCTATAATCGAAAGCATCTTAATCAACCACCCTTTTACGGATGGCAACAAACGAACAGGGTACACCCTAATGCGATTGCTCCTAATGAGTTATCATAAGGACATCAAGGCTACAGAAGAAGAGAAGTATGACTTTGTGATTAATATTGCTAGCAGTAAATATCAATATGAAGATATACTCGAATGGATCAGGAGTAAATTGAAGAATAAATAGGTCGAAGTGGTAAGGATTTTATAAGCCGTTTAGACTGTTTTCCTGTAAAATCGGTTACTTCAACCTTTGTCGAAGTGGGTAAGGATTTTATAAGCCGTTTAGACCCTTTACGATTGATTCTCACAATCAATATAAGGTCGAAGTGGGTAAGGACTCTATAAGCCGTTTAGACTCTAGTCGTCCATGACGTTTATCGTCACCGCCTGACGAAGTGTGCAAGGATTTTGTAAGCCGTTTAGACAAGTGACCAGCTAGATTGATGTAATTTAAGAAAGTCGAAGTAGGTAAGGAATTCATAAGCCGTTTAGACTTGTACTGACCGATTCCTGTCTCCTCATCATACGTCGAAATGGGTAAGGATTTTATATGCCGTTTAGACAATTACTCAGTCTCCAAGTTTCTCTCTCGGAGTGTCGAAGTGGGTAAGGATTTTATAAGCCGTCCCCCTCCAACTCCCTCCACCCTCCACTTTTTGACCTAAATCAAAAAGCCTATCCAGCAGATCGCTTATTTTTGTTGCTGTACTTAAAAACAAAATAGCTTACGCTGACTAACACCTTCGTTTGGACCGACCTCTCTACTTACCATCCACTAGAGAGTATCTCGTTTTACAAAGCTGTATTTGATTGGCAGACCCACGAAGAAGAGGGCTACCATACGACCTATCGGGGCGATGAAGAAATCGCGGGTATCTACGAGACGCCGGATTTTTTCAAGACCATTAAAATGCCGGATTTTTGGATGAATTATATACAAGTGGCGGAGGTGGCGACGACGGTGGAGAAGGCGCAGCAATTGGGGGCGAAGGTGGAGGTAGCTAATGAGGCGTTTTACGGGGGGCATATTGCGCTGATTCGCGACCCGATGGGGGCGGGGTTTACGGTTTATGATGGCGATCAACTGCGACAATCACGGCAGCCTGCTCATGGAGTTGTCTTGGGGAGGGAGCTTCAGGTGTCTAATGCGGCCAAAGTCATTGATTTTTATTCGGGGTTATTGGGTTGGCAATTTGTTGAGGGGGCTTACCCCGAGCAGTTGGAGGGCTATACTTCGGAGGGGACTAAGGTGGCGGCTGTTCAGGAATTGGACAATGCGGTGAAGGGGAAGTATGAGTATTGGGTGACGGTGTTTGGGGTGAGGGATATGGCCTTGGCGCACGATAAGATAGTGGCGAATGGGGGGCAGCTTATTTCTGATGAGAGGTATAGGATGCTATTCGCGGATCATTATGGAGAGGCCTTTTTTTACATTAAAGCAGTTTGATGGAATTATTAATAATGCATTTCTGTCCCTTAAAACGATCTAAATAATTTATGAAACCTATCTTTTTTGTTTTGCTGTTGTTGCCTTGTCTTGCAGCGTATGCACAAATTTCTACCCATTACGAAGGAGGTGACCATGCACCAAGTGTTGCAGTTAGTACCCACTCCGGCGGCGCTCCAGCACCTACTGGAAGTACGTTTGGCGCGGACACCTATGATGCCGCTCGCTTTCTCAACTACGCTTCTTTGGGAGCGGATTATGAAACCATCAGTGCGGTATCCAAGCAGGGCCAGGCGCGTTGGTTGGAGAAGCAGTTAGCGATGCCTCCGCAGGTCAATTTCCGGGATACTACCTGGATGATTTGGGAGCATTTCTATCCTCAGTACATTGCGATTTGGGGCAGGGATTATATTGTCAATC
Source organism: Bacteroidota bacterium (assembly GCA_038750655.1). Classification (GTDB taxonomy): domain Bacteria; phylum Bacteroidota; class Bacteroidia; order Chitinophagales; family Saprospiraceae; genus JBCDGZ01. The sequence goes on along the minus strand of JBCDGZ010000064.1, from coordinate 27,086 downwards.
ACGGCGATGCGGTGCTGCCGTATTGGTTTTATTGGAAGATGGCTTGGTGGAATAACATTCTGAAGTCGGACGATCATGTGCGGCAGCGGGTGACGCAGGCGATGAGTCAGATTTTTGTGATTTCGGAAAAGTCCAACCTGCAATTGAGCGGGCCGGGGATGGCGGATTATTACGATCTGCTCTACGGACATGCCTTTGGGAACTTTCGGGATTTGCTGTACGATATTTCGCTGCATCCGATGATGGGATTTTATTTGAGTCATATTAATAATCCCAAGTCGAACGCGGCGAAGAATATTCACCCCGATGAGAATTATGCGCGGGAGATTATGCAGCTGTTCTCGATTGGTTTGTATGAACTGCATCAGGATGGTTCGCCCAAATTGGATGGCGCGGGGAAGCCGATTCCGACCTACGATAATGGGGATATTAAGGAATTTGCGAAAATCTTTACGGGCTTGGCCCCTGCGGGCTATTACTGGCCTTGGGAGGATTACAGTCAGTACCCTACGGAATGGGGAAGTGAGTACAATGAAAGCCCGGCAACGATTGTCACCTGGGAGCCGATGGTGGCTTTTGAGGAGTGGCACGAGCCGGGAGTGAAAAAATTATTGAATGGTAAAGTGGTGCCCGCTGGGCAGACTACTTTGGAAGATATTAATGCTGCTGTCGATAATCTTTTTCATCATCCTAATGTCGGGCCTTTTATTGGGAAATTATTGATTCAGCGTTTGGTCAAATCTAATCCGACGCCGGCTTATGTCCGGCGGGTAGCGGCAAAATTTGATGACAATGGCTTGGGAGTTCGGGGGGATATGAAAGCGGTGATTCGAGCAATTTTATTGGACAAGGAGGCTTTGGAGGATTCCTGGAAGGAGATGCCGCAGGCGGGGAAGCTGCGCGAGCCTTTGCTGCGGTATACCCAAGCCTTGAGGGCGTTTAATGTAACCAATCAATCAGGAAAGCTATGGAATTGGGGCTACCTTTTTGATGAGGCGGTAAGCCAGGGCGTTTTAACTTCGCCGAGTGTTTTCAATTTCTATCTGCCGGAATACCAGCCCAATGGACCGATTGCTGATGCGGATTTATTTGCGCCCGAATTTCAGATTCATACTTCCGCCACTTCCATCAATTTTATCAATCTGGCTTACGATTGGTTTATCAATGATTACTACGGGGAAATTGCGACGCACGCGGGCAAGGACTCCCATAATACACCGAGCTACGAGCTCAGTGACTTAGACCCCAAGGATTACCTCTATCTGGATTTGGAGGAGGAGTACAATATGGCTTGGAATGCGCCAGCCTTGATCGAGCGATTGAATTTGATTTTGACAGGAGGAGCATTCTCAGAGGCCACCAAGGCATCAATTCTCAAAGCAGTCGAGCAGCTTTCCGATCCGGTGGAACGAGTCAAAGCTGCTTTATTTTTATCCTTCATTTCCCCGGAATACAGCATTCAAAAATAATCTTACCATGAGCAAAAAACATCAGCATCAAAAAGGAATGAGCCGCCGTAGGTTTTTGGGGACGGCCTCTTGTGCCGCGGTAGGGTCGACGACTTTTTTGAGTTCTATTTTAAATCTCGGTGTGGTCAATGCCTTGGCCGGAATGGCCCAACCTTCGCTCCCGGACGATGGAGATTACAAAGCGATGGTTTGTATTTTACTAGCGGGTGGGAATGACAGTTTCAATATGCTCGTTCCACGCAAGGGTGCTCATTATAAAGAGTACGCCAAGACCCGTTCGAATCTGGCTTTGCCAAAAGGAGATTTACTACCAATCAATTTTGCGGATAGTGAGGGGAAACAATTTGGCCTTCATCCGTCGATGCCGGAAGTCCAGCGGCTGTTTAATGACAATAAACTTTCTTTCATCAGCAACGTCGGGACGCTGGTTGCGCCGACGACTAAGGCGCAGTACTTGAACGGAAGCGTCCCCGTCCCCGTCGGCCTGCTCTCTCACGCTGATCAAATCCAACAGTGGCAGACCTCCATTCCGCAGACGCGTTCTTCCAAAGGCTGGGGCGGCCGGATGGCGGATATTTTGCAGGCGGGAAATGGCAACCAAAACATCTCGATGAATATTTCTTTGTCGGGCACCAATATTTTTCAGGTGGGCAATCGATCGACGGAATATGCGATTCGGGCCGCCGCAGGCGGGAGCGTGGGGATCAAAGTATTGGAAGGAACGAGTACTTTAGCCCGAGTACTGAGAAGCGGTACAGAGAGTTTATTGGCACAGCAATACCAAGACATTTTCAAATCCACCTTTACCAAAAAAATTAAGGACTCCCAAGCTAACCACGAGGAGTTTGGCGCCGCGATCCAAAAGGCCCCCAAATTGACGACTACCTTTTCTGATAACCCCGTTTCCGCTAATATGGAACTGATTGCCAAAACCATTGCGGTGAGAAAAACTTTAGAGGTCCGCCGCCAAACCTTCTTCCTCAACTTCGGAGGCTGGGACCACCACGATGGCGTGCTGGACAATCAAGTAGCGATGCTGAGCGTCGTGAGCAAAGCCCTCTCAGAGTTTCAAGCAGCGATGGAGGAGCTGGGCCTCGCCGACTGCGTCACCACCTTTACCGCTTCCGACTTTGGCCGCACCCTCACCTCCAACGGCAACGGCAGCGACCACGCCTGGGGCGGCAATGTGATGGTCATGGGTGGCAGCGTCAACGGCGGGCAAGTCTTCGGAAAGTACCCCTCCCTCGCACTCAACGGTCAGGACGACGTAGGCGGTGCCATCCTCCTCCCCTCCCTTTCGACCGATGAGTACTTTGCAGAATTATCCAAATGGTTTGGAGTGAGCAACGGGGACTTGAGTTATGTGCTGCCTAACATTGGGAACTTCTACGATGCCAATAGCAGCACGCTTCCAATTGGATTTATGAAAATCTAAGCGCAAATTGTCCCAGCAGCCCTTTCTCAAAAACAATCCAATCATTTACTTTGCTTGTAAAGTCCCCTCCATATACTGACGCGCACGGCCCTTCACATTGAGGCGAATCTTGTCCCACTCCTTCAACTTCTCTTTGAAGCTTGTGCCTTCGCCAAAGGCTCTGCGAGCATGTCGGTCCCAGGTAGGAAAGAAATAAGGAACGGATTTAACCATTTGCCAGCGGGTGAAGCCGAATACATGAATTAAATCCCATTGAGGCATAGTGTCCGTTCCCGATAGGCGTTGCTCAACCTCAAAGCCGATAAAGCGCCCAGCCTTATCTCTGCTGTGTAGATCGGCCATGGCTGGCCCCGACCAAAGGTATTGCTCTTCGTAGTAGGTGGAGCGATGCTCGGGATTGGAAAAAACGTATTCGACGGTATTTTGCAGGCGGGCTTCGCGCTCATAGCCGTTGGTAATAGGGTAGAGTTTGTCCAAGCCTTTTTGTAATTGCATGAGATCGGCGGCGCGGAAGGCCGGTAAGAGGGGGCTGTTTTTGATGCTAGCAATCAGCGTTTCACTGATGGCTTGATGATCAGCCTTCGCATCGAAGAGCAGAACAGTACAGTGGGTCCACTGGCCGCTGGCGTCGGGATGCTTTAGGGGCGGATGATCAAAAGGGAGCACCATAAGGAGGTCGCCCCGCTGGTGCCACTGCTGTAGATCGGGAAAGAGGTGTTGATGGTAGGCCTGCCAAAAATCAGCGGAAGAGGTGGCCTCCCAAGTCAGGAGCAGTCCCTTTCTTTTTTCCTCTTTCGGCATGCGGAATTTATAGGAGGGATAACTTCTATTTTCCAAAAAAATATAGAATAACAAAAGACCAATCGGAATCAAGATGATCAACACGATCCATTTCAGTATCTTTATCATCAAATTTTAGATTTAAAGTGGCAGCTAATTATTCTTCTCTCCTGCCGTCCGAATACCGTACCCTCTCAATCGTTCTTCCACCATTTTATTAGACGGAGAAAGCACCAACTGCCGAATCTTATAGGTGTCTGCCCTTCGATAGACTAACGTAGCATTTTCCGTTCGAACTTCAAAGCCCTCCTCCGTACGCTTCAGTCGCTCCTCCCCCACTCCGTAGTACTGCTGCAATGCCCCTCGAAATTGATCAATATCCCCTCCCACATCAATCTCCAGGCGCTGAATTCCTGTGATTCCATTCGGATGAATATTGGTCTCATCCGATGACATTTTTTCGGGAGTATAGTCAGACATTACAAAGGGAAAATCTTCATTCTTCGGCGTAAAAAGTTTCCAACGCACCGTCGTACCGTTCGGCTTTTCTCGCTTGAAATTCGTAGCAAGCGAAGATGATTCTTTTCGCACCCGCTGGTGAAAATCTGCAATCTGAGTACTGTAAATGGCAAAGTCGACAATAGGGCCTTCGTTGAAATAATAGTAGGCGAAGCGATGGAACATCGGACTGATCAATTTCAGAATCCCCCATTTGGCCAAAGCTCTACCGTAGCTGGGGATGACCGTCGTACGGAGCAATTCGATAAAGCTATGGTCCTGCAAATAAACCAGCGCATTGTGCGCCCGCTCTTTTGGGGAACCATAAAACACCTTAAAGCCTGCCGCCTCAAAGTCTTGTACAGCTTTGTGAAGGTCATCCGTTTTTAGCAAAATATGATCAATGCGGTTCATGGCTATTTACAATTAAGCGTTCTCAAAAAGTCGGCTGGTCTCTTTAGATAGATGAGGTCGTAGGCGATTGTAGAATGACCGAAAATCGCAAGGGTTTCCTTTTTTATCTTGGAGGAAAGCGTGTAGGATTTGTGTAAATCTTTTCTGCCCAACGTCCGCTATCGCTCGATACAGCGCAATAGCCCCCTTGTTGATTTCCAAATAATCTGTCCCATCAGCAAAAAGCAAGGGCGGCTCTTGATTAGCAGCATTATTGGTCTGCTTGGCGTAATTTTCTTGCTTTTTTTGGAGAATGATCTCCGTACTTTCTTCCCCCAACTCCTGTTTCAAAAACAACAGGGCCAGGGCTTCGGGCAAGGCCACCGCCAGCATATCTGCTCCTTGCACATTGGCGATTCTCATTTCCCCGTACAACCACTGCTTGATGAGCTGCGCAGCCAGACTCTGATAAAGATAAGCTTTCTCCGGCAAAGCATCACTCAAGGCGTACCAGCCCTCTTTTTCCGAAATAGCCATCGCGTTTGGAAAGCTGTAAAAGGAATGCTGGTAATAGGGGATTTCGTACAAGCGCAATTCATCGGGCAAACGCCCCCCTAGATTATCACGTATAAAGGCGATCGATTGTTGCCCTGCTTTTTTGTATACATCAATGTTAAAAGCATGCTTGGCATCGTAGTAAATGTCCAAGCTCGTCCCTTGGGTATTCGCCACTTCCTTCTCGTAATGTGCACTCCCCACAAACCAATTAAAACTTCGAGGATCAGCCATTTCATACTGAGTAAATCGCCGCCCTCCTTCCGTCCAGTTGTTGACCAAAGTTCCCGGAGCGATCATCTTTTGCGGCAAGGTTGTACTCAGCAGAAGGCTACCACTCCCCCATACGGCATCGGGGGCCAGCCGATCCTGACGAAAAGCCTTTTCCTCTTCTATGCTGGCCATACGCGACGATAACTTAGGCAGGCCATAATCTTCGCGAATTCGATTCTCAGTCAGTTCCTTTCCCTCATCGTACCCGATGGTAAACAAAAAATCTTTGAGGCTCCCGAAGGAGCCGTTGAATAGCAAGTCCGCTTGCGCATTTTGCCCTCCCTGTGTATAACCGTCGTAAGTCTTACGGGCGGTCAAGGTCAATTCTAATAGCGCCTCTTTTTGGTGAGAAAATGGAATCGCGTAAGCAGTAATGTTGTGTTCTTCATCGTTCCAGCTGGCCACTAGTCGTTGATCTTGCAGTTTCAATTCTTCCACCGTAGTAAACTCTGGCCAATTCAGATAAAGCGTATCTGTTCCAGTGATCGTATCATTTTGCAGCTGAATGCTTGCGCGATAATTGGCGCTGCGCTCGTTGGGATAAAAATCCAGGATCAAATCAAGGTGCTGGTATTGGGGTTGGAAAATATTTTTCAAATGAGCATACTGCTTTTCGTAGGCTGCCCTTTCAAGGTCTTCCTGATCGCTCGCTGTAAAGTTTCCTTTTCCATTGACTTCTTCTGTTATGTGCATCCTGACAAAAGCAAAACCCAGCAGCGCCAAGACCAAAGCCAGCTTTCCTCCCCAGGCTAATTGTCTATTTTTCACAGAAAAAACGCTGGACCATTTCTTTTGACTCCCTCGCTGCCACATCCAAATTCCAGCCAACACAAAAGCAAGCGCAAGCAATGCCCACATGCCAAAGTACCAGCCAGCAGCACTAATCCACATTCCATAACCATTGATCTCCGACCAGTCTTCCATCCCCGGCACCACGGCATAGCCGTAAATCGCCTGTTCCATCAACCCTAAGTCAAAGGCCATGATGGTTAGGATGAAGATGCCGCAGGCAATGATGTGGGTCAGGATACGATTGCGGGTTAGGCCAGCAATGAAAAAGACCAAAGCAATTTGCAAAACGTAGGTCAGCCAGCCCCAGTTGTAGCCCAGTAAGTCATAGGCATAGAGGGAAAAGTCAATCAAGGCCGTTTCGCCCTTCATAACTTGCACAACAATGCCGGTCAGCATAAAGGTCAACACAATCATCAGGGCAACCAGCGAAATGGCGATAAAGCGGGACAGCGCCACCGTCCAAACCGGAATGGGCAGCGCATCGGCGATTTGCCAAAATTTTGCACTGCGATCCTTGAAGAACAACTCCCCGGCCCAGACCATCAGTAAGATGATCACAAAGACTCCGAAGGTCATCCGAAAATTGGTCATCACCGTAGTCAGGGCGTGGGTCGGCCCCAGATAGACCGAAGCATTCCACAGCAGGTTTTGCATCAGGTTCATGATGATGACCAAAGCGATGATTACTTTGAAGCTAGGAATCCTCACCACATTTTTCAACTCTAACACCGACAGACTCCACAATTTTTTAATGAAATCTATTGATCGAAAACTGCGCTTCACTTTAGGGGGACTACTGGCCAAACGAACTGTCTGAGTAGCGGTGGCATCCAGATTCTCCCCCTTCCCTTTCTTCCCCTTTGGCTGCAAAAACGATTGAAAGCTAAACTTGCGGTAAGTCAAAAAAATCAGCCCTGCGCTGATCGCCAACCACAGCAGTCGGTTGTAAAGCAGGTAGCCGCTAAACGGCAGGTAGCCCGTATTGCGCAGTTCAACGGGCATCAGGTCGATGGTGTGGTCGACAGCGATGTAGGAAAAAGGATCGGCCAGCTGTAGGACCGGAGAGATACTGCCCGTACCTGCGGCACCGTACATCAGCAAAAACAAAATCACGGTGATGATCACCGCCAGATAGCTCGCCGTGATCTTTCGGGTGTAGACCAGGGCGACGAAAACCAGCGATGTGAGCAGCAGCAAGTTGGGCAGCAGGATAAAGAAATAGCCGTGCAGCAACTGCCCCCAGGGGATCGCCCCAAAGCGATGGGCCTCGCCCACCCCAAAGTAAGGCAGCAAGGCCATACCCAGTACGTAGCCCAGGGCGACCAAAGCATTGATCAGGTAGGCGGCCAAAAACCGGGACAGCAAGAATGCCTTTTCGGCAATCGGCTGTGTAAAGAGCCACTGCCCCGTCTGATGCCGAATCTCTCGGTAGAGGACCGGCCCTGTGATGACAGCGACGATGATCATCATCAACAAGCCACCAGCCGCCAGGTTTTTGTAGAAAAGAGAAGGCGCATTCATCAGCAAGCCTTCATTGACATTTCTACCGTACTCCCCGATCGTATACCAAACCCCTTGAAAGATCAGCAGGGCATACAACAGCAGAATCGACCAGTGGGTAAAGCGTTTTTTGATTTCGAACCTCAGAATGTCAGCAATCATACGGCTACGGCTTTTTGCTGATTAGATAGAAGCTGAAAGTAGGCATCTTCCAGGGTCGGCGACTTTAGAGAAAATTCGTAGCCCGGTCGATCGTCGGCTAAAACGGTGATCATCATTCGCCCCATGAAAAAGCGTTGGGAGATGATGTTGTACTTGGCTTGGTAGGCCGGTAGGGCCGCCTTATCGATGGGCGCTTCGTAGACTCGGCCATTCAGTGCACGGACCACCTCGTCGGGCTGGCCTTGAAGTAACAGCCGCCCGTTGCCGATCACCGCCATATTATTGCAAAGGGTACTGACGTCTTCTACGATGTGGGTAGAAAGAATGACGACGGTGTTCTCGCCCAGCTCCGAGAGCAGGTTGTAGAATCGGTTGCGCTCCATAGGGTCGAGGCCGGCCGTCGGCTCGTCGACGATGATCAACTGCGGATGGCCCAATAGGGCCTGAGCAATGCCAAAGCGTTGCTTCATTCCTCCCGAGTAACTGTCCAGCCTTTTCTTACGAACGGGGTACAAATTGACCTTATGCAAAAGAGCCGCGACGCTCTCCCGGCGCTCCGCCTTACTGCCGATCCCCTTCAAGTTGGCAATGTGCAGCAGCAACTCCTCAGCAGAAACATTGGGATAGACCCCAAACTCCTGCGGCAGATAGCCCAGTACTTTTCTGATCTCCTGCGGCTGTGTAAAGACATCAATTCCATTGAAGGTAACACCGCCACTATCGGCCTCTTGCAAGGTGGCGATGGTACGCATCAACGTAGATTTTCCGGCTCCATTTTGTCCCAAGAGGCCAAACATCCCTTTGCCAATCTTCAGCGAGATATTTTGCAGGGCCTTGACCTCATTGGGATAGGTCTTGGAAAGGTTTTTTATTTCGAGTAGCATAGGTTCTTGCTATTCCAGTTCAAAAAGCTGAGGCGCACCATTGGTTTCAAACTGCTTGGTGGCCTCAAGGGTATTCAGATCAACTTTCATCAGATAACTCTCTGACTGATTCAAAAAGGGCAGGTAACCGTAGCCATCTTTGAAGTAGGAAAGAGCAATCAGGGCCAGGGTGTATTCCTCACTGACCTTCTGCGCCGTCTTGGTGCTCAGGTCAAAGTTCCACCACTGGTAGATGGGATCGTTGAAATAAGAAAAAGGATCATTGGGATTGATTTGGGAAGGATCCTGTACAGAAGCCATAAATTTCCCATTGCCGTAGTATTCGAAGTTGGTAACCGGGATTCCACTACCCCCTGATGCACTTTCCAGATCGAAAAAATAATCGTCGAATTCTGTGCTGCCGCTGGCGATTTTCAAGATAGCCGCAGGCGTACCGTAAGTTTGGCGGTGGTTGGCCCAGGCATTGTGGCACAGCAAGTAAAGGTCGTTGTTCTCGTCCAATCGCATATAAGTCGATCCCCCGCCGGCAGCGGCACCCGTTGCAGAAGCCCTTTCATCGTAAATCCTTTTGATCACGGCATCCGAGTTATCCGAAGAGTTAGGGTCAACTTTATTGAGGTCCACTACGATGATGTGGCAGCCCGGTGCGCCGGGAGTGAAGGTAGAAAATTCACTCATCGGATAAAGCGCCGCAAAGAGAATATTATCCCGGATAAAAATTTCATTGACCGACTCGGCGACGATCTCCGCACCGGGCGTCGGGAAATCAGTTACTTCGCCTACTCTTGAAAAGGCGCTAAAGTCGATCTTTCCAGTCCGCTGCATGGTGAGGGGATTGAAGATGATGATCTCATTGGTCGCTCCGCCGACGTAGGCCGTATTGTCATTTTCAAACCAGGTATTGCCCTGATAGACGATGTCCAGCACCGAAATTTTACCATCGAAAAGGGCCTCATCATTCTCGTCAAATTTCCATTTTTCAATAGAAGAATCTGAGAAGTCACTAAAGTAAATATTCCCTTTGTAGTGGTGCACCATAGCCGCTCCTGATGCGGTCAGCTCAGTGGCATTACTGTTGTCGACCATACCGGTTGCGCCCAGTGGGGTTTTCTGAAGATAGTAGGCTCGGTTGCCCAATTGATCTGCTTGTACGGAGGTAATCATCGCCAGCTTTTCTACCGTAGGTTCGGGAGTAACATCCGTATCATCGTCGTTACTGCAAGCCGCGAAGCATAAGGTCACACTCAGCACAAGCATCCATCTCAACAGCAGGGGTTGAGACATGGTGTTTATTGTTTTCAAAAAGAAAGGTCTCATTGTTCTTGATTTTAGAATTATTAATAATTGTTTACTATTCGTTATTTTTTCTATTCCCACTTTGCCTTATTTTTCCTTTTGCAAAAAGACCCTCAGCTGCGCGTAGACGCTCCGACCGGGCTTCTGTACTGAGTAGTTATCAAATGCCCGGACATCCCAAAGATTTCGACACTCTAGCCCCAGGCTCCACTTTTCATCCGGAGCCACCCACGACAGCCCCAAGTCTTGCACCACCTGACGGGGGATTACCGCCTTGGTATCCTTGCGCCCATCTTCGGCCCAGGTCAAGAAAAATTCCTCTACGTAGTTGAGGTTGGTCGACAGGTTCAGCTTGTCGCCGGTGGTCAGGACTTCCCGGAGGGCGTAGCTGAGCTGGCCGTTGGCAAACAAGTGCGGAATATTGGGTACTCGCGAACCGATGTAGCGTTCGGCGACGACACTTTCGGGATCAATTTCTAGCAGGGTAATGTGCTGATAGGTGGCATTGAGGTTGAGAAAAATATTTTTGAAGGGCGCACAGTTCAGGTTGAGCGATGCGCCCAGGGCTTCGGTACTGACCAGGTTGTTGAAGCGGGCCGTGCCCAAGGTGGTCGTCGTGAGGAAGATGCGGTCTTGGGTATTGCGGTAAAAAAATGCGCCGTCGAGCCGCAGCTGGTATTTATCGAACAGGTAGTTAGCACCAACATTGATGTTGTGGCTTTTTTCTGCTTCGATGGTGGGATTAGAGCGGACGCGGATATAATCGCCAAAAATTTCCAGGCCTTCGGGTTGTCGGATGGTGTACTCATAGCCCAGACTAAGTGCGAGTTGAGGACTGACCCAATATTTCAGCACATTGCCGTAGCCCCAGTGGGAAGAAACCTTGGTCTGTTGGCGGCCAACGAATCCCTGCCCCTGGTATTCCACACCATTGACGTCCATGTAGTAATGCTTGAAGGAAGCGATATTGGTCAGTCGGGAATCGGCTAGTTTGCTTTCCAGAGCGATTCCTGCATAGGTGCTGATCATCTGCTGTGGCTCGTCCAGTCGATTACGTGGTTCTTCCAGCAGCACCTCATTGCGTGCTCTAAGTTGACGATCGTGAGCCAGCAGGGTGAGGTTGAGCCGGTGCGCCGGATGCAGGGCATAGCTGAATACTCCTCGTCCGAAGAGGGAGTGCAACTCAATGACGGGCAGGGAGCCGTTGGAAAGGACATCGGATTCTCCTTGGTTGACTTTCGGCCGGGTGGTTTGGTCCCAGAAGTAGGTAAAGGAGGAGGTATCGACGGCGAAGGAGTGATCCCGCGTGTAGCCTGCGGCCAGGCTCAGGTCCCATTTGCCCTGTCGCTGCTTTTTGCGGTACGACAGCAGGGCATTCCAGACCTCTTGCTCGGAGTAGGCCTGCCCCCAGGGATTCTCGGCCCGCACACCGTGCTGCCACTCTTTGAACACCTCCGAGTAAGAAGTTGTCAGCAGCAATTCATCGGCCCAGCTCAAGTCCTGTACCCCCAATTTCAAGCGGCCCAAAACCGAACGGAAAGCATCATTAAATCTACGCGCGCGCCCCTGGGTGGTATTGAGGTTTTCATCAATCACCACATCGACCTCATCCATCCAGTAATTGTTATCCGAGTAAGAGTAAAAGCCCGCCATTTCTGTAAAAAAAGTGCCAGTTTTACCCCATGTTTTTCGAGTACTTAAAGAAGCATTGTGCGTATTCCAGGAGCCTACGGCATAGCTGGCATCCAAATAATCGGCCTCATTAGAACGGGTCACCAAGTTGATGATCCCGCCGAGCGCGTCCGTTCCAAACTCCACCGGAATCGTCCCCTTATAAACCTCCACTCGCTCAATCATCCCCAGCGAAATATTGTTAATATCGAAAGTCGAGCCCAGCAAAAAGGTGGGAAATCCGTCCAAAAATACCCGTACGCCCTTCCCGTCAATTCCGTTCAGCATGATGTTGCTCATCGAGCCCATACCTCCCTCCTGCCGTATCCGCACCCCGGGCATTTGATCAATAATATCCGTGATGGCCTTGGGCTGATGGCGTATTTCTTTCAAACTCAACACCTCAAGGGCATGCGGCCCTCTGGCAACAATCCCCCTATCCGGCTTCGCCTCCACCGTCACCATTCCCAATTCAATCGGAGACTCGACGATCTCCACCGTCCAGGCATTGCGTGCCGAGCGGCGCAGCTCCACCGTGTCCAACCGCGTTTCAAAACCCAAAAAGGAAGTCTTAATCGTAAGAGGCTGGCCACAGTCCAGTTGGAAGCGGACTTTGCCCTCCTCATCCGTCACTTCAAACAAGGCCGCTTCCACCACTTCCACCAAGGCTCCCGGAATCTGCTGACCGATGGTATCCGTCACCCGAATTTCCAGTGAGCAATCAACCGTATTGGAGAAGGTATAATGAGGCAGCAGGAATAGGATCAACAACAATCCTAGATTCCCTATTTTCACAAAACCAAGCGTATTTCTTTCGATAATTAACATGCCTTCAATTTGACGTTGTCAATAAATCCCCGCTATCCCTTCTGCACAACTCCAAATACTACTGCAAAGTAAAAGGCCTTTTATGCACGGTATGCTCCGCAAGAAGTAGTAAAAAGTCCTCGAAACGGAGTATCTACTTTTGGCCCTTTTCCCGGAGGAAAGGAATGGATAGTTTTGCAGCAGACACCGTTCATTCCTTCACCAAAATTGATCGCGTTTTGAAAATTATCAACTACCTCTGTTCCCTCTTCCTCTTTGTCGCCCTGCTGTCTAGTGCTTCGTGCAGCAAAGATTCAGATGACCCCACCCCGACTCCCGAAGACCCCATCGCTGAATTGATGAACAGCACCTTGGCCACCGAGGTCAAAGCCAACTACGCAGAGCTGGTCTACGCCAGCTATCAGGATGCCTACGCGGAGGCAGAAAAGCTCAAAGCAGCTATCGATGCCTTTTTGCTGACTCCCGATGCCACCACCCTGGAGGCCGCCAAAAGCGCCTGGATCGCCGCCCGCGAGCCCTACAGCCAAACCGAAGCCTACCGCTTCTCCAACGGCCCCATCGACGATGGCGACGGCCCCGAGGGCTTTCTCAATGCCTGGCCGCTGGATGAAAGCTGGATTGATTATGTGGAGGGCAACACAGCGGCGGGCTTTATCAATGACCCTGATTTTGTACTATCTAAGCAGGCCCTGGAAAGCGAAAATGAAAGAGGAGGCGAGAACAATATCAGCATCGGCTACCACGCTATTGAATTTTTGCTGTGGGGGCAGGACCTCAGTGAACCAGCGGCAATGCAATCTGGCCTGCGGCCCCACACCGATTACCTCACCGATGGGACCGGCACGGCGGCCAATCAGGATAGAAGGAAGGAATACCTCCGCATTTGTGCCGAACTGCTGCTCGATCACCTCCAACTCTTGCTGGACGATTGGTCGCCCAGCGGGGCAAGCAATTACAGAGCTACTTTTATGAGTCTGGACAATCCAGTAGCCTTCAAAAACATCCTAGTGGGTATCGGGCAGATGGCCAAAAGTGAGCTGGCCAGCGAACGGATGAATGTCGCCCTGGCCTCCCAGCGGCAGGAAGACGAGCAGTCTTGCTTTAGCGACAATACCCATCGGGACATCCGCCTGAATGCCCTGGGCATCAAAAATGTCTATACGGGCACCTACGCTCGAATAGACGGCAGCCTGGTCTCCGGAAGTTCCCTCAGCGATTTGGTCCGGGCCATAGACGCCACCGCCGACGAGGCAGTACTCAACGCCATTAGCACTGCTGCTGGCGCTATTGAGGCTACCGCTATCCCCTTCGATCTGGCCATCTCCGAGAGTGCAGAACGCGATAAAGTCTTCACCGCCGTACTCAATATCCAAGCCGTGGGCGATGCCGTCGAGCGTGCCGCTTCGGCTTTAGAACTTTAAGGAAATCTTCTAAAAATGAATAAATCAACGGTCTGCATAAGTACGCTTTTATTTTTCCTGCTTTTTCTCCTGGCTTGCGGAAATGAAGACGACCTGTTGCCCCTACCGATGGCCGAGGAGGGGGAGGAGCTATCGGGCGGCGGAACGACGGTTTTTGATGCCTCGGCCAACGCCTTTGCTCTGCCGGCACCCTCGCTGAGCAATGCAGAAGAGCTGCTCTTTGGTATCGGCAATTCTTTTTTCAACCTCAACTGGGTGACTGCACCCGCCTCTACGACGGCCCGCGATGGCCTGGGCCCCTATTTTAACTCTCGCTCCTGCTCGGGCTGCCATTTCCGAGATGGCCGGGGGCGGCCTCCGGCCTTCGATGGGGAGAACAACCACGGGCTTTTGCTTCGCTTGAGTGTGGATGGTACCAGTCTGCAAGGGGCGCCCCTGCCGCACGCCATCTACGGCGGGCAATTGCAAGACCGGGCCATTCCCGGCATGGCCCCCGAGGGCCGCTTCACCATCCGCTACGAAACCATCGAGGGCCGCTATGATGACGGAACGCCCTACACCCTGCGCCGCCCCACCTACCATATTGACGACTTGAGCCTTGGCGACCTGGGCAACGTGAAGGTCTCTCCGAGGGTCGGGGCACAGATGATTGGGCTGGGGCTTTTGGAGGCGGTGGAAGAGGCAACCATCCTTTCTTTCGCCGATGAGGCGGATGTGGATGGGGATGGCATTTCGGGGAAGGCCAACTATGTTTGGGAGGTAGAAAAGCAGCAGTTGAGCCTGGGGCGTTTTGGTTGGAAGGCTAATGAGCCGACGCTATTGCAGCAGACCGCCGGCGCTTTTTTGGGCGACATGGGCATTACCTCCGATCTTTTTCCCGATGAAAATTGCCTGACTCGGGAGTGCGAGGAGCAGCCCCACGGGGGCCTGCCGGAGATTGAGGAGGAGAAGCTGCGCAATGTGGCCCTTTATGTTTCTACGCTGGCCGTTCCGGCCCGTCGCGATCACGAGGATCCGGAGGTGCTGCAGGGCAAGCAGCTGTTTATTCAATTGCAATGCACCAGTTGCCATATCCCGAAGATGACTACGGGAATTCACTCCATCCCGGCCTTGTCGAACCAAAGCATCCGCCCGTACACCGATCTGCTGCTGCACGATATGGGCGAGGGCTTGGCCGACCATCGGGAGGACTTTCGGGCTTCTGGCCGGGAATGGCGAACGCCGCCATTGTGGGGGCTGGGTCTGATTGAAACCGTCAATGAGCATACCTTTTTGCTGCACGACGGCCGGGCCAGGAACATCGAAGAGGCCATTTTATGGCACGGCGGGGAGGCCGAAAATGCCCAGAAAGCTTTCAAGGCGCTTTCTAACAATCAACGTGAGCAGCTTTTGCGCTTTTTGGAGTCGCTCTAGGGCCTCATTTTTTGCTATTAAGACAATTTCTAAATAAATTTAACTCTGATTGGAGGGCTTCGAGCTTGTGGAGCCTTCGGAAAAGAGTTAAACATGGACAGTTTTAGAATGCACTCATCCGACCTGGAGGATATACTGATTGATGCTCAATACCCCCTAAGGTCTTTCAATACTGCACAAAACCAGGTGCAGGAGCGGCAGTTTCAGTTTACGGCTCCTTTTGGCAAAGCCTTTTATAAGGAATTGTGCCTGGGAGATGTCAACATTGGTTACGGAGATATGTCGCTCTCCAGGAATGCGGCCATCTCCATTGAGAGCAACATGGAGATCGTCCGAATGCAATTCGCCCTCAACGGTGATAGTATCGGACATGATAAATACTCGGGCCAGCATTTTCAGTTTACTTCCAATCAACACAATATTGTTTATTGCTGTGGGTACGATGGGGATAACCAGTGGATGAAGAACAAGAACATGCAGGTCTTCCACGTGACCCTCTCCCGCTCGTTTTTCGAAAAATACCTCTTCGGGCACAGCGCCTTCGACTACTTCCAAAGGCAGTTGAACACCAACTCCACCGCTCAACTCTCCCAACACAACCAGCGCATCTCTCCAGCGATGCACCTGATCATCCGGGAAATCCTGCAAACCCAGCGCACTGATTTTCACAAACGTATGTTCGTCGAAGCCAAAGTCATTGAATTGCTGATGCTACAATTTGAGCAATTCATTGAAAATCAGGGCCAGCGGGCCTACTCTTTGAATAAGATCGACGTGGAGCGCATGTGGGAGGTCAAAGAAATTATTTCGAACAACGTCCATGATACCTCCTCGCTGATCAACCTGGCCAAGCAGGTGGGCACCAACGAATTTACCCTCAAAAAAGGCTTCAAGGAAATCTTCGGCATCACCGTCTTTGGTTACTGGCAGCAACTGAAGATGAACGAAGCCAAGCGCCTCCTGCTGGACTATAAACTCACTGTTTCCGAAGTATCGGCCGAGATTGGCTACAAGAACCCCCGGCATTTCAGTACGGCCTTTAAGAAGTACTTTGGTCAGTCGCCTAGTCAGTTGACGAATGGGAAGTTTCGTGGGGGGATTGGGGTTCAGGGAGCAGGATAAAGAACCGGATTAATCGGTGAATTAATGACCTCACCAACGACTGCTCCTGGACACCAGGTCTTCCAATCGTTGACCTGATTTTCATTCTCAGGTTGTTTCAGCTTCATATCTTTGTCCATGTAGATGATAGTCATCACCTTGCGAGTTTGGTGGGTGGAATTGGCCCCCGCTCGGTGAAAGATCCAGCCGGAATGAAAACTGATCTCTCCCGCATCAAAAGGCTCAATGATGTGCGGAAAATCGGTCACTCTTAATTTCTTAGTCATCACAGCTTCACTTTCATCGCCAATCGATAAGTCTCTGCCTTCGGTGATGGTATGGCTGCCCGCGCTAAATTCTAGTGGCCCCATATCGAGTGGCGTTTCTTGCAAGGGAATCCAGGCGGTGACCGTATTATCATTAGAAAGTGGCCAATAATACTGATCGGCATGCCAGGGGGTAATGCCCCCCTGGGCTTCCTTAAACAAAGCTTGATCGTGGTACAGCCGTACGCCTCCTACTCGCAGCAGATCAGCAGCAATTTTGGCGATTCGTTTACTGAATATCAATGGTTTGATGGCCTCCTCCTCCACCCACAGATTCATCAATTGCAAAAAGGCTTTTCCGTAGGTATCCCGCTCTTCTAGGGGCACATCAACTTTTTTTAATGCCTTCACTTTTTGGGTAATGATGGTATTAAAATGGTCCAACGTCGGCTGGTCCAAGACTTGTTTTAGCTTGATGTATTTATATTTTTGGTAAAAATTAATCTGTTCTTCCGTCAATGGATAGGGTTGGTTCAAAATCGCTAATTCCATAATGTTGTCATGCTGGGTGATAAATGGTAAGGTAAGTTATTAGTAATTCAACAGATTATGACAAATAGTCTTAATTTAAAGCCAAAAAAATCATGCTGATTAACAAAAATATTTCTCTCTTCAAAATTATTAAATGGACTTGGCACCACATTACCTGGCTGCTGGCATTTGCCAGCCTTATTGCTTACTTATATTTTAATGAATACCTCACCGTGAATATTCCGTGGCTGCCGATCTCCGTGATTGGTACAGCCGTGGCCTTTTATGTTGGGTTTAAAAACAATCAAGCATATGACCGTATGTGGGAAGCCCGGAAGATTTGGGGTGGGATCGTTAACGACAGCAGGACCTGGGGCATGATGGTGGATGGCTATATTTCTAATTTGATCAGAGAAGAAGAAATGCCCCCTACGGAGCTACAGCAAATTAAGAGGCGATTGATTTATCGGCATATCGCCTGGCTGTATGCCCACCGCAGTCAACTGCTCGTGGCTACGCCCTGGGAGCACATTAGCCAAGGTGGCCACACGGCAAGAAGAGCAGCATACTACCAGAAAAAATTCGGCACTGGATTGGTAGACGACGAAGTCACCCGCACCGAGCTTCAACAGTTTCTTCCCCCATCAGAACATGATCGACTAATTGCCAATATTAACACTGCTACCCAAATCATTAACGAGCAATCAAGAGATTTGACAACCCTCCGGGAAGAAAAAATGATTGATGATTTTCGCCATATGGAGATGGGGAACGTCCTAAAAAGCTTTTACACCTTACAAGGTAAAAATGAACGCATCAAAAAATTCCCTTTGCCGCGACAGTACGCCAATATGAGTCGCATTTTCGTGGGAATCTTTATCTTTTTGTTGCCATTCAGTATGGTTCCAGAATTAATGACATTAGGAGATTGGGGATTCTGGCTATCTATTCCTATTACGGCCTTGATTGGATGGGTGTATGTGATGATGGAAATCGTAGGAGATTATTCCGAAAATCCTTTTCAAGGCATGGCACACGATATTCCGATGCTTTCCTTATGCCGGGTGATTGAAATCGATTTGCGAGAAATGCTGGGGGAGATGGATTTGCCGCCTTCTGTAGAAGCTAAGAACGGGGTGTTGATGTAGTAATCTGATAAAAGCAGTCCGCTTCTCAATATGCCTGCTTAAAGCCAAATTTTGCCCGTTTGATCCATAATTTTCAATTCCTTCTGTAGGGTTTTTAATACTTTTATCAATCAAGAAGAATGCATCAGAAGTAATTTCAAATAATGAGTCTAATTTCGTCTTTTCGGCAACACAAAAGGAAGCTATACAAAATAGCTTTTATAACCACGCCCCTTTTTTGCTTGCTGAGCCTCATTCCTATGATTCTGTTCTTACAAACTTTACCTCCCGAGAAGGCGGAACTGATTGACATGACCCCCTTGAAAACTTTTTTGTCAATATTGCTGGTTACCGGTAATTTTATTTTACAATGGGGGGTAAATATTGGGCTACTCAAAGCTTTTGAAAAGACCACTCAAGATATTGGAATCAATAAAGACTGGTTGAGGTATCTCCTTTCCCACAGCATCATTTTCCTTATGTTATTTTTCCCTATTCTGCTGGCCGATGACTACCGATTGCTGATGGGAAATTTTAAGCTTTACCCGCTCTTCAGCAATTTTGCCTCCAACAGTTTTATTTTGATCATGATCAGTTTGGTGGTTTCGAGAAATGAATTTGCCCGTTTAAAACTAGAAAAGGCAGAACTGGAAATTAGTCAGCTGATCACCCAACAGGAACAACTAAAGCAACAAATACATCCCCACTTCTTATTCAATGCCTTGGGGACTTTACAAATTTTGATTAAGAGTGATGCGCCGAAGGCCCTTTTGTATGCTCAAAGACTGGCCATATTCTTAAGGGCTTCGTTGACTTTAGCACAGAGTGATATTGTTTCTGTAAGAGAAGAAATTGCCTTTTTTGAGAACTATCTGCAGCTGCAACAGATGCGATTTGATCAAGCCATAAATTATCAGATCAATATCCCCGATGTCATCCTGGACAATGCCAAGCTCCCCGTTTTCTCCCTCCAACTTTTGGCAGAAAATGCCATCAAGCATAATGCCTTTTCGTCTAAATCTCCGATGGAAATCTTATTAATTTACGAGCCTAACAGTTTCTTATGGGTGAGTAATGATAAGTTTCCAAAATATAAAAATGGAAAGGGAAAGGAATATGGTATAGGTTTGAAAAACCTAACCAATCGATTTCGTCATTTCACAGAAGATTTACCACAAATTGTGGAGACGGATAATCATTTCAAAGTGAAACTGAAAATCCTGGGAATATGAAAGTCATCATTATCGAAGATGAAGTGTTGATGTCACAGGCATTAAAGGAAGAAATTAGGCTGGCCGACCCTTCCATTCAAGTCGTTGCTCAATTGACTAGTATTAAGGAATCGATCGACTACTTAGAAAACCACGCTTTCCCTGATTTATTTTTTGCAGATATTGAGCTATCAGATGGAGTGAGTTTTGAAATATTCAAACATTTTGACAATACGGTCCCCATTATCTTCTGTACGGCTTATAACCAGTATGCATTGGATGCTTTTCAGGTTTATGGCATCGACTATTTACTAAAGCCTTTTGATGGTAAAGCCATTCAGGCTGCTCTAGCTAAATTCAAATCGCTGGCTAACTTTCAGGCCGCCACAACGCTTGATTATCAAGCCATCGCACAGCTACTCACCAACATCCATAAAGCGCAAAAAATTTCTATTCTCATTCACCGAGGAGATCAGATCATTCCTTTTCCTACAGAACAAATTGCCATCGCCCAATTGGAGAATGGCGTCGTTTACATCATTGGATTTGATGCCAAACGACACCCCATCAATCACAGTATGGACAAGCTCTCTCACCTCCTTGGCGGACAATTTTACAGAGTGAATCGTCAGTACTTGATCAACCGAAAAGCCATCAAACACGCCTCACAGTATTTTGCTCGAAAGATACTGATCCAACCCAATTTTAAATTCAAAGAACAGCTAGTCGTTAGCAAGGCTAAGGCAAGTGATTTTTTGCATTGGTTGGAGAACCACTAAGTATTTTCTTTACTTCCACACATATATTAAAGAAGCCATCTCACAAGGAGATGGCTTCTTAGTTAATAGTGAATTAATGCTAATGCTCTATGATCAAGTCTAAATTATTGCGCAACGACGACTGCCGTATCTGAATTATACGCGCTAAAATAACCAAGTGCTCCTTCGGACCAATTGGTGTTGGGGTTGCCCGGTGCAGCGATTCCGCCACCAAATGCCCCTCCATCACCAATGATACTAACTAAAGAATTGAAGTAATCAAAAGAGGGCCGATCAAAATGGATCAATTCTATTGCTATGGTATCTCCTTCGTCAAAAATGTCGGTCAGCAGGGGTGCTTTGGTCAAGACTCCATCATTGAAGTCGTCATTCATAACTTGTAAATCGCTCGTTTCGTTTTGTAAAACGCCATTCAAGGTGTGGACGACCCGGTAGTAATTGGGAACATTAGCAGGATCATTGTATCGAATGGAAAGCTCATACCCTTCATCGTCTACGATACCTGCGGTCTGAAAGTCGGTGATCAACTCTACGATTTCGATTCTTTCGGGGAGAAAAGAGGTGGCTTCATAAGTAGCTCCTTCTACGCTGACTTCTAGCTGGTAGGTCCGGCCCGCCTCGGCGGTAACTGAGGTGATGTATTGACCGTTAACGACATAGGGAACATTGGTAGCATTGCCATTGTCATCGGTCAGGATAACAACTGCATTTTCAACTATATCCTGTGGTTCGGCTCCGAAGTAATCGGTGCTTTTAGTGATGCTGACGACAAAGTCATGGGTTCCTACTTTTAGCGGAGCCTCGATAATAATTTGCGAAGGGGTATCCTTTAAGTCAACATCGATTATTTTTTCGCAACTTTGCAAGATCACTAAGCTTGCCAAGCAGCAAATCATTTTATACAAAAATTTCATTGGTCTAAAATTTAAAATTATAAGTAACGGATGGAATTATTTTGAACAGCGACAACTGTAAAGCTTCCGTTTGTTCTGGATCATCTTCGTTGGTCTGGAAGGTAATAATGTACGCGTTCTCGCGCGCATAGGTATTGTAAAGCGCAAAATTCCAGCTGGACTCCCACCGCTTTTTCTTTTTATTCCTCAAGGTCATACTCAAGTCAAAGCGATGATAGTTAGGAATTCGGTTACCATTTCGCTCCGTGTAAAGAGGGACATTAACTCCGTCAAGTTTATAGCGCCCAGTTGGATAGGTGACGGCATCGCCAGTGTAGAAGATAAAATTTCCGGAGAACGTTATTCTCTTACTGAATTGGTACATCGCGACAACCGAGATGTCGTGGATTCGATCTTGTCGGGCGGAGAACTTTCGGCCCTCATTGATTTCCTCTATCTGCCGGAAGGTTCTTCCTACGGTGTAGCTGACCCAACCGGTGAGTTTGCCTTTATTCTTTTTGATAAAAAACTCCGCTCCGTAGGCTTCCCCATCACCAAAGACCAAGTCGCCTTCTACCTGATCATTGAAAAAGACATTGGCGCCGTTTCGATAGTCAATAACATTGCCCAAATCCTTGTAGTAGACCTCCAAAGAAGCTTCGTACATATTGTCCTTAAAGTTTCTAAAATATCCCAAGGAAATCTGATTGGCGATCTGCGGCTTGACATTATTACTACTCATGATCCAGAGGTCGGTAGGAGTAGAAGAAGTGGCGTTGGTCAAGAGGTGAATGTATTGCAGGTTCCGGTTGAACCCTAGCTTGACAGAACTGGTTTTATTCAGCAGGAAATTGGCCGATAGTCGAGGTTCCAGTCCCCCTTGAAAATTCATGGATGCTCCACTTTCGTAAAACGTTTCAGACACCAAACTTCCGTCTCCTGCAAACTCATATTCGTAGCCTTCCCCAATTCGATTTAAAAAGGAGTAGCGCAAGCCATAGTTGATACTCAGTCGGTCGCCAATTTTCTGTTCATTTTGAACATAGACCGCCCCTTCAATGCCTCGACTGACCGCAGCATCTTCAGAGTTGAATCCCGTATCTTCTCCGGCCTCTAAATTGCCGGGTTCTATGGTGTGGTGAATGGCATTAAATCCAAACTTCAAGGAATTTCGATTACTGGGATAGTAAGAAAAATCTTGTTTCAGATTGAAATCCTTGATGATTGATTTTAGCTTAATGTCCTCCTCCCCCGTGTTTACGCTAAACTGATAGTCGTAGTTGCTGAAGATAAAAGTCGTATTGGAAAACAGTTTGTCAGAGAAAAGATGATTCCAGCGAACGGTACTGGTAATGTTTCCCCAGTTAAACCCAAAATCCCCTTGTACCCCCAAGACATCCCGGCCTAAATAACCCGAAAAATACACCCTGTCTTTTTCGCTGAATCGGTAATTGGCTTTTAGATTCGTATCGTAGAAATACAGTTGGGTGTTGTTGATCCCTTCGTCATTAGATAATTGTAAAAACAAATCTGCGTAGGTTCTTCGACCAGAGAGAATAAAGGAGCCTTTGTCTTTCACGATAGGGGCTTCAACAGTAAGTCGTGAAGCAATCAGACCAATGCCCCCCGAAACGCCCAATTGCTTTTTATTGCCATCTTTCATTCGAATATCGATGACCGAGGAAGTTCTTCCGCCGTATTCTGCCGACATTCCCCCTTTATAGACCGCCGTACTTTTGAGCGCATCGCCATTAAAGACAGAGAAAAATCCCAAGAGATGAGAAGGGTTGTAAACGGGGGCTTCATCCAGCAAAATCAAATTCTGGTCTAAGCCTCCTCCTCGCACATAAAAGCCAGAGTTGCCCTCTCCCGCAGTCTTAATTCCTGGGGTCAACTGTATGACTTTCAACACATCCACCTCTCCCCCAAAAGCCGGTAATTCCTTTATGGTTTTCATGTCCAGCCGGGTTACGCTGCCTTCGTTTTGGGTGATGTTCTGATCTTCCTTTTTAGCAGAAACAACCACCTGCTCCAGGGTAAGATTGGTTTCGGATAACTCAATGTCTATTTTAATATCTTTCGTCAGATTGATGGTCTTCTCTACCGTTTCGTACCCTAAGAATTGGTAGGCAATGCGGTACTCTCCTGCCTCTACAGAAAGGGAATAAAAACCATAAACATTCGAGGTCGTCCCTACCCCTGGCTGATCGAGCAGCATAATCGTCGCAAACGGAATATCCTCGCCATTGGAAGCATCCTTGATTTGTCCACTAATGGTAAACTTTCCACTTTGCCCCAATAGGGACCCTTGCAAGCAGAGTCCTACCAAAAAGAGTAGCAAGCTGCTAGTCCGTTTATTTTTCATTTTCAAATTGATTTTTTTAGGGGAACACATCAGCATGCAGCGTGTGATTAAGAGTTTCAAATACAGGTTCATCTGTCATATGTTTTGAAAAATTAAAAAAGGATAATGATGCTTCAGATAACTCCGCAAATATTGCATAAGGTATAGACAGGAAGGACTGGAAACTTAGGTAAGGCAGGCAATATTGACGATGAGGCGGGCAATGAAATCAAAGTCATCCGAGTTGCTAATGCAGGTATAAATGTTAAAGTTGGCTAAATACTCGACCATAAATGACTGTCGGTGGTTTATCTTTGTAGAAATCTTCTTTTCTAACCAAGAAAGTAAAAGCATCTATGAAGCCACTATTGACCCTCCTTCTGCTATTGAGTATCCTTTGCCCCAACTTCGCCCAATCCATTGATAGCGAAGCCTCTAAGATCACTTTTGAAATCTCTAATATGGGATTAAATACGGTGGAAGGCACCTTCGGCGGCATGAACGGAACGGTGCAGTTCGATAGCCAGAACCTGGCCAATTCGCGCTTTGATGTTTGTATCAGCGCCGAATCGGTGAATACGGGCATCGATAAAAGAGATAAACACCTGCGGGAAGAGGATTATTTTGCGGTAGCGCAGTACCCCAATATCTGTTTTCGGTCCAGCACTATTTCCCAAACGGCAGAGGGTTTTGTAGCTGAAGGAACATTGACGATGCGCGGTGTCTCCAAGGAAGTCCGCATCCCCTTTACTTTCGCCAATAAGACCTTTAACGGGACGCTTACGGTGAAAAGAAAGGATTATAATATTGGCCCTGGTGGTGGGTTTATGGTGGGGAAGACGGTGGAGATGGAGATTATTTGTGTGTTGAAATAGTCTTGTACAAATACTTCATTTGCGTCAAAAAAACCGATATTTACCCTATCATAAAAAACGCCTACAGCATATGAAACGCAATAAAATCATCTACTGGGTACTCACCGCCCTGTTCTCCCTAAGCATTCTGTCCGGGGCCATCATGTATTTCTTTAAATACGGCGAGGTAGCGGAAAACTTCGGCAAGCTGGGCTTCCCCGCCTGGATCATCTACCCACTAGCCATCGCCAAGATATTGGGCGTAGTGGGCATCCTGCAAACCCAAAGTCAAGTACTCCGAGAATGGGCCTACGCCGGTTTTTTCTTCAACCTCTCCCTAGCCTGCGGCGCCCACATCGCCGTCAATGACGGAGAGGCCTTCGGGCCAATCATGGTGATGGCCTTTATGTTTGGGTCTTATTTCTTCAGTAAAAAGGTGACCTCCCCACTCACTTCTTCAAATAATCCTCCTTCTTGATCCCCAACTTCTTGATCTTGGCAAAGAGGGTTTTATCCTTCATCCCCAGAATCTTGGCCGCCCCCTTTTCACCGCTGACCCGCCACTTGGTGTAGAAAAGGACTTCTACGATGTACTGCTTTTGCAATTCCTCGAAGGTCAAAAATTCATCGCCTGTTTTGCGGACGGACTTGCTCTTGGGCATCCAATCCCCCGGAAAGAGGGTCGTGCCGGACTCAATAATCACGGCTCTTTCGATCAGGTTTTCCAGCTCGCGGATATTGCCGGGGAAATCGTATTGGTCTAAGCCGGTGATCACTTTTTTGGAAATGCGCTTGAAGGACTTCCCCGATTTGGTGCTGTATTTTTGTAAAAAGAACTGAGCGAGGAGGGGAATGTCTTCTTTTCGCTCGCGAAGGGGAATGTTGTGGATAGGAAAAACATTGAGCCGGTAGTACAGGTCTTGGCGGAATTTGCCCTCCTCGACCATCCTCCCCAAATCTCGATTCGTAGCCGCAATGATGCGAATGTCCACCTTGGTTGTTTCGGTATCCCCCAGGCGGTCGAACTCTCCTTCCTGCAAGACCCGTAGGAGTTTGGGCTGTAAATCCAGCGGCAGCTCGCCGATTTCATCCAGAAAGATGGTGCCGTTGTTGGCCAATTCAAACTTTCCAATCTTATCGGCGATGGCGCCGGTAAAGGCCCCTTTCTTGTGCCCGAACAGCTCACTCTCGATGAGTTCCTTAGGCAGGGCCGCGCAGTTGACCTTGATCAAAGGCTTGCTTTCCCGCAGGCTCAGCTGATGGGCGGCCCTGGCCAGCAGTTCCTTGCCCGTCCCGGATTCGCCGGTAATTAATATGGTCGATTCCGTGGGGGCGACCTGCTGGATGTTTCGGAGGACGGGCCAGTAGGCTTCACTCTGCGATAGGATATTGCCAAAATTATGCTCTACCTTAATCTCCTCCTGCAAATATTCATTCTCAATCTCTAACTGATTCTTAAGTTGTTTGATGTCCGCCAAAGCGTCCCTTAGCTGCACTTCACGATCTTTACGTGCGGTAATATCTCTCAGAATGGCACAATTCAAATAACGCCCTTCGTAGGTCACCAAGTTGGCCCTGATGTCCACCGGAAACCGGGTATTGTCTTCCCGGGTGGCTACCCATTCGAACTTCAAGCTTTTCTCCTGAATGATGTCCTCAAAATGATCCGCCCACCATTCGGGCGTAATATTCGCATCCAGATCATATATGGTGGCCTTAGACAGAAATTCCCTGGAGAAGCCCAACTGCGCTACGGCCGCATCATTGAATCGAAACAGATTGCCCGATTGTTCCCAAATAAAAATAATATCCTGTGCATTATCGATAATGCGACCACTAAGCTCTAGCAGGTACTCCTTGTTTTTCTGTTCGGTTACATCTTGGTAGGTGCCATAAATCTTCTCGATCTTCCCATTTTTACACTCTGGGGTGGCAATGCATCGCACCCACTTGAGCTGCCCGTTCTTATCTTTTACGCGCAGGACCAAGTCATAAGAAACTTCTTCCCGATGCACTTTCCGAAAAGCGGCCTTGATGGTTTCGGGTTGAACAAAGCGATGAATGATATTGGAGGGCAGCAAATCCCTGGGGTCCTCGACATCAAAGATACAGAGCGCAATGGGAGAAGCAATCACCGTATCATCGATGATGTTCCATTTCCACCCCCCTACCGTAACCGCATTCTCCGTCTTTTCCAAGATCCGACGGTAATAAACGGACTCCGAAATATCGCGAATGACCGAGCAGATGAACTCATTTCCATTATTTGAGAAAAAATGTGCCGTGACATGTACCGTTTGGATTTTCCCTTGCTTTTTACGGTGGGTCGTTTTAAAATTATCGATTTTTTTCTTCCGAACAATTTCCCAATGATTGTCCCACATCTCCGGGGTCAAGTTCGGATTGATGTTAAACATCGTCAAGCCACCCACCTCTAACTCGTTGTAATTAAAGGTCTTACGAAAAGAAGAATTCGCATAGACAATTTTTGCGGCTTTATTAATCCAGATAATATCGTAGGGTAAAATATCGATAAGCCACTGATTGACTAAATCCTGCTGGGGTATCGCTTCCATAATCTGAGTTACTTTTCCTGAACACACTTAAGTG
>JBCDGZ010000063.1:0-41599 GCA_038750655.1 Bacteroidota bacterium | reverse complement strand
TTTCCAGCATAAAAATATAGCAATTGAATGCGGGGAGGCAGATAAATTCCAGCTCGTGGACTTTAAAATGCGCTGCACTAAAGTTGCCCTGAATGAATTGCTTGCCCAGGTTGAGCGAAAGGAAGTAGGATTGGAAGTGAAAATCAGGGCAAGCAATTCATTCAGGGCAACTTTAGTGCAGCGCATTTTAAAGTCCACGAGCTGGAATTTATCTGCCTCCCCGCATTCAATTGCTATATTTTTATGCTGGAAAAGGACGAAAAAGGGTACGTCAATATCAATCAGCAGGTCGAAAAGGTCGTCCGGCAACTGCTCAAGAAGATCAGAAACGAGGACGATGACTTCAATGCAGAAGACTATTTTGCGGACAAAAGCGAGTTTACCAGCTCCACTTCTCTCAATGTATACATCACCGAGGGTAATTTTCAGTTCGAGCAGGAAGATACCGATTGGCTCTTTGCCCGTCAGGGCAGCGATCATCAATTTGATGGCGCTACAGAGATCGAAAAGGTGGGAAATGACCTCAATTCGCGCTATCCAGCAGAGCTAGGCCGTGCCTTTTTCCGCGATGAACTCGTCGATCGGATTTATAACATTGTCTACAACCCCGAAAATACGCCGCTGGTCATCATCGGCCCGGAGGGCGTAGGCAAGCATACGCTGCTTCACGAGGTACTGCGGAGGTATATGGACCTTTATTTTAAGGGAAATGATATTGAGGTACAGAAAATATGGCACATCGACCCAACCCGAATTATTGCGGGGATGAAATATGTAGGGTGGTGGCAAAAACGCTTTGAGGCCATCCTACGCTATGTTCGTGATCGGCATTTACAGCACGCCAAAAAGAAGGATTCAGCCAGCGATAAGATTATGATCGACAATGTGGTTTCGCTCTTACGCATTGGCAAATCTTCCCAAAATAGCATGACGCTGAGCGATGTTTTGAAGCCCTATCTGGAAAAACGTCAACTCCAACTCATTCTAATCGCTACTTTTGAGGAGTGGAAAATATTGCAGGAAAAAGATCGCCGTTTCAGTGACCTCTTCCAGGTTGTGCGGGTTCAGGAGCCCAACCACGAATCTGCCATAAAAATGGTGCTTAAGCAGCGGCATTACCTGGAAATTGAATACGACTGCGAATTTACCATTCAGGCCATCAAGCAGCTTTTTGCTATCCAACGCAACTACCTACACCGTAAGGCCCTGCCGGGCAGTATCCTGAAGTTGATGAATCAGCTGGCGGTCAAATACCGCTCCCAAAACATTGATTTACCCGAGGTCAGGGATGAATTTGAGTCCTTTAGTGGCTTGAATGAAATCATCTTTGATGCCGACTATACCTTTGAGGAAAACGAGGTGCACGATGCCATTGCCGCCCAACTCGTCGGACAACCCGATGCCGTAGCTACCCTAGCCGATGCCATCCATACCATCAAAGCCAAGCTGACCGATCCCACCAAGCCCTTGGCCTCCTTCCTCTTCATCGGCCCCACCGGCGTGGGCAAAACCCAAGCGGCCAAGGTCCTCTGCGACTACCTCATGGGCAATCCCAAGCACCTGCTGCGCTTCGATATGAACGAATACATCGATGCGCAGGCCGTCCACCGCCTTATCGGCGATGAACACAACCCCGAGGGCCACCTCACCGGCAAAGTCCGCTACCGCCCCTTCGGAATCATCCTCTTCGACGAAATCGAAAAGGCCCACCCCAAGGTCCACGACCTGCTGCTGCAAGTCCTCGACGATGGCCGACTGACCGACAGCCTGGGCAAAACGGTGGATTTCTCCGGCAATATTATCATCATGACCTCCAATGTCGGTGCCCGAGAAGCCGCCGGCCAGCTGGGCTTTGTCGCTGGCCAGCGCGATGACTCTGCCGTCTATCGAAAAGCCGTAGAAAATCGCTTCCGCCCCGAGTTCGTCAACCGCATCGACCGCATCGTCATCTTCCGCTCGCTGGAAGTCGACCATATCCTCAATATCGCCCGCCTGCAGATCAAGGACCTGCTCAAGCGCGATGGCTTTGTCCGCCGTACTACCATCCTCAACATCTCCACCGAAGCGCTGGAATGGGTAGCCCGCCGGGGCTACAACGCTAAGATGGGCGGCCGAGCGCTGAAACGACAGATCGAAAAAGACCTTACCACGCTCTCCGCCGAGCAGCTGATCTCTACACATACCGACAATCCAATCATTTTCAGCATTCTTTTCAAAGAAGGCCAGCTGGTACCGCGCATCATTCCTCTAGACTTTGTGGAGCCTATTGAGGAGGACTGGCTGCCGCAACTGCCCGAAGAGGCTCGCGGCCGCGGCTTTTTCAATCGCCTGCTCAAGCTGGTAGAGCGACTAGAATACCAGGTGCGCCGGATGGAAGAGGAGAATGATGAGGCCGACTCGGAGCTAATTGTCATTGGCAACGACGCAGGGGAAGCCCTGAATTGGCAATATTACCATTTCAAGGATCAGATTGCGGCGACGAAGCAGCGTATTTCGACGCTTTCGCTGGGCTTCAAGGAGAAGCATTTCCGGGAGGGGCCAGCCATTCCGCTGCGACTAAAGCGGGGGACGGTGACGCCTCGGCGCGATTCTGTTACCCGCAGCATCAAAGAGTCCATCCGCGACCGGCTTTTCCAACAAGAAGCACTACACGAGATTACAGAGTACTACGAGTATGCCTCCGCACAATTCGACAGCCTAGAAACTGAGTTCATCAACAGCTACCTGGATGTAGGCTTTTTACTCCTCTTCGGGAAGGGATTTCTGCGGGAAGAGGTTGAGACAATAGAACTCCACTTCCAATCCTGTATTAATGGTCTGGGAGATCAGGAGATCGAATTTTTGATGCAACACTACAATGAATTGCTATCAGAGTTGGACATTCAGCATCAAATTGAGGCCCAAGAAAAATGGATTCGCATCGAAGGACACAGCGTCGCGTCGCTCTTTATGGGCGAAACCGGCATTCATCTTTTCTATCGCTCCCATCAGAATCCGCTCCCGATTCTGGTACATATGATAAAATTGCCCAGGACTAAACCAGAGCAGTTGAGCATCCCCGACGGAGCGAGGGTCATCCGCATTTACGACAGTAATAGTACGCTGACTGATCTGCGCTCGGGCTTCTCCAATGCGATGAATATCTCGGCCCGCGAGCTCAAGCTACTGTTGTTTTCGGGGCTGCCAAAGGCTTTTCGAGACAGTGTACGGCAGAAGTTTAGTTAAGACACGACTCGGACTAAAAGACCATGTCCGGCAAAGATTCAGCTAGGGTCTTATAAAGAGGAATTTGCAAATTATTAGCATTTTAACTATATTAGCTCATATAATTCTCATGCCATTGTAGATTTTCCCTTTCTACATTAGACGACTACACCATATTCACTAATTACCCGTACAGAGCAATGTCCTCGTGCAACTCTGTCGGCAGACAAAACTATACCCTATGGCCTCCTTAGCTCCTCTCGGCGGAATGCTGGGCAAAAGGCTTGCTGCGCATTTGTTACGACGTTGCTCCTACAACATCAGCAGAGCGCGCATTGAAAGCCTGGCGAATATGACGGTTACCCAAGCCGTAGATCGCCTGCTGACTCCACAGCCGCTCAACATGAGCGAACCCATTGATCCTGCGACTGGACAGGCCTGGATCAGTGGCCGTATTCCTCCTCAGTCTACCAATAGCAGGCTGCGCGCCTACGTCATCGGATGGTGGACCCATGAGGCCCTGCTGGACGAGTCGATCGGACATAAAATGGCGTTTTTCCTGCATACCAACTTTACGGTTTCTGCTAGTAGCCAGAATGCAGAACGCTTTTTTGATCACCTCTCTCTACTGCGGTATTACCACCTTGGCAATTTCAGAATACTGGCCGAAAAAATGATCCTGGATAATATTATGCTCGATTATTTGGACAATAAGCTGAACAAAAAGCAGAATCCGAACGAAAATTTTGCGCGGGAGTATTTCGAGCTTTTCACCATTGGCAAAGGTCCGCAGGTCGGCCCGGGCGATTACACCAATTATACGGAGGAAGACATTGCGGCGGCCTCTCGACTGCTCACTGGTTTTCAGGTCGGTAGCCGTACACAACATATCGATCCAGATACCGGTATTCCACGGGGAAGAGCTACGCTTTCTCGCCACGATACGACAGATAAAACTTTTAGTGCCGCCTTTCAAAATCAAACCATCACCGGAGCGACTACGGCCAATGGAATGTTTGATGAACTGAGTGAGTTTGTGGATATGATCTTCGATCAGGAGGCAACGGCGACATTCATTTGTCGAAAACTTTACCGCTTTTTCGTCAGCCGTCACCTCAGCCCGGAAATTGAGCAGGACATCATTACCCCACTGGCAACGACCTTCCGAAATAGCGATTACGATTTAAAAGCGACGATGCGACAATTGCTGCGCAGTCAACATTTTTACGATAAAGATGATAGTGCCCATACGGACGAGATCATCGGCGGTATGATCAAATCCCCTATTGATCTGGTGCACGGAGCCTTGTCTTATTTCGATGTAGACATTCCCGATCCTTTGACGGATAGTGTGGACCATTACCATAATTTTTACAAGCGTACGGTCAATGAGGTCATCTTTCCGCAGGCTGGATTTTCCCTCTTTCAGCCCAGCTCTGTAGCCGGCTACCCTGCCTATTATCAAGAGCCCGATTTCCATCGGGCCTGGTTCAATCCCAGCACTATCATTGCCCGTTATCGCCTTCCGGAAATTCTGACCAGCGGCCGGAGGGTCATTTCCTATGGTTCTGCTTATGTACAAATGGATATTGTGCAATTTGTCCAACAAACCCAAAATATCAGCAATCCACTGTTGCCGGATATTCTGGTGGCCGAGATGCTAGAACATTTGCTCAGCGAAATCCCTGAGGCAGATCGTGCCGATTACTTCCTCAATACCATCTTCCTGGATGGCCTGCCTGCCGCCGATTGGACGTATGAGTGGGAAGCCTTTGAAGCCAGCGGTGATGATAGCGAAGTGCGGATACCCTTAGAAAACCTGGTAACCGCGATTATGTATTCTCCTGAATATCAGGTTTTTTAACGCCTAAAATTAAAAAAATGAAGAGAAGAAAATTCCTGAAAATTTCTGCTCCTTTAGCTATATCGCCCTTGATGATCAACGGCCTACCGGTCAATACTTTTGCTACCCCCTCTATGATCAACATGGCCTGCGAAGGCATCGAAGATCGGGTGTTGGTATTGGTCCAACTCACCGGGGGAAATGATGGGATCAACACCGTTATTCCTATAGAGCAATACGATACCTATCGCAATCTCCGCCCCGGCATTGGCCTGCCCGACAGTGGACTAAATGCCTACATTCCATTAGACAATACCCTACCGCTCGAAGATCAAGTAGGGCTACACCCAGAGATGACGGGCATCAAAAATCTGTATGATCAAGGTAAGGTCAATATCGTTCAGAGTGTTTCTTATGACAACCAAAATCGCTCTCACTTCAAATCCACCGATCTGTGGATGACGGGAGGCGATGGCACCCCGACTAATTTCAACCACACCACCGGATGGATGGGACGCTTTTTAAATTACAGCTTCCCGGGCCTGGCCGGCAACCCCACCCAGTTGATGCCCGACCCGCTCGGTATTCAACTCGGTAACACCAAGCCCTCGCTGGGCTTTCACACCAATGATGAACACAATCCTGGCATCAACCTAACGGGGCAAGACCTCTCTGGTTTCTACAATGTCATCTCAGAAATCGGTGGCGCCCCGCTCAATACCGTTCCGCAGTCCGACTACGGCGAAGAGTTGCAGTTCATCATGAATATCGAAAATAGCGTTAGCAACTATGCGCAGCGGATTACTACGGTATTCAATCAGGGCAGTAATGCCGTCACCTATCCCGATTATGACCTGGCCAATCAGCTCAAAACAGTCGCTCGCTTAATGAACGGTGGTTGTATGACCAAGATTTACCTAGTTCGACTCGGTGGCTTTGATACCCACGCCAATCAGGTCATGGCCAGCAGTCCTACGATGGGCAACCACGCCGAGCTGATGCGCGAACTCTCCGAATCGGTCAGTGCCTTCATCTCCGATTTGGAAGCACTTAGTCTGAGTAATCGAGTCTTGACCCTTACTTTCTCCGAATTCGGCCGCAAACCCATCGAAAATGGTGACCTGGGAACGGACCACGGTACCGCAGCTCCGATGCTGCTCTTTGGCCCCGCTATCGAGCCCGGCATCACCGGCACCAATGTCAACCTCGTCAACCTGGATGGCGACCAACTGGCCAGCTATCAGCACGATTATCGACAGGTCTACACCACCGTACTCCAAGACTGGCTCGGCGCTGGCGATGACGCCCTGACCGAAGCCTACTTCAGCCCCTACATTGCCCAAAAATTACCGCTCATCACTTCCAATCAGGTGGTCGATCCCACTTGCTATCTGGCTGCGCCCCTTCCCGTCAGCTTCCTCTCCTTTTACGCCAGTGCTACTGATGATCAGGAAGTTTTATTGGAATGGGAAACCGAGAGCGAGCCTAATAACGATCGCTTCGAATTGGAACGCAGCGGAGATGGCAGCCAATTTGAGCAGATCGGTGAAGTCCCGGCGCTGGGCTTTGCCAATAGTGGGGACCAATACGAATGGATAGATCGAAAGCCACTGCCCGGCATTTCTTACTATCGCCTGCGGCAGGTCGATCAAGATGGTAAATTCAGCTACTCCGAAATACGAGCAGTAGAGCTGCGCAATAAGCAGCTCAGCGGACTGAAAATCTACCCTAACCCAGCCCGCTATGATGTACAACTGGTCATGAATAGTGAGCTGAGCACCGAAGCTGAGGTCAAGATCTTCAATACCGCAGGTAGTCTGCTCCGCCACTTACCTCTTAATCTACGCTCGGGCTTTAATAAGCAAAGCATCAATATTGATGAGCTGACTGCTGGCAATTATCTGGTGCAAGTAGAGTCTACAACCTTGAATTTTATTAAAACATTACCTTTAGTCAAACAATAGAATAATTAGTACACCCTTCACATGCGAAAGTTGAATATCTATCAGGTCGATGCCTTTACCGATCGGCCATTCGGGGGCAACCCCGCCGCAGTTTGTCCACTCGATGAGTGGCTGCCGGATGCACTGATGCAAAATATAGCATTGGAAAATAATCTGGCAGAGACCGCCTTTTACGTTCCCACCGCAGGGGGCTTTCACATTCGCTGGTTCACCCCGGCGGTGGAAGTCGACCTTTGCGGGCATGCCACCCTGGCCTCGGCTCATGTCTTATACAGCATCGCGGGTTACGCAGGCGAGCAGATTGAGTTCCGTTCGCGTAGTGGATCGTTGCTGGTGAGGCAGTTGGAGCCGGGGCTTTATTCTATGGACTTTCCGGCGGATCGCCTGGAGGCGGTGCCGCCGCCAGTGGAGATTGCGGAGGGGCTGGGGGTGCAGCCGCAGGCGGTTTTTCGGGGGCGCGATGACTTTTTGGCCATCTTGGGCTCCGAGGAAGAGATTCGAGCCTTGAACCCCGACTTTCGGAAGTTGGCACAGTTGGACAGCCGTGGGGTGATTGCTACGGCGGCGGGAAAGGAGGTGGACTTTGTCTCTCGGGGCTTCTTTCCGCAGTCTGGGGTGGACGAAGACCCGGCGACGGGTTCGGCGCATACGACGCTGCCGGTGTATTGGGCAAAGCAGTTGGGAAAGACACAGTTTAAGGCATTGCAGTTGTCGAAGCGTGTGGGGCAGTTTGAGATTACTTTGAGAGGGGATCGAGTAGATTTGGTAGGTTCAGCACAGACCTATCTGGAAGGGACAATTTTTGTGTAAACTGCCCAGAGTCACTACCCTACGCTTAGCTCTTCGTGGCATTTCCCAAACGAGCCAGTAATGTAATTTTTTGGTGAAGCAGCTCCTCTCGCTCCTTGGTATTTTGCTGCAGTTGATTATTGATCTTCTCCAACTCTTTGGCTCCATCGGAAGAAGGGAGAGGACTATCGGAAAGCACTTGCTGCTGTTGGAATTGCTCTTCAATATTTTGAAGAATGGCTTGAGTATCTTCAATAAAGTCTACCTTGCAGGTGGTGATTAATACCCCTAGTTTACGGAATTCCTTAGCCGTCGCTTGGACCAGGCGGTTAATAATTTGACTATCGGAGGTGGTAGCCAATTCGACCAAGTCCATTTGCTGAAATACCTTGGATGTAGCACTATAGGCAATGTCGGTAAGGAGGTCTACAATCATTTTTTTGCTCTTCAAGGCTAATCGTTGAGCGGCGGCGGCGGCATGGGGATCATCAGGGCTTATACCAGCGATGAAGGTCACTTTGGCTTGGATGTCGATCCCATCTTTAGTCTTAACCTTTGGGGATAGCTCTATTTTATGCTCCTCCAAATCTAAGAAAAAGTAATGCTGGATAACCGGCCAGACGAAGGTGGCCCCATTTCTAATAATTTGAACACCCGAACCGTTACTCGTTTCTGCTACTCGACCATAGACGACTAGTAGCTTATTACTGGGGCATTTGATATAGCGCCTTGCTGCAAAGAACATCATCATAAACAACAGCGCCATCTGGCCAATCACTATAAATAATATACTATCCATAATTTAGTTTTCATTTCAAAGTATAAATATAACTCTCGTTCATCGCAACTTGGGTTAAGTATACTACTTTTTCTTGTCAGTTGCCTTCTTCAAAAAGGTATCCATCAGTTGGCGGTCACTATATTGGTCAATGTCCATTTCCTGAATGAGTAAGGGCAGGTCTTCCTCGGACTTTTTGAGGGCCAGCAATAGATTTCTAAAACCTCCTGCCCGACAGCCTCCCCAGACATTGTAGACCGTGAGGATCAAATGCTGGGTCACTGGATCATACCATAGCTGATGGTAGAGCTGCATCAAACAATCCCCCCCGTGGCTGCTGTTGAGCAGGTAGTATTGGTCCCAGTCCAAAGGCCCACAATTCAGCCCTTTTCCCTGCCAATGGGCGAAGGTGCTATCATTATCAATGATCAGCCCACTTTTGAGAAAACGCCGTTTTTCATTATCAGGACAAATAAAGTTAGGATGTTGGTAGGTTTGGGTGACATCAATCCAGTCTGTAGCCGTTTGATCCGAAGTATTGGGTGCTTTTATTTTTGTTTCTTGGAAAAGGACTTCGTAATGATCTGGAATTTTTGGAACTAGGAGGATCATGTGCCGTACCGTTTCTTTACCACAATTCCCCACTTGCAGGGTGCTTTGCCAAGTCAGCTTTTGGGTTAAACTATCAAGCCTTAATTCGCTATCTAGTCCCAACAGACAGGTCGCTCTGATGGTGCGTTTGAGGATAGAATGTTCGGAAAAGCGAGGTCTAGGGAGATCGATTTTGCGATACTTATAAAATAGCTCTTTGTATGCTTCCTCGTTGCTGATGACGTAGTTTTCGTCAAAATGACTGCCGTAGTAAGGATTGTTTACAAAATGCTCAGTGGTATCAACAGCCAGAATCTGGAAGTCGATGGACTGGCCTTGGAGGGCCGTAGAGGTACCAAAAAGGAGGAAGAGAAAGAGTAGAGCTGGTCTCATAACAATCAGTTTTGCCCTATGCTAACTGTATTTTTGGAGCATTTATTATGAGTTAATGCATTTGCCAGTGTTGGTATTCCACTCGATCCTTTTGGGCCAAGCATCCCTTAAAAAGCAGGTAAACCATCAAGAAATTGAGTAAAACGAAGCTTCCACCAATCAGGGCAAACCTAGTATATCCTTCTACTGCAGGCTTAGCCAAATCGGAGAGATAGGCCATAAACATCCAAAAGGAATAAAAACCAGCAATAGAACCCAGGACGAGATTCAGCCAATGTTTATTGTAGAAGAGTTGATAGGCGAAGGGGATAGCAAATAGTAGTACGGTGAGGGAAGGATCTGCACTGTGCAGGTTGTCCCGGTAAATCCAAAAGATGATGGCAATAAAATACAGATGAGGAATCTTGGCGGTCCAATTTTTCATATACAAACGGGTTGAGTAACGCTTAGATTTAATTTGAAGTTAAAAAAATATTGTAAAAAATCAATAAATGAGGGGATGCTTCCTGCGGAATAGCCTAAATTTGGCGGGGTAACCCTTATCAAACAGCACGCAATGGCAATTCAGGTAGTGATAATTGATGATGAGCAAATTCTAATCGACGGCTTGCAGGCTTTGCTGGGGCAGGATCAGCAAATTCAAGTCATAGGAGCGGCCACGCAAAGCAGTCAGGCTGAGCCATTAATTGCAAAAACCAAACCGGATGTCGTACTGATGGACCTGCACTTCCCGGAGCCGCAGGCCGATGGAATTGAGACTACCGCCCAGCTCCTCTCCCGCTACCCCCAACTCAATATTTTAATGCTGACTAGCTACGATGATATTATGCTGATCAAGGAGGCTTTGCGCCGGGGTGCCCGGGGATATGTACTCAAAAATACGGGGAAAGACAAGCTGGTCAATGCCGTCAAAACGGTCGCCAGCGGCCAGCGCTATTTGGGGGAAAAGGTGCAGAATAAAGTCATCGATGCCCTCCTCTCCGACCGACAGGCGCCTCCTAAAGGCGACGGTTCGCATCCCCTAACAGAGCGTGAGCTGCAAATCGCTCGGCTGATTGCCCAAGGTAAGAAGCGAAAGGAAATTGCCTCCGAACTCCACCTCAGCATCAACACGGTCGATACTCACCTCAAAAATACCTTTGGCAAGCTCGAAGTCAATAATGTTGCGGCTTTGATTCAGTGGATGAATAAGATGAAGCTTTTATGAATATGCTCCTCTTTGCATAAAATCTTCCCGGAAGACTTTCGATAATTCCGCTAAGAAGAAATCGGCCTGCTCCTGTTGGAAGCACAGCGGTGGCTTGATTTTAATAACATTGTGATCCGGGCCATCGGTGCTCATCAGAATGCCTTTTTCTCGCATACGATTGGCCAGGTAGGTGGTTGGCCGGGCTAAGGGGACGAGGTTCTCCGTCACCAATTCGAAACCGAGGAAGAGGCCACTCCCCCGAACATCGCCGATGATAGGATAGGCTTTTTGCAATTGCTTCAACCCTTGTATTAGGTAGTTACCCTGCTGGGCAGCGTTGGCCTGTAGGTGCTCTTCTTTTACCACATTCAACACCTCCATTCCAATCGCACAAGAGACCGGATTGCCTCCGAAGGTATTGAAGTATTCCATGCCATTGGCGAAGGCTTCGGCCAGCTCTCGACGGCAGACGATGGCTCCGAGCGGATGGCCGTTGCCGATGGGTTTGCCCATGGTGACGATGTCGGGAATCACGCCATGCTGCTCAAATGCCCAAAAATGGCTCCCCACGCGACCAAAGCCCGTCTGGACTTCGTCGGCTATACAAAGACCTCCGGCGGCCCGCACCGTTGCGTACAAGGCCCTGAAGTAGTCCGGCGGCGGTACAATTTGTCCTCCACAACTCAAAATCGATTCTCCAACAAAAGCCGCTACCCCACGGCCTTCGGCCGCCAATCGCTCCATAATATCCTGAGCAGCACGAGCATAACGCCGCCCATTTTCCGCCGTCGCTCCCCTATACAATCCTCTAAACGGATCAGGAATCGACAGCTTATGAATATGCTCCGCCGCCCCCTGCCCTCCGGGTCCATCAAACTTATAGCCACTGATCTCCACACAAGCGTTGGTATTCCCGTGGTATCCGTGCTCCAAGACCAATAAATCCTTTCGCCCCTTCCAGTTCTGAGCAATGCGCAAGGCCAGCTCATTAGCTTCACTCCCCGAATTGACCAAAAAGCAAACGGCTAATTCCGCAGGAAAGCAAGCCAGCAGTTGCTCCGTATATTGAAGAATTTTTTCGTGGAGATAGCGAGTATTGGTATTCAAAACGGCCTGCTGCCGAGCCGCCGCCGCCACTACGCGCGGATGTTGATGCCCGACGTGAGGAACATTATTAACTGTATCCAAAAAGCGCTGCCCGGCCTCATTGTACAAATACGTCCCAAAGCCCCTCACCATTTTAAGCGGCCGTTCATAGGACAGACTGAGGTTGGGAGCCAGTTGTTTTTTGCGAGCTTGAAGCATATCCTGACGAGCCATGCGCTGCTGTTTCAGCTCGTCTTCGGGCATTCCGATCAACAAGTTGGGGTCTGGACAAATGCTGGTCCACACCGCCGCTTCGTGTGGAAAGGCGACCCCAGGAAAGTCCCCCTCCATACCCAATGAATCCAGCATGACCTGAAAGTGTAGATGCGGCGGCCAATCGCCATTGCCCGGACGCGCCCCGATACGAGCAATCCGAGCGCCCGCAGGGACCGGCGCTCCTTTTTTCATCTGCCTCAAGACCTCTTCATCAAGATGGCCGTATAGGGTATACAACCTAAAGTCGTCTTCCAACTGATGCTCCAAGATCAAAGTAGGGCCGTAGTCCCGATCTCCGGCATTATCCTGCACGCTAAAAACCTGTCCGTCAAGTGGCGCATAAACCGGCGTTCCGGCTTTGGCAAAAATATCAAGACCGATGTGTAAGGTTCGCCACATCGGGCCTTCGTTACCTTCAACTGCAAAGTTGTCTGAAGTGTATAAGGGCCTTAACTCTTGGTATTTACCAATAGCAACTTCAACCTTTTGTTCTGCCATGACGGTATTCAGATGTGCTTCGAAGCGGTTGCTGTCGGCGTAGTTGGGCAAAATACCCAGTTCTAGGCTGCCTACACTGAGGTCAAAGATATGCTTGGGCACCTGTTTTAGCTCCCAATCTACGATGCTATGGAGCCTAGGCTTTGTGGCAAGCCAGTCGTGAAAGGAGGTCTTTCGGGGACAGGGTTCATAGCCACAAACCGCTCGAAAGCGGTAGTGGGCCAGCTGTGGAGCGTAGCTTTTTAATTGATGGAGGAGCCGAAGGCCGGGGGCTGCGCTGACCCTTAGATAGTCATTTTCGGGATCCTCTTGTAAGCCTTTGGAGGAGGAGCACATGCTGATCAGCAAACGAGCGGCGATAAGCGGAAAGAGCACTTCCAGCTCTTGCTCTTGTAAGGGCATTACTTGATGAAAGCCTTCTACTAGCTGACAGGCCGCATCCATCGGACGGGGCTTATGCATGCAGACGTAGGCAGCGGCGATGGCTAGTTCGCAAATGCTTGCGGTATGGACGGCATCGCCAAAGTCGATAAAGCCTAGTATATGAGCCGTTTCCTCGCTATTGTCCAGTAAAATGTTGTAATCATTGGCATCATTGTAAATGACTTGCTTCCGAAGATGAGGCAGGACGGGGATGACCTTTTGCTCATACAGCGCCGCAAAATAACGGTACAATTCCATTTGCTCCTCATTCAATACCTCTGCCAAAGGAGCCGTCAATGACAATTGCAATACATCCCAAGGCTCTGGTCGATGGGCGGCCGGATGGTCAAAGTCCGATAAGGCTTGACAAAGCAGCCCCAATGCTCGACCTAAGCGACGGATCAAAGCGGGCGAATGCGGCTGATGATCGACCCATAATTGCCCGGGGACCCAATGCAGCAGGCGTAGCCAGCGGGCACCTCCAGCAGGCACCGAAATCTGCAAAAGTTGCTGTCCATCGAGCGCCGCCTTCACCCAAGGGAATTGTACCCCTATGGCCTGCTTTTCGAGATGATTCAACAGGGCATTTTGCATGTCCAGTCGCTCCCGCTCCGTCCCTGCACTAGCAATTTTTAGTACATATTGCTGACCGTCGGCGGTGCGCAGTTGAAAGTTGAGGTCTTCATACCCGGCCAGCGGATTGGCATCAGCCACCAGGCCGTAATGCGTCTTAGCGAGTTCCTGAATCGATGCCAGCGAAAATCCTGATTTGACCTTCATGAGTACCGGATTGTGGGTAAAAGGTACAAGTATACAATTGTTGGGGGAAAGGAGGAAGGATTATAGGGGATAGCTCAAAAATTGCGGCGGGACTTGTTCGCAGAGCCAAACGCCATTGGCAGAGCAGAAGAACTGATGGCCTTCGGCCAGCATGGCGGCGGTATCGATGCTTAGGATGCAGGGCTTGCCGTGTCGCTGTCCTACGGCGCGGGCCGTCTCTTGATCGGCGGAAAGGTGGACATGGTGGCGATTGCGCTTCAACAGCCCTTGGGCTTGGATGGATTCCAAAAATCGCGTGGCCGTGCCGTGGTATAGGATCGCAGGCGGGTCGGCAGGCTCGTAGGCCAAGTCAATTTTGATGGAGTGGCCTTGGTTGGCCCGTATTCTAGTTCGGTCGGCATTAAAAGAAAAGCGTTTTTTGTTGTTGGTCTTCACCACCCGATCCAATTGCTCAATATGTATTCGCTTGCCGTCTCGCCATAGCTTTTCTAGCAGCTCGGTCACGGAGGTCCAGCCCTGTTCGTCTAGCTGTAGACCGATGCGTTCGGGTTGGTGGCGCAGGAGCAGGGAGAGGTATTTGCTGAGTTGTTGATCTTTCATGTGTAGATAAATGGGAGATGGGGAGAAAGAGTTCCTTGGGGGCTTTTTGATGCTATTTTTCAACTATTTTCCTGCAAAAATTCGAATCTTTACAGAAAAGTTTAAATTACTCTGGTAAATAGAAAACACATAACAAATAGAAAATATGAAAACTTCATTCCTAATCATCACTTTACTAGGCTTTACCCTACCATTAAACGCTCAAATAACGGACTCCTTAGAATATCTAAGCCAAGAGGTCAGTATTGAAAATTATGCTTGGGATGATGGGGCACCTTATAGATTGAAATCTATGAAATATGAAATTATGATCCGTGAAGATACCCTATTGGTTAATCTGAATTCCACTGATACTCATACAAGGTCTACTCCTAAATCAGAAGTCATCAAGTCAACTATGAAGTATAAGGCACCGCTAGAGCATATCGGAAAAATTCATTTTATTAATGAAAAAACAAAGTTAGAACCCATTGGTGAGTTCGTCTACAACACTAAGATCGAAATTGAAGCACTTAGAGATAAAGAACTGTTTGATATAATATATGATAACGGAACGGTAAGAAACACCTATCACATCCCTATTCGCGTGTACAAGCTATCTGATACCTTAAAATTTAAGAACATTGTATCCTTATTAAATCACCATATTACCCCCGAAAATAACTCTATTGAAGCGGACTGTAACGCTGATCAATACCACGAGTGGAGCGGAATAGAAATCAATGCAGTATTCCAAATAAACTTGCAAACTCCCATACACATGAATGGTAGTCGCTGTCAAGAAAGTGCTCTCCAGCAATTGATTTCCCCCTATTTGGCGGAGCAAAATATCAAATCAATATTGGGCTACATTATTATTGACGAGCATAATAATATAGAAAGTATATGGACGGAACAAAATAATTTATACCGCACTAAACAATCAAATAAGGAGTCAACGGTACCCTTTTATGCAATGAAAGCTAGAAATTTAGGCTTAATGACCGACCAGCAACTCAATGACATATTATCCATCCTGAAATCACAAAAATGGGAGGCGGGGAAATGCGGTCAAAAAGGGGTAAAGTCTTATGTAGATGTAGCTTTTAAAAATAAGCACTTTAAAGAAACAGAAGATTAACAAAGATAAAGGCATTAGTAGCTAAAAAGCCGCAGGCCTCCTACTGTTCAGCGGGAGGCCTGCGGCCTTTGAAGCTAGTAACTAACTAAAGGTGCTGTTACTCTACTCTACAACGAGGCGCTTGGTCAGCAGGTTTTCTGCGTCTCTGATCTGAACGAAATAAACGCCGGAGGCAATGTCTTCGAGGTCTAGATTGATACGACCGTTGAGGGCAGCAAAAACAGCCTCTTCGCGAATCAGCTGACCGGTTACGGAGGTCAGTTGGATATAGAGATCAGTACTTTCAGAGAAGTTGAAATCGATGAAAGTCATCTTCTTGGCTGGATTCGGGAACAGGGAAATAGCTGCTGCGAACTCAGGGCTGAAAGTGCTCACATCAATACAGGAATCACAGGAATTGAAGCAAACCTCCATCAAAGTGGTATCTGCATCAGGAACCATGATAAAACGATTGGCATATCCACCAGTAGTACATACTGAGTTGGGATCATTGATGTTTTCCCAGCCATCGGGGCCATTCTTGAACTTGTATTCGTAAGTAATTCCTACCTCTAGTCGGGCTGTAAAGGTATAGATGTCATCTACAGCATTGGTCATCGCATCGTTCATGAAATCGTTGAAATCACCAGCGATGAAAACGCCACCAGCATCGATCATTTCTTCTTCAAGATTAACAGTGAAGGTTACACTGACAGAATCAGGCTCCGGTGTATTATTTCCTACAGTTACCGTGGTAACCAAAGAGTCAAAACAGCCAGAAAGATCAGTGATCGTG
This sequence comes from Bacteroidota bacterium, assembly GCA_038750655.1. Taxonomy (GTDB): domain Bacteria; phylum Bacteroidota; class Bacteroidia; order Chitinophagales; family Saprospiraceae; genus JBCDGZ01. The sequence goes on along the minus strand of JBCDGZ010000063.1, from coordinate 25,290 downwards.
ACATTATAGTCGCCAGGGTTGAGGCCAACGATGGTATCCGTCATCTCGCCGTTCTCCCAGTTGACCTCATAGAGGGTAGAACCTCCGCTAATATCTATACCAGCTTCTCCATCTTGGGAAGTAGTATTAGAAGCCGATACAGAATAAGGAATCACCATGATAGGATCATTATCTCCTAACATCAACACGGGAACAGAAATCCCAGTCTGTACACACCCCCCAGAAAAGTCAAGACCTTCTAAGAAACCACCGCCTAAGGTATCGACTGCCCCGGCATAAACAATAGGAGTAAAATAAGCAATATTGTTAAAAGGTATCGGCGTCCCGTCGTTTACCAGAAGCGGCGTGTAAGGAGAATCCGATTGGCCAAAGGCACCTATGTAAGTAGGATCACCGCCGGGGTCCATAGAACCCGTGATAGGTCCTGCAGTGAGCGCCCAACGGAAACCAGAAATATCCGGTAAACTATTAGGAATGACTACACCTTCGATAATAAAGGCCGTTGTATCTTCAAAGCATACAAACTGGTCAGCGGCAACGACTGTTCCGGAGTTGATGTCAGTACAATCGGTAATGAGCTGTTGGGTGACCTGAATACAGTATTCTCCCGATGAGAGCGCTCCATTAAAGTTAAAACCGTCCACCATAACGTAGTAAGTTACACCAGCCATGGTCGGCAGAGCAATACCGGCTTTAAGATCAGTATTGGTAGAGGTTGGGCCATCCTCGCTACAAGCAACAGGAGTTAGATTACCACAGTCGCCTGAGTAAATGGCCATTTGGCTATCTCCACCTCCCAGGTAGTTGGCAGAGCCGCAATCGCCAGTTTCGATAAAATATATATTACCATCCCCTGTAAAGCTAAACCAAAGGGTATTTTCAATGATAGGTACAGTCTGTGAAAAAGCACGTTCTGCGAAGCATTCGAAACCAGCTGCAGGGTCAGAAGCCTCGCTAGTGGCATTGGTGTTGTCAAACAACATAGAATTTTGAGTCTCATTGGGAGCTTGACCGAATAGGGCATTTATATCAGCGGCTCCGGTGCATTCATTATTAGCCGGTACCTGCGCTTGCACTTGAGTTGCAAACAGGCAGATCATCAGTGCAGAGAACAGCCATTCGGTTTTAGGTGTAAAAGATAACTTCATAGATTTACGATTTGAATTTAAATATTTTAATAAAGGAGATTTTTGTTGGTTGGTCATATTCGAATTGATGAGCCAAAGTTATAATATTTCCTCAAATATATCTAATCATAAAGTGATGGACTACACATATTTGGCCAGTTAGCCGCCCAAACTACACTTCCTCTACCTTTTAAGCCTTCTTTAGGGGAGATTAGTCGAAATTTTAACATATCTCGGTCTGTAAAAATCGAATTTTTTAAAATTAAATTCCGTTATTGTATAGGTAAATGGAAGAACCTCAACTCAATTCGAGCCCGAGTCCTACCATTTTAAATATCACAGCCCTCGCGGGTTTACTCTTACTGATACTGTTTCTGGTCGGAAGAGATTATCAGCAAGAGAACACTTATCGCAATCAAATTCAAGAATTAAGGGAAGAAATAGCGATACTCCAGGCAAGGCAGCAAACCATGCTTGCTGATTTGCAGGAGTTAAGGACGAAGCGCATGTCTACGGCCGCTCAAGTGCAGTACCGTGGGCAAGACTTTGATACTTATATCGTTGACATTGAGAAAAGTGACCTTCGGCTTTTCTTGCAAGACTCTGTAGGTCAAGGGCTGCAAGATCTGGAAGCACTGCGTTCTCATGTGGAAGCAGACGGTGGGCGTCTGGTCTTTGCGACCAATGCTGGCATGTTTGCCCCTGATCATCAACCTGTTGGGCTGTATATTGAAAATGGAAAGGAACTGCATCCTCTTGATCTCCAGGAGGGGGAAGGCAATTTTTATATGAAACCCAACGGGGTATTCAGCATTGGCAAAAGTGGTGCACACATTATGGAGAGTGAGCAATTTGCCACAACTGGAGACAGCAGCTTTTTTGCGACCCAATCCGGGCCAGCGCTGCTCTTGAATGATACGATACATCCGGCATTTCGGGCAGGCTCCGCCAATACTTACATTCGAAGCGGTGTAGGCATTTTGTCCAGTCAGAAAATTGTCCTGGCCATTTCGGTGGCACCGGTCAATTTCTTTGATTTTGCCATGTTGTTTAAAGAATATTTTGGCTGTTCAGACGCCCTGTACCTCGATGGTGCCATCTCCGAGATGTTTTTACCGGCGCTGAATAGAATGGAAATGAATGGAAAATTTGGCCCTTTTATCGGCATTGTGGAATAAACTTTCTACCCTCATGAAAAAAATGTACCTCTACCTGATCCTTGGTGGCCTACTGCTGCCGCTGTCGGGATTTTCGCAAAGTGCATTCATGCGAGCCTATCTGACCCGCAACGGCCACCGCAGCGTCAAGCAAATCGCTAAGCACTTCCCCTACGATGCCTACCTCAAACAAGTCCATTTTACAGACTTCAAAACCCTGCAAGCCGATCGCCGACTGCTCTGGCGCACCAAAGGAGACGGCGACTTATTTCTCTACTATCTCGGTGAGCACTTCATCCGCTACTACCCTATTACTAAAGATCAACTCCACGAAAAAATTGAGATCGGGGAGGCCTTCCTCGGCCCCAAGCAACGAATCAACCGGGCCACTGATGAGATTTATCAAACCATTGGTCTTTTCGTGCTGAGTCAGGTTGCTCAGAAGATGCAAAGCTACATCAAAAAAGGAGAGCTCAACGAAAAAAGTACGGAGATGCAGGGCTACATGGACCGCCTGAAGAAACACAAGGTCTTTGTAACCGTGGAAGAGGGCACCATCAGTAAGATTAAGAAAAACGTCAAACAAGGCAATTACCAATACATCCTCGACCGGGCCTGGCTGAAATTTAAGAGCTACATGACGCCCTACAGCCTGCTTTGCAAGAAAAATTCAGAGCAGTTTTACATTTCTCTGCTGATCTTGCTCTTTGTACTCGGTTGGATGAGTATGATACTCTTCCGCGCCAGAAACTGGAAAGCCGCCATTCCTTTTGCCCTATTTGTACTCCTCTTCATTGGCCCCAAGATTCTGCCCCAAAAGGCACTACCGATGGCCAAGCAGCTCTACAGCACACCTCGGCTGAAGCTCAAGTCGATGAACAATTATCATCAGAAGCGCCGGGCGCGGCGAGGGCAGCAAGCCGAATGGTCGGTCAATATGCTAGCGATCGAAGATCAGCGGGGCAAAAAGGTCGGCCAGACCATCTGGATGCAACGACCAGACATCAAGGCCACCTACCTGGCTTATCAGGATGTGGTACAAAAGTACTATGCTTTTGGGCAGCAGCACTCCATCGTACTGGCCGCCTCCGGCGGCTTCACCAACGCGCAAAAGCAGCCCGAAGGGCTGACCGTCGAAAATGGCAATATCGAAAATGCGGTGCTGATGCACGACCGCGACGGGCTGGTGATCGTTCAGAAAGGGGGCGGCATCCGGGTGCTCAACCTCAAGCGTCATAACTTCAACCTGCCGGTGCCCGGAGGGCGCGCGCTGGTCATCTCCAACCCACGCCATAGCCTGGTGGCTTACTCGCAGCTCCTCGACTGGTGTCGCCAAACCCGCGCTACCCTTTTCCAAACCCAACTCCTGGCCTACAGTGATGAAATCCTCATCGATCCGGCCAGGGCCTACTCCGAAAAGCGGGAACGGCGCATTCTGGTTTTGTTCAGCGATCGCGACGGCAGCAGCAGCAAAATTCACCACGCCATCTTTAACCTAGAAACGCAGTACAGCCTGGCTGAAATCACCAACGAGGTTTATGCGATGGTGGCCAGCCGCAACAAGAAGATAGAAGCCATCCTCAATCTGGATGTCGGATTTTACAATATTCTAAACGTATTTGATGAGAACGGCAACTTGCTGCACGATATGAAAGGAACGGTCGATGTACGCAAAGCCACCAACCTCATTGTTTACCACAAATAACAAAACGATTGATGCGATTAAAACTACTCCTACTCCTCCTTTTTTCCAGTTTAGCCTTCGCCGCGCAGGCTGGTCAATTCAAAATAGTGCCCTACGCTGAGCAGTTCGACGAGCTGTCGGATTCGGCGTTTTTCCAACAATTTCCCTTTGCTGAGTACTTACAAAAGAATGCGCCGCTGCGCTTGAAGCACTTGGAGGCGGATCGGAAGTATCTGGAAAATCGAGGGCGAGATCCGGAAGAGTTTTTGATTCAATTGATCGAGAAGTACAAAATAAGCAATACCTTAATGGTCAACGACTTATCCGCCTACTTCGAAACGATTCGTTTAGCCGAATCTTTCCATGCAGTCAAGGGCGTTTTACCCATTATCTACCCGATTTTAGCAGATGAACTATTCTCGAATTGTAGTAAAACACTACAGCAGCAGATAGCCGATGATCAACTGTCCAAGCACGATGAGGAGGTCAAATACCTGATCAGAAGATTGGAGGAAAATCAATACATGGTCAATGTCGAAATGAGTACCTGGGAAAAGTTCACCATGAACTTCTGGGCCGGCAACTGGGGGTACATCCTAGATCGATTCAGCACTCGCCATCCTTACTGGTTTGTCCTCTTTGTGGCCACCTGCCTAGCGGGCCTGAGCCTCATGGTCTACCTCTGGAACAAATGGCGCCGTCGCCGTGGCGGTCGGCAGGCCGCTCAGCAAATTCAAGCACAATTAGATAGTATCGAAGATCAAGCTCTTATTCGTAAGTGAATTATTAAATTCTATCCTTCTATGAAATCAACTATTTATTACTTCGCTTTTTCTACCGTCCTAAGCATGCTGTTGCTGTCTGCACTGCCGGCACCGAGCCCTACGACGCAGTCAGCACCTGTTGATGAAGCAGACGACAGGACCGTTTTAGAACCACTTAAAGAATCTCACTCCAGATCACTATTCAACGATGATGTAAAAATCTACGAACTCAATTCCGGGCACCGCCACATTGGCGAGTCCATCCACCTGGCCCGCCGCTCCCAGAAGGTAAAGGCCAAATACTTTGCTTTTGAAAATCACGATAATGTCTACGAGCGCTACCAGGAATGGAAGCAAAACAAAAAGATTATCCTGATGTGCGCCGGGGCCTTCACCAGCGGGGATAACTCTAAGCCCGTTGGCCTGACGGTAGACAATGGCCAAATTGTCAATCGCAATATTGAGAATGATATGGATGGGTTGGTGGTGGTCTACGCCACCGGAGGGATTGTTGCCTCTGATCTGGAAAAGGAGCCCGGCATCTATCTGGGAAGCTTAAAAAAGAAGCTGAATCCACTGCAAAGCCGCGATCGCTACGAGTTTCTTGATTGGGCGGAGGAGGAAGATGCTACGGTTTTTCAAACCCAATTGCTGGTCTTCAAAAATGACCTTCGGGTCTATACCGAAGGGCGCACCGAGACAGCCTCTCGCCGTATTCTGGCGCTGGCTCAAGATCAAAGCGGCAACCTGCAACACATTGTCTTCAATATCAGAAGTGAGGTCTTCCTCTACGACATCTCCAAGGAAATATACGATCACCTGCAGCGGGAAAATATGAAGGTCATCGTGATGTTGAATCTGGATACTGGAAGCTACGATATTCTACAGGTTTTTGATGAATCTGGGGATCGCATCCAGGGGATTCATGGCGACCGCGACATTCGTCCCAGCAAAGCGACGAATCTGGTGGCTTATTATTATGATGAATAATATGTTGTTGTCTAAGAGTCATATCATTTTTCAGCTGGGGCTGTGGAGCTTTGTGGGGCTTCTTTGTTCGGCAACGTCGATTGCAGAGGACGTTTCGGTAACCAAAGCCATGATCAGCAGTACTTATAGTGTAGACACCTTGCCGGGAGAGTCGCTGCACCATTTGTTAGTGCCTCCCAAGACGCGCAAGCGCAAGCAAGCACGTATTCGTCGGTACAGGGGGGTAAAATACTACACCTACAGCGTCGATCCGAATACAACGGATATTGCCTTGTACTACGATGATGAGCGGCGGCAACGTTACCAGACGATTGATAATTTGAATACGGAGTTGAAAGCAGCTTCCAAAGAATTGTTATTTGCGACCAACGGGGGAATTTTTCATGTCGATGGCAGCCCTCTGGGCTTGTATATTGAAGACGGCCGTCAGCGCAAGGCGGTAAATCTCAAGCGCGGCTACGGCAACTTTTACCTGCATCCTAATGGCATTTTTTATATCAATGAGTGGGGCTTCCCCAATATCCTAGAAAGCTTGGAATTCATGAATAACTTTGGCGAAAATCCCCAGCATATCCTGTACGCCATTCAATCAGGGCCATTGCTATTGAATAAAAATCGAATTAATCGCAAGCTGACGCCCAATTCTCCGAACCGCAAGATTCGCAGTGGCGTGGGTTGGTCAGTGACTGACCCTAGGAGTGGGATGGGGAAAATGGTTTTCGTACTGTCCGATAGCCCGGTCAATTTCTACGACTTTGCCAAGTTTTTCCAAGAAGAACTCAACTGTACCCGTGCACTGTATTTGGATGGGGAGATTTCGGAAATGTACCTCCCTGAGCTAGAACTGAATAGGACTTATAATCGATTTGCCGTGATCATCGGCGTCACCAACAAAACGCAAAAATGAAACGCACCCTGGCTTTTTCGCTCTTGTTCCTCCTCTTTACCTTGTCCTCCTGTCTAGTGAGTAGGGATCGCTATGAGGAGTTAGATCGGCAGCATAAGCAGCTAGAGCAAGAGTTGAATAAGCGCAATAAAAAGCTGAATACTTATCAGCTAAACCTCAGTGCCAAAGAAGACTCGCTGGTCAGCTACAAGCGATTGGTGGGCTTGATGAAAAATCCACAAACGGCCGAGGACAGCCTGGCCATTGCAGAAATGCTCAACCAGTTCAGCAATGCTGGTGAGCAATTGACCATCAAATCGGGGATGATGAGTGATACACTTAGCGTCGATTCTGATGAATCGATCCGTTCTTTTATCGGGGACTTACTCAATGCACCGATTGCCAATCTGCCCTTCAGCACCCAACTGTTTGACAATGTCTTTGATGCCTATGTCATCAACCTCCAGGAAAATGATCTGCGCTTTTTCTGGCAAGACAGCTCCTTGGCTCCTTATAAAAGTATCGATAAGTTGAAACTGGCGGTCGAGGCGGAAGATAAGGAGCTGCTGTTTGCTACCAATGCCGGAATGTATACGCCCGAGCGGGCTCCGCAGGGTCTGTATGTCGAAGAGGGTAAGGCCCTTATCCCCGTCGATACGGTGCAGTCCAGCTACGGCAATTTTTACCTCCAACCGAATGGTATTTTCTGTATCTATCCGAACAAACGATCAGAGATTCTGACAACTGAACAGTTTCTGGCCAAAGACTTGGAAACGCTATACGCTACGCAATCCGGCCCGATGCTGGTCATCAACGGCCGTATTCACCACAAGTTTACTAAAGGCTCCAAGAATAAGTACATCCGCAGCGGTGTAGGTATTATCAATTCCAGTAAAATCGTCTTCATCATTTCTCGCAAACCGGTGAATTTCTACGATTTCGCTACCCTATTCCGAGATTACTTTGGATGTCGCAATGCCCTCTATCTGGATGGTAATATTTCTCGCATGTATCTGCCACAGCTCAAACGCAACCAACTAGGGGGCAGCTTTGGGCCGATGATCGGAATCGTTAAATAAATATTCTTCAAAATCACTCAAAATAGCCATGAAGGACTCCTTACAATTTTCAAACCCTTTAAAAAGAAGCAGTATGAATCCGGTAAAATCATTGTTCACCATTTTGTTCTGCCTAATTACCATCGCCAGTTTTGCGCAGCAACAAATACCCAACCAGGGCCTTATCGCCTATTATCCTTTCAACTACGGGCAAGCAGAAGATGCCAGCTCCAATGACAATGATGGGGAGTTGATCGACGGGGTCAGCCCAGCAAGAGATCGCTTTGGCAATAATTGCAGCGCCATGCGCTTCGATGGAACGGGCTACATCAGCGTTCCGACCTCCCACAGCCTCGAGTCCCCAAAGCGAGAGCTGACTCTCTCGGTATGGTTCCAATTGGATCGTGGCTCTGAGTACAAAGGGCTGCAATGGGTGACTGCACTTTGTAAATCGGATTATTCTAATGAAACAGGTAGCAGCCCCCAATATCGCCTGCAAGCTACTGAATATACCGTATCGTTAAATACGGATTTCACGGAAGAGATTCAGCAAAAGTGGCGCTACAACAAATGGTACCATTATGTGCTCACCTACGATGGAATGACCGTAAAGGCATTTCAAAACGGGCAGATGATTTTTGAGTATTACTATTCTAAAAAAATGGATACCAGCCGCCGCCCTCTCGAAATCGGTCGCGACTTACCAGGTGCACTAGAGTATTTCACAGGAGTGCTAGACGATATTCGCATCTACAATCGTGCGCTAAATGAAAGAGAAATCCAACGGCTCTACAAGGACGAAACCGAACGCGATAAGCCCGGCGATCCCTGCGCCAGCCCTTCTATTCCCTCTACCCAACCTCCGCTGACGCAGCTGAACCGGCCCCGGCCCGAGCAGGAGCCTTCAACATCGTCCAACACGCCCGCGATGACTGATGCCCCCGGCTACACCGTCCCCAATAACCCAACGCCACTCAACCCCCAAAATGACCCTGCCCAGTCAACGGACAATAGCGACGATTACCCCGAAGTATTCATCAATACTTCTCCACAGAACAACGCTCCTAGTACGACCCCTCAAGCTTCCGATAATAATCAACCTTCGGCCAACTCGCCGTCAACTTCCAACATTCCTAATCCCAACCAAGGCAATAATGCCCCCAGCAACTCTATTGATCGCCCTCCCATCACTTCCAACGGTATTCCGCCCAGTAATGACGCCAATACCAATACCGGTAACAATGCCCCGGTCTACACGCCTCCCAGCAATCCCAATGTCTACGAAGGCTCCGAAGCACTCAATACCGCGAAGCTAGAGAAGGTCATCATCGGCGGCGATACCGTCGTCTTTCAACAAACCGTCATTGTCAACAGCCCCGATGTGTACCTATACGCCTACGACCACCAAAAGATCGACGGCGACATTGTTTCGATCAATATCAACGGCTATTGGGTGGTAGAGCAGTTAAAGCTGGACGCCAAGCGCCCCAGCCTCAAGCGCCACAAACTCACGCTAATGCCTAATGTAGACAATTACCTGATTTCTAAGGCTTGGAACGTCGGTCGCATCCCACCCAATACCTTGACGGTGGAAATTGATGACCGGGTGAATCCTCCGGTGCGGGTGCCAATTGAATCGGAGATTGGTAAGAGTGGAGCGATTAAAATTATTTATCAGCCGCAGTAGGGCCTGCGGCAGCGCAGCAGTTCTATACCAACTTCCGCATCCCCATCATCACGCCGAGGTGTAGCCCTTCGTGGATGTTATTGAAGTGGATGGCGGCCTCGATGGAATCCAGGTTGAGGCCGAAGCTGGTGCTGTAGGGGCGGTAGTTTTGCAGGAGGCCAGCGGCCAGGTCCGCCTCCGTTTGATCGACGAAGGCGAAGAGCTTGTCTTGCAGAAATTGGAGTTCTTCGCTGCTGGTGAAGCCAGTGGGGCGGCTGCCCTTGCGGTATTTATCGATGAGTGGATCCTCGATGAGCGGAGTTTGGCCAGCGAGGCGGTAGCAGAGGAGCTGTTGCGTAACCACGATATGACCAAGATTCCAGATCAAGTTATTGTTGAATTGATCTGGAATCTTGTTTAATTGTTCGATACTGAATGGTTGAATCAGTCTCAGGACATTCTGCCGAGTTTGCCGTAGTTGTTGTAGTTGAAGCTTATACATGGGGACGAATTTAGGAAAAAAGCCTCAGCTGCAAAGACATTTTCTCCCTAAGGTCATGTTTAAACTTTCATGATCTAAAACTCTAAAGGATAGAAGCGGCTGGCTCTCAGGCCAAAAATACCAAGGCCGTTCTCTACATTGGTAGAAATGGTGACCGGCTCGGCAAACAGCCCAAAGCCATCAGACTCCCTTTGGTCGCTTACTGATTTACTGTATTTGAACAAATCCTCGGTGATATTATTGATCACCAGGTGCGTCGTCGAATCCAGTTGGCTATAGGACAGTAGAGTAATTTTAAATTCTTTACCGTCAAAAGTCTCATCCGAAATGACAAAACCCAGGCCCTCTGCATTCTCTTCGGCAACGGGGCTATTGCTGTAGGTGCTAATGGGAAAACTGCTGTTATTAGAAATGTTGTAGAGCAGCAATTCATAAAAATTGACCTCCCCGGCGGGATCATTGATGGTAATTTCCACCCCGTTAAGGCGATCCCCTTCAAAGAGGCCTGCATTCTCCCGGTAGCGCACCTCCGTGGGCACCACCGCCCTCGGCATCTGCTGAACCGCCCGTAAATCTGGATAGTCCGGGTGCTTCACCGTCAACTCGAAGGTCGCCTCCGTCGACCCCAGTCTTTCCTCCCTGATCACCCCATAATTCAGCGGCTCAAAATCTTCCTCCAAAGGCGTAAAATTACTGAGCAGCGTTCCATTTCTGTACAGCTCTACCGTCGCACTATCCACCAATCCCTCACTAGTAAAATCAATTTCTTCCAATAGGCCAGCAGTTATTCCAAGGCTCAGGGCCATGATAGAGTCAATATCCGAAAAGACTGCATGGACAACCATTTGCTCGGTATGCTCGGGAGGATCAATCTCCAGGGTGGTAGAAAAAAAGTCGTCACCGCAGGCGCTGCAAAGCAGCAGGAATGGAAGGATATAAATGATATTTTTCATCTGCATGTGTTTTTTGGCTTTGATAAATCCTGTTGTTTAAAATTCAAATCGATAGCTGAAAGAAGGAATAATCGGAAAAAGGCTCGACTGTTTCAATACCGACTTCCGGGTGGTATTGCCGTTGGCATCTGTCGTAAAATCCGTTTCTTCGAAGATGAAGAAGGGATTTTTGCGATTGTAGGCATTGTAGGCCCCGAAGGTCCAAACGCGAGCGTAGCGGCGCTTTTGCTTGCGAAACTCTATGCCTACATCTAATCGGTGATAAGCCTGCATTCGGAAAAAATTGCGATCGTTGAAGTAGTCGGCTGTAAATTGATTCTGTATCTGATAGGGCACAGGAAGGGAAACGGGGCTGAATAAACCGCGATATTGAGCATTGGGTACGGTGATGCTATTGCCCGTTCCGTAGACCCAGGTCCCGGAGATGCTGACGCGGTCGCTGATCTTGTAGGAGGCAACTACAGAAATGTCGTGCCGTCGGTCGTATCTAAAGTTGAATTGCTTGCCGAAGTTCAGCTCATCGAATTGGCGGGTAGACCAAGACAGGGTGTAGCCCAGCCAGCCGCTGAGGCGTCCCCGCTTTTTTTGCACAAAAAACTCCATCCCGTAGGCTTCGCCCGTACCCTGCGTAACCTGATCTTCCCAATCTACCACTTGGAACAAACTGGCTCCTTCTTTATAGGAGAGCACATTCTCCATTCGTTTGTAATAAGCTTCGAGGCTGATTTCGTATTCCTTGCGAAAGGTCTTGGCAACTCCGATAGCGGCCTGCCAGGAATCCTGGGGTTTGACGCGCTCGGTGGAGGGCAGCCAGAGGTCGGTCGGGAGGCCGAGGCCACCATTGGTCAGCAGCTGTACGTACTGGCGCATAGTGGCAAAGGAAGCCTTGAGGGCAACGTTGCCCGGCAGCAAGTAGCGGGAGCTGAAGCGCGGTTGGAAAGAATAGTAGAATCGGTTTTTCAGGTTAAAGCCCGAAAAGTGTAGGCCCACGTTGATCTTTAGCCGATCTCCCAATTTCATATCGTCTTCGATGTAAGCTGCGATCTCCTGCGCATTGATCCGATCCTGCCCAAACAGGGTATCCAAGGTGTAGTCCTCAAATTCATCCAGTATTCTGATGCCCAAATCAAACTCCCCTGGCTTGAATCGATGCAAGATGGCCGAGGCCCCAAACTTGATGTAGTGATCGGGATTGGGCAGGTAGTCAAAGTCAATGCGCCCCGCAACATCATCAATGCCGGAAAGATAGGCAATGTTGAACTCATTGCGGAAGGACTCCTCCCCCTCCGTATAGCGATCCTCCTCTCCTACCGAAGTATCGAATTCATAGCGGCTAAACGTCAAGGTTGTATTGCTGAACAGCTTGTTATTCCAAAGGTGGTTCCACCGCAAAGCACTAGTGAGGTTCCCCCAGCCTAGGTCAACATCAGTCGCATAAAAATTATCAGGATCGCGATCCCTTTCGTTAAAATAGAATAGATCTTTTCCGGTGTAGACACTAAAGTACAATCGATCCTTGTCTGAAAACTTATGGTTGATCTTGGCATTAATGTCGTGAAAGAAATAGCCTGCATTGCCTGTCGTCCCATTGCTTTCAAAGCCCTGTTTGATCAGCGGCCGAGTCAGGATGTCAATGTAGGTGCGACGAGCAGACATAATCAAGGAGGTCTTGCCCTTCTTGATTGGCCCTTCCAAGGTCAGTTTAGACGCCACAATACCAATAGTCCCCGTACCGTGCCACTCATTCATATCCCCTTCTTTCATATTGATTTCAATAACCGAAGAAAGACGGCCACCGTAGCGAGCAGGAAACCCACCCTTGGTCAATTTCACATCCTTAATCGCATCCGCATTGAACACCGAAAAGAAACCAAAGAGATGCGAGGCATTGTAAACCGGCACCCCATCCAGCAAAATCAGGTTCTGATCCGGGCTTCCTCCTCGTACATACAAGCCGCTCTGTCCTTCCCCTCCCGACTGTACTCCCGGCAGCAATTGCAGGGCTTTAAGTACATCTACCTCCCCCAAGAGCGCTGGTATTTTCTTAATCTGCTCGATAGGGACATCCACTGTGCTCATATTGGTATTCTCCTCAATTCGATCCACCTCACTCGCTACCACCTCCACCGTCTCTAGCTCCACACTCGACTTTAATCGGATGTTGAAGCTGGTATCGCGATCCAGTTTCATCTGGATGATATAAGGTTGATAACCTACATAGGAAAAAGAAAGGAGGACCGAATCCTCGGGAAGCGTCATGCTGTAGAATCCATAGGTATTGGATACCGAGCCAGACTTACTGTAATTATCGTATACATTAACCGCAATCAGTTTTTCTCCCGAGGCCTCATCCTCGACATAGCCACTGATCGTAAAGCTGTTTTGACTGCTACCCGGCAGAGCGAATAGCAATAAAGAAAATAAGCATAAAAAGAGTCTCATATAGGCTCAGATTTAAATAATTGGTGGCTTTAGCTGTGTTTGGTTGGTCCTGACTCTTGGTGATACCGAATATCTGTATTTATCCCCCAAGGGAAAACTGTTTTTTTATTTTTGAATATTCCGTGACTCTATTTTCACTAGGCTATATGTCAACAAACGGCAAAGATGGAATACCGAGTGCGACTATTTTCTTTTTTAACAGAAAGAGGTAGGCTATAATGGCAGCGGGCATAAAGTTGTTAACCAAAACTCTATGCCCGCTGTTCAATTGACCCTGTTCCTGACTATTCTTCGGCCAGGAAAGGATAGCGGTAGTCCCGTGGAGGATTCAGGTTCTCTTTAATAGTACGCGGAGAAACCCAGCGCAGCAGGTTGAGAATCGATCCCGCCTTGTCATTGGTACCGGAGGCCCGTGCGCCACCAAAGGGCTGCTGACCGACGACGGCCCCGGTTGGCTTATCGTTGAGGTAGAAGTTACCTGCACTATGGCGCAACTTTTCGGAAGCCAAAACCAGGGCCTGACGATCTTTGGCAAAGACGGCTCCTGTCAGTGCATAGGGAGAGGTTTTGTCAACCAATTCCAGCGTTTCTTCGTACTTGCGGCCATCGTAGACGTAGACGGTGAGGACGGGACCAAAAATTTCCTCCTCCATCGTGGCGTACTTCGGATCGGTCGTCACCAATACCGTTGGCTCGATGAAGTAGCCTTTGCGCTTGGAGTATTCACCACCGGCCAGTACGGTCACCTTGCGGCTCTTCTTCGCCTCCGCAATGTAATTGGTAATCTTATTGAAAGCCCGCTCGTCGATAACGGCATTAATAAAGTTGGTAAAATCTTCGGGAGAGCCCATTTTGATGGACTTGAGCTGCTGTACCATAATTTTGCTCACTTCCTTCCACAGCGACTTGGGAACGTAGGCGCGGGAGGCGGCAGAGCACTTCTGCCCCTGAAATTCGAAGGCCCCGCGCACTAGCGCCGTAGCCACTTCGGCAGCGTTAGCCGAAGAGTGGGCGACGACGAAGTCCTTTCCGCCCGTTTCTCCGACGATGCGGGGATAGGTTTTGTAGAGGCCAATATTTTTACCGATGGTTTGCCAGAGCAGCTTGAAGACACCAGTGCTTCCGGTGAAGTGGAGGCCAGCGAAGTCGGGATGTTCAAAGATGACCTTGCCCGCTACTGGGCCGTCGGCGTAGACGAGGTTGATGACGCCAGCCGGCAGGCCTGCGGCCTCAAAGATTTCCATAATCACCTGAGCGGAGTAGATCTGCGTCTCGGCAGGCTTCCAAATCACGGTGTTGCCCATCATGGCGGGTGCCGCAGGCAGGTTGCCCGCAATAGAGGTGAAGTTGAAAGGGGTAATGGCAAAAATAAAGCCTTCCAGGGCCCGATGCTCTAAGCGGTTCCAGATGCCCGCGGGGCTCTCCGGCTGCTCGCTGTAAAGCTGCGTCATGTACTGCACATTAAAGCGGAAAAAGTCGCACAGCTCCGCCACGCAATCGATCTCGGCCTGATAGACATTCTTGGACTGCGCCAGCATGGTTGCTGCGTTCATCCGAGCCCGGTAAGGCCCCGATAGCAGCTCGGCGGCTTTGAGGAAGATAGCGGCGCGATCTTGCCAGGGCATATTTTCCCAGGCGGGCTTGGCCTTCAGCGCAGCCTTGACGGCCTGCTCGACGTGGCTGGTGTTGCCCTTATAAAAATATCCTAAGCGGTGTTTGATTTCGTGAGGAGGATGGATGGCTACTTTGACTTTACTCGTTACTTTTTTGCCTCCAATATACATGGGCACCAAGGTCTCTTGGGCCTTCATTTCGGCTAGTGTTTTTTTCAGTTCTATTTTTTCTGGAGATCCCGGAGCGTAGCTCAATACAGGTTCATTGACCGCAATTGGGACTTCAAATATGGCGTTGGGCATAAGTTGGAAATTTTATTTCAATAATTCCTGCAAATGTAGGCAATTTAAAGCAGAATTTTCCTCCCCAATTGACAAGCGCGCCTTGACCATCATTCGGGATACCCCATCGATAATAACAGGAGCTACAGTTTGATCTCCGACGGTAGAAAGGGCGAAGCATCCCCATTGCCTTTGATGATTTCACGGACAATGGTGGAGCTGATGTGCGAGTAGGCCGGGCGGCTGATAAAGAAGATGGTTTCTATCCCCTCCCCTACAATATTGTTAAGCTGCGAGATGGTTTTTTCGTAATCAAAATCCGAAGCATTACGCAGGCCACGGAGCAGGTATTCGGCATTGACCCGTTGGCAAAAATGGGCCGTTAGGCCCTCAAAGGAATCGACTACCACCTGCTCCTCCTCCGAAAACACTTGATTCAACCAGTCCAGCCGCTGCTCCAAGGAAAACAAATAGCGTTTCTGCGAATTGATGCCTACTGCTACGATAATCTTATCGAACAGCGGCAGTGCTCTTTTGACTAAATCAACATGGCCAACAGTAATTGGATCGAAGGACCCCGGGAATACAGCAATTTTCATACAAGCAGAGACTAGGTAGGGCTAGAGATTCATTATATCGCTGTAAATTTGATAATTTATCTGGTCATAGCAAACAAAGCTCACCATTTTTATTGTGGAATCTTGTGCTAAAAACTGCTTGACGGTCCTGATGGCGACTTCGGCGGCTCTTTGTTTTGGGAAACGGTAGATGCCCGTGCTGATGTTGGGAAAAGCGACCGTGTCTAATCCGTGCTCGACGGCCAATTGAAGGCTGTTGCGGTAGCAGTTGGCGAGCAGCTGCTCCATCTCTTCCTTGCGTTGCTTTTGCCAGACGGGGCCGACAGTGTGGATGACCTGTTGGGCGGGAAGGCGGCCGGCGGTGGTGATGACGGCTTGTCCGGTGGCGCAGCCGCCCTGGCGTGCGCGAATATCCATGCATTCTTCCAAGATGGCGGGCCCGCCGGCTCGGTGAATAGCGCCATCAACGCCACCGCCGCCGAGCAGTGAGGAATTGGCAGCATTTACGATGACGGCCACTTCAATAGTGGTGATGTCACCTTGGAGAATTTGGATACGCGTATGGCTCATTCTACTAAATAAAAGGAATCTAAAAATTTATCGATGTAGGGATTCAGGCCTTTT
This sequence comes from Bacteroidota bacterium, assembly GCA_038750655.1. Classification (GTDB taxonomy): domain Bacteria; phylum Bacteroidota; class Bacteroidia; order Chitinophagales; family Saprospiraceae; genus JBCDGZ01. The sequence goes on along the minus strand of JBCDGZ010000063.1, from coordinate 8,964 downwards.
TCTTTCATACTGACGGTCCGTATAGAATAAAAGCGCCGCCCGACGAGGAAAACCTTGGTCTTGATAGAAGTGCCCTTTCCATCATCATCTACATCATCTATCCGCCAAAGCCGTCCCGGATAATTACGCATTTCTACGGGTGTGGCATACAAAAGTTCCCCCTCAAGGCTATTAACCGTTCCCTCAATGGTGGTTTTAAAAAAATCTTCTACCAGCGCCGTCGAATCGGAATGAATGGAAGCCTCCGGAAAGTCGTAGTAGCTCACGATGTAAGCTAGATTATCAGCACTTTCCTCACTGGGCTTATGCAGTAAAGTTTTGACACTTATAGTACCAACCGGCGTCTCCGCTTCTTTAGTAATCTCCTCCATGTCTCCCGGTACCAACACCCGAAATTTACCGTCATAGTTGACGTACTCCTTCCACATTTCAGATTGCCCGAAGCTGGGAATGGCGATCAATAAAATCAAAAATATTCGCATACGGTATTAACGACAAGATAGCGCCTCCATTGTTTAGCTAAAGCGCCACCTCTTAAGTATATTCTAAAAAATTTACACAAAGGTAAGCATTTATCGCTCCTCCAACTTCAAAAAGTGGCAGGCCCCCAACACGTTTCCATCTGCATCATGGATAGCAATGATCATATGACCGCTGTCTACATCTCCCAATGGAATACGTTCGGTATTGGCCCCCGCACTGATGAATTGGGTTTGATGAATGATACGGCTGCCTTTGGTGTCATAAATATTGATACTGCCCATCGTGCTCGCATCGGCCAGAAAACTGATGTTCAGTACCTCTACAACTGGATTAGGGAATACATTAAAATGATCAATGGAGCACCCTGCCAGCCGACCGCTAATGATTGTGGTATCACAAGGATTAATAAAGTTGTATAAATCATCACTTCCGATAGTGGCATTTTCGGTCCAAATAAATTTGACTGGTAAATTAAAATACACCCGAACCGGATTTTCTCGCTGCTTTCCCGGACTCCATCGCATCCCTTCAGTATTCATTAGATTAATCACTCTGAGTACCTCTTGGTCGGTATTATCTCCCAGTCCGCGCAAAATGGTGGCATTCGATACGCAGCCTTCTTTTTCTACAATAAACCGCACGACCGCAGTACCTTCCGTCCGATTATCGTAAGCCTTTTGCGGATAAAGCAAATTGTCGTACACAAAGTCGAGCATTTTTCTAGAAGCACATTGCTTGCGTTCAGCAGTATCCATAATATCCTCACATCCAGGAAAACGCGGCATATCCTCCACTACCTGGAAGATCTGAGCGGAAGGATCTTCAGGGATACAGTTTTGGGAAAAATAAGCTGCGTGGGATTTATGCTCAACGATAGTCGCTTTTTCTGTAACAGTAAATAAATAGGAAAAATAAGAAAGACTCAAAAAGGAAAGGAGTAGTAACTGTTTCATCGCAATAATTTTTTGTTTAGCTATGCGAAGTTACAGATTTTCACCCAACAAATAAGTTAATACAATCATAAGCTTCCAGACCTCCTCTTCCCCTTATTGACTATTCTTGATGAATTATATGTGGAATAAACTTGCATAAAAGATCAAAAGTCCATAGCTTAGTTTAAAATTCAAACTAAGTAAAATTACCATGAGCGAAAAACGAGCTTTATTACAACTGTATCGCCCCGAATTAAGCCTACTTACCGACCTCTACCAGCTGACGATGGCCCATGGCTACTGGCAAAACGGCGATTATGATCGAGAAGCCATTTTTCATCTTTTTTACCGAAAAAATCCCTTCAAGGGGGACTGCGCCATTGCCTGCGGCTTGGATACGGTCATCGATTACTTACAATCCTGGCAATTCCATAGAGAGGATATTCAATACCTTGGTAGCCTAAAGGGCAATGATGGCCGGCCGCTTTTTGATGAAAGCTTTTTGAATTATTTGCAAAGAATGCGCTTTGAATGCGACATCGAGGCGGTTCCGGAAGGGACGCTGGTGTTTCCACATCAGCCCTTGATCAAAGTCCGCGGCCCTCTAATTCAAGCGCAGCTCATCGAAACCGCTCTGCTCAACATGGTCAACTATGCCACCTTAATTGCCACTAAGGCAGCGCGTATTGTCCAAGCGGCAGACGGCGATACCGTCCTCGAATTCGGCCTGCGCCGGGCCCAGGGCATCGACGGTGGCCTCACCGCTAGTCGCGCAGCCTACGTCGGCGGCTGCCACGCCACCAGCAACGTCCTGGCCGGCAAGCTACTGGGCATCCCTGTCCGGGGCACCCACGCTCACTCCTGGGTCATGGCCTTCAGCAATGAGCTAGAAGCCTTTCGCGCCTATGCGCGCGCTATGCCCAATAACTGCGTCTTCCTCGTCGATACCTTCGATACCATCGATGGCGTCCGCAACGCCATCAGCGTCGCCAGAGAGTTGCGCAGCGAGGGCCATAAGTTCCTCGGTGTCCGCCTCGATAGCGGTGATCTGGCCGAGCTGAGCATCGCCGCTCGCCAATTGCTGGACGAGGCTGGCTTCCCCGAGGCTCAGATCATCGCCAGCAATGACCTTGATGAGTACCGCATCCAGCAGCTCAAGGAGCGCGGGGCGACGATCAAGGTCTGGGGCGTCGGCACTCGCCTGGTCACTGCCTACGACCAGCCTGCGCTAGGAGGCGTCTACAAGCTGGGCGCGGTCAAAGGCCCGGAGGGCGATTGGCACTATAAAATCAAGCTGTCCGAAGACCCGATCAAGGTGTCTAACCCAGGCTCCTTGCAAGTCCTGCGGCGTTTCGAGCAGGGCCAGCCCGTCGAAGACCTTATGATCAATAGCCTGGAGGAATCGTTGGAGCCGGAGGCTGGCCAGCAGCCCCTTTTACAAAAAATCTTTACCAAAGGCCAACTGGTCTATCCCCGTCCGGACCTTCATCAAATCCGCCGCTATAGCCTACAACAGCAGGAACAATTTGCGCAATTGAATATTAAGGCTTATCCTTGCAACTTAAGTGCGCCTTTAAAGGCCCGCAAAAATCAATTGATTGAAGCTCAACAGTTCCAAAATCAGTAATTCTGATGCCCTACACTTATAAATATCCTCGGCCTTCGGTTTCGGTAGATTGTATCATTTTTGGTCTTGACGAGAGTCACCAGCTCAAGGTATTGCTGATTCAGCGAGGGAAAGCACCGTTCAAGCACAGCTGGGCGCTGCCCGGTGGCTTCATCGAGATGGATGAGGACCTGGAAAGCGCCGCCCTGCGTGAACTGGAAGAGGAAACTGGTGTTAGAAATGTGTTTATTGAGCAGTTGTTTACCTTTGGCCACCCCGGCCGTGATCCTCGTGGGCGAGTCATCAGCGTGGCCTACTATGCGCTGGTCAATCTCTCCGAACATCCGGTTAAGGCGGCTGATGATGCCAAGGAGGTGGGCTGGTTTGACATCAAACACCTTCCCGTACTGGCCTTCGACCACGAGCTGATCCTGGATACGGCCATCAGTCGGCTTCGTGCCAAGGTTCGCTACCAACCCATCGGCTTCGAGCTGCTGCCAGAGAAATTTACCCTAACCCAACTACAACAACTCTACGAAACCATACTAGGGGTAGAAATCAACAAGCGAAATTTCCGCTCCAAGATGCTCAAAACCAAGATTCTCATCAAAACGGAACAACAGCAGGGTGTAGCCCATCGACCAGCGTATTTATACAAGTTCGATAAAGAGAAATACGAAGCCCTTTCCAAGCAACGCCAAAGCGACTTGATCAAGCGGGGTTTTGATTTTGAAATCTAAGCAATCGGTATTCCTATGTTTAAATGTGCCCCTTTACTTTTGTTTTTGCTCATCGCTGTTTTTGGTTGTCAGGATCAACTGGCAACTACGGAGGGGGAAGCCCCTGGCCTAGCGGGAGAGCTGCCCAGTTGGGAGGAGGATTTTGAAGAATCGGAATACAAATGGGGTTATGTGAACAAAGGCGGTCGACTGGTCATTCAGGCTGCTTATGACGATGCCCGCAATTTTCAGGAGGGCCTGGCGGTGGTGCGCAAGAAAGGCAAATGGGGATTCATTGATACTAAAGGCAAGGAGGTTATTGCCCCTCAATTCAAGGGGGCCTGGTCCTTTGAGGAAGGCATTGCGCGGGTGTTGACTTTTGATGGAAAAATGGGGTTTATTGACCCGCAGGGCAGTTGGCGTATTCCAGCGGTTTTCGAAGAGGTGCAGGACTTCAGCGAGGGGATGGCCCGGGTGCTGAAGGATGGACAATATGGCTATATTGACAGTCGTGGTGAGTTGGTGATTCCTTGCCAGTTTCAGAACGCTGCAAAGTTTCAGGATGGGCTGGCCAAAGTACAGATTAAAGGCAATTACGGGTTGATTGATCTGAAAGGAGAATTGATTATCGAGGCGCAGTACGATCGCCTTGGCCACTTTCACGATGGCTTGGCCCGGGTGAAGAAAGAGGAGAAATATGGTTTTGTCAATCGCTCCGGTGAGGAGGTCATTGCCCCTGATTATGAGGTGGCGAAAGACTTCCATGATGGACTGGCGGTAGTGAAAATTGGTGAGCAATATGGCCTCATCGATACTAAAGGACAAACGGTAACGCCCGCCAAATACGACAAGGCTTGGTCGGTCAATAATGGCATGTGGGGCGTCAAGATGTATAATAAATACGGGCTGATCAACGCCAAGGGCGAATCCGTGACGCCAATCAAGTACGATCAGCTTTACAGCTACGTCGAGGGCATGGCGGGCTATCAGGTAGGGCGGCTTTGGGGCTATCTGGATAGTGAGGGCAAGGAGGCTACACCGCCTCAGTTTGGCCTGGTCTGGGACTTCAAGGAGGGCTTCGCCCGCGTCGCTTTTTACGAAGGCACCGGCTTTGTCAACAAAAAAGGCCAGGTCGTCCTGGCTCCGCGCCCCAATTATCTGGACATCCGGGATTTCTCCGAAGGGCTGGCCCGCGTCCAAGTCTATTAATCCACCACAAATTCTAATCCCATGAAGGCACTGTTGCTCATTGATTTACAGATCGATTTTCTACCCGGCGGGGCCCTGGGCGTCGACGAAGGTGACCAGATCATCCCCATCGCCAATCAGCTAATGCCCCATTTCCCTCTAGTCGTTGCCACCCAAGATTGGCATCCCGCCGATCACGTTAGCTTTGCGGCCAACCACCCCTGGCGCTATCCCGGCCAACTGATCGAACTCGAAGACGGCACGCCTCAGGTGCTCTGGCCCATCCACTGCGTGCAGCATAGCTTCGGAGCAGAATTGGCTCCCAACCTACAAAGGGAAGGTATCCACAAGATCATCTACAAAGGAACCGATAAAAACATCGACAGCTACAGTGGCTTTTACGATAATCAGCACCGCAAGGCGACGGGGATGCTCGACTATTTACAAGCCCAAGGCGTGGAGGAGGTCTTTGTGATGGGGCTAGCGACGGATTACTGTGTGAAGGCTTCGGCGATTGATGCCGTAGGCAGTGGACTGCGTTGCCACTTGATTGCCGACGGCTGCCGGGCGGTGAACCTGCAGGAGGGTGATGCACAGAAGGCTATTGAGGAGATGAAAGCAGCAGGGGTACAATTAACCCATTCCCATTCGCTACTACCGACCTCCGCCTAGTTATTCTTCTAAAACAACTTCATCTGCGGCGCTTTCATCTGATAATACAGCTCGGTGTTGAGAGGCGGTAATTTCTCGGTCGAAAAAAATCGCTTTCGAGCCAGCTTAAACTGCTTGCTGATAATCGCAGCGATATGGCCTTCCCCACTCATCCGCTTACCAAAGCGATTATCACTTAGCGCACCGCCGTGGCAGTCCTTGATCTTATTCAACACCTTATCTGCTCGATCTGGATAGTTCTTACGCAGCCAGTCTTCGAAGAGAATGGCTATATCACCATTGAGGCGCACCATGGTGTAGTTAGCAGAGCGGGCACCTGCCTCGGCCGCCGCTTTCAGCAGGTCAAAAATCTCATGATCGGTCAAGCTGGGAATGATGGGAGCCATCATCAGATTAACGGGGATGCCGGCGGCACTGAGCTGACGGATCGTTTCTAGGCGGCCGGCCACTGTGGCGGTACGTGGCTCCATAAATTGCCGCAATTGCTCGTTGAGCGTCGTTAGCGAGATGGCTACGCGGACCAAATTATGCTCATTGAGCTTACTCAGCAGGTCAAGATCGCGCAGCACCAGGCTATTCTTGGTAATCACCCCCACCGGATGCCGAAAACGCCAACACACCTCCAACAGCTTTCTGGTAATTTCCAGCTTGCGCTCAATGGGCTGGTAGCAGTCTGTATTTCCCGAAAGCATAATCGGCGCTGCCTTCCAGTTTTTACTGCGCAGTTGCTTGGCCAACAATTGAGGAGCCTCTTCCTTAATCAATATCTTTTGCTCGAATTCTACTCCGGCGCTATAGCCCCAGTAGTTATGCGTATTCCGGGCATAGCAATAAATGCATCCATGCTCGCACCCCTGGTAAGGATTCATAGAATAGGGCATCGGAATATCCGGGCTGTCCACCTTGTTGATAATGCTGCGAGCAGCCACATTGATATACTGCGTCGGAATTTGATTGACATCATCGTCAGTAAAAGCCAACGGATTTTGCTCTCCGATATGCTTATCGAAGCGATTAGCGGTATTGATTTGAGCCCCTCGGCCTTTAAGGTATGGTGGTGAAGGCATCCGATAAATTTAAACAAAATGATTTGCAATGAACAAATATAACACATTTTGTTTATATAGTCAATGCGCAACGAAAAAAGCAGAAAACCCGGTTACCAGATTTTCTGCTTTTTGTACTGATCACCCGAGAGTGATAACGCTATTTAGGTCTTGTCTTACTTATTAAAGAAAGAAGCCTCGTTCTGGCCTCCTCCCTGAACAGTTTCCAGACGAGATTTGAAGGCATTGTATTTCTCCAAATCATCCTTCTTGGCGTAGATTTCTTTCAAGGCAGTCAGTGTACCGACGTCGTTGGCATTCATACCTTCTGCTCTTTGGAAGAATGGCAGCGCCTTATCAAACATAGCGAAGACCTCCGCTTTCTTAGCATCGTACTTAGCGATACCACTCTTAGAGTAGTCTCCTTCCAAGGATACCAATTCTTTGGTCAAAAGGGCTGCTTTGTTGTAATACAATGCACCGATGTTGTAGATAGCATCGAAGAAATCAGGCTTACGGCCCAGGGCCTCATTGTAATATTTGAGGGCCTTATCGAAGTAAGAGGCAGCCGATTCAACATTGCCTGCTTCTTCTTCTCTTTGGTACAGGTTATCGTAAACGTGTCCGAGGGTAGAGTAAAGAGAGATATTTTCCGGATCTTGTTCGATGGCACCAGTCAACTTGCCTACCAAATCATCCAGTTTATTTTCCTTCAAGTAATAGTTGATCTCGGCAATACGTAGTCCTTCGTCCGTAGGGAACTTAGCACGGCCAGCTTCGAGGATCGTTACTGCATCATCATCACCGTCCTGTGTCTTGATCTTGTAGAGGGCTTCGTAGACCGCCGCACGCTCATATCCTGCATCATAGAGCTTCATGAAAACGGGCTTGGCTTCAGCCGTTTTGCTAGCACTAATGGCGCTCAAACCAGTCATAAACAGGTGTTCGTGGTAGGCCTCGTCGCTATCGAGCAGATCATTGTTGCCATTAGCTTTCAGCAGATCACGGACAGTAGTCACAGCATTAAAAGCTTCGTAGGCGCCTGCATAGTTTTGGTCACCGTAGTTAAGCTTTGCCATATTAGTCAGGTGGGTAGAAGCAGCGAGAAGGCCATCGATGGCATCCTTCTTCTGGAATTTCTTTTGGGCAATACTCAGCAGTTCTTTGTAGGCATTGTACGCCTTAGTAGCTGCCTCAGGATACTTGAGTTTGTACTTTGGATCGGTGGTCTTCATGATCACCTCTTTGTTAGCGATTTCGCTGTTGATCTCCCCACTCAACTGCAAAGCCTTGATTCTGTCTTTGGTTTCCAGATCACCGGCGATGGCATCATCGATGTGCTGACTAGCATCTGCTAGGATCGCATCGTGACCATCAGAAGCTACCGCATATTTGTTCATCGCTTTTTTAGCGTTTTTCAGCGCCTTGCCTGCATCTTGGGCGGTCAATGTTCCCAGGGTAAGCAGTAATAAAGGCAAAAGACTGAATAATACTTTTTTCATTTTAATAATTTTTAATTGAATTTTTTAAATCCGGGTATTCCTTTGGCTGAGGAATTAACGGTATCCGAAAGTAGATTATTTTTACAGTATTGAGACGATAAATACCTTGCCTGAGTGTGTTGTACACCTGTTAAAGTAATAAGTTTTATCGTTAAATTTTGTTAAATACATCTCTTTTTTCTGTAATGCAAGCGGTTCTTCTTCTGTTGTATCAGAATTTCTTTACGCTCTGATCTCGCTCGTCACATCGTTCTACGCAGACGATACAGTCTGCTACAGATTTGAGCGCCGTTTTATTCTAAGATACTTTGCTTACACATTTCTAGTTTTCTTCAATGACTAATTCATAAATACCAAAATCTTGTTCGTGATTCTCAAATTTCCAATGTTCTCTATCTAAAAAATCTTTCTCAATTAAGTTCCCATTTTGGGATATCTGGATCGTATCAAATTCAATCCAAGAAAAATAGGAATCGTCGACCGTTGGGCTTGTTGTTACTTGGAGTAGTAGTTGTAAGGTCATAGATTCCTCTACTTGTAAGACCGTTTTAACTTCTTTATGTGCACTTTTTGCGTGGATTCGAATACTATCTTTACTTTCATTGGTAATTTTAAATAACACAGCTGCATCGGCATTATCACAGCTTTGTGCTAATACCACTAAAAGAATTATCATAAATATTCTACCCTTCATTCTAGTATTAGTTGATAAACTCCCCAATCTGATAGTAGTACATACTCCCAAAAAGCTTTATCGGCAAAATTAGTTGGATTGATTGTGGAATCTTCGTACATCAAAGATACGCGCTCCATCTC
>JBCDGZ010000062.1:0-42061 GCA_038750655.1 Bacteroidota bacterium | reverse complement strand
GGGATTGAAAAGACATAAAGTTGAACATTACATTGTTAAAAATCACCAAATAGAATCAGAATTATTGATTGATAGTCTTGTTTGCGCTATCCTTTATGAATCATACCAAGAATTTCGACATTACGATATTTTACTGTACAAAGAATCCCGTATGACCAACAGAAAGAAGTTATTGGAAAATGATCGAATATTAGATCGATATTCACAACAAAATGATTGGATTTACATATACAGATGGTTCAGTGCAGGAAAAATCAACGCCTTTATAAAGGTAGAAATAGATGAAGGACAGTATATCTCTGAGCCTCAACAATACCTCAGCTGTGATGAATGAGCAGTATGCCTTTAATATTCATTTGAGTAATTGTTTTCATAAAAACAGAACAGATATACTAATATGAAATTAAGATACTCTTACCTATTCATTGCTCTATTATTATGGCCCCTATTTTACTGCTCCTGCTCTTTTAATAATAAAGAACCCATGTATCTAGAATCCATAGAAATGTATAACAGGATAGATTCAACAAAAAATGATAAAGGTCTAAAACGATTTAAAGGGGAATACTTTATAGTAAAGCATTATATCAAGAATGAAAAAACAGACCTGATTGTGGACAGTTTAGTTTGCGAAATACTAGATACTAGTTATCAGCAATACAGCCAATATAGTATTTTACTATACAAAGAATCTAATATGACAAACAGGGCTAAACTTCTAGAAAACGATCGAGTATTAGTTCGGTATTCCCAAGAAAATGATTGGATATATGACTATACCTTCTATAACATAAACAACGCACAGGCTTTCACGAAAACGTTAGTGGAAAAGGGAAAATACATGTCCGAACCCCAACAATACCTCAGCTGTGATGAATGAGCAGTATGCCTTTAATATTCAATTGAGTAATTGTTTTCATAAAAATAGAACAGATGTACTAATATGAAATCAAAATATTTTTACCTATTCATTGCTCTATTATTATGGCTTCTATTTTACTCCTCCTGTTCTTTGTTCTTGACATGATGATAAGTTAATTTTTTTGGACCCATTCGATCTTAACTTAATGTCCCTGGTTAATATAGTAAGTCCACAAGGCGGGTCCAAGCTGATGAAATTTATTCGACCTTAAAGATACAAATTCCCTACCTTAGCAGCTAAAAATACGAGCCATACCCCTAAAGCATGAAAAAGATACTCTACCTTCTCTTACTACTGACCTCAACCCTTGCCCTTGGGCAAGAGGAAACATACACCGAATTGACCTTTAAGTGCAAAGATCAGATAGAACGGCCATTTATCCTCTACACCCCTAAAGCAATGGATAGTAAGGTGGAGCGGCCGCTGTTGGTCTATCTGCACGGTGCAATATCTAATCCCAACTTGAAGAAAGACCCGCTGGCTTACATTAAAAAATCGAAGCTGATTGAGCTGGCGGATCAAGGAGAATTTTACTTGATGTTTTGCTACGGACAAAAAGGAGCTACGTGGTTTGATGCGGTGGGGATGGATATGGTGATGGGAGAAATCCGCGAGGTGCAGGAGCAATTTAATGTTGATCAGCAGAAGATTTTTTTGAGTGGGTTTTCCGACGGAGCCTCCGGCGCCTTGTATTTTTCTATGACCCACCCTGCGCCCTTCGCCGGGTTTATTGCCATGAATGGAAGCCTCAGAGTAGCTCAAAAATTAGGTGCTTTTGGAACCTACCCGGCCAACGCCAACCACAAGCCGATCTACATCATCAACACCACAGGCGATATGTTGTACCCCCTCAATCAGATTGAACCTACGGTTGACTACTTGAAGCAATTCAATGACCATATCATTTTTAAGACCCCCGAAGGGAATCACGAGATGGCCTACCTCCAAACGGAACAAGAAGGGCTGCTGTCTTTTATGGCAGAGCATACGAATCAGGTGCCGACGGAGTTCTCTTGGGAAATGTCTTCTTTGAGTAATAATACCATCAACTGGATAAGCATCACTCAGATCGATACCTCATCATCTCCCAAAGCATGGCATACTCCTTATCAGCTGAAAGTCTTTAACAGCAAGGCCGATTTCGGATTGAATTACGATTATGCTTATCAGGGAAAGGGCTTGAAAGTAAAGGGTTTTAAAAACGATACCTGTACCTCCAAAAGGATGGGGATAAAAGTCGATGATATTGTTCTGCTAATGGAACAGGATACGATGGCTTCGCCGTACTCTCCCTATTTTTATACCGCTAAGAAAACAGCGGGCGACCCTACCTCGCTTACGATTCTAAGGGAGGGAAAAGAGCAACTAATCAGCGGAAAATTCAACGAGGGCTATTACTATGAAATATTCAATACTCCACGCCGATCTGCGAAAATAGCAGCGAAGATTAAAGGCCACCAGTTGATAATTCATACCTCAAACGTGGCCGAGATAAAGATCGATATGAACGCAGTACGAGCGTACGATGTCCGGGAGGTAGTGGTCAACGATGAAATTTATCCCTCCAAATTGGAAGGGGATCAGGTCATAAAGGTCAAATAGTATTGCGTTTCAACTCTTAAGTCTACAGCCGGAAGATCGACGGCATTAGCAACTCCCCCGCAAATTTCCTAAATTTGTTTGGAACCTGTTTCTAGGTACCCAATCTAATCAACTATTAATAATTGCATCGCTCATGAGAATCTTTATAGGACTATTGGTCGGAATGCTCATTTTCACTCACATCAGTTGTGTGTCCAATAAGAAATACGAAGAGCTGCGTAAGGTCAGCAATCAAAATCGGGTGGCCAGCGACTCGCTCCTGTCTATTTTGGAAGATAAACGCCACCTAGAGTACGATCTGCAAAGGGCGTCTGCCAATGCCCAACAAACCAATGAGGAGCTGGCGACTGCTCAGGAGCGCTTCAGTAACCTCGATCGGAACTACCAGGATTTGCTGCGGCGCTATGATGAGATTATTTTTCAAAATCAGTCGCTACTGTCCAATAGCTCCCAGGAAAAACAAAATCTGACGGAGGAGCTGGGGCAAAAACAGCGCGAACTGGATCAAAAAGCCCGCGAGCTGCGCCGCCTGGAGGATAACCTCACCGCCCTACAGGCCAGCCTCGCCGACCAACAGCAGCAGCTCGACAATCCTCCACCTCCGCCCCCCGTCGAAGACAATAGCCAACTCTACGAGCAGCAACTCACTGCCCTACAAGCCGAACTGGCCAAACGCGATCAAACGCTGCAAACCCTGCGCACCAAAATCAACCAGGCCCTACTCGGCTTCTCCAACACCGACCTCAGCGTCAGCGAAGCCAATGGCAAAATCTACGTCTCCCTCAGTCAAAACCTCCTCTTCGCCTCCAACAGCTCCAAAATCGACTGGAAGGGCAAAACCGCCATCAAGAAACTCGCCGAAGTGCTGCAGCGCAACCCCGACATCCAAGTCACCGTCGAAGGCCATACCGACTCCGACGGCTCGGCGAACCGCAACTGGGACCTCAGCGTCGATCGGGCCACCTCCGTGGTCAAGGTGCTGACCGGCTACGGCGTCGACCCCAACCGCATTACGGCCGCCGGCCGCGGCCTCCACCACCCTATCGCCTCCAACGGCAGCGCGGCGGGCAAAGCCCAAAATCGACGCACCGAAATCATCCTGGAACCTCGGCTAGATGAGTTATATAAGATAATTAACAAATAAGCCGGTAGATTAGACAAGTGACGGACTTTGGGTCGATTTTTGCAGGAATTCCGATTAAACGCGACATCCTTTTTTGGAAGCGAGCCGTTATAAAGGAGACCATGAAACAAATACTGACACTAATCCTCACTTTACTCACCTGCCTACCCCTAATCAAGGCCCAACATACGATTGAGAAATGTGGAACGGAGCACCTGTTCCAACAGTATGCGGAACGGCATCCAGAGGCTTTCGGACGTCGTGCAGCGATGGAAGCCTTTACGCAACAATGGATCGCTGAGCATCAGTACGACCTCGCCGCTCGCAACGATAGCCTGATTACCATACCCCTCGTTGTTCACATCCTTCGACATCCCGATCAAGACATTTACTTCTCTGATTATCAGATACAAGCGCAGATTGCTTCGCTCAATGCAGACTTTCAAATGCGCAACCTCAACCAAAATATTATCCCCGATGAGTTTCGCCCCTTCCAAAGCAATATCAATTTTGAGTTTTGCTTGGCCAGCTTTAGTCCAGATGGGCAGCCGACTTCGGGGATCAATCGAGTGACGACGGAGATTCCTGAGATTGGCAACTTCCGCCTGGCGGTGGACCAGCGGGGCAACTTCCGCCTCTTCCGCAGCGATCTCGGCGGACAGGATGCCTGGGACCCAGCGCATTACCTCAATGTTTGGGTAGCCGATACGGGCAATGCTTTTTTGGGCTACGGAGTTCGCCCCGGCGAGTTGGAGCCGCACGAAGACGGCATTATCGTCGATACGCGCTATTTCGCCAGCAGTTGTCAGGACGACACGCCGCATTTGGGCAAGACGATGACCCATGAGGTGGGCCATTATTTCAACTTGCAACATCCCTGGGGCAGCGCGATGAACTGCGACTCTGACGATGGTGTTAGCGATACGCCCCGGCAGGAACGCGATTACACGGGTTGTCCGGTGTATCCAGTGGCCAGCTGTGGCTCCAATGATATGTTTGTCAATTTTATGGACTATTCCGACGATGCCTGCCTAGCTATGTTCACCGAGGGGCAGAGAATGCGGATGTTGGCAGCCCTCAACGGCCCGAGGGCCAGCCTGCTCAGCTCGAACGGCTGTGGCCTCCTTCGCCCCGATCCGACCGAACAACTGACGGTCTTCCCCAACCCTGCCACCAATTGCATCCACATTGATTTGGATACGGAGGAGGAGGCCCTGGCGAATGTCCGGCTGTTGGATGCCGCAGGCCGGATGGTCTATGAGTCAAATGATTTGCCTAGAAACATTTTATCCATCTATACTGAAGGACTGAGCCGCGGAATGTATATCGTGCAGGTAAGGGTCCGACAAACGACTTACTCGACAAAAGTGATTGTAATGAATTAATTCAAATTACAATGAACTGATTAATTCTCATATCCATGAATGACCGAGAAATGGTTGGCACACACCAGGTTTGCCAACCATTTTTTTATCTTTGGTCTTAAAATCAACAAACATGAAATACCTTCTTTTTGGTACCCTGACCCTGCTTATTCTCGTTGGATGGAGTTGTCGTGGTGCCAAAGATAGCAGCACCAAGGATACCAGCGACTTGTCAAAACTCACCAAGGCGATGGAGATGTACAAATCGCCCTGCTTTGGCACCTGCCCGGTGTTCAGAATGACCATTTATGACAACGGCTTTGTGGCGTTCAACGGCATCCGCAACACCGATAAGCAGGGGCTCTATGTGCGTCAGCTGTCCAAGAAGCAGTACGAGAAGCTCAGTAAAGCTTTTGAGGCGGCTGATTTTTGGAGTCATCCGGATGTTTATCCTAGTGATGTATCAGATGTTCCGAGCATTACGATTAGCCAATTCCGGGAGGGGAAGGCCAAGGAGGTTAAGGGGGACTTTAGCCGGCCGGAGGCCATTTTGGAGTTGGAGAAAATGTTGGATGCAGTAGCTAGTGAGGGAGAATGGACGCAGCGGGAAGGCCCGGTGAAGGAGGAAAGAATGGTCAGTAAAGAAATCATTGTGCAGTTCAAAGGAGATACGGATATTCCAACCTGGGTAGAAGGAATGGCCAAATACGAAACCCAATTGCTCAAGCAAGTAGCGCCCAACAGCCCCTATTGGGTCATCACCTTTAATACCCAGAAAATATCGCCAGAGCGCATGCTGGAATTGGTAAAAGGGTCAGAGGGAGTCGCCGGCGCGCAGTTTAACCGAAAAGTAGAACTCAGAGATCGCTAGCATTTTATGAATCAGGAAAAATTTCAAAGTATTGGGACCCTATTGGCACTGGTCATCAGCATCATTGCACTGTTTACGTCCATCTACGAAGCCAACATTATGAAAAGCCAGCAACAGGCCCTGGTTTGGCCCTACTTTGAAGTTGTTCCCTCCTTCAGTGGCGAAGGCTTTAAATTCGTAGCCTACAACAATGGCACGGGGCCGGCCATCATCAAGTCGGTAGAAGTCCGCTACAAAGGCCATGTCATCAAAAGCATCGATGCCCTACTCGATGCCATCAAGGTCGACCGAGTCATCGGCTACGATCGCTTACGAATCTCCAGCCTCAATAATTCGGTCTACAAAGCCGGAGAAGAGAGGGCGATCCTACACATGCCCTGGGACGAAGAAACCCGGGAGATGGCCAAGGATATGGGCAATGTCAGCATCAAGGTACAGTACGAATCGGTGCTGGGTGATTTTTGGCTGTATGATTCCGAAGGAAAGAAGCATTTGAAGGGGGAGCAATTTAAGTCGGAGTTGGAATTTGAAAACTAGCGGGTTAGTGTGCACAACATTCGCAGCCTCCCTCAAAACTATCGCTCGTCGTGTTAGGATTTGGTGCATGAGGGGGGTACAAATGAGCTAAATTTAGGCGACGAGTATCTGAAAGCAGATTGATTACCTCAGGTATAGTGTGCCGGAATCGCTCTTTAGCCCAGAACCCTTCAAAAAGTACCCCATTCCACTGCCCGCAATCACAACAGCTGAAGTCAAAGCAGCATTTAGTCATATCAGCGCTGCAACTCTGTGGCTCCTCAAAACAGGTAGGACTCTCTCTGGGATAAGCGACGAAGTCTATATCGATTATGAACCGTTCGTTTTGCTCTTCTAGTGTACTTGAAAATCTAATAATATTACTATGACCCGTAAAATTATCATTATCTATATGCGCTAATGCGTTGTTTATGCTACAAGATACTGAACCATCGCTTCGTGTTAACCTTACCCTAGCTCTAAAGATAATATCTCCATTCTTAGAAGCCGAATAAGTACAATCGTCAAAATTGAATAAATCAATATTGAATTGAACTTGACGGCCTCTAGGTTTACCCTCAGTGGTAGTTTGTGTATTGGAAGGAGCAGTAATACCTGATGGCTGAAATCCTAAAATAAGCATAGTTAGGAGTGCGCAAGCCAATAGAAAAAATACTTTTTTCATAAGATTACAAATGCTTAAGTCCAATTGCGATGCTCAATCAAGAAGAGTAATAAAACCTAAAGAATGATGCTCCAGTCCCCGGATCAAGATATCATCTTCTAGCAGAAATATATCTCTGGATATATCTATTATAATTTCATCCCCCACGAAGTAGGGACTTAATACATCCGTAGGTAAAGTGGTATTTCCAGTGTCATCAACTATCAATTCTTGCACCTCTGCCAATTCTGATGCTGATGTATCAACTGTCGACGAATGATAAATTCCTATTCTGATCTTGCTATTAGGTAATACAGAAGGTGCCCAAGCCAGTTCGATACCTTCAGATTTCGAGCGTTTCCCAATACCCGCAGGATTTTGTTCAGTCGATAGCTGCCCTGGTTCTGGAAAAAAGCCTTCAAAAGAAAGGTCTTCATTCACAGTAAAAGTGAAAGGGATTTTACTAAAATCATTCTCAGGAAGAGAATCCGTTTCTATACCATTACTCAAGGCTGAAGACCAGTCATTACTGAAATTATAGGCAATGAAGTCGTATACCGACGAAATTTGGGTTTCGCCGATAGCTAAATCCAATCCTTCCTCAATGGATTTAGCGTAAACAATCTTTGAGAAAGCTTCTACTGGCCTTTGCAACATCTTGAAGCGCTCCATCACTAAGTAATGGTTAAAGTCAAGCTCACTTATGGGTTGCTTAAGATGGGTCCCATTAAAGTTATCACTCAGTGTTATACTGTGAAAGGCTTCACTTCCTGAAATATTTTTCGTTTCTATCTCTTCTGACTTGGAACAACCCAGTAGAAATAAGAGGGTTATAATGAAAAGACTATTGAGTTTCATCAATCATGAGTTTAAAGCTAGTTAACCATCCGAATCAGTACTGTTACAATAATACTATAAAACAATGATAATTCAAAATAATATAACACAATAAATTCAAATTCAATTATTCTAACATTCTCTACAAATAGTCCTATCAAAACCCTACTTTTATTGCCGTTAAGATTGAAACTATGTCCACCCCCCTCAACTGCCACCTCGAATACCACCCCAATTTCCTCAGCAAGCAGGAGGCCCAAGCCCTGTATCGCGAAATCTATCAAGATTACCAGATTGCTGAATTGACCAAGCAGCAAGTCGGAAACCAAACATTCACCTTGCCCCACGGTAAACTCATGTTTATTGATCAGCAATTACAGGAGACGGGGGCCTTTCCGGAGGAGCAGTGGGGAAGATCAGTCGTATGGTCGGAGCGGATGAGGGAGGTGAAGGAACGGGTAGCGGGATGGACAGGGATCGACTTTGGCGTCTGTGTTTGTATTTATTACCCGAATGGCCAAACGGGCGTTGATTTTCACTCTGATTTCCAAGCTTTTGGTGATACCTCTTTTATTCCTTCCTTGAGCCTTGGGGAGGAGCGCAATTTCTTACTGCGAGAAAAAAGTACACAGCGAGTCCACGAGTTTTTTCTGGAAGAAGGCAGTATGCTGATTATGGGCGAGCACTGCCAGGAGCGTTACGAGCATTCCTTGCCCATCGATCCAAGCTACAAGAATGGGAGGATCAATTTGACTTTTCGGCAATATGGCTTTGGACAGTAAAGCAGTAAGATGATTTCCCAAACATCGCCCCTAATTTCTCCCAAAACAAGCATTATACAGGGAAAAGACGTACCTTCGCGCCTCGCAATCATTAATAGGCACCAATTTCAAGCGACTGCGATGTTGCAGTCAGTTTACAGGATGCCTCAAAAAGTAGAGTATGTCATTTGAAGATTTGGAGTTGATAGAGCCAATACGTAGAGCACTAAAAGAGGAAGGTTACAAAAATCCAACGCCTATTCAGGCACAATCTATTCCCATAGTCCTAAAACAAAGAGATTTGCTAGGCTGTGCCCAAACGGGTACGGGCAAAACAGCGGCTTTTGCCATTCCGATGTTACAGCTATTGCAGCAAACCCACCGCCGAAACCGAGGCCGCCAGCCCATCCGCGCCGTCGTACTGACGCCCACGCGCGAACTGGCCATCCAAATCGGCGAAAGCTTCGCCGCCTACGGCCGCCACCTCCCCCTCCGCCACCTCGTCATCTTCGGCGGCGTACCACAAAAAAAGCAAACCGACGCCCTGCGCTCCCGCGTCGACATCCTCGTAGCAACCCCCGGCCGACTGATCGACCTAATCAACCAGGGCTTCATCAGCCTCAGAGAAATCGAACTGTTCGTCCTCGATGAAGCCGACCGCATGCTGGACATGGGCTTCATCCACGACATCCGTAAGGTACTACGCGAACTGCCCGAAAAACGGCAGTCGCTGTTCTTCTCGGCCACCATGCCAGATAATATCGTCGAGCTATCGCAGCAGATTCTCAGCCGGCCCGCCAAAGTCGAAGTAACGCCGGTGTCCTCCGCTGCGGAGACGGTGCAGCAATCGGTCTACTTTGTGGTCAAGCGCGAAAAGCGCCAGCTGCTGGTCCACCTGCTCAAAACCGAGGACATTCCTATGGCCCTGGTCTTTTCGCGGACCAAGCACGGCGCTGATCGCATCGCCCGCGTACTGAAGAAGGCGGGTATCCGCGCCGAAGCCATTCATGGCGACAAGTCGCAGAATGCTCGCCAGCGGGCCCTGCGCAGCTTTAAAGACAAACGCTGCCGGGTGCTGGTGGCTACCGACATTGCCGCCCGAGGCATCGACGTAGAGGAGCTGAGCCATGTAATCAACTACGACCTGCCCAACCTCCCCGAAACCTATGTCCACCGGATCGGGCGGACAGGCCGCGCCGGCGCTTCCGGCCAAGCCCTCTCCTTTTGCGATGATGTAGAAAAAGCTTACCTCCGCAGTATTCAAAAGCTCATCCGCAAGAAATTGACCGTTGTGGAGGATCATCCTTTCCCAATGACGGACGAAAAGATTACGGAGCAGGTAGAATATGCGGCGAAGATGGCGGAACTCAATCCTCGGGGCCGCAGGCCAAAGCGGGGGGCGCCGCCTAGAAAGGAAAAAGCGCCGCAAAAGCCCGCCAAACGCAAGCCTAATCCGCAGGAACAACCAGAAAACCGCAAGGAGCAGCCGAAGGCCGAGAAGCAAGAACAGAAATCCGGAGGCAAGTCCAAGAAGCGGAGATGGTGGCGCAAGAAAAAATCTAAAAAACAGGCTTAGACAGGGCAGACTATTCCATCAAAAGCCCCCAAATCCATCTGCATTGTTCTTTTTGTAGGGAATATTGATAAAATCCAGGGTGCCGGGCTTGACGCGGATGAAGAAGGAGTAGGTGCCCCGAGCAGGTTGCCAGTTCATGCCCATTTCCCAGCAGTGCAAGTCGCGAGAGAAGCCCAGATCGGGATAAACCAGCCGGCCAGAGCGAAAATCATAGCTCACATTTCCCACATTGATGTTCCAGCTGTCGGTCAACTTAATTCTACCACTGAAGCGCAGGGTATGGGCCTGCACCACCGTTGTATCCCGCCCATCAATCCGATTGACGCGCACCGTAAAGTTATGGCTGACTCGGAAGTTGGCCAGCACATCCAGCAAGCTTTCGGCGTTGCCAATACTGACCGCACCACTGGGGTCATCGTCAAATCGTCGGGGTTCGCTGCTCAAGCCGGAGGTGGAGCCTCCGCCACCAGAGCCGCTTTTCTTAAAGAAATCCCTAATCTGCCCGACCGTTAGGTTGGTCGTCAAGCGAAACTCCACGCGGTCAAAACGCAGCAACCGCTTATTGGTATCCCAGTAGAAAGTATTGATTCTACGATTGGTATTATTATCGGTCACAACTGCCGCATAGGGGTCGAAAACCGCAGTGAAACTGACATTGGTAATGCCTTTGAAGAAACGGGCCGCCCCTCGGGCGGTAACCTGGCTCCATTTCAACGAATCTGCCACAAAATTGTAATTTCCCCCCAGGAAGATATTGTCAAAAAGCTTCAACTTCTTAATCGAAGAATCGCGCCGGGAGAAATACTTGGCCTCAAAGATATTATTCAAAGAATAGCTCAAGCCCATCACCCGACCTTGGTTGGTCGGTCGGTCGTAGATGGCTTGATCAAAGATGCTGTAGGTGGTAAATTCGTCGGGGTCATCCTGCCGAATATCGGTCTGTACGGTTCGGTAATAGCCTAAACTCTCCCGGGTATAATCGGGCGTGAAGTTGAAGGAAATAGAGGGTTTAATGACATGGCGGATGCCTCGAATAAAGCCCCTTCCGAACACCCGGGTACCAAAAATCTGGGTATTGAGCGACATGTTAACATCGAAAAGCCGCAGGGGGGTGAAGCCCAGATCGCGAAAATCGGTCACAGTACCGTAGCTAGTCGTATCAAAAACTTCAACGCACTCCGAGCTATCCGCATTACAATCCTGAAGCGTATCCCGTATAACAGTAGGGTCAAACTCTCTACGCAGGGTATTGAAATACCAGTTTTCTTTATAATTGATATTGGGCGTGAAGTTGAAAAATTTAAAGACTCGGAAAGCCGCGTTCGAGCTGACGGTATGTCGTACTCCATACTGCGCATCTTCCAGGGTTTGGCGGGAGAAGAGGGTGGTGTCGGTGGCCTGAAAGCGGTTTTGAGCATCCATCGTATATTGCAAGGATATTTTCTCGAACCACTTCTCCTCATTCCCTCCCCGATTTCTATTTTTAAAAGGATAAATCCGATCCATCTGAAAGTTCGCCACGGGCAGGCTGATGTTCATGGTCCGGTTTTGGGTATTCTGCGAATGTGAGGCCGACAGCGAAAACCGGAAAGGCGTGCCAGGAAGCTTCTTCGTGAAGGAGATATTAGAACTCAAGGTATTGGTCAATACACTATTCGCATCGTTTTGGTTGAAACTCTGGAAATTATTGGTCTGTATGTTGGCACTCACACTAAAGGTATTGGTGGGATGCGCCGTCGCTTCCTGCCGATGCGACCAGCGGAAGTTCCAAGAGCGGTTGACGATCGGCAGACCAACATTATCCTGATCCTTACGATAGGAATAGCCTAGCGAAAGATTTCCAGAGTATTTGTAACGTTTTTTGTATTGAGAATTGGCCGTCAAGCCCCAAGTTCCTCGGGTGTAGATGTCACCGGTCAGGGTGAGGTTCATATTATCGTTGAGCGGGAAAAACCAGCCAACATTACGAAAGCCAAAGCCCCAGGTTGGCGAGAATTCGTAATCTCTGGGGAAAATCAGCCCGGTGCGTTTACCTTTTTTGAGGGGAAAAAATCCGAAGGGCAGCCAAACGGGGCTAGGAATGCCGGCAATCTCCAGGTTCGAAGCGCCAACCACAACCATCTTATTAGCGATAACTTTTTGTCGCCGACTGCGGATACCAAAGTGGGGATGATCGTGATTACAGGTGGTAAAAATGGCATTGGAGCTGTAAACTACATTATCGCCTTTGGTGGTATCGGCGGGGCTGAAGAGCTTAGCTTTGCTGCCTTTGAGGTACATATCGTCCCCCTGTTGCGTCGTAATATCGTAGATAATGCCCTTTCGGCTTTTGAAATTGTAGCGTATTTTATTGGCGGTAAAATCCTGGCTGCCGTCAGTAAATGCCGGTATACCAAAACGCTTACCCAGGCTATCCGTCCCACATTCGGCCATGACGATGTTGTTCTCCATGTCCAAGATGATCTGGTGGGCCGTAATGTTCATACTAGTGTATTTGACCTCCGCATTTCCGTAGAGGTAAATCTTTTTTCCGGTGATGTCATTTTTCATCGAATCGCTGGAAGTATATTCGATGTCCTCATCTAAGCCATCTTTGGAGAGGGTGACGGCGCTGAGGTCAGTGGTGGGTTGGGGGCGACCGGTGGGTGGGCGGCCAGAGGTGGGGGGAATGATGGGCGGGCGGGTATTGGCCAGCGAATCCGGCTGGGTAAGCCCCAGCGAATCGGACTGGGTAAGGTTCAGCGAATCGGGCTGGCCTTCGGGGGAGATGGCCGTAGGCTGTAGGGTCGAAGAGGCCGGCGCTGCCGCAGGGTCGGCGATGATCGGCGCGAGGCTATCCGCTTCTATCCGCAGACTGTCTCCCGACGTCGGAATAGTATCCAACGGCGTTTTCAGGCTATCAATTATCGGAACAGTTTGTGCAGTACTAGTTGATGCCCAGGCCAATGCAAAAAGGAAAAATAGTATTTGGGTCTTTGTTATCAAGCAATAATTGTCTATTATTATGGGGTGAACAAAAACAGAACAAACAGTTAGGAAACACTATGCTGAAAGCCACTTTCATATCTCTAACGCTACTATTGGGGGTTTACTCTGCCCAATCTCCGGAGTTTAACACTTTCTTTGCTCAGCCCGAATTTACCAATGCTTTTTGCCCTCATCATCAGCAGGCCTTTGGGGCCTGCCACCGTTTCCATACTGCGCAGCAAGATAGGCCTTTTGGCGCAGAAATGGGCAAATTTATCCGCACTCAAGTCCGCGAAAGTAACTACCGCATTCGTACGGTTGTCATCGATGCTGGCCACGGTGGCCACGACAGCGGCTGTAGTGGCACCAATACCCGTGAGAAGTATATTGCCCTCAATATCGCCCTCAAATTAGGCGCGGCCCTAAGCTATCAGTTTCCGGACGTTCAAGTGCTGTACACCCGCAAAACCGACGTCTTTGTTCCGCTGCACAAACGAGCAGCGATAGCTAATGAAAATAAGGCGGACCTATTTATTTCCATTCACTGCAACGCCATTCCCAATGCAGACTACGTCAAAGGCTCCGAGACCTATGTCATGGGGCTGCACCGCGCCAAAGAAAACCTGGATGTCGCCAAGCGCGAAAACGCCGCTATATTATTAGAAGAAAATTACCAACACAACTATCAGGGCTACGACCCCAATTCTCCCGAAGGCCACATCATCCTCTCGATGTACCAAAATGCCTCGCTAGAGCAGAGCATCCTGCTGGCCCACAAGATCGAGAACCAAATTCAGTACCACGCTCAGCGCCGCAGCCGCGGCGTCAAGCAGGCTGGCTTCCTCGTCCTGCGCCAAACGACCATGCCCAGCGTCCTGGTCGAGGCGGGCTACCTCACCAATAGCCAGGACAACCGCTACCTAGCCACCGACTACGGCCAAACCAAAATCGCCACTTCCATCCTCCGCGCCTTCCGCGAATATAAGCAGGAGGTTGAGCAGGCGCCCGTGCCCGGTTATCGCCCCGAGCGCAAGCTGACCGTCAGCGAGCCCATCATCACCCGAAAAGCGCCCGTCGAAGTGCGCAGCAAGGGCATTCCGCAGTCCTACATCATCGCCGACAAGCCGCCGCAGGCCGCCAGCAGCGCCGACGAAACAATCGCCTACAAAGTGATGATGCTCAGCTCCGAGCAGTTGATCAATACCAAAAAAGGCAAATGGAAGCAGGTAGCCTTCTCCATCGAAGTCAAAGAAGAGGAAGGCAGCTACAAGTACCTGGCCTTCGGCTTCGATAGCTTTGATGAGGCACTGAAAGCGAAGAACAAGCTGCGCCAGCAAGGCTTTAAAGAAGCTTTTGTGGTGGCGTACCAAGGCAGTGAGCGACTTTCGGTCGCCGAAGCCCGCAATCGCAGTCGCCGCTAAGCGTCGGCCAGCCAAGCGAGCCTTAAGAAAACCTTCCCTAAATTTATACGTTTATAGCGAGAAGTTTACCTTTGCACAAAATTTTGCGCAGCCCCAAACTGCTATCGTGGCTCCGCTGCCATTTGCTACTAAACAATTCACTATGTCGAATGAGACTAAAATTGGCCTGATGGCCGTCATTATCATCGGGCTTTTCATTGCTGGTTATAAATTCTTGGAAGGCAAAAATGTACTCACCTCGTCTCAGCTCTTTTATGTCGAGTATCAGGATGTTGAAATGCTGACCTCCTCCGCCCCCGTCTTAATTAACGGGTTTCAAGTGGGCGTCGTCAGCAATCTCTACCTCAAACCCGAGGATATGCAAACCATCGTAGCAGTGCTCAATATCGATCGTGGTGTCGCCGTTCCTAAAACAGCTATCGCCGAGATTACCTCTACTGGTTTGATGGGCGGCAAGGCCATTCGACTGAGTTTTGATCGCCCCTGCGAGGGAGCAGCCTGCGCGCAAAGTGGCGATTACCTGCAAGGCGGAACGGTAGGCATGGTGGAGCAAATGTTGGGCAGCGACCTAGGCGTTTATATGGACCAGCTTTCCACTGGTGTCGGCAAATCGTTTGATGTATTGAATAGAAAAATCAACGACGAAGATCCCAATAATAAGATCGGCAGGAGCCTGCGTGATTTGCAATCCAGCATCGCAACGCTCAAAGCGACCTCCGAAAACCTCAATGCCCTAATCGCCAATTCTTCGGGTAAGCTCACCGGCCTCTTAGGCAACCTAGAATCCCTGACCGGCAGTTTTAACGAAAGCGAGGAGCAAATCAAAACCATCTTCGCCAACACCGCCGACCTGACTGGCAAGCTCAAGGAAATTGATATGTCGGCGACTCTCGATACCGCTACCCTGACGATGTCGGAGGCCCGTCAGGCACTGGAAGAACTCTCGGCCACCCTCGAAACAGCCACCAAAACCCTCGACCAAGTCAATGGCCTAACTACCGGCATCAGCAATGGGGAAGGCACCCTTGGTCTGCTTTTTAAAGACGAAACCCTCTACCACAAACTCAATGAAACCAGCCTCAAACTGGATTCCCTATTGACCGACATCAAAGCCAAGCCTTACCGTTATATTCCACTGAAAAACCGCAGGAAGATCAAGCGTTACGATCGCAAGGACCAGGCGGGGAACTAGGCTATGAAGCAAAGAGCCTATTTGGCGGTGATCTTCGCGGCAACCGTTGCCGGCTGCGGAGGCCTATTCATCAAGTATATGCAAATCAGTGCGCCTGCCATCGGCTGGATTAGAATGGCCATCCCCAGCGTTCTGCTGATAGCATATCTGAAATACCAGGGCATTCCATTCTTTCGGGGCAATTATAAAAAGATGATGGGGACTTCGGTGCTGCAAGCCATCCGCCTCTACCTTTTCGTCCTCGCTTTTGTCTACACCTCCATTGGCAATGCCATCATCCTATTCTATTCCTGGCCCATCTTCGTCGCCATCCTCGGTAAATTCACCCTCCGAGAGCGCCTCAGCAATGAGCAGAAGCTGCTGCTACTTTCCGCCTTCGGCGGCCTCATCCTCGCCTATTCCGACAAACAATTCTCCTTCGAAGACCGCGATTTCATCGGCATGATGGCGGCCCTACTCGCTGCTATTATCTACTCCATTACCGTCATCATCTTCAAATCAGAAAGCGAAAACTACACCCGCGCCGAGCTGGTCTTTTACCAAAATATCGCCGGGGCCTTCCTCTTTCTTCCCTTTTTCCTCTACGAAGCGCCTCAAGTTACCCCACAGGATTGGGGCGCAGGAACCGCCTACGCCATCCTGGTGGGCATTGTTGTTTACACCTTTTTCTTCTATGGCCTGAGGTACCTCAAAGCCTCCATCGCCTCCGGCCTGATGTACATAGAAGTCGTCAGCGCCATCATCCTGGGCTACCTCTGGCTGGGCGAAAGCCTGAGTTGGAACATGCTTATCGGCGGCGGCCTGATTCTATTGAGTAGCTTTCTGCTGGGTAATAGAAGCTAATCATCCACACTTTCGAGATGAGATCGATAAGTCCCGATGTCCGAGTCGTTCTGCTGCTCCGCCATTTGAATAGCTTTTTCGAACTGCTGACGCGCCTTTTCCTTGTCCCCTGCTTCGAGATAGGCTTCGCCAAGGCTATCGTAGCAATTGGGGGAATTGGGATGCCGTTCAATGTTTTTTTGAAAGAGGGCAATGGCTCTATCTGTGGCCTCATTACGAAGGTAAGTATACCCCAAGCCGTTGATATACCCCTCCGATAGATCGGGATTGAGCGTTAAAATCTGCTGTACTTGATCATCGATCCAGCGATACTGTTCCTCAGAAGGCCCAAAACGAATCAGCGACTGCAAGACCCAGCGACGCGGAAAGATGGTGTAGCCTGCTTTCTCGGAAAGTTGTTCATAGTAATTTTCCAAGGCAGCGTAACCTCCATCATCTCTAAATTGACTACGCATTTTCAAATTGGGCGCCTTTAGTTCATTGACCGCCTCCTGTAAGCCATTGGCCTTGAGGTAAAGCTGATGCATCGTAGTAATGTTGCTGAGCGGACGCACATTGGACATCGTAATAATCGTCGTTCCATCATCATAGAAGGCCATCATAGCATGGTAGTTCATAATCTGCCCGCCGTGGTAGTAATGCGGTGCACCTTGGTTTCTCCGAAATAGGTCTTGGGGGTTGCGATGCCAGCCGTAGCAGTAGCCGCGCAAGTTAGGGCGAAACATCAGCTCGGTGGAGGCCGGAGAGAGGACTTGGTGGTTGCGTAGAGCGGACAGCCAGCGCCGCAGGTCATTGGGCGAGCTGTGCATTCCTGCCGCCGAGTAGGCGTTCGACAGGTCGCGCTGCCGCTCCTCTTTGAGGTAACCCGCCTTGTCCTTGATCATGTGCATGATGGGATTGTTGCTTTCGTGATAGCGAAAATCAGACAGCAGGCTGTCGGGCATGGGTGGGGCGTAGCCGGTATTGTGAAGACCTAGTGGCTCGGTGAGGTATTGACGTAGGAGTTGAGCATAGGACTGACCGGTGAGGCTTTCGAGGAGGCAACCGATGAGGGTGTAGCCCAGGTCGCTGTAATAGTACAGCTGCCCGGGAGGAGCGATCAGTTCCACCTCCGCAATCATGGCCTGATAGGCTTGGGGTTTGATATTTTTTTTAAAAAACTCCTCTGCCTCCATCCCCAAAGCCTTGTACTGCGGCAGCCCAGAGGTATGCGACAACAGTTGATGCAGCGTCATTTGATCCCCTTTTTCTGGAGGAAAATCTGGCCAATATTGACTAATTGGCGCTTGCAAATCCAGTTTCCCCTCTTCCACCATTTTCAATACCAAGGCCGCCGTAAAGGACTTGGTCAGCCCCCCAATGCAAAATCGAGAATCTAGGCCGATGGCCTGCTGGTATTTCCCCTCCGCAATATCCATCGTCCCGTTAAACAACACAGAATCATTTTTCATCACCAAAATAGCCCCCCTGAAGGGACTACGAGAATAGGTCCCTTCCTTCTGCATCCCCGCGATCAATTCTTCTAGTGGAGAGGCGTATTGGGGTTCGCTACTGCAAGCAGCGACTAAGAAAAGGAGTAAACAAAAAAGAAGGGGGAGAAAGGGGGAAAAACGGCGCATTTTTTCTTTTAAAGCTCCGTTATTCTTTCGAGACGCCCAAATTCTATGGCTGGTTAGGGATGTTCTTTATACGAATTGGGGGATTTTTTCTATTTAAGGGTACTCATCCTCAAGATGCTAAGGGATAAATCTTATCAGACTTGATAGATTCAGCAGCATATCTGAAACAGGCCAATACAGCATCTTTAGTAAGGTGCGGATAAGCCGTTAATAATTGATCAATCGTTTGACCGTTAGCCATTTTCTCCAGAATAAGATCGATATTACCCTCATGAGACAAGAACAAAACACCCTCCATTGTTACAACAGTACCGCAGCAGCCTACGCCCGCGATTTCATCAATGAACTGGACGGCAAGCCGCTCGACCGCCTGCTGCTCCAACAATTCGCCCAGACTCATCTCGACAAGGGCTTGGTCGGCGATTTAGGCTGCGGGCCGGGACAAACCACCTTTTTTCTCCATCAAGCTGGACTGCGCCAACTCCTGGGCATTGACCTCTCCCCCCGCATGATCGAACAGGCCAAGCAGCTCTCAGAAGGGCGGGCCCATTTCGCCTGCGCCAATATGCTCCAACTCCCCTACCCCGATGAGCACTTCGGTGGCCTCATCGCTTTTTATGCCATTGTCCATCTCGACCTCAATGAACTGCCCCAACTTTTTGCGGAGATCAAAAGGGTGCTCCGTTCAGCGGGGCAATTCTTCTTTAGCTTCCACGTGGGCGAAGGCGTCGTCTCCCTAGACGAGTTTTTAGGGCAGTCTGTACAGATCAATTTCAACTACTTCGACCCCGATGCCGTGCTCACCATAGCCAATGCCACGGGATTCAAAACCGTAGAGGCGCTGATTCGTTATCCCTACGAGGGCCTGGAATATCCCAGCAAAAGGGCATATATTAAACTGACGCACTAAATTTTTCCCCAGCCGATGTAACCTTTTGGTGCTTGATGTTACTCTATTAATGTACCCAACAATGTTAAAATATGTACGCAGCACATTCCCATCAAGAATTTCTGGACTGGTACCAGCCTTTGCACGAGCAGTTCGTGCGCTATTGCAGTAGCCGTTCTTACGGTGTGATCGAAACGGAGGATTTGGTACAGGAGGTCATCCTCGCCGCGCTCGAAGGTTTTGCTAAGGTTCGAGACAAGGAGCGCCTACTGGGCTATATGATCGGCGTGGCCAATAACATGATTCGCAACAAGAAGCGGCGCTTAAAATTCCGTGGCGACTGGGATCAGCAGGCTTTTGAAAAGCTGGAAAGCCAGCAGCTCGATCCGGAGGTAGCATTGGATATTCACTACCTGCTCAAGGCTATCGAACAGTTGCCGGAAAAGCAAAAGGAGGCCCTATTGCTCTTCGAAGTCAGCGGCTTCAGCATCCGAGAGATCAGTCAAATCCAAGGGGCCAGCGAAGCAGCCATTAAGACGCGACTGAGCCGCTGCCGCAAAAAGCTCAAAACGCTGCTGGCCGAAGATCAACGGCCGATGTCTATGGCCCAGCGCCTCGCTATTTTTTCTTCTTTGTTGTTCTAAAATCATATTCTCCACCATGAAACGACCACCTAGTGCTCCCTCTAAGACTTTTCGACACCTTCGGCAACTGCCGTTGGAGGTGAGCTTTGCTCAGGTTGAAGACTGGGTGAGGAATGCGCCACCACCACCGGCGAGGCACAATTCCTGGATTGCTTTTTTTCTGAGGTATTTTTTCTCTTCGGATAGTTAACCGCAGATTATTGTTTGCTGATTATTGAGCAGGCCTTGGCACTCGTCGTAGTGCTGAAGGGGTAGATTGTTGTGTGCATGGCGAATGGCTACATGCTTTTGATACTTTAATGTGGGGCAAATGGGTTGATGAAGAAAGAGAGGGGGAAGAAAGAGAGCCAAAAAGAAGGAAAGTGGATAAAGAAAAGAGAGAGACGACGACAGGGGAGATATGAAGGTTTTGAAGTGAATTCTGAGCATAGGATGAGGCTTTGGGAGGGCCCACCCAAGTCACCGCCACCGCCGACTCCACCTGCCGCTGTTAAGACCTGACCACGAAGGATCAGGTCTTGCGGAGTACCCATCCAAAGACAGGTGAAATCGCAAAACTTCCATTCGGAAGATGGCATCCTACGCTCTCTAGGCCTTCGAAAGCATAAGGAGGTATGTCTCATCAAGGATTACCAAAGTCATCGGTCGGAGAAAATCAAGGGGTAAGACTTCTGGCAAAATCGAAATTCGCATCAATATAACACAATTTGTTGTAAAAATCAAATCAATATGGATTACAAAAAAGAATTTACTCAGTATGCTACTCGGCACCTGGGTATTGATCAAGCTGTGCTTGAGCATCAGATGAAGCGGCAGCCGCAGCTCTTTGGCTTCACCCCCTCCGTGATCGAAGAGCGGCAGCTCAACGTCGCACAAATGGACGTCTTCTCCCGACTGATGATGGAGCGCATTATCTTTCTCGGCGTCGCCATCGACGATTATGTGGCCAATGTCATTCAGGCCCAACTGTTATTCTTGGATTCGGTCGATCCCAAGCGGGATATTCAGATTTATATTAACAGCCCAGGGGGATCGGTGCCGGCAGGATTGGGGATTTATGATACCATGCAGTTTATTAGTTCTGATGTATCGACCATTTGCACGGGGATCGCGGCGTCAATGTCGGCGGTGCTCCTTTCTTCGGGGGTGAAGGGTAAGCGCACCTGCCTTCGGCATAGCCGAGTGATGATCCACCAGCCACACGGTGGAATGCAGGGACAGGTCTCTGATATGGAGATTACCTACAAGCTATTTAAGGAGTTGCAGCAGGAGTTGTACCAGATTCTGGCCCAAAATACCGGGCAGGATTACGAGACCATTCGAGTGGATTGTGATCGGGACAATTGGATGAAGGGAGAACTGGCCAAGGACTATGGCTTAGTAGATGAAGTGTTGAGTAGGAATACACAAAATTTCACACAAACTTAATCTCTAATCTTCTTTTATCTCTCGCAGGATTTCTTTCTTTGGATGACTAAGTGCCTCCTAATATGAACTCACACTTGGACAAACAAAGTGAAGAAGCGTTCCGCCTAATTTACGATCGTTACTGGTCGAAGTTATACCAATATGCTCTAAATGTTCTCGCTGATCCATCGGTTTGTGAAGATATTGTCCAGGAGGTTTTTGTTAGCCTTTGGCAAAAAAGTGATCGCTCAGAAATTGATCATCTTTCTAGCTATCTCTATCAAGCTACCAAATTTCAGGTGTTCAAACATCTGCGTAATGGAAAAATCAGCCAACGACATTTAGAGCGTATTACTGTTCTGCAAACCCATAATGATACCGAAGAACAGTTGGTCGCCAAAGAGTTAGAATCGGAGATGATCAAGCTCATTAATCGTCTTCCCGAACGCTGCCGACAAATCTTTCTGCTCAGTCGTTTTGAGCATCGCAGCAACCAAGAAATTGCCCTGCAATTGGGCCTCTCGGTCCAAACCGTTAAGAATCAAATTTCTAAAGCACTGATCTACCTCCGCCAAGAGATTCCCGCCGACGCCTCCTATGGCCTGTTGATTTATATATTTCTCTAACTACTCTTTTTAGTCTATAAAATATTTTAAAAAAAACCAGGAACGGGATAGTACCCCTACTTGACTGGTGGTACTTATAGATGTCAATGGGTGAGATCGCCCAAAAAATAATCGTTTCTTATGACCAAAAAAGAATTTCAGCATTTACTAGAAAAATATGAAAGCGGATTGTGTAGCCCAGAAGAAAAACAGCTATTAGAACAGTTTTTAGTCAGCTTTCAACAGCCCGCGAATAAGGATAATTGGAGTGAACAAAAAGAACAGGAAACCGGAGAACGCATTTACAAGCGAATCAAAGGGCGCCTTTCTGAAACAAATCCCTCTACCGTACCTTCAAGCAAAAAGAATCGGCTTTGGTGGGTTTTGATAGCACTCTTGCTTGGACTAAGTGCCTATTGGATTACTCAGCAGCTACACAAAAGTAAAGCCCCACAAGAAGAGAAATCCTCTGTCGTTTATGCCAGCTTGGTGACCAAAGAAAAGGAGCAAAAAGAACTGACTTTAAGTGATGGAACCATCATCATACTGAATGAAAATTCTACCCTAAAATATCCTCCGACTTTTCTACCTAACGAAAAAAGAAGGGTAGAGTTAAGTGGCGAAGCTTTTTTCAAAGTCACCAAAGATAGCCTGCGACCTTTCATCGCCGTTTCAGAAAATATTGAGACCGTCGTTTTAGGGACCTCCTTCAATATCGATGCAAGGCCCAATGCCGAGACCATAGAAATAGCACTGGTGGAAGGTAAGGTGCAGGTGGCAACTGCCAACAAAAAAAAGCTGGAAATCCTATTACCCAACGAGCAATTTATTTACTTCAAAAAAGAGCAGAGGGCTAATAAATCTTCGTTCCGTGGAAACCTGGCCTACGCCTGGAAAGAAGACATTATTCTTTTCGAAAAAGCAAGGGTGAGAGAAGTTATTGGAGTATTGAGCGAAAAATACAATATCGTTTTTCAAATCGAAGAGGAAGAAAGTATCGAGAGTTTATTGGTCTATCGGGTCAATACCAAAGCGTATCGCCTCTCCCAAATCCTGGAACATATCACCAAAGTAACCGACTATCAGTTTACCAAAAATACGGACGGCAGTATTACGGTAAGACCAAAATAAAAACCCACCATGTTGGAGCATGGCGGGCAGGCTTTTAATCTTTTACATCGTGCATTAAATCCCGACGTAACGTTTGGCAGCGCATTAGTCAGGATGTATATCGATCATGTAAAAGGATTGGTAAACCTTTTTAATCTTGTAAAATTATGCAAATCAATTTACGATGCAAAATCATTGCAATGACAAAATTCTTTTTTTACATGGCATGGTTGCAATGTCTATTTGTCACCGTGACCTTCGCTAACAATGGCAATGCCCAGCAGCTAGAAAAAGCGGTAATATCCAACCACTGGCAAGGCGTTAAGCTGGAAACGGCCTTTGCAGACATCCAAAATCAAACGGATTTCTTTTTCACCTACGATAGTAGACAAATCGAAAAACTGACCGTTAGCAGTACTAATGAGGAACTGCCATTGCTGGAAGTATTAAAGTTCATCTCTTCACAAACAGGATTAAAATTTTCCATCTCGGAAAAATTGATTCTGGTAGAATACGAAAGAGCAGGCTTTACAGAGGTACAAGTGCTCAAAAAGGAAATTGCGCTCCCTCCGCTACAAACACTGGAACGGATGAATCTCGATGTCATCTATCAAGTTAAAATCAAAGATTTGGCGGAGGAGCGAATCATCAAAGGTAAGGTAAGCAGTGAAAATGGAGAACCGCTCATCGGAGCAACAGTGCAGGTCAAAGGCGCTGGGCAGGGGACGACGACCAATATTGATGGAACGTTTTCTATAGCGGTTCCGGACGAGGAAACAATCGTGCTGGTAGTCTCGTACGTAGGATTTGTAACACAGGAGATTGCACTGGACGGGCAAAGAGAGATCAGTGTAGTACTGGTAGAATCGCTGGCGCAGTTGGAGGAAATTGTTGTTATCGGATACGGTACGGGGACAAAGGAGAAGTTCAACGGTGCGGTATCTAAAGTGGAAAATAGACAACTCAACAATTATTCCGCTGCGAATATAGACCAGGCGCTGGCGGGGACCCTCGCCGGGGTTCAGATTTCGGGCAATAATAAAAATCCAGGGGAGAATTCGGTGATCCAAATCCGTGGTATCAATACGCTGACGGCGGGTACCAATCCCTTGATTGTAGTAGATGGAAATCCCCTATCGGAAGGCTCTTCACTCAGTTCGATTAACACCCAGGATGTAGCATCCATCAGTATTCTCAAAGATGCTGCTTCGGCGGCGATCTACGGCTCTAGGGCTTCTAACGGCGTTATTTTAATTACCACCAAAAAGGGGCAGGAAGGGAAGCTAAAAGTGACTTATGATAGCTACGTTGGTTTCCAGCAACGTATTGATAATTTTGAATTGGCGGATGCTTATGAAACGGCCAGATTCGACTATGATGCAAGAAATTTCGGCTACCTTTCTGGTGGAGAAGGAAGAAGTATTTCGGATGATAATGATACCAGAGATGCCAAAGGCGGTGGTAAGCGAAGTAGAATTCAGACTTTCCTACAGGCTTATTTGGATGGTGAGCCAGGCTTGACCAACACCGATTGGGCCGATGCGGTCTTTAGAAATGCGGCTCAGCAAAATCACTACCTTAACCTTAGCGGTGGCAACCTCAAAACCGACTATACCATCTCATTCGGCTACTTCAACCAGGACAATATCATCATCGACTCCGATTATGAACGCTACACCAGTAATTTTAAACTGAATTCCGAGGTCAACGACCGCATCCGCTTTGGTATTTCTTCCAATATTGCCCTTTCCAATGCTAATCCGGTTGGTTATCGCGGCTGGTCTGACTTTAATCTAGGTGCGGCGCCCGACCCGGCGCTAGCCATCATTTTGATGCACCCCTACTACTCCATCTACAACGAAGACGGCTCGCTAGCGCCCGCCCTACAAATCGAAGATAATAATGCCAACTGGGACGGCCCGATCTCTGGAAATGCCGTAGCGACTATGGAACTTACCGACTACACTGATCAAACCTTCAGGGTATTCGGAAATACCTACCTTGAAATCGAACCCATCGATAACCTGAAGTTCAGAACGTCTTTTGGTGGTGATTTCAACACTGGTGTCGAAGAATTTTTTGCCCCCTCTACCCTCGGCAATTACCGGACGCCAGTGGAGGACTCTAGAACAATGGCTTTCAAAAACGATACCCGAAGAGAAAATTTTATCACCGAAAATTTACTGACCTACGATAAGACGTTTGGTAAAAATACCCTCAATGCACTGGTCGGCTACTCTTACCAGCAAGAGGAAAGGAATCGGGTGCGACTGGAAAGCCAGGACTTTACCGATGATAACCTCCGTGATATTGCTGGGGCGACCAATCCAGCCGCTACCAACGTAGGCAGCAAATGGTCTTTAGAGTCGGTATTTAGTCGCCTGCAGTACGCTTACGATAATAAATATTCGATCTCAGCTTCCTTAAGAAGAGACGGCTCCTCCCGCTTCGGTGCCAATACCAAGTACGGTAATTTTGCTTCCTTCTCCGCAGGCTGGACCTTGAGTAACGAATCCTTTTTTCCGCAGAGTGCACTCATCAGCTTTGCCAAGGCAAGAGTCAGCTGGGGGCAGACTGGGAACAATCAAATCGGCGACTTTGCCTCCATCGCTCTAATTGCGCAGGACAACTACACCACGGACGGTACGCTGGTCGCCGGCTCTCACACCAACACCTCGCCAAACGATGATTTGTCGTGGGAGACCAATACGTCTATGAACCTTGGTTTTGACATAGGTTTTTTGGAAAATAAATTATTGCTGACCGCCGAATACTACGTTTCTAATACAACTGATCTACTATTGAGTGTACCTGTTCCTCAGCAATCTGGCTTTAGTACTTCTCTGCAAAATATTGGGGAGCTGGACAATACTGGTTTTGAGTTAGAATTGAGAGGAAATGGTTTTCACTTGGGCCGAGTAGGTATTGGTTTTAATGCCAACTTCACAACGAACCAAAATGAAGTGATCGCCTTGGGCACTGACCAAACCCAGATTATTTCCAGTAATGGTGGCATGGGTTTCATCACCAGAGTGGGCGAGCCCATTGCGCAGTTTTACGCCTACGATGTCATCGGTGTTTACCGCAGCGAAGCAGAAATTACTGAGGGGACGATCACCCCGCTGCCCGGAACAGAGGTGGGGGATTACATCGTAAGAGATGTCAACGGCGATGGTAGCATCACACCAGATGACCGTACTTTTCTGGGCGATTACAATCCAGATTTCACCTATGGCTTTGGCTTCAACCTGGACTTCAAGGGTTTTGATTTAGCTTTGCAATTCAACGGTGTCGAAGGCCGGAAGGCCGCTGACCGTATGGTGTACTATACAGAAAGTGGAGAAGGATTTTTTGTTCCCTCACAGTACTACGTAGATAATTATTTTACCGACACTAATCCCGAAGGATTTTTCAGAAGACCCGACTTTTCTAGCTTCTCCTCTGCTGGTCGACTGACCAGATCATCGAGCCTTTCCGTTTTAGATGCTGATTATTTTAGGCTGAGAAGTTTACAAATTGGCTACACCCTTCCCAGAACGCTCACGGAGCGTGTAGGTATCCAAGGCTTGAGAATCTATGTAACAGGTAACAACATTTTCAACATCACCAATTTCCGAGGCTATAACCCCGACGGAATCGACAACAGATCGAACACTAGACAGACCCTCACCAGAGGATGGATACAAACCACCAATCCACTAACCCGATTCCTCGCCTTTGGGATCAACGTGCAAATCTAGTCCAATTGCTTTAACCTTTTTACAAACTCAATAATCATGAAACTAAATATATATTTCACAATATTCCTGCTGCTCTTTTTAAGTGCTTGCTCTGATGAGCTAGACTTGGTCCCCATTACCGAGAAAGCCGCGAACAGTTTTTACTCCAGCGAAGCAGAGCTGGAAAGCGCCGTTACGGGCGTGTACGCTCAGCTGCAAAACGGTGGCTTGTATGGCTTGGATTTAATTGGTGTAGGAGAGATTTCCGGAGAAGATGCTTTTGAAGAAATCGCTGCTAATGATGGAGGGCGCTTTGGCCAGTTGGATGATTTTTCGACCAATGCGGGGAACGACCTGGTGGGTGATATTTGGCGAGAATCCTACGAAGGTATTCAACGTACCAATGTTGTCCTGAATCGCATCGGAGAGATTACCTATGAAGATGCTACCCTCAAAGCCACTAGAATTGCCGAGATTAAATTCGTACGGGCACTTTTATACTTCAACCTGGTACGCTTGTATGGAGATGTTCCACTAGTGCTCGAAGAAACCCAAAATCCTTCTGACTTCTTTGGCCAGGGTCGGACGGCTGCCGCTCAAGTCTACACACAAATTGAAACTGACTTGAACGAAGCCATTCAGGACCTGCCCAACAGCAAAGCTATCGGTAGGCCCGCCAAGGGGGCCGCCCAAGCACTGCTAGCAGATGTTCAAATGACCCAAGGCAACTACAGCGATGCCCTCGAAAATCTATCAGCTATCGTCAACTCTGGCGAATACGAACTCGTTCCTACCACCGCTGATTTATTCGGCGTAGCCAATGAAAATAACAGCGAAATCTTATTCGAAATCCAGTTCGCCAGCGGCCTTGCAGGCAACACCGAAGGAAGTCCTACAGCCACACAGTTCAGGCCTTCAGGCACAACAGCCAATGCGAAGGGGCACAACCTGCCTTCGACAGATTTTGTCAATTCCTTCGAAGATGGAGATACAAGAAAGGACGATTATATTGGTCTGGACGCTGACGCCAATCCTTTCCATTTTTCTCTAAAATACGAAGTATCACCGACTGGTGTCAATGACAGTGGCAGCGACTATTATGTCATTCGTTATGCAGATGTTTTATTGAAATATGCCGAAGCTCTCAACGAAACCAACAATACCACAGACGCAGTAAGCTACCTCAATCAGGTGAGAAACCGCGCCGGCCTTGGCAACAGCACGGCCAACACCAAAGAGAGCATAAGCACAGCCATCGAGATAGAAAGACGCTTCGAATTTATTGGTGAGGGCCACCGTTGGTTCGACCTAAAAAGAACCGGACAGGCTGTAAGCACCATGAATCAGTGGTTTACAGACAATGGAATCAATGTAAGGATTAATGAAGACAACTTACTGCTTCCCATTCCACAAAGTCAGATTGACACCGACCCTGAGATTACACAAAATACAGGGTATTAACTATTTTTTCTATTCAAAATTGGAGGAGACTGTAGTGCTTATCCAAAATCTCGAAGACGCTGAGAACAAGGAAATCATAGTCGTCGCTCATTGAGGAGATTGGCGGAACGCCCCCGAGAATTCTCTACAAGCGATTCAAACAGACCGGCCACAGCTCCTACTGGACTATTTGCGCAGCAAAAACCTTCATCATTAAGCTTTCAAAAAATGAAAAATAATTTCCAAATCCTACTCTGTTGTCTGCTGTTATTGTCTACCAGTAACATCCTGATAGGACAGCAAACAGGAGCAGGTTCAAAAGTTGAAAAAATCCTGCATCACCTACAACATCCCAGTAAGGATTACATTCTCGTCGTCTCTCATCGCGGAGACTGGCGCTACGCTCCTGAGAACTCCCTTGCGGCCGTGCAGCGTTGCATCGACCTCGGCGTTGACATTGTAGAAATCGATATTCGGCTGACCAAGGATGGGCAGCTCGTCGCCATACACGATCATACCGTTGATCGTACGACTAATGGGAGTGGTAAGGTCAGCGAGCTGACGCTGGCGGAGATAAAAACCCTGCGGCTCAAAAATGCCTGCGGGGCCAGAGGTAGTCAAATGCAGGTGCCCACCTTGGAGGAAATCATGTTGGTCGCCAAAGATAAGATCATGATTAATCTCGACAAAACAGAGGGAGAGACCGTACGAGAAGCCTACGAAATTTTGAAAAAAACAGGCACCGTCAATCACGCCATTTTCAAGGCCAACAATCCCATCGAAGAGATGAGGACACGCTATGGTACTTTGATGGACTCCATTATTTTCATGCCTAAACTTTGGTACAAAAATGAGCAGGTCGCCCAGCATATGGCCGCTTATGAACAAGACCTCAACCCCTTTGTCTACGAAACCCTCTTCGACTCCGAAGAGGCCCCCACCTTTCAGCTTCTCCCCCAACTGGCCAAACAAGGCGATACCTTCATGGCCATCTGTCTATGGGATGAACTTTGTGCGGGACGTACCGACGAGAAAGCAATTTTGCAAGGACCACAGGAAACCTACGGCTGGCTCATTGCTAAAGGAGCTAATGCCATCATGACGGACCGTCCTCAACTATTGTTAGACTATCTACGTAGCAATAACTTACACCCATGAGCGTAGTCTTATTTTGAGTTTTACAAAACTAGTGAGTATCCGCTATCCCAAGTGCTTGAAGATTTTCAAGCACTTTTTTTATTTCCCACCTCATTCCGACGCCAGGCCTTCCCAAGCAGGACCTTGGCCAATTGACGAGAAATCGGAAAGCCCGGAGCGTGTTCCAACCACATAAACTCTCCAGCAGGATTGATTTCCAAGAAATAATAAGTCCCATCAGGATGCAGGATCAGATCGATGGCGCCGTAGTTGAGCTGAAAAGCGTCCATGAGTTGCAGGAGTTGCTGCTCCAAAGCCTTCGGCAGCGGGTGCTCCTTCCACATATCAATCATAGCGTGGCCGTCCTTGCGCCAGTCGACCTTCGCCCGCTCTGAAGACTGCGAATCAA
The DNA here is from genome assembly GCA_038750655.1 of Bacteroidota bacterium. Lineage (GTDB taxonomy): Bacteria > Bacteroidota > Bacteroidia > Chitinophagales > Saprospiraceae > JBCDGZ01. Next base: position 12,423 of record JBCDGZ010000062.1, on the reverse strand, counting down.
TAGAGGCCGAATAAACCTGATCGCCAACAATCGTCACGCGCAGCTCCACCTCCTTCGGAATCGCCTCCTGAAAAGTCATCGGACACAATTCCAGCCCCTCCAATTCATCAAGCATCGACTCCTCTATAATATTAGTGAACACCACATTTTCCACCCCTTCCGTATAGACCGCAAAGGAAGTCTGCATCTTAGTAATGATGCCCTCAGGGCAAGTCCGAAAAAAGCGGCGGACCTCCTCTGGATTATTGGTGATCATCGTCTTAGGAATACGGATGCCCAATTGCTCTGCAATCTTCAACTGTAGCTGCTTGGAGCTGGCCTGCCGCACATGGAAATAGGGGTCGAGTATAAAGCAGTCCAAGCTATGGAGGACGCCCATAAAACTGCGCTTACTCTCCTCCACCGATGGTAGGCGCAGTTGCGGATCGATGTCCCCCGGGATTTTTTGTCCAATTCTAGAGCGGCGATACCAAGCCGCAGTAAGATCAGCCAAGTCCAAACGGCCCTCCGGGGTCTCTAGATAATTATGCAAGCCACCATTTTGATAATCGGTAGTCAGTTGTATCTCGGTGGGATAGCGATCGGTGTCGATGCGAACAGCTTCGCCGCCCTCCTCTTGGAGCGCATTGGCGACAAGGTCGTAGCAATAGTGTTCATTGCTATGGGTAACAATCAGTACTTTTTTCATAGTAAATGTTTTAAGGTTGAAGGGCTAGGGGTTTCCATGCGCTTGATCAATCCATCCGCGATCGCTTGGGCAATTGGATAGTCTAGTTCTTTTTCCAGCATCCCCCATTCGCCACTAGGGTTGACTTCCAAAAAGACATAGCTGCCATCGGCGTGGCGAATCATATCGATAGCACCGAAGCTCAGGCCAATATTTTGCATGAAGGCTTGCAATTGCTGAACGACGGCCTCCGGCAGCTCATAGGCTTTCCAGGGGCTGACAGCAGCCTCCGGTATCCGCCAATCGGTCACCTCAGCAGCGGCTTCAATCTTACCCGTAAAGCATTGGCCATCGATGTAGGCGATGCGCAGCTCGTAGCGTTTAGGAATAAATTCCTGAAAAATCATAGGACAGACCGATAGCATGTCCATCGCTTCCATATCTTCAGGAGCAATTTTGGTGGTATAAAAAGAAAAGGCACTAGCTTGCATACCTCCCGTGAGGGCGGTGTGCAGCTTACAGACCATTTCTCCCCCCAAACCATCATAGAAAACCCGTACTGCGTCAGCATCGTTGCTGATCAGGGTTTGGGGCAGGCGAAGCCCTGCTTGTTGGGCACAGCGCAGTTGCAAGAACTTGTCACTAGCTCGGGTCATGGCAGGAAGCGGATCGATCCAGGGCACTTCGGCAAGCATCTGAAAGAGTGCTTTCCGCACGGCTACAGCCTCGCGAATGGAGGCGACTCGGTATTTTTCCTCCATCGGTGCCTGAATAATGGGCGACCAGATTTTACGGGGCCAGACCGCACCGATGTCCTGCGTATTGAAACGACCATCCTCCGTTTGCACCACCGTTTTCGTGCCCGATGCATCGAGTTGATGACTGATGTAAATGGATTCAGGAAAGCGGTCCGTATTCAATCGAAAATGCGGTACTCCTTGCTGCGCCAGCGCAGCGGCGACCCGATCGATATTATAGAAATCCTTGCTATGCGAAAGGAGAAGGATGGTTTTCATAGATCAAATTATGGGTGATCAAATAACAGAACAGCCACCTCTTCCCGTAGGAAGAGATGGCCGGTTAACATGCTTTTTAGACGAGAATACCTTCGTCATCATCAGAAGGATACTTCAGTGTCATGTACTCATCGTCATCAGAAGGATACTTCAGTGTGATGTACTCATCATTGTCAGAGGGGTACTTCAGCGTTACCGCTTCGTCATTGTCAGAAGGAAACTTATCCGTCTGCAAAGTACGTCCACCCTTTACAATTTTGGAATCCTCGACTTTCTGAGCCTCCAAAAATTTGGAGAAGAAAGGCTTCTTTGCTTTTTCCATAATAAAAAAGTTTAAAGGTTAAAAAATGCTTTTCATAAGTAGTCCGATGGAAGCAAATTATGGGGAATCAAAAGATAAAATAACCACCTCTTCCCGCAGGAAGAGATGGCCGAATGACCTAACTTTTAAAGAAAGAAACCTTCGTCATTGTCAGAAGGATACTTCAGCGTTACGTACTCATCATCATCAGATGGGTACTTCAGCGAGATCGCTTCATCATTGTCAGAAGGAAACTTGTCAGTTTGCAAAGGGCCAACGCTAATACGGAGTCCGCCCTTTACAACTTCGGATTCGTCGACTTTCTGAGCCTCCAAGAACTTGGAGAAGAAAGGCTTCTTCGCTTTTTCCATAATAAAAAAGTTTAAAGGTTAAAAAATGCTTTTTGATTGAAGTTCGTACCTACTACTCATCATTATAAGTGGGCACCTTTAGGGGCTAAGATGAGGGAAACGTTGTCAGGAATGACCGAAAAGCAGACAGGCTTTTCGATGATGACAAAGAGTGGATGGATAAATTTAAGGATGTTGGTTTATCTTACAAGAGCTGTAACTATGGTAAAGTAAAATTAAGAAAAATTATTGTGCATCAACACCCTGTTAAATCATTTTTTTTGTTGATATATTAGTTCTGAGAAGATCGTTATCTATCGTTGATTAGCTAATGATCAATAAAAAGTGGATCATCTTACCATACATTGACCTCTGGATACAGCTCTACCCCGAAGCGCTGCTTCACCGAAGCAATGATCTGCTGTGCCAGGGTCCAAATCTCCTCGCCCGTAGCGCCGCCGTAGTTGACCAGCACCAGCGCCTGGCGGGCGTGAGCCCCCGTATTGCCGATGCGCTTGCCCTTCCAGCCACATTGCTCGATTAGCCAGCCGGCGGGAACTTTGAAGCCGCCGTTGTCCAGCGGATAGGAGACGATGTGGGGAAACTGGGCTTTGAGGCGGTAGAAATGGGTGGCCGATAGTTCAGGGTTTTTGAAAAAGCTGCCGGAGTTGCCGAGCTGGGCGAGGTCGGGCAGCTTGGAGGAGCGGATGGCGATGACGGCTTGGCTGATGGTTTGGATAGTAGGGGGGTGGACTTGTTGGGCATCGAGGGTTTGGCGAATAGCGCCGTAGCTGAGCCGTAGGCGGTGTCGGTGGGGTTTGCTGAGTTTGAGGACGACTTTGGTGATGCAGTATTGGCCTTTGAGGGCCCGCTTGAAGATGCTGTCGCGATAGCCAAACTGGCAGTCTTTGGCCCGGAAGATGCGCTTTTGGCCGGTGTCGAGGTGGAGGGCTTCGAGGCGGTGGAAGACTTCTCTGAGTTCGACGCCGTAGGCCCCGATGTTTTGGATGGGGGCAGCTCCGACGGTACCGGGGATGAGAGAGAGGTTTTCGATGCCGCCGTAGCCTTGCTCGATGCACCAGCCCACCAACTGATGCCAGTTTTCGCCGGCGCCGGAGGCGATGTAGACACTGTGGGGAAACTCGCGCTCTAGCCTGCGGCCTCCAATGCTATTTTTAATCACCAAACCCTTCAGGCCCTTCCTCAACAGCAAATTGCTCCCGCCGCCCAGGATGTACCGCGGACGAATGTCCAAGCGCAGGGCTTCCCGCAGCTCCGTCTCAGTGTGCACCTCCACAAATACCTCCGCCCGGGCATCAATCCCAAAAGTATTATAAGCCTGTAGTGATTTGTTGTACTCGATTACCGCAGTCATGGACGTGGATTTCATTTAATGGTCGCAAAGTCAAAACCCAACAGCCCTCGCCGTACCGACAGGCGGACTTCCGTCCCTTTGCGCACCCCAGGATAAATATTTTCCTTCGATTTGATGCGCTCCACCCGATTGTTGCGAATGAAAAAGATATGGTAGCCGTCTGCTTTTGTGCTTTGCCCTTTGTGGACGCCAAAACGGCTGCCAATATAGGCACTTGCTTTTACAAATTCGACTTTCTCTTCGACTACCGGAAAAGGGGAAAGAATGCGATTGGTTAAACTCAACAACAGTGGCATGATGGCAATACAAATAAAAAAGCTCAGACCTACATAGGCTACTTTTTCCATCTCCTCCTCCCCGTAGCGGCTCATTTTCCAGCCCACATAAACACCGAGTAATGCCCCCAAGAGAAGGGCGATGCCGATCAACCACTGAATATTGAAGGTATTACTGAAACGAGGAACCTCGAAAGCGTAAAGGGTGATGACCGAAAAAACCAATATCGCCCCCAGTACGGCAATGAAATAATCGGATCGGAGAACAGGATAGCGCTCGGTCAGCACTTGAACATATTGGCGCAGCCTAGTCATTCCTAAGTCGTTTCGAACTGCAATCTGGCCAAATTGCTGTACGCTCCATTCTCAATCAAGGACAGCTCATCGTGCGTCCCTTTTTCGATGATCTTACCATCGTGAATCACATAAATGCAGTCTACCTCCCGCACTGTCGCCAAGCGGTGAGCGATGATAATGGTTGTACGGCCTTCCATGAGGGTATTGAGGGCCTCTTGTACCACCTTCTCCGACTCTGCATCCAGCGAGGACGTAGCCTCGTCAAGCAGGAGGATAGAGGGATTGGCCAGGATGGCACGGGCGATGGCAATGCGCTGTCGCTGCCCACCGGAGAGCTTGATGCCGCGCTCCCCGACGATGGTTTCAAGACCTTCGGGGAAGGATTCGATGAATTCTAGGGAGTTGGACTGGCGGGCGGCGGCCATGATTTCGGTATCCGTAGCATTGGGCTTGCCGTAAAGGATATTTTCTCTAATCGTTCCTCCAAAAAGAATGACTTCCTGCGGAACGATCGCAAGATTGCGCCGATAGCTGGTAATGTTGTAGTCAAAGATGTTTTTTCCATCTACCAAAATATCGCCTCCATCAATGTTGTAAAACCGTTGCAGCAGTTGTACAATGGTAGATTTTCCCGCTCCACTAGCTCCGACCAAGGCCACTTTTTGCCCGGCATTGATCCGCAAATTGATCCCCTTAAGAACGGGTACATCATCCCGGGTAGGGTAGGAAAATTGGACATCACGGTATTCAATCGTCCCCTCGATGTCCATAGGGCGCAAGGTGGCATTTCCCAGCATATTTACTTCACTCTCGGTGTTGAGAATCTCGCGAATGCGCTCTGTCGCGCCCACAGCACTCAGCAGTTGCGTATAAAAACTTCCCAAACCACCTATGGCCGCACCAATGATAGCCGTATAAGAGATAAAGGCCACCAGATCGCCCGCAGTCATCGTCCCATCCTGCACCATCAAAGCGCCTTGCCAGATGATAAAAAATAAGGCGCCAAAGAGTACAGAGACAATAAAAACCGCAAAATAGGCCCGCCCCTGCGCAAAGCGCAGTGCCACCTTGACCACATTATTGATGGTCTGCCCGTAGCGCCGGGTCTCGTACCATTCATTCGTAAATGATTTAACCGCCGTGATGGCCTGCAAGCTCTCGCTGAGAATCACATTGGTCTTGGCCAGCTCCTCCTGCCGCAGTTTGGACAAGCGACGGATAAAACGACCAAAGATGAAAGCACCGATGACAATGATGGGGAAAGTGGCCAGCATAACGGCGGCTAGGCGTGGAGTAGTAAAGGCTAGAATGACGATGCCCGAAGCCAGAATAATAATCTGACGGATAAACTCGGCCAGGATGATGGAGAAGGCACCGTACAACTGCTCTACGTCTGCCGTCAATCGGCTAATCAGCTCCCCTACCCTACTCTTTTCGAAAAAGACGATAGGTAGTGAGATGATTTTATCGTAAACGGCCTTGCGCACATCAGCAATCCCCCGCTCACTGGCGTGGGCAAAGAGCATCACCCGAGCGTAGGAAACAAATCCTTGCGCGGCTAACACCACCAGCAATATCCAGCCGACTCTGCCCAGGCTGAGGTCAAATTTGGAGTTGCCCTGAGCAATGTCCAGCATCTGCCCGGCCAGCCAGGGGAAAATCATAAAGACCATACTGGAAACAAAAAGTAGAATGAGTCCCCAGAACAATAACCAACGATAAGGGCGAACAAATTCAAAGATTTTGAGCGCCTCTTTGAGCTGTTCCCGACTTACCCTTTTCTTGGCAACTTCTTCTTTTAAGGTAGGTAATTGATCCGCCATATTGGTATGGTAGTATTTGAGCTACAAAATTACGATTTTAAAACACTTTATCTAAACTATAGTTTCGCAAGTCTTTTGGGAACTTGAAGATTGTCCTTAGATTGTGGTCGGTCCAAGAGTATCAAATTAAAAAATATCACAATATATGGAATCCTCAACACAATCGACCGATGTTAAACAATTGTTTCAACTGGATGGTAAAGTCGCCATTATTACGGGTGCCAGCAAGGGTATCGGCGCGGCAATGGCCCAGGGGCTGGCCGCCTTTGGCGCTAAAGTCGTCATCAGCAGCCGCAAGCAGGAAGCAGTAGACGCAGTAGCCAATGAGCTGACGCAGGCGGGCCTTGAGGCGATTGGTATTGCTTGTCATGTGGGCGATCCCGAGCAGCTGCAACAATTGGTCGATAAGACGGTCGCTCAATATGGTGGGATAGATATTTTGATCAACAATGCAGCGACCAACCCCATTTTCGGACCGATTTCGGAGGCCGGTGGGGAGATTTTTGATAAAATTATGAATGTCAATGTCAAAGCCCCCTTCGCCCTGGCCAATCTGGTCTATCCGCATATGAAAACGCGGGGTGGTGGGTCGATCATCAACATCAGCTCGGTGGAGGGGATGAAGCCCAGCTTTGGACTGGGGCTGTACAGTGTCAGTAAGGCGGCTCTTTTGATGCTGACGCAAAACCAGGCAAAGGAATGGGGCACAGACGGGATTCGCTCCAACGCCATTTGCCCAGGGTTGATTAAAACCAAATTCAGCGCGGCTATCTGGCAAAATGAGACCTTATTGAAGCAAGTGGAAAAACACCTGCCCGCAGGCCGCATGGCGGCTCCCGACGAAATGACGGGCCTGGCCATCTTCCTGGCCTCCAGCGCCTCCAGCTACTGCACCGGCTCCGTCTTCACCGCCGATGGCGGCCACATGATCGCTTAACCCCACTTTACTCACCCGCTCAACACCATCACCATGTCTGACTGGACCGACCAACCCACTTCCATCCGCCAAGGCGAGGAACTGAACACCGACCGCCTCCAGCAATACCTCCAAACCCAGCTCCCCGCCTCCGGCAGCGACCTGTCTGTCCATCAATTCCCCAGCGGCTTCTCCAACCTCACCTACTCGCTGGAATACGGCGGCCAAGCCTACGTCCTGCGCCGCCCCCCCTTTGGTGCCAATATCAAATCGGCCCACGACATGTCGCGAGAGTACCACATCCTCTCCAACCTCATTAAAGTCTACCCCAAAGTCCCCCGCCCCCTCCTCTACTGCGAGGACGAAGCGGTGCTGGGTGCGCCCTTCTACATCATGGAGCGCGTGCAGGGCGTCATCCTCCGCCCCCATATGCCCGCTCCCATGCAGCCCGACGCCCCTACGATGGCTGGCATCGCTGAAGCCTTAGTCGACACCCTGGTCGAACTCCACGCTGTCGACTACAAAGCGGCCGGCCTGGCCGAGCTGGGCCGCCCCGAAGGCTACGTCGAACGCCAGGTCAGCGGCTGGACCAAACGCTACTTCAAGGCCAAAACCGACGAAGTCCCCGAAATCGAGCAGGCGGCCGCCTGGCTGGCCGACAACCTTCCTGCTACCTCCGCTACTACCTTAATCCACAATGATTTTAAGTACGACAATCTCGTTCTCCACTCCGACGACTGGACTCAAGTCAAGGCCGTCCTCGACTGGGAGATGGCGACCATCGGCGACCCGCTGATGGACCTCGGCACCAGCATCGGCTACTGGCTCAACCCCAACGACCCCGAGCTGATCCTCAAAATGCAACTCAGCCCAACCACCCTCTCCGGCAACCCTAGCCGAGGTGAGCTGGCCCAGCTCTACGCCGAAAAAAGCGGCCGCGACCTCGGGCAGCTGGTGTTCTACTACGTCTTCGGTGTCTTTAAGATTGCGGTGATTGTGCAGCAGATTTATGCCCGCTACAAGAAGGGGTATACCCAGGACCCGCGCTTCGCGGGGTTGATTCACGCGGTGCGCGGGCTGGGTATCATGGCGCAGCAGTCGATCCAAAAAGGACGAATCGATGACCTTTTTTAGCCTACAGAATTTCCGTAAGCCGAGCGTCCAGGATTGCTTAAAACTGATTACTTGTATTCTTTTCGCCGCCGGCCTTTAGCGCATTACTACCCGAGAAGTAAGTCTTGTGACTATCTCCCAGATCGGAGCCCGCCATGCGTTGGTGTTTGACACAGGCCACCGCCTGACGGATTTCCTGGCGTTGAATGCCCTGTACATAAGCCAACATCCCCAAATCACCAAAGTAGCCTTCCGTCAACTGACTCATACTCAGTGCGGTCGTATGGTAGGTAGGCAAAGTGATGAGGTGGTGAAAGACGCCGGCGTCGCGGGCGGCGTCTTTTTGGAAAGATTGGATCAAGCGGTCGGCCAGCTCTGCGAGTTCGGTGCCATCGTAGCGTTCTGACATCAGGTCTGCGGGGTCGTAGGCGTCCATGGCTTTTCCTTCTGCTTTCAGCTGCTCGTAAGCCTGCTTTCTGAAGTTGAGGGTCCAGTTGAAGGAAGGAGAATTGTTGTAGACCAACTTAGCGTTGGGAACTACTTCTCTGATCCGAGAAACCATATGGCCGATTTGGCCCAGGTGGGGAACGGGAGTCTCTATCCAAAGTAAATCCGCACCATTTTGCAGGCTGGTGATGCAGTCCAAAACCACCCGATCGATATTGCTGCCTTCTTTGAATTTATACAGGCCGTTGGGTAGCCTCTTGGGGCGGATCAGCTTGCCGTTTCTTTTGAGCAGGACCTCATAATCGTTGGCTTCGCTGGCCTTGATTTCTTCGCCATCGATGAAACTAAGGTACTTCGATGGGAGGTCGCCCGGCTGTAGGGAAACGGGGAGTTTTTGGGTCAATCCAGCCCCTTCCGAGTCCGTACGGGCGACAATGATTCCCTCTTCGACCCCCAATTCTAAAAAGGCATACCTGACCGCTCTCAGCTTTGCGATAAAGTCCTCGTGGGGTACCGTTACCTTCCCGTCTTGATGTCCGCATTGCTTGGCATCAGAGACTTGGTTTTCGATCTGGATCGCACAGGCCCCCGCTTCGATCATCTTTTTGGCCAGTAAATAGGTGGCCTCCTCGTTCCCAAATCCAGCATCAATATCGGCTATAATGGGGACGATGTGGGTCTTGTAATTATCAATCTCATATTGGACATCTTCTCCTTGATCCTGCCGTTTGAAAAGATCATTCAGCTCGATGGCGTCGGCTTGGCGGAGGAAATTGTAGATCTCTTCAATGAGTTTAGGAACAGCGGTTTTTTCGTGCATCGACTGATCGGGCAGCGGGCCAAATTCTGAGCGCAGCGCCGCCACCATCCACCCCGATAAATAGAGGTATTTTTTGTCGGTGGTTCCGTGATGCTTTTTGATGGCAATTAGATTTTGCTGAGCGATGAATCCGTGCCAGCAGCCCAGAGACTGGGTGTACTTTGCCGGGTCTAGATCGTAGGCTTCCATATCTTTTCGCATAATGGAGGCCGTGTATTTTGCAATATCTAATCCAGATTGAAATCTGTTTTGTAGTCGCATCCGCTGGATGTGTAAAGGGTCAACATGCGTGTAAAACTGGTGTTGATTGGCATCAGCAGAGCTTGGAGTATTAGGTTTTATCTGTGGCTTTGGCATGGCAATTATAATTTTTAAAGGTTCAGAATGATGAATATTCTGGTTTAAAAATTGAGCTTAATGAATTTGATTAATAGGATTTGGTGATTTTTAGATTTGCTCGTAGGCTGGAATCGTGAGAAAATCAATAAACGCCTCTGAGGAAATCAGCAACTCGAAGAGTTCGATGGCTTCCGCAAATTTTCCGTTTTGGTAATTTTCTGTCCCAACATAGGCTTTGATCTTTTCGATCTCAGAAGGCAGTAGCTCCTGGTACAATTCCAGGGTAACAGTCCTTCCGTCTTTCAATTGGGCCTGGTTTTGAATCCACTGCCAGACTTGCGAGCGGGAGATTTCTGCTGTGGCTGCATCCTCCATGAGGTTGTAGATGGCCGCCGCCCCGTTTCCTCGGAGCCAACTTTCTATGTACAAGATGCCTACATTGATATTTTTTCGCAGCCCTTGCTCCGTAATACTCCCTTCGCTGGGCGTCAACAGATCGGCCCTAGAGATGTCGAGCTGATCCAACTGGCGATCAATTTGATTCGGAGTCGGCATATGCTCATCAAAAACCTCCATAGCCACTTTGACCAAGCCCGGATGCGCGACCCAGGTGCCATCGTGGCCATTTTGGACTTCTCGCTGCTTGTCTACTCTCACCTTATTGATTGCCTTAAGGTTGGCTTCTGGATCGTTCTTTATGGGAATTTGGGCCGCCATTCCACCCATCGCATGTATCCCTCTTTTATGACAAGTTTTGATGACCAGTTGAGAATAGGCCGCCATAAAAGGTGAGGTCATACCGACTTGTGCCCGGTCAGGGAGCACGTAGCCGTTCAGGTTCCTTAATTTTTTGATGTAGGAAAAAATGTAATCCCACCGTCCACAATTCAGCCCGGCGGAGTGCTCTTTGAGTTCATAGAGGATTTCTTCTAATTCAAAACTCGCCAGAATCGTTTCCACCAAAACGGTTGCTTTAATCGTCCCCCTCGGGATACCCAGTCGCTCCTGGGCAAAAACAAACACGTCGTTCCACAACCGAGCTTCGAGATGAGACTCAATCTTGGGCAGGTAAAAGTACGGGCCACTCCCCTTGTCGATCAAACTTTGGGCATTGTGAAAAAAGTAGAGACCAAAGTCTACCAATCCTGCGCTCATGCGCTCCCCTTCGAAAGTGAGGTACTTGTCTTCCAAATGCCACCCACGGGGTCGGACCATCAAGGTAGCGACTTCATCGTTGAGCCGATAATGCTTGTCTTTAGCTGGATTGTAAAAGGAGATTTCGCCCTGAATCGCATCGCGGAGATTGATCTGGCCTTGGATGTTGTTGTGCCAATTGGGGGTGTTGCTGTCCTCAAAATCAGCCATAAATACTTTGGCGCCGGAGTTGAGGGCATTGATCACCATTTTTCGGTCTACTGGCCCCGTGATCTCCACTCTGCGGTCTTTGAGGTCTTCGGGGATGGTTCCAACCGTCCATTCCGCCTCTCGGATAGATTGCGTTTCGGGTAAAAAATCAGGAAGCACGCCCTTGTCTATTTCCGCTTGTCTCTTTTGTCGAGCGGCAATTAGGGCCTGCCGTCGCTGATTGAATTTGAGGTGCAATTCCTGCAAAAATGCAAGTGCTTCTGGGGACAGGATGTCGGCAAATCCTGCGGCTAACTCCCCATTTACCTGAATACCTGGGTGTTTGGTACTTAACATAGAACATTTAATTTATCGCACAATAGTTAATAATATCTATACAAATATAGGATTTTTTTCTTTAAGCGGAAATTCCGCTAATAGCTAAATTCAATTTTATATTTTTTCATAACTTACCTCCCAAAAGCGAAATGCTTACTGATAATCAGATTATTAGGCTAATTCTTGCCTTCAAAATAAGGTCGCTCAGGCTAGGAAAGGGCTTTTCCTATCAGAATCTTTCGGATGCTACCAGCCTTTCGACCTCCTACCTCAGCGATATTGAGAAGGGAAAACGCTACCCCAAACCCGACAAAATCACCCTATTAGCCAAAGCCCTGGATGTAGATTATAATTATTTGGTGGGCACTACGGTCAACAAAAAACTTCGGCCGGTCGTCGACCTCATCAGCTCTAATTTTTTCAAGCTCTTTCCCCTCGAAGAATTTGGTATCAGTCTGGAAAAGGTAGTCGAATTGTTTTCTCAAACCCCCGATCGGGTCAATGCCTTCATCTCTACTTTTTTCAAAATTGCCCGAAGCTATCAAATCGATGAGCGAGAATTTCACCTCGAAGCCTTACGTTCTTTTCAAAACCTGCATAATAATCATTTCCCAGAGCTGGAAAATGCGGCCACTGCATTCAAAACGGAGTTTTCTATCGATCGCACAACGGCCCTGACTCCTGAATTTCTGGAGGAGCAACTCCTGGAGCTTTACGATATAAAAATTGACCGCGACCAACTTTCCCAACATGGACTTTTGCGCGACCTCCGGTCTTTTTACAGCCCTAAATCGAAGACGCTGTACCTCAAAAATGGATTGACACCCGCTCAAGAAAATTTCCTGATGGGCAGAGAACTCGGTTTTCATTTTCTTAAACTGGAAAAACGGCCCTACGAAACGACCATTATCGAAGTGGAATCCTTTGAAGTGTTATGGAACAATTACAAAGCTTCCCATTTTGCCGCCGCCCTGCTGATGAACGCCCAAAGCCTGACCCAG
>JBCDGZ010000061.1:0-42161 GCA_038750655.1 Bacteroidota bacterium | reverse complement strand
CTAGGGCATTGTTTTATCTTTAGTGACTGATAAAACGCCTATCTATATGATCAAAACTCATCAGCATTTTGAATTATTGGGGAAAAAGATATTCGAAAGAGCGGTTATTGAACCGCCGCTTCGGATGACGGCGGAGATGCCCAATGAAGCCTGCTTTTTCTATCTTGTCAAAGGCAAGAGCAATGTCATTCAGCCCACCCAGCGAGTTATTCTGGAGGCCGAGGAAGGATTGGTTTTAAAATGTGGCAATTACCTCAATGATTATTTTAATGCTGCCGGGGCCGATACCTGCGAGGCAATCGCCATTCACTTTTATCCCGAAATCCTCAAGTTGCTCTACGACAAGGAGTTTCCCGATTTTTTGTTGGAGGTTAACAAGGTCAAGCCAGTAACGTACAAAAAAGTCAAATCCTCGCTGTTGATGACGGCCTACATCGAGAGTTTGCAGTTTTATTTCGACAATCCCAGTTTGGTTAGCGATGAGCTAATCAAAATTAAGCTGAAGGAGTTGATCTTACTCCTGGCTAAGACCAATAACGCAGACAACATTAAGGCGCTGATCTCTAGCTTATTTTCGAGCGGTGAGCAGGATTTCAAGGCCGTCATCGAAGCCAATATTTTCAACAACTTAAGTCTGGATGAATTGGCGGCTTTGACCAACCTGAGCCTGTCCTCTTTCAAGCGGGAGTTCAGCAAGCAGTACAACTGCCCACCGGCGAAGTACATCAAGCAGCGCAAGCTGGGGCAGGCGGCCAAGCTGCTGAAGGCCACTTCGCTGCGTATCACCGATATTGCCTTTGACTGCGGCTTTAGCGATCTGGCCCATTTTTCTAAATCTTTCCAAAAAGCTTACGGCTTAGCCCCCTCTGATTATCGATTGGACTAAATGATCAAATCTTTGGCCTTTATAGCAAAGAGAAGTGTAGTAAATGCCGGCATCTTTGTCTTGTCAACTTAATCATAAGCTTTTAAAAAATGATATTCATGAAAAAGTTAAGCCGCCTAAGTTTTATGCTGTTACTCGCCCTAATGATGGTTTCTTCAGCTCAAGCTCAAAAAAAGGTAAAGACCTTTACCGTATCTCATGTCATTGACGCCCCTGCGGAGAAAGTATGGGAAGTGGTTGGAGTGGATTACGGTGCGATTGCTCATTCGCATCCGAAAATTGTGAGCTCTGATTATGTGGAAGGGACGCTGAAGGCCGGTGAGGGAGCCGAGCGAATCTGCCATTTTAATGCCAAGGGTACTCGTTTTTTGAAGGAAAAGCAGCTCAATTACGATCCCCAAAATTACACCTTTAAGAATCAGGTGTTTCAGGCCGGAAAATTTCCGGTTTCGCCCGAGCATACCTTCGCCATTTACAAAGTAGAGCCGATTGATGCCCAGACTTCTCGCTTCACCTTCGATATGACCTATCGGACCAAGCCGGCCTTTATGGGCGGACTGATGAAGGGGAATTTCAAAAAATTGATCCGCGACTATGCGATTGCCATCGAGCATTATGTCAAAACGGGCGAGTCGGTCAACAAGGATAATTTCAAATCCATCAAGAAAAAGTACGATAAATCACGGAAATCGTAAAAATCGATAGCCTATTTCGCAATTATGAATTAAAATTTGATTGTATTTATTTTAACCTTCTTATCTTTTAGCTACTCCTTTTAGGATAATTAAAGGATAGAATCTTTTAGGACGCATTCCGAGCCTCTACTGCTGCGCAGTAGAGGCTTTTTTGGCCGACAATTACTAGACTTTTCAGCAGCCTGGGTAAACAAGCTTTTAAACGGATTGTTTTGTTGGGGTATGTCTACAATTAGCCCTAGTTTTACCACGTCTAATACCAAACCTTCAACTATGCTGCAATTCCAAGGGGCAGCACAGGAATACCTGCGCCTAGCCGAAATCGATAAGCGCAACTGCAAGCTGCTCCGCGAGTCGTCCAAAAAGACCCTGACCCTGCTGTGGTTCACCGGAGAGGGTAACCAACTGGCCATTGATGGCGTCCCCCATCAGTTGAAAAAGAACCAGATTCTTTGCCTTACGGAGTTTCACAAGGTCGAGAGCCTGGCAATTACGCAGCTGCGGATGGTGCGCTTCAACCGCGCTTTTTACTGCATCCTCGATCATGACCCTCAGGTGGGCTGCCGTGGGGTGCTCTTCTTTGGGGCCTCCCAGCTTCCCATCCTCGACATTCCAGAAGCAGAGTTGGAGAAGTTCAGCATCCTTTGGCAGATGTTTACAATGGAGTTTAAGTCCCGCGACAATCTGCAAATTGAAATGCTACAAATGATGCTCAAACGCCTACTCATCCTTTGTACTCGTTTGCATAAGGAGCAGCACATGGGCACCCAGGTGGACAAGGGGACAGCAGACCTGATCCGGGATTTCAATTTTTTGGTTGAACAACACTTCAAAACCAAGCACGGAGTAGCCGAGTACGCCGAGCTGCTGCACAAGTCGCCCAAAACCCTCGCCAATTACTTTTCTAAATACTACGACCAGTCGCCCATACAGATCATTCAGGGTCGGCTGATGATGGAGGCCCGCCGCCTTTTGCTCTATTCGGATAAGGCCATCAAGGAGATCGCTTACGAATTAGGCTTTGATACGCTGCAAGCGTTCAGCCGATTTTTCAAGGGAAAAGAAGGATTTTCACCAAAAGAATTCAAAGTAAATGCACAAAAGGGAATTTTTGATAACTAAGCGGGAAATATAGCCTACCGCTGCCCTCGATTTATGGGACATCTTTGCATTGTCAATAAAATTAAAGTAATCACAAAAAAATAAAAGACAATGGCAAGTTTCCAAGTCCCTACTAGATCAGAAGTTTCTGAAAACAATCAAGCAATCTTCGACAACCTAAAAGGCAAGCTGGGCTTCGTTCCCAATCTCTACGCTTTCTACGCTCACAGCGATACTGCACTCGGCGACTACCTCAATTTCAGCGGTCGCCAATCTAGCCTCAGCAATAAGGAAAAAGAGGTCATCAATCTGGTGACTAGCCAGGTAAACGACTGCGACTACTGCCAGGCTGCCCACACTGCACTCGGTAAGATGAATGGCTTCACCGACGAGCAGATTCTCGAAATCAGAGGTGGGAAGGCCTCCTTCGATGCCAAACTGAACGCACTGGCTAAGCTGACTGCTTCTATCGTCAGCAACCGGGGCCGCGCCAGCGAAGAGGCCATCAATAACTTCCTGGCCGCTGGCTACACCAACGGCAATCTCGTCGATGCCATCGTACAAGTGGGCGATAAGACCATCAGCAACTATCTCCACAATCTGTCTCAAATTCCAGTAGACTTCCCGGCTGCTCCCAGCCTCGAAAGCACTGCTGTCTAGCATAACACAATAACAAGGGCGGCCGCTGTGCCGCCCGCTATTCCTCTAACTTATCAACTATTACTAAAAAGAAGTTCAAAATATAAAAATCATGAGAAAAGCAATTTTCATTACCCTGACTCTGGTATTCGGCCTATTCATCAACCTGAGCCTTGCTCAAGATGCCAAGACCATCCAATTGGAACAAACAACCGGCGAATTTACTATCCATAGCCTCACCCTAGCCGAAGGCAACTATGTATTCGAAATTACCAACAACGGTATTGACCACGAAGTAGGGTTTGTCCTCGCTCCCAAAGGGAAGACCGATCAGGCGAACCACATCAAAGAGGCCTATGTTCAGAAGACCATCAAAAATGGCGAAAGCTCTACCTCAAAAACCGTAGCCCTAACCAAAGGTGAATATGTCTACTTCTGTCCACTCAACCCCACTCCTCAGTATACGATTACGGTAAAGTAAACCCCAAAGATCATTTCGTCATCATCCTGAATCCTGCCACTGTGTAGGCTTCGGGATGATTGCTTTGGGGCCGACTTGAATATGCCGCAGCTTTGCTTTATCTTCATTGCTGATTTCTATCAATATCTTCTAAAGATTGAGCTGCACGTATGACCAAGAAAAAAGAAAAGCGAACCTCTCTATTCGGAAGACCCCGAAAGGTCGTCGAAAATAGAAATTTTGATATTGAACCAGACGACTACCAGGAGGAATTTGAGGAAAGTACTATGCTGCGCAAAATTGTTAAATACTCGGCTTATGCGCTGATCCTAGTGCTCTTGGGGATTTACATCACCAAGCGGGATAAAATTCAGCAAATCCGAAGCGACCAACTGACGCAAAAGCAGCAAACCCAAGCCACGCAGCTCGACCTCGGAGAAGCCTATGGCCAGTTTCGCCGCCTCCAACGGCAAGCCGAACTGGCTTACGAAGAAGGCGACTATATGCTGGCCGTTTACAATTACCGCCAAGCCCTTACCTACGGCGGTACGGATGTCAAAACCTACGAGCGGCTGATTCTGGCTTTAGAAAAATCGTGTGAGGCGGGCGAAGAAACTCACTGCAATGCCATTGAACGAACGCAAAAACGTATGGAGTGGGTGAAGGAAAATGTAGTAGAAAAAGAGAACTAAGCCTTTCTTATTGCTTCCAATACTTCTTCTCCATTCCATTGATAATTTTTGTCCAGAACGGAATTAAAATGTACACATTCCTCCTCTAGCGCAACACATTCTCCAACACCACATACGGAATGCCCTCCTTCACCCACTGCTCTACCAACCCCTGCTTGGGAATCACCTCAAAGGCCAAGGCCCCCAATATTAGGTCCTGATCTCCATCACCATCCTGATCGGCGGCATCCATGACAATCCAGCGGCCCTTCTGTGCTCCCGGAAAGGTATAGGCCCTCATTTTCATCTCCCCCTGATTTTC
The DNA here is from genome assembly GCA_038750655.1 of Bacteroidota bacterium. Taxonomy (GTDB): domain Bacteria; phylum Bacteroidota; class Bacteroidia; order Chitinophagales; family Saprospiraceae; genus JBCDGZ01. The sequence goes on along the minus strand of JBCDGZ010000061.1, from coordinate 37,387 downwards.
CAAGTACCTGAAGCCGGATTGAGGGGCTTGTTTGAAGTCCGGGAAAAAGGCAATGGCAGCGATGTCCAGATCGCCATCCTGATCAAAGTCTTCGGGGTGGGCGGCGTAGGCGCCGTACATCGGGTGAAAGAAACTTTGGGTAAATTGGTTTTGCCCGTCGTTGCTGAAAATATAGATGCCGTGATAGGGCTTGTTAATAGGGGGAAAATCAGCATTATCCCCGCAGGTGTAAATGATGTCGAGATGGCCATCCTGGTTGTAATCAAAGAGCTTGAAATAGCTGGAGCCGTGGCTGGGCGGAAAGCGCAGCAGCCGCTCTTCCCGGAAGCGCCCCTCGCCTTCGTTGTAGAACGCAAAGATGCCCTCATCGCCCTGCCCAAACAGCGCAACGATGTCGAGACGCTGATCGCCATTGAGGTCGCGGGCGTAAGCCTTCATCGCGCCGGGCATATTGCGCAGCGGCTTGCGCTCAAAGCCTCCTCGACCATTGTTTTTCCACCAGGCCAAACCGCCTGTCCACTTAGCAAACTCGCAAATCAACAGATCGGAAATGCCATCTTGATCCAGGTCCGCCAGCTCGGTATGTACCGGACGGCGGAGGCTGTCAATCAACACCATTGCTTGCTGCGTGGCCTTCTTCGGCAAAAACACCACTTGCCCCAGCCCTGCATCCGTCGGCGAAAAAGCCCCCATGTTGGTCACCAAATAGCCCTCCGGGTGATCGTTGAGCCACACCGGTACCGCCCCGGCGTTGGCCGCCTTAAGGAGCTGCCCCTCGTCATCAAAGATATAGAGCTTGCGGGTGTGGGCATCCCCGACAAAGAGCTGATCGTTGCCCATCCGCACCAGCGTACTGCTGGGCGGCGAGAGGAAGTGGTTGGGGAAATTGACTTTGAACTGAGGCAGTTCTATGGTAACCTCGGGCTCTTGGTTGCCGGGCAGGGCCACTGGTGCTTCGGCGAGATAATAGTCGCGGATGGCCTGCCATTCCGCCTTGGTCACGGAGGCCTCCTTGCGGAAAAGCATGGGGTTGCTGAAAGCGGCGGCTTCGGCGAAAGGCTCGATGAATCCACCACCGACGCTGTCGACTGGCAGTACACCGAGGGCGTAGCCCATGCGGGGCAGGATGTATTCTCGCCAACTCTTTTGATCCAGGTGGCCCGGCTCGGGGAATTGATGGCAGGAGGAGCAGTGGATTTTAGCCAGTGTCGCGCCATCGGGAGCAGGGGCAGGAGCACAATAGCTCAGGAGTAAAATCAAGAGGCATAGACAGACAGAGCTACGGAAGGTCATGGCAAGCAAGGGATTTGATAAACCATGCAATGATCGTTATACATTATTAGTCCAATGTGAATTTAGTTTTAAAAGAACATGAATTCTGGCCAAAGGTTCCCGTTTTTCTCCCTTGATTATACTGAAGATTGCCCCTATCTTTACCCCACTTAACCATTTTATGGGACCCAGCACTAATGAAATTCTATGACGCCCCCATCTATCTACAGCCAAACCTTTAACCATACCAACTTTGGCGATCAAGCCCTCGCTCGGGAATATGAGGACTGCGATTTTGTTGGCTGCAACTTTGCCGAGCAAGACCTTTCGGAAATTGCCTTTGCTGAGTGCAGATTCGAAGATTGTGATTTCAGTATGGCCAAAATCCGCAAGACGGCCTTCAAAGATGTTCACTTCAAACGCTGCAAGTTGATGGGGCTACACTTCGATGATTGCAATGATTTTCTTTTGGAGATGCACTTCGAGCATTGCCTACTCAACTTCGCCATTTTCTACCAACTTCGGCTGAAGGAAACGCGTTTTGAGCATTGCAATTTACAGGAGGCCGACTTTACAGAAGCCAACCTCGCCGGAGCCAGCTTTAGCAACTGCGATCTGCAAGGAGCCATTTTTGATCAAAGCGATCTGCGCAAAGCAGATTTGCGCAGTGCCTTCAACTTCCATATCGACCCCGATAACAATAGCGTAGCAGGCGCCCGGTTTGCCGTCACGAATTTGGCGGGGCTGCTCAAAAAATACCAGTTGGTCATCGAATAAATCCTTAAATGCTGTCTTTATGCTGCTGTTACTCGACCTGGATGATACCATTTTTGCGACGCAATCGATTCGCAGCGAGGTGGTGCAGCCCGCCATAGCGTTGCTGGAAACCGAACTGCGCCTACAGCAAGAAGAAAGCCGAGTACAGGCGGCCATCACAGAGCTTTGGCAGCGCCCTTTTGATGCCGTTGCCAAAAAATACCACATCCCCGAAGTTACCCAAGCCCGTTTTCACCAAAAGTTACAATCGTTGGACTACGAACTGAAGATTTCGCCGTTTCCGGATTACCAGTGGCTGCGCCAGCTTCCGATTGATAAAATGCTGGTTACAACGGGCATTACCAAGCTTCAGCGGGCAAAGATCAGTGCCTTGGGGATTGAGGCGGATTTCAAAGCGGTTTTCATCGATGACCCTTTCGCCCCACAGCGCATTTATAAGCAGGGGATTTTTGAGCATATTCTACACACCCACTCCTTACCTCCAGAGCAATGCTGGGTGATTGGCGATAATCCGGAATCCGAGCTTCGGGCGGGTAAAGACTTGGGGATGAATACGGTGCAGCGGCTGCCTTTAGGCCAGTCGGCAGCGACGCCCTGGGCCGATTTTGCCCTTCATTCTTTCACAGAACTTCAAACTATTCTAGCCTTATAACTATGTCCATTATCAAATTAAGTGGCCCTACACTGAGCATCCGGGATTGGACCGAGCAGGACCTTCCGCTGTACTGGAAATGGAACATCGGCCACCACCGCTGGATGGACTTCAATGGCCCTTATTACCCTAAACAAACCCCTGAGCAGGTTGAAAACACCATCATGGTCTACAAACGCAAGATCGCTGAGCGAAGCTGGCGGGTCCCTCGCAAGCGCCTGGCTATTGCGGCCAACGGGAACGATCGCCTGCTGGGCACGGTGAGCTGGTATTGGCAAAGCCAACCGACCAACTGGAGATCGATCGGTATTGTCATCTACGACGATCAGGACTGGGGCAAGGGGATCGGCTTTGAAGCCCTGAGTCTGTGGATACAATACCTCTTTGATCAGGACCCCTCGCTGGTGCGCCTCGATCTGCGGACTTGGTCAGGCAATGGAGGCATGGTGCGACTGGGCCTAAAGCTGGGGTTCAAGCAGGAGGCTTGCTTCCGCAAGGCCCGTATAGTGAAGGGCCAATATTACGATTCGATAGGAATGGGGATTTTGAGAGAAGAATGGTCTACTTCTTATTGAAACGATTCATGGTATGCGTCAGCCCGACGGTACCGAAGCTTTTGATGGTATCGCTGGCGTATTTAAGGATTTCGGGCAACTGTTTTTGCTCTTCTTCCGACCAAGGTCCCAATACATAATTGACTTGCCTTCCTTTGGAGAACTCACGGCCGATGCCGATGCGCAGGCGAGCGTATTTGTTGCCGCCGTTGAGCTGATCGATACTTTTGAGGCCGTTGTGGCCCCCGTCGGAGCCTTTGGCCCGTAGGCGTTGCTTACCGAAGGGCAGGTTGAGGTCGTCGACAACAACCAGGAGATTTTCGGGGAGGATTTTTTTCTTTTGTAGCCAGTAGCGGACCGCCTTACCGCTCAGATTCATGTAGGTAGACGGTTTGAGGAGGACGAAGGTCCGCCCCTTGTGGCGCAGCTCCGCCAGGTCGCCAAGCTGCTCGTGTTTGAAGGTAGCCTCAAATTCTTTGGCCAGTTCCTCCACCACTTTAAAACCGATATTGTGGCGCGTGCCATCATATTCTGCGCCCATATTGCCCAGACCGACAATCAAGTATTTCATTGGATCAGGTTCTTCTTGTTTGAAAAACGATTCGTATATGCGTCTTAACCAGCTCATCTGACGAAAAGTTCGTTGTTAATGTGCTGCAAAAATAGCAGTCCCGAAGCGTTTTGGAAAGATTGAGGCATAAAAAAAGGAGCGCTCCGGGATGGATGCGCCCCCTTGGGTCAGAAGTAAGTTCATAGGTTAATAACTGTCGATTCGTTTCCTAGCCCGATGAGATTCAAATTAGCGGGTGTGTACAACACGAGAAGGAACGAATACTTTGTAGTGTTGTCGTGTTTTTTGAATTTGTCCCTTGATAAGAACAGTCGGAATTAATTTCTTTGTGCGCAGTACCAATGTGTACCGTTGCTCGGCGGTGTTTGGTACTAGTCGGTAATCTCCTTTGCCGATGGCATAATCGAGGCCATCTTTCGAAGATAAGTTGGATCGAATGGTCGTTTCTACCCTAATCATATCTTCGTCCCAGTGTATCAATTCTACCTCACCGTCAAGGTCTGTGACTAGTGTTTGAATGTGCTGGTCCAGGTGAAAGTTTTGTGAAATAGTCTTGCTACTGTGGGAGTAAGTTCCGGTCAAAAAGAGATAAATAATTGCGCAGTGTAGTATTTTCATGATCCACAATTATTTTTCTTATACAAAGATACACTATATTTTGTTTGTCACAATGGCCTCTACTTCCAATCAAAGTCCTTTTTGCAATTTTGTGTGACGGGGGAATTAGGGCCAAAATTCACTGATCATTTACATCATAGACGATCGCTATACCTATCGCCCTCATAACAAGCTTACAAGCAATAGATTCGATGATTATAGATGAAATTATCTTATATTTTGTAACACAATTTCAGGGGAAAATAAAGCCATTTTTTTCAAAAAAAATATACTTTTTTGCCGTTTGGCCTTACAAAGCTGTTTTGCGCTATGGACTCTCCCCTTCTTGTAGTACTTTTGCTACCGAGAAGGAATCGATTATGAAGCTGTATTATTCGGATACCCTTAACTTTATCTCCAAACTTCGCCCCCGGCGCGTCCTCAACGCCGCCAAGGTCGTCTCCTCCTTCTATTGGAGTCGCTTCACCGGCCGCCCCACACAATGGGGCCTCCCCTTCACCGTATCCATTGAGCCGACTACAGCCTGCAATCTTCGCTGCCCGGAATGCCCCAGCGGCCTGCGCGCCTTCTCCCGCCCTACGGGCAACCTCAAAGCCGATTTTTTCCGCAAAACCATCGATGAGCTACACCGCGAACTGCTCTACCTCATTTTCTACTTTCAGGGAGAACCCTACATCAATCCTGCGTTCCTCGATATGGTCAATTATGCCCACCAAAAAGGCATCTACACCATCACCTCTACCAATGGCCACTTCCTGAACGATGAGAACGCCCGCCGCACCATTGAATCGGGTCTCGACCGCATTATTATCTCAGTAGATGGGACGACTCAGGAGGTCTACGAGAATTATCGGAAGGCAGGAAAGCTGAAAAATGTCCTGCAAGGGGCCCGGAATATTATCAAATGGAAGCAAAAGCTAAAGTCCAAAACGCCGCATACTATCTTTCAATTCCTGGTGGTCCGCCCTAATGAACATCAAATCCCGGAGATTTACCAACTGGCCAAAGAAATTGGCATTGATGAGGTCAAATTGAAAACCGCACAGGTCTACAATTACAAGCAGGGCAATCCCCTCATTCCTACCATTGATAAGTACGCCCGCTACAAACAACAAGCTGATGGCAGCTATGCGGTAAAGAATGAATTACTCAATCATTGTTGGAAACTATGGCATTCCTGTGTCATTACCTGGGATGGTTTGGTCGTTCCTTGTTGTTTCGACAAAGATGCACAACATCGCTTGGGCGACCTTAAAGGCAAAGCTTTCAAAGATATTTGGCAAGGTACTGACTATCAGCAATTTAGAGCATCTCTTTTCAAAGGGCGAGATCAAATTGATATTTGTACAAACTGCACCGAGGGTTGTAAGGTATGGGCTTAAAAGAACAGAGATTAACCAAAAATCATATTATAGTTAACAATATGTGAAGCAAAATCGCCCAATTTGATCTTTTTTTTTGATTTTTCCAAAAAATTATACGAAATTTGTAATTCTTCGCTTGTTATTTTTTCTTAATAAGAAGCCATCCCATCAACATCTAGGCTTTTCATTAGGGGTCAGCGTTTCAAATACTGTGAGAAAACCGTGAAAGCAACAAACAAGTTGTTGCTCACGTACGTACTATTGAAAAATAATCAAATAAGCGTGCCTGGGATTTTCCCCAGTCCTTAAGGCTGTTTGTGTTTGATAGTCAAAACATTCACATTGAGGAACCTACACTCAGGATGAGAGGTTAGTTTTTTGAAATCATTGTTTTAAAATTTAAAAACCACTTCTCCGATTTTTTGGAAGTATTAGTTTAATTCCTCAAAAACAGCAAGATGACTTACAAATCAATTTTTAAGGGACGCCTGGAATTTGGTAGTCCTAAGAGCTACGACAAGGTACTGAAGATGTACCAGCACCGTGTCGAAAATTACTACAAATCTGATGTGCTACTCAATGAAGAAGAAATCTTCGATGAGGAGGCCGCCTGTCTCAATGTTCCCCGTTTTATCACTCAAGGTTCTGAGAAAAGCTGGAAGAATACCGTCAGCTTATTAGAATATGTTGCCCAGTTTGCCATTGCGGGTAACCTGGGTGCCTGGATGACGGAAGAAGGCAAAGTTTTGCGTCACGGTGTGGTCGAGCCAAGAAGCGACAGAGTCGCTGTGCAAGCTTTCCTGAAAGGTCGGGATTTGATCGAAGAGACGGGTAAAGAAAGTGAAGCCATGGAGGCCCTCAATCGGGCCATCGAAAAATATGAGCGCCATGCGCAGGCCTACGAGCGCCGGGGGTATGTGAATTACCTCCTAAAAAACTATGATGATGCGCTCTATGACTATAATAAGAGTATCGATATTTCTCCTTCTAATCCAGAAGCCTATTTCGGAAGAGCCAGTGTTAAGGTGTTGAAGGAAGATTATCAGGGAGCCATCTCGGACTTTGATATGACGATCAAATGCTCTATTCCCTTGCAGCCAATTTACTGGAAGGCACGCCGCCTGAAGGCAGACTGCTACCTCAAACTAGGAGACCACAAAGGAGCACTGCTCGACCTAAGGTTGTTCACCAAACGCCTCTTTAAGTCCAGCAATCCTAACTATCTATACCGTCGAGTTGTCTTCTTCAATTATGGTAAGGCCCTACTCGAAACGGGTAATAATGAAGATGCGCTAGCGGCCTTCGATGCAGCCCTCAATCTACAGGAAGGGAATGACAACCTCAGCGAAGCGGAACGCCTCGTCTATCGCGGTATTGCCCGTAAAGCCTGTGGCAAAAATGGCTATCTGCAAGATTGGAAAGCAGCCGCCAAGCTAGGGTCTAAAAAAGCATCGGAATTGCTAAAGAAAAGATAAACTCATCTTCCAGAAGAGATTAAACTAATCGAATATAGAGTGGCTTCGTAATCAGGGATTACGGAGCCATTTCCTATTTTATCTCCTCTCCCACAACCTTTTCCTCCCCCAACTATTAATATGTTAGCAAGCAATTTTCATCAATATTAACTACATGGAATTCATCCCGCTCCGCCAATGGGGCTTCTCCTTCCCCGACCAAGGGCCCATCATCATCTCTGGCCCCTGCAGCGCCGAAACCGAAGAACAAGTCCGCCTTTCTTGCCGGGGCGCCGCCCAGCAGGGAGCCGCCATTCTACGAGCCGGAATCTGGAAACCGCGCACCCGCCCCGACTCCTTCGAAGGAGTCGGCAGCATCGGACTGCCTTGGATCAAAGCAGCAGGCCGCGCCAACGGCCTTCCCGTTACCGTCGAAGTGGCCAATAGCCGCCATGTAGAAGCCGCCCTCCAACACAACATCGATATACTCTGGGTCGGCGCTCGCACCACCGTCAACCCCTTCACTGTTCAAGAGATCGCCAATGCGCTACAAGGCCAGGACATTCCTGTGCTTATCAAAAACCCGGTCAATCCCGACCTTGACCTTTGGATCGGTGCTATCGAGCGCTTTCACCGCGCAGGCCTACGCAAGCTAGCCGTCATCCACCGAGGTTTTTCCGTCACCCGCTCTGCGCCCTACCGCAACCAGCCCCTCTGGGAACTTCCGATCGAACTGCGCCGCCGCTACCCTCAGCTAGAAATCATCTGCGACCCCAGCCACATTGCCGGCCGCCGCGACCTGCTCCGCCCCCTGTCCCAAAAGGCTCTCGACCTAGCCTTCGACGGCCTGATGATCGAATCGCACATCAACCCCGAAGTCGCACTGAGCGATGCCCAACAGCAGGTGACGCCGGAGGCTCTGGGCAAGCTACTCCGTAGCCTCATCCAGCGCCAGCCCGTTAACGATAACCCCGATTTTATCGCCAACCTTGAAGCCCTGCGCGTCGACATTGACAGTCTTGATCAAGAAGTCATCCAGCTCTTGGCCAAGCGAATGGAGGTCGTACAGGAGATCGGCAAGTACAAGCGCCAAAACGGGGTAACCATCCTCCAAATGAACCGCTGGGCGCGCCTCTTCGATCAACGAGTTAAGGCGACCATGTCGGCCGGGCTCTCTGGCCAATTCGCCCAGGATTTGATCCAAAGCATCCACAATGAGTCCATCCGACAGCAGGAAAAGGTTATGAATCAGGACGAGTCCAAATTAAATGCTTAACTTTTGGCGGCACCAAATATGTCATATAGCGTTTAAAAAGCGTTATACCTGATACAGTCAAAAACTGCAATTACATGAGGCTTCGATCTACGCTCTTTTTTCTTGTTCTATTTGTTTTACAATCGGCTCAGGCTCAACCTGGCAAAGGCGATTACACCACCAAAAAGACAACCAGCTCTAAGGCGCGCAAATTCTACGATGAAGGCATCCGCTACTTTCGCAAGGCGGAGGATGAAAAAGCCCTCAAACTTTTCGAAAAAGCCCTTAAGGCCGATAATAAGCTTATCGATGCCCGTATTCAGAGAGCAGGCGTTTTCTATGAATTGAAGAACTATCCGGCTGCCGAACAGGCTTTTGAGGAAGTCCTGGAGATTGACCCCTACTACAAAAAAAAGGTACTCTATACATTGGGATTGACCGAGATGAAGATGAAAAAACATACAGAAGCTATTGTACATTTTCAGCAGTACCTGGACGCCGGAAGTAAAAATGAGGTGCTCAATAAACGAGCCGCTCGACACATTGCCAGTTGTAATTTTGCGAGTGAGGCTTTGAAGAAGCCCGTTCCGTTTGAGCCCAAAAATTTGGGCGCTAATATCAACACTCCAGGTTGGGAATACCTCCCCTCGCTTACCGCCGATGAGCAAACGCTGGTCTACACAGCGCGGGTGAATGGCTGGGAGGATTTTTATATGAGTAAAAAAGTCGATGGCGTCTGGCAGGCAGGAGAAGCCATCAAAGATATTAATACGGAGCGCAATGAGGGCGCACAGAGTATCTCTGCCGATGGTAAATACCTCGTATTTACGGCCTGTGATCGGGAAGACGGAGAGGGCAAGTGCGATCTCTATTTCTCGGAGCTGAAGAAGGGTCGCTGGACGACTCCCCAGAATATGGGGCCAGTGATCAATACGCCCGATAGCGAGAAACAGCCTTCGATCTCCGCTAATGGCAAAACGCTCTACTTTGCCAGCACTCGGCGGGGAGGCCTGGGCGGCTATGACATCTGGATCAGCCGTCGTAGGGCGGACGGTAGATGGGGAAAGCCCGTCAATGCTGCGGCACCTATCAATACGCCTTCGCACGAAAAGACCCCATTCATCCATCCCGATGGTCAAACGCTATATTTCATGTCCGACGGTCATGTCGGAATGGGAGGAGAAGATCTTTTCTTTGCCCGCAAGCAGACGGATGGCAGCTGGGCAACGCCGCAAAACCTAGGCTATCCGATCAACACGACGGCGGATGAATTTTCACTGGTGGTTAGTTTGGATGGGAAAACGGCCTACTTTGCTTCCAACCAGCAGTTTGGTGCCAAAGGCGGGGAGGAAACCTCCAATAGTAAGGCCCCTACCGATCTCTACGCTTTTGAGCTCTATCCTGCTGCTCGCCCAAAGCCTGTCACCTACGTTAAGGCTCGTGTCTTCGATGCCCGCAACAAGCGCAAGCTAGAGGCTAATGTGGCTTTCATGGATGTCAGCTCTGGCGAGGTCTACGCCTCGGCTGTAACCGGTACGGATGGTGAATTTTTAATTTGCTTACCGATGGGAAAGGATTATGCCCTAAATGTTTCTAAAGAGTTGTACCTCTTCCATTCTGAGCATTTCGCCCTGGCTGAAACCAGCAGCCTGGACGATCCTTTTTTGCTGGAAATTCCGCTGCAACGCATTCCCGAGCCAATCGCCTCTAGTTCAACGCCTTCGGAGGCCAAGCCGCCTACATCTACCCCCATCATTCTCCGCAATGTATTTTTCGATACGGGCTCTGCTGCACTGCGCCAAACCTCCTTCGCCGAATTGGACCGCCTCTACGAATTGCTCAATCAAAATACTCAATTGCGGATACAGATCAATGGACATACCGACTCTGTCGGCTCAGAGGCTGATAATTTAAAGCTCTCCGACGACCGAGCCAAAGCGGTCCATGACTATCTGATTGAAAAGGGCATTGCTGCTGACCGGCTGCGCTTCAAAGGCTACGGCGAGGGCCAGCCTATAGAGGTGAATGAGACGGCCGAAGGCCGCCAGCGCAACCGTAGAACTGAATTTATCATTTTGCCCTAGGCATTGATCAATTCATCTTTTTGCACATATCCGTCTACCAACTCAATAACTCTTGACCCGTAGGCTGCATTTTTCTCCGAGTGCGTAACCTGTATAATGGTCATACCATCTTCATTCAACTCGCGGAAGAGTTCCATGATCTCCTCGCCCTGTCGGGTATGAAGATTGCCCGTAGGTTCATCCGCCAAGAGCAGGCGCGGCTTACTGATCACCGCACGGGCTACGCCCACCAGCTGCTGCTGTCCACCGGAAAGCTGACTAGGAAAGAGGTCCTTTTTAGCCACAATATTGAATCGATCCAATGCATCAGCCAACAGGGCCTTACGCTCCGAGGATTTGACCTTGCGATACAGCAGCGGCGTTTCGATGTTCTCATAGACCGTCAGCTCATCAATGAGGTGATAAGCCTGGAAGATGAAGCCGATGTTTTCTTTGTGCAATTCATGCCGCCGGCTCTCCCGCAGCTTCAGCACCGACTGCCCGTTGAGGAGATATTCTCCCGAAGAAGGCGTCTCCAGCATCCCAATAATGTTGAGCAAGGTTGACTTTCCGGCGCCGCTAGGCCCCATGATGGTCACAAATTCTCCGTCTTTGATGTCCAGATTAATGCCGCGCAGTACCCAGCTTTTGTTAAACCCAGAGCGGTAGTAGCGTTCGATATTTTTGAGTTGGATCATTAATTGTTATTAAATTTCTTTTATTTTAAAACATTTTGTTCTATATTGCTACCCCGTTCGATAGTTGCCATTGTCTTACGCTGTCTATCACTCAATCGATCACTTTGGCAATCCCTTACAGTCAGGACATACTTCTTTTTTCTTTCTAAAGGCCTGGAAAGAGAAAAATGCCATCTGAGAAGAGGAGTTTTTGCGATCCCCACCTGTCGGCAGACAGGTCCACCGCAAGGCCAGACCGTTCATGGTTTGGCTTATTTTCAAGCGGGGGGGATTGGCGGCGGTGGCTTAGTGGGTGGGCCCTCCCACTATGGTAAAACTGCGCCTCGTTTTCAAAACTATCTCACTATCTCACTATCTCACTCCCGAACTTATTCATTTATAGCACAACCTCCAAACTTGATCTACATTCATTTCCATAAGTCCGGCATTCAAGAAAATTACTCGTGCTTCAAAGCCTTAATCGGATTGGCCAAGGCCGCTCGGATGGACTGAAAGCTAACCGTAACAAATGCAATGAACATAGCTAGGAATAAGCCCAGCAAAAATACCCACCAGGGCATATCAATGCGGTAGTAGAAATCTTGCAGCCAGCGACTCATTGCTAACCAGGCCAGCGGGATGGCTATGAGGCCGGCGATTAAGACTAAGCGTAAGATGTCTACAGACAGCATTCGTACAATATTGCTGACGGAGGCGCCCAGTACTTTGCGGATACCAATTTCTTTGGTCCTTTGCAGGATGGTCATGACGGCGATGGCAAACAATCCTAAGCAGGAAAGTAATATGGTTAATAGGGAACCGATGCTGAAGATGGTACTCATCCGATCTTCCTGTACATAGAGTCGATCGGTATTCTCGTCCAAGAAAGAGGCTCTAAAGTCAGTACGAGGAGCAATTTCGGCCCAGGCGGATTCGAGACGATTCATGGTGACAGGAATATTATGGTCTGCCATTTTTACCAAAATATAGGTTAAGTCAAAACCTGCATCTATGGCAAAAGTGGCGGATTCGATTTCTTGGGTGAGGGGTTGGAAGTTAAAGTCGCGCACGACGCCTACCACCTCGCTGCGCGGATCGGTCTGCAGGATGGTCCCCGCGACGGCTCCGCCGCCCAACTGCTTGGCCATGCTTTCATTGATCAGTACCGCCCTTGTTGTATCACTGATCCGCTCCTGCTGCCGATCGAAAGGCCGACCTTCCAGCAGCTCCAGTTCAAGCGTTTCTACATAATCATAGTCTACTCCAATCCAATAGGTATCGATTACCCGATCGTCCTGCTCAAAACCTACTACAGAGGTGTAGGTCGACCCATCGCGGCCTAGGCCCAAGTTGCGGCTGCAGGCGCTCATACTCAGCACCTCCGGGTACGCCGCCATTTTACTGCGCAGCAGCTCCAGGGCTTTCCGCCCTTCGACTTCGCGGCCAATCGGAATGCTCAGTACTTGTTCTTTGTTGAACCCGAGCGGTTTGTTGCGCAAATATTTGATCTGCTGATTGATCACCAGCGTACTGCAAATCAATAGAATAGACAGGACAAATTGCACGATGACCAGTAAATTACGTAGCCAGCCGGATTTTTGGATTCTTAACTCCCGCTTCAGGACCTGCGCAGCCTGAAACCGCGATAAGACCCAGGCGGGGTAGGTCCCTGCTGCCAACCCCGTAAGGAATAAGATGATCAGCAATGAACTCCATACATAAGGACTTCCGATGGTAATATTGTTTCTAAAGAGGGCATTATAAGAAGGCAGTACCCACTGTACCAACATCAAGCCAAACAGTGCACCGATCAGGATGATCAGCAGGGTTTCGCCCCAGAACTGGCCCATGAGCTGCTGTCGCCGGGCGCCGAAGACCTTGCGCAGGCCAACTTCAGTAGACCGAGTAATGGAGCTGCCTAGGGTGAGATTGACGAAGTTGATGCAGGCAATGGCCAGGATGAACAGGCCGATGGCGATTAGAACGATGGGAAAGACCTGGTTGATGGCATTAACCCCGCCGATATGGTTGGCGAAGCGGAGGGTCCGCAGGGGGTGAAGCCGCAGGGCGAATACATCGCCGCGGGCATCAGCCACGCCGCCATCTCGTTTCAGGTCAGCAATTTCTTCTTCGAATTGTTTGCTGGTGTAGGTCTGTAGTTGTTCTTCTATTGACTCCCGATCACTCCCCTTGCTCAGCTTCACATAGCCAGAGTGGTTGTAGTTATTCCAATTATCTGTATCGTATCCGTGTGCATTTTCCATACGGGCCAAAGCTCCAAAACGCAGCAGTGAGTTGTCGGGATAATCGGCTACAACGGCTGATACCAGATAAGACTTCGTTCCCCTACTATCCGTCAGTTTTAGCATTTCCCCTACTGCTTTATGATCACCAAAAAGCCGCTTAGCACTGCGTTCCGACAGGACTATGGCGGACTTATCAGACAGTAGCTCTCCCGCTTTACCTTCCAAAACCTCGTAATCAAACATTTCAAAATAACCCTCGTCCACATAGTCCACCGATAAGGACAAAAGCTGGTCATCGATTTCTACATTGGCCCCAGAATTCTGTATCCGAGTAGCCTGTTCAATTCCAGCAACCTCCTCCAATAGTTCTGGTACCAGGGGAATGGGAAGATTGGTACTTCGATCTACTCCATTTGGACCACTTTCAAAAAAGTAAATGGCGTGTAAAGCGTTACCGTTTTCGTGGAAGTTATCAAAAGAAAATTCCCGAAGGGCGGTAGAAAACAGCAGCAAGCTCACCGCAATGGCTATCGCCAGCCCAAAGACATTAATGAAGGTGAAGACCTTGCGCTTGAGGAGGCTACGGACGGCAATTTTTAGGTAATTACGGAACATAAGTAGGATGTTTTTCAGCACTACAGGAGTGAGAAATTAGAGATTAATCATTAGGGTTAATGAGCGGGCGAGGCGAGGCTCGGCACTATGGCTAGTCGCGCTAGACGTGGTGCTTGTTGACCATATTTTCTGTCACGACCTGGCCATCCAACAGACGGATAACACGGTTACCAAATTCAGCGCAGTAAGGAGAGTGCGTCACCATGATGATGGTGGTCCCTTCGTTGTTGAGTTCTGCTAGCGTTTTCATCACATCATCACCATTCGAACTATCGAGGTTACCCGTAGGCTCATCGGCCAGAATCAGGCGAGGGCTGTTGACGATAGCGCGAGCAACTGCTACCCGTTGTTGTTGTCCACCTGATAATTGTTGGGGAAAGTGATTGCGGCGGTGCATCATATTCATTTTTTCCAATACTTCCTCCACCCGAGCTTTGCGGTCTTTGGAAGGAACCTTGGTGTAGAGCATGGGCAGCTCAACATTTTCGAATACACTCAACTCATCAATCAGGTTGAAGCTCTGGAAGATGAAGCCGATGTTGTGCTTGCGCAGATTAGAACGCTTGCGCTCAGGATAGGTAGCCACTTCCTCATCCATGAAGTGGTATTCACCACCAGAAGGATTGTCGATCAAGCCAAGAATATTGAGAAGGGTAGATTTTCCACAACCTGAAGGGCCCATAATGGACACAAATTCGCCGGGTTGGATTTCGATGTCGACTTTATTCAGTGCCGTGGTCTCCACCTCTTCGGTGCGGTATACTTTTATAAGATTTTTTGTACGTATCATTGAGTCTTGGATTTTTTAAGTTGAATAATTTATTGCAGCACTAGCTCGTCCTTGTCTTCATAATCGCCGTAGCTAGAAGTGATAACCACATCCCCTTCGTTCAGCCCCTGGACCACTTCATAAAAGGAAGGATTCTGACGTCCTAGCTTAATTTCCTGACGGTAAGCCTTGCCGGTACCGGCATCGACTACGTAGACCCAGTTGCCGCCCGTACTTTGATAGAAACTGCCTTTGGCCAGCAGCTTAGCTTCGACCTGGTTGCTTAGTGCGAGCTTGATGGAAAGTGTTTGACCTCTTTTGATGGATGGTGGAATAGCGGCTGTAAAAACCATATCTACTTTGAAAGTCCCGTTGCTGACTTCGGGATAGATTTTCTTGATCTCTAAATCGTAGGCTTTACCGGCCAGGGTAAAGGTTCCCCGCTGCCCGGGCGAGATACGAGCAACATAGTATTCATCAATATCCGCGTAAACTTTGTAATTGGAAAGGTCATCAATTTGGGCAATATTTTCCCCAGAGCTGATCAACTCTCCCAGCTCCTTATTCAAGCCAGACAACTGGCCGCCGATGGGTGCTCGAACCGTCAGGTTTTCCAAGTTGAGCTTGGCGATCTTGAGGTTGCGCTGCATCAGGTCCAGCGAGGCATCCATCTGTTCGCGCTGCAACTGCTGAGAGATGCTGTCCTTTTTAACGGTGGCGCTGAGCAACTTCCGACGACGAAGCAGGTGCTCGTACTCGTCTTGGGTGTCTTCGTACTCTACTTGGGCAATGACTTTATCCTTGTAGAGATCCGTATTGCGCCTGACCCGCTTACTCAGCAGATCGATCTGAAACTCAACATCCAGAGCCTGCTCCTTGAGGTTGAGGCTCTGCTGTTCCATCATCACGCTGAGGTTGCGAATTTGGTTGATTTGAGAAACAATCTGTGCTTCCTGATTCAAATAGCTCAGTTGGAGATCAGGGTTGGATAGGCGTAAAATGGGTTGCCCCTTCTGCACCGTACTCCCATCCTCAATTAGTCGTTCCTCGATCTTCCCGCCCTCAACAGCATCGATAAATACGGTCTTGATGGGTTGAATGACTCCTGAGATGGGGATAAACTCCTGAAATACGCCGTGGTGAATGGTGTCCAGTAGCAGACGTTCCGTTTTCACATTGAGACGACTAGTCCCTGCCCCCTTGTAAATAGAAGTGCCTAAAAAGGCCAGTCCACCGATCACAATGATACCGATGAGGATGCTGAGCCAATTCCATCTCTTTTTTTCGATTTTCCGATCCATCAGTTCTTTTTTCTTTTGTTTGCTTATATAAGGTCAATTGCTGTGCCATCAATCATAACACATTGATTTACAAACCCTTAAACATTATTCCATAAAGCAACCGTGAGGATTAATGTACGCTGGCGAACGGACACTGTTCGAAAACGGACAGTTTGCCCCCTTTTTTGTATCTTGAGGTCTGTAAAAAAGAAAAAATAAAGCCCATTGAAGAAAGAAGCTAGAATTCTGATTGTAGACGACGAGGAAGACATTCTTTTTACCCTCCGCTTATTTCTCAAGCAACATTTTACGATGGTTCGGACGGAGCACAATCCGCACCACATTCCGCGGTTGATGCGACAGGAACGCTTTGATCTGATCTTGCTGGACATGAATTTTCGCAAGGGCGATACCAGCAGCAGTGATGGTTTGCAGTGGCTACGCAAGGTCATCGAACTCGACCCGCAGGCCACCGTCATCATGATCACCGCCTACGGCGACGTCAAGACCGCCGTCGAGGCTGTCAAGGCTGGCGCCACCGACTTTGTCGAAAAACCCTGGCGCAACGAAAAGCTGCTGGCCACCATCCTCTCCGCGATGAAACTGCGCCAATCCCAGCAGGCGGTCCGCCAGTTAGAGTCCCGACAGAAGGTCCTCAGCGCCGACATTGATCAGCAATACGGCGAAATCATCGGCAATGCTCCTTCCATGCAGCAGATTTTCAGCACCATCGAAAAGGTAGCTCGTACGGATGCCAATGTGCTCATCCTCGGGGAAAACGGAACGGGTAAGGAGCTGATCGCCCGTGCCATCCACCGCCAGTCGCTGCGCAACAAGGAAGTTTTTATCAACGTCGACCTTGGCGCCATTCCCGAATCGCTCTTCGAGAGCGAGCTGTTTGGGCACAAAAAAGGGGCCTTCACCGACGCTTACGAAGATCGGGTTGGCCGCTTCGAAGTCGCCTCCGGCGGCACCCTCTTCCTCGATGAAATCGGCAATCTCTCGCTGCCCCTGCAAGCCAAACTCCTCACCGTACTGCAAGGCCGCCAAATCCGCCGGGTTGGCACCAATCAGCCCATCAACATCGATATCCGACTGGTTTGTGCGACCAATATGCCGCTTTACGATATGGTGAAAGAACAGGGCTTCCGCCAGGATCTGCTCTACCGCATCAATACGGTGGAGATTACCCTGCCGCCGCTGCGGCAGCGCCGCGAGGATATTCCTCTCTTGGTCGACCATTTTTTAAAAACCTACGCCCGCAAGTACCAAAAACCAGGATTGAAAATCTCGGCTGCCGCGCTGAATAAGCTACAAGACTACCAATGGCCGGGTAACATCCGCGAACTGCGGCACGCGGTAGAGCGGGCCGTCATTTTGGGCGATGGGCAGGCGCTACAGCCTCAAGATTTTCTGTTTCATGACTCGGCTGGGGACGCCGGTGGGGATACGGTAAAAATGGAGACGTACAACTTGGAGGAAATGGAAAAATGGGCGATCCGGCAGGTACTGGATCGCTATCGGGGTAATATTACGAAGGCAGCGAAGGAGTTGGGGTTGACTAGAGCGGCTTTGTACCGAAGAATGGAGAAGTATGATTTGTAGCCTGTATTGATAGAAAATAATCTAAAAAATGTTCAAAACCTTCCGATTCAAAATAGCCCTGCGGGTCTTCTTCCTGATGGCCTTTATGCTGCTGCTGTTTTACTTCATCACCAATACGACCTTCTACATCACCATGTTTATCCTTGGGGTGGTGATTGTCTCCATTTTTGTCGATCTGATTATCTATGTCGATCAAACCAATCGGGACTTTACGGCCTTTTTATTGGGGATTAAGTATGAGGATTTTTCGGCGACCTACTCGGGGCATCACAAAGGCAAGTCCTTTGGTGAACTGTATGATGCTTTTAATCAGATCAATCGGAAATTTTTGGAGGTACGGTCGGATACGGAGGCGCATTACCAATATTTGCAGACCTTAGTGGAGCATGTGGAGGTGGGCTTACTCTGTATTGCAGAGGATGGAGAGGTCGTACTGAGCAATAAGAATTTTAAGTCGATGTTGAAAAAACCTTTTTTAAAGAGCATCGACAACCTCAAGCAACTGGATCAAAAGCTCTTCGAAACCATACGGGACATCGGCCCTGGGGAGCGCGAGCTGATCAAGATTAATATCGATGATCAGCTCTTGCAGCTGGCCCTGCGCTCTACGGAGTTCAAGCTGAAAGGCAAGCAGTTCAAGCTGATTTCGCTGCAAAACATTAAAAACGAATTGGAAGAACAGGAGCTGGACGCCTGGCAAAAGCTGATCCGTATTCTTACGCATGAGATTATGAATTCAGTGGCCCCCATCGTCTCGCTTACCGATACGATGCAGGCTATGATTGGGGAGGAAAAAAGACCGCTGGATGCCGAGCAAAGCCAGGATATTAAAATGGCCCTCGTCGCCATCGGCAACCGGGGACAGGGGCTAATGCGCTTTACCGAAACCTACCGCAACCTAACCCGCATCCCGCCCCCTAAGTTTCAACTGACCGATGCTAAAATACTGGTCGAGCGCGTATACACCCTCCTCAAACCTGTTTTCAACGAACAACAAATCAATACCCAAATGCAGCTGCCGAAGGGGCAGGTATTCTGTCAAGCCGATGTCGAGCTGATTGAACAGGTACTCATCAACTTACTCAAAAATGCCATCGATGCTCTCGAGGATCAAGAAAATCCACAGATCATTATCAGCGTGCAGAGAGGGAAAGATGGTAAGGCCAATATTCGGGTGACGGACAACGGTCCCGGTATTCCAGTGGAAGTGCAGGAGCAAGTTTTTGTTCCATTTTACACCACCAAAGAAGAAGGCAGCGGAATAGGCCTCAGCCTTTCTCGACAAATCATGCGCATGCACAAAGGCCAAATCGAGCTGCAATCTGCTGAAGGAGAGGGCACCACGTTCACCCTGAAGCTGTAAATTCCCAAAATATATTCACTCCAGGCCTTGTACAGTTCTCCAACTTCTTTCTATTTTTGCGGCATGAGAAGAGAAATCCAGGGCTGGCACAGCCCAGCCCTCAACAAACACATGGAGATTGTCACCTACGGCCACTACGGCTTTGCCCTTCTCCTGTTGCCTACGGCCGCCGCCGATTACCTCGAATACGAACGCTTCCTGCTCATTGATGCCATCAGTAAGCCAATCAATGAAGGTAAAGTGAAGGTCTTTTCGATCAACAGCATCAACTCTGAAAGCTGGCTCAACCGGCATATGCACCCTCGCCATAAGTCGATCCGCCACCAGCAGTTTAACAACTACGTCTTCAACGAGGTCGTCCCCTTCATCCGTAACTCGACCAGTCAAGATACTCCGATCATTACCTGCGGAGCTTCGCTGGGTGCCCTGCACTCCGCCAACCTCTTCTTCCGCCGCCCCGACCTGATCAATGGCACCATCGCCATGAGTGGGGTCTATGACCTGACCACCTACACAGACGGGTATTTCGATGATGATGTGTATTTCAATTCGCCCGAACACTACCTCTCCAAATTGGACGATCATCACCTGCTAGAGCAGATGCGTCGAAGCCGACACATCCACATTCTCTCTGGCTCAGGCAACTATGAATCGCCCGAATCTTCGCAGCGATTCTCCGGTGTGCTTCACAACAAGTCCATCCCGCACGAGCTGGACATCTGGGGCCCCGACATGTCGCACGATTGGCCAACCTGGCGAGCGATGCTCCCCTACTACCTGGAGTCGAGGTTCTAGAAAATCCCGCATCGGTATATCTGAGGGCTATTGTTAATTTGTACAGACTTGATGACTAGTGCTATAAGTCTGTACCTACTCTATTCATATACCGCATTTTTTGTTATATTGCCTCTTTATAACCAATTCCTCTGAAGCAAAATAACACTACGATGCCTAATGATAATCTAGCAGCTATTCTCCAACAGTACGGCTTTAGCTTTGTCAAGCTGCCTCGCCCCAACCTCGAAGTGCTGCAACTGATGGCCAAGGACCCCGAAGGCTACCTGATGAAGATCGGTAATATCCAGGATTTGTTCCTACAGCGATATATGGCCTACCCCAGTATTTTGGAGGAGATGCCGGTTCCGCAGGAATTGAGCGATAATAAGTCCAATAAAACGGAGGCCAGTGTAGGCATCAAGCTGTTGTCCGGTATCTTGCCCCAGCCAGCTAGTGTGGCGACCGCTTTCGATTCGGCAGCTAGCATTGCCTTTAGCTTCAAGGATGCGACGATGGATGAGGTCAACCTGATTCAGCTGAATAAGTTTCTCAACGATGCCGATGTGGATAAAAATGCTGGTGGCTACAGCGATCAGGTGACCAATAGTGAAATTTATATCATTACCCATGTCCTCAAGAGTAAGCATTTTACGGTGGAAGCCCTCAATTCTAATGGGCTGAGCATGGACCTCGAAGGGCCGGAGATTCAGGATGTCCTCTCGGCGAATGCCAAGCTCAAGCGGGAGAAGCAGTCTAGTGCCAAGATGACTTACGAAAGTGAAGACCCGCTGGTATTTGGGATCAAGGCCGCGCGCTTGATTTACAACCGAGGCAGTTGGTTTTGGGGGCGGGAGAAAGCGGGCTTCAAAATTGAGGCGCAGCCCGGTGCGATTGTTCGAAGCAGCGAGCAGATTCAGGTCAATCTGTTTGTCGATGAAAACGATGACCCTTTTGTAGATATTAAAATGCCAGACTAAGCATGATGACCAAGGCGCAAAAAATACAGTTTATTGAAAGCCTGTACGGTAAGATTGGGCAAGCAGGCAGTAGCCGAGCACGCCAGGAGATTATTAATCGTTTAGTTGATTTTGTGAATACCTGGTACCCTAATGATCCTATCAGAGCACTAGCCATCCAGAAGCAGATGGATATTAATAAAATTCGCAATGATGAGATAGAAGCTATTCTCAGCCATTCCGTCATGACTCAGAATCGCAATCAATGGACGTTGGGCTTGCTCAATCTGCTGGATACCATCAAATCAAAAATCGAAAATGCAGATGACAGCCCAGAATCTCCACCCTCTATTTCACCGTCTCCCTCCCCAATTATATCTAATGATAAACCCATTCTATTTATCGCGACCAATCCAATTAATCTTCAATTGCTTCGAGAAAGTGCCGAATCCAAGAAGATCGAACAAGCCAAGCAGAGTGCGACCGACGGGCAACAGTTTCAATTGATCAAAAAGGGAGAGGTGAAAAAGACGGAGCTATCGAGGTTCGTCCGCCAAAACAATCCCTACATTCTCCACTTTGCTACTCATGCAGATAAGGAAAAGGGGATCATTCTACAGGATCACAATCGGCGGCCAGCCTATGTGGATTCGGGTGATCTGATTCATATCCTCCAACAGCAAATCAATCGGGGGAAAGCCATCAAATGCTTAGTGCTCAACAATTGTAATACCGAAGGGCTGGCGCAGGCCTGCAAGGACTATGTCGATCACATCATTTACCTCAACGATTTTATCGAAGATGAAGAAGCCCTGCGATTTACCGAAGGGTTCTACACCTATTTATTTGATGAGGAAGACTTTTCCGCCGCTTTTGCCGAAGGCGTTTATTTTATCAAAAAAGACGAAAATAAGCTTCGTTATCAAATCCTTTCAAAAGCAGAATAAGTACTGCCTAGTATGCCCTCATCAACTGCACATATCGACTCCGGTGCTTTCTTGGATCAGATCGACCAGCGACTTCCTAGAGAGGATATGCAGGGATTGAGGAAAATAGTGACGAATATTCAGGCGTATTGGAACGCTCAATTTCCCGAAGCTAAAAATACCATCAAACGCCTCAAGCTCTTCGAGAGCCAGGCGACCGACATTATCCACGATGCCGACTCGGGGGCCTATGATTATGATACCACGACTCGAGCCAAAAGAGATTTTACCAAGCGCCTGATTAACTTGATAGATGATCTTCGGGAGTATGTAGAAGATGAGGAATCCAGAGAGGAAACGGAGCGTCAGATTGCGGAGCAGCTGGCGATTAGTATGCGCAAAGAGGAGGCCCTGCGAGCTTTGGAGGAATTGGATTTTGATGAAAAAATGGCCAAGCGGTTCAACCTGCTTTACCGCCTCTACTCGGCGCCTTTCTTATTCGTCATCCACGGCGGCGATGCCAAGCATGGCCAGCGTTGGTTGTACAATCGATTGGTGCGGTTCAACAAATTTTTCAATCATCCTCCCGTACTCTACATCCTCCTTAATTTGGAAGCCAAAAGCTCGCAGGCGGGCCTGCAAGGTTTCATCGATACCCTGCGAAAAAAATTGGCCGTCGATCAGAATTCAAAGGAGGCTATTTTCAATGCCCTGCTCAAACACCTGGACAAACGAGACATCGTCATTACCTTCAAAAGTCGGTTCGAAGAATCGGTAAAAACCATTCTCAAATTTTGCAATTGGCTACAAAAAGAAGTGGCCCAACAGCAGCCGAGAAATAAGTTGGTTTTCTTTCTTTGTCTGGAAGAACTGTTCACTTCTACGTTTCGCTTCGAAAATCCTAAAGGTATGCAGGTAGAGGATCAACTGCCTTTGATTTGTGATACGCGCTTCTGTGCCTGGATCGATGCTTGCAGCGGCATTGCCTACCGACCGATCTTAGATAATTTTGGAGAAATCCTTCTCGAAGAGGAGGCCGAGCAGCTGCTGCGTTGTAAGACGAAATTGAAAAAAATCAAATTCCCCAATCAAGATATTATGGCTGAGTTCGGCGAAGGGTTCAACGATGATGATCACTCTATTCCCGCCGAAACGTTTATCAGCGAAATCACCCAGAAAGTGCTTCAACTGGACTGGATAGAATGCAAAAAAATATGGCTAAAGTATTGATTAATAATTACAAGGGCACTGCCCTCAAAGAACAAGTGACGCTGCCCGATGGCCGACACCTCCTTCCCTATCTGCCCGACAAGCAGCTTATGGAAGCGGTCAACTTATCCATTATGCTCGGCAAGCCCTTGCTGATCAAAGGGGAACCCGGCTGTGGTAAAACCAAGCTGGCCACTGCCGTTGCCTTCGAACTCTTCAAAAAGCAATTGACCAACGGCGAACTCCACCTCGGCGATGTCCTTTTCGAATGGCACGTCAAGTCGAGCAGTAATGCCCGCGACGGCCTCTATCGCTACGATTATGTGGAGCGCCTGCAACATACACAGTTGCGACAATTTGATCCTACTGCTCCCTTAAAATCGGAGTTCGACTACGTCAAAAAAGGACCGCTCGGCCAAGCCTTCGAACAAACCAATCAGCTCAATAAAAGTGTCGTGGTACTCATCGATGAAATTGATAAAGCCGACGCTAACTTCCCCAATGATCTTCTCCGCGAATTGGACGAGCTGCGGTACACCATCGAAGAAATTCAAGACCCTAGCTTGCGAGAGCAGGCCGCTAATTTTCAGCACAAACCCATCGTCTTTATCACTAGTAATGACGAAAAAGAATTGCCCTTGGCTTTCCTCCGCCGCTGTCTTTTTTACCACATCAGTTTCCCTACAGAATCGGAGTTGATCAAAATTGTCAGCGCACATTTCAAAGAGCGGAACCAGAAACAACCCATCATCAAAAAAGTGGTGGAAGACTTTGTCAAAATCCGCAATGAGATGAATGCTCAAAAGGATGAGCGGGAGAAAAAAATCAGTACCAGCGAATTGATCGATTGGTGCGAAATTCTACTGCGACACGAAGAGCAAGATATACTCGATCTTCTGAAAGGCGAACTGCCCTACTCGACCATTCTATTCAAGAACAAAGATGATCAACGTTTTCTCAACGCTCACTTGAAATCCTAATGGAATTATACGCTGGCTCCAACTCCTTTGTCTATGTTTTCTTCAGCAACTTGCGAAGAGCCGGCTTCCCTCTGGGCATCGACGATTATCAATTGCTGCTAAAGGCCCTGCGGCTAGGCTTCCCCTTGGAGAATAAAGCCAACCTCCTACAACTCTGCAAACGCCTCTGGCTCAAATCGCTGGTCGACGAAGCTGATTTTGATCATCACTTTCGCGTCGTCTTCGCTCCCCTCCCCGATGACCTGTTGATCAAGCTTCAAGAGGCGGCCGATACCTCTCCTGCTTCAACGCCAAGGACCGAAGGCGACGAAGAGTCGGAGGAGAGTCGAACACCCGAATCTTCTCCTCCAGAGCCAGAAGCAACACCAAGGGAGGAAAAAGATGGTCTAGATGATCCACAAGCAGAAAAAGACGCACCGCCCTTTTCTCAAGAACCGTTTGGAGAATCGCTCTACGATGAGGTAGCCAGCATGCGCATTGCCACTTCTGACTTTCAGCGCAAAGCCGGACAGATCGAAGCGGCGGCCCAGCGACAGTTCGGACTGCGTAGGGATTATCTTCCCGTCACCCAGCGCAGCCTCCTCTCCATGTGGCGTTACCTTCGGCTACCCGAGGGCATTTCCGCACGACAGGAAATCGACATCGATGCCACCATCCGCCATGTCTATCGCTCTGGTTTTTTTCTCTCTCCCATCTACAGAAAAACACGCCCTAAACATCGGCTGAGTATTCTCATCGATCAAGGTGGATCAATGGTGGCTTTTCAGGCGCTGGCCAGCCGCATTGCGGAAACGGCCCGGCGAGCCAATGCCCGGCGAAATGTCGAGCAGTATTTTTTCCATAATGTTCCCGCTGGAAAATACCTTTTCAAAGATGCCCGTGGGCTACAGCGACATCCGATCAGTGCCTTGCTTTCGCACAGCGCCGGACACGACGATGCCCTGCTCATCATCAGCGATGCGGGGGCAGCGCGGGGAAATGCAGATAGTGATCGTATTGATGCATCCATTGATTTTTTAACAAAGATCAGTAAGTCCTTTGAGCGTATCGTTTGGATCAATCCAATGCCGCGCCGCCGCTGGCGGCGGACCTCCGCCAGTGTCCTCAGTCGCTACGTCGACATGTTCGCCGCCGATGAGGCCGAAGTCAAAAAAGCCATCAAGAAATTACAAGGTCAGCTATGAACACCTTCAAAGTACATAGCGATTTAGAAAAAAATGCAGCTCAGGTCGACGAGCGGGTGCGGTGGTTTTACCAGCGTTTCCAAAAGCTCTACCGCAATGAGGCCCACTTCGTACTGGCCTGCCACGCCGCTTTCCCCATCGCTTTGACGGCCGACCTGCTCTACCAAATCTGGATCAACTTCCAGCCGATGATCAAGCAGTCCATCCCCTACGAGGCGGTATCGGATATTCTGCTGTCTCCGCTCTGCGAGGAAGTCCGCCCCGAGCTGTTCGAAATGGATAAATCAGTCCGCGACTATTTGCTGGCCAACCTTAGCGCACATCCAGACTACGGTCCGCAGCGCCTTCGGCAGCTCGCTCATTTTTTGATCGCCTACTCCAAAGCCACCTTTACCAAAAACTACGAAGCGACCCTCGCTAAGAGTCAGCGTGTCACCGCCATCGCCTACCTCGATCCAGAGCTGGCAGCGCAGGAGATCGTCGGCACCCTCAACCAGCTTTCCGATGCGCAGGCGCGAGAGGAGCTGGGGCGCGTCAGCGACTTAGTAGAAACGCTGGACGTGCCGCTGGCGCAGCTGCCCGAGTTGATCAATTACTCTAGAGCCTTGGGGGCAGAGCTAAGAGGCAATTCGATTCGGGCGCAGCGGCTGATGGCGGGATTGCAGGTCGTAGAGGAAGAGGTAGAAGAAGGCAGCCAGGAGGTGATTGAGGTGGCGGGATCGACGCTTTATGTCAATGAAAATCTGCGGGAGCTGGTCCGAACGAAGATCAAACAGGATAGGAAAAAGGCCCAATGGAGTACCACGGAGAGAGGCTATTGGGAGGAAGCCAAGATTATGTTGGTAGGCCCGGATGGAGGTGGGAAGACGACACTGGCTCGACAGATTCTGGGCAATCCTTTTTCACCACGCGATGCTTCAGAGTCTACTATTGAGATCAATCATTTTCAAATACCGGTGCCACTGCGAGGGGATATGGTCCATATCAATACGCACATCTGGGACCTTGGCAATCAGGAGACCCAGTACGGAACTGATCAATTGTTTTACACGGCCAATACCTTGTATTTATTGGTATTTAGTAATCGCCACACTCCTCGGGAGATTTTGTCTTGGGTGGCTCAGGTGTCGAGCTGGAGCAACTATTCACCGGTGCTGATTTTGTTGAATGAATTTGAGGAACAGGAGGCGGTGGTGGTGGATCAGCAATTGATTCAGCAGCAGTATGCGAATGTGGTGGATTGTATTCGGGTCAACCCAGCCGGAGGCCAGGGGGTGCAGGAGTTGAATGAGGCGCTGCGTACGCAGCTCAGTCGCTTGGCTTTATTGCGAAAAGAAATTCCGACAACCTGGCTTGAATTTCGGCAGGGACTGAACAGCGAGCAGTCAGAAAATCAGCTGCTGTCTTTTGAAGAGTTTATTAGCCTTTGTACACGTTACGGTATTGAAAGTGACGGCGAAATTCGTCAGCTGCTCCAAGACCTTCGTCAGTTAGGGCTGATCATGCATTATGCAAATGACCCAGTGTTGAGACCAGTTGTTTTTTTACAGCACAGCTGGTTGACCAAGGCCATCCATCGCATTTTGAATTTATCCTCTGTACAATCTTCTGGTCGTTTTTCTGTCGGCCAATTGGGTCGCCCTTTGGGCTGGAAT
Organism: Bacteroidota bacterium; assembly: GCA_038750655.1. Classification (GTDB taxonomy): domain Bacteria; phylum Bacteroidota; class Bacteroidia; order Chitinophagales; family Saprospiraceae; genus JBCDGZ01. Next base: position 10,565 of record JBCDGZ010000061.1, on the reverse strand, counting down.
TATGGAGAGTCGCAATTCGATTTGTTGCTAACGGCTATGCAACGGATTGGGCTGTGCTTTAGTCGAGAGGAGGAAAACTATATCGTTCCTATGCTGCTCCCAAGAGCAGCAGGGCCATTGATTAGAGAGGAGGAAGCGGTTCGCTATGAGTTCAATTATACACTCCGTTTTCCAAATGTTTTTCCCAGACTCTTAGAAAAGCTGAAGGCCTATATTCAAGATGATAACCTGCGTCGAAATCGCGTATCTTTTCAGCTAGACAATGGCGATACCAATGCTATTGTTGTGCGAGATCCTTACCGGAACAGCCTAAATATTTATGCCCAGGGAAACCGACCTTTGACTATCTTATATCGAATTCGCCGAGCCCTTGAGCAGATTCACGAAACTTATCCAGGAATCGTAGTTAAAGAACGTATTCCTTGTCCGTGCAGCGAGTGCAAAACGCAGGAAAATGGTCATCGTTTTGATAAGGAATATATCCTTCAAGCTGAGAAGAGAGGCGTTCAATATTTGGCTTGTGTGAAAAGTGGAGAGGATGTAGCCCTGGAAGATTTGCTGCGTTTAATCAAGCACATTCCCTTGGAGGTGACCATTCAAGAGGCCGAAGCACTTATCACTCAGGGTGATCTAATGGCTGCTGTAAAGTTGTTGATTGATGCCTACACGATTAAAACCTACAGTTCCATCAACACCCAATTGCTGCTGCAATACGCCCGACTCAATTCGCTGGAAAAGCGCAGAGCCGATGGAGTGATCACAGAAACAGCATATCTAGCTTCTTACAGTAGAATCCGGAATGGAGTTCTTGATCTGATCGCTGAACTTAAGGAAGCGATGGCTACGGGGCAGAGTAGTACGCCTGATGCCCCAATTGAAGAGGAGGAACAAATTGAGGTAAAAGCACTCATCATTGCTCCTCATCGAAGAGAAGCAGAAATGCTGACGACCTATCTAGAGGAAACAAATCTTTACCGCTATCCGGATACTGATGTCCACTCTATCTTCGGTTACATTCGTCGCACACAAAAGAAAGTGCCCATTGCTATTCTAGCTGGTTTTGGAGATGATGATAATGATACGACGGGAAGGACACTAGAAGAAGCACGTCGCTATAAAGCAGAAATGGTCTTACTCATTGGGCAAGGATTTCAAAGTTCGGGAGCCTCAAAAGAAGGAGTGCAAGTGGATAGTATCGTTGTAGGTACGCTCATCAATAGCATTACCTTTAATGACGATAATGGAAAAGGTGCTACCACTGTCACTTCTGTAGATGTAGAATTGATTCGTCATGCTCGGACTATCAATAAAGACAATACCTGGCTAGCCAGAATGCTAGAAGATGAAAATATTGATCAATCAATACTCTATCGCAATTCAAATGTTCACTTTGGCCAAGTCTTCGCTGGGCTCAAGCATCAGCGAGAAAACCCCTCCGTACGGGAGCAGTTGCAATCGGTGCTCAATGAATCATTGATTGAGATTGACTTTACGGCTTATGATATTATAGTTAAATTGAGCGAAGACGTTCCCCAAAATAAGCGCTTTGTCGTACACGGTGTCTTCCCACCGCTCCCTATGATGTTTGAGCTACAGGACTCCATCGAATCCAATGCAGTTGAGAAAGCCGCCGCCTTTGCCATTGAATTGGTTGCCACCCACAGCGGCTACTCCTCCAAAGCCGAGGCGGCCTACCAATGCAAAGACTGGGAAACCATCGAAGCACTCTTTCAACGAAAAGCCCAACTCCAATCCAGCAGTGAAGCCGTTTTGGATCATCTGCTGCTCTTCTCCACCCGCAAACAACAAACCTGGCTCATTGCCACCGAAACCCGCCTCTTCCTTCTACTCGACGGCATCGACCAAGCCAAATCTAACCAATATATACGATGGGTGATGTCGCACGAAGAAGCCTTAGGCCAAATCAAAGTCAATCCTAGTGCTGGTTACAATAGCCCCAACTCCGGCCTGCTCAATATCGGCAGCCGCAAAAACTGGCTCTACTCCCGCCGCCTCTTCCCCGAGCCTCAGCAGCTGGAAGAAGCCATTCGCGAGATGCTCGCGCGCGCCCAACAGGCAAGCCTCCCGGATGAGCCCTTCCCCGATCTACCAGAACAGAATATTCAACAGCAAAATATCCAGCAGCAGCAAAGCTCTACTTTCGAGCTGAATATACAATTCGGTGTGCTCTCCTCCGCCTACGGCCGCATCAATAAGCTGATGATGGTCTGCCGCCAGGGAGACTGGATCGGCTCCATGCTCACACTAAACAAATGGCTAAAAAAGCTGCCTTCACACATCCAACTTGTCCTCTGGGCCGACTCGGTCGAAGAGCTGGCGGACCAACTGAGGGAATGGGAAGTCAGCTACCGCGTCCGTTCTACAAACGATCAATCGCCCATGCCGCTGGACCACAAAGAACGCTGCTATATCATTCCCAGTCCGATCACCAAGCGCTCTGATGACGAGAATCACCACTGGATACGAGATGCTTTTTTTGTCAGAAAAAACGGCCTTTATGATGGCATCAACCTACTGCCCACCAGCGCTCCTCTGCAATCAGATGAAAATATCGACCTGGCGCAGATGCTAGCGGGCACGGGCTATGTGCATCTGGATACCCAGGATGTGGTGCAGCCCTGGCTGAAAATCACCCCTCATAATATTCTTGTAGAGCAAGACTTTGCCCTAATTGGTAAAGACGGTTTCGAAGCGATTGTCGATCAACTCAAAAAAACCAATCTCTTCTTCCGCAGTGCAGAAGAAGAATTTGAAGAACGAGCGAAGGCCCAGCTTCGAGAATTTTTAAGCGTAGAGAGGCTAATCATCGTAGGAACTGATGTACCCGTCAACGACAGCTATCAGCCCTTTCCCCACCTCGATCAGTTCATCAGCTTATTGGGTGATCATACCGTATGCATTGCCGAGCTAGAACCACTGACTACCAATAGCGCTCTGATGGAATATACGCAAGAGCGGAATCGGATGCTGGCCGAGATTGCCAGCTGGTTACAAGAAGAAGAAAGCCTCATGGTGATCAGAAATCCCAACCCAGCGATGGAATACCGCGAAAATTTATCCTCCCCCCGCATCGTTTGCCCTTCTTACAATAATTGCCTCACAGAAATTATTAGCCCAGAGGAAAAAAACGTCTACCTCCCCAATTTTACGGATCAAAGGGAAATCCTACCGTTTAATGTGCGCAACCAAACACTTTGGCAGGAATCCGGCTTTAATGTTATTGCCATTGATCAAATCGTACCACAGCATAAATTTGATTTATATGCTCCTCGAAATATTACCCTTTGTTTGGATAGGGAAATTTATGATATTTAGAAAACCGTCACCCCTTGACTCGTACGGATAAAATACGTACATTAAACAAAATTAGTACTGATGAAGAATGTCGAGATGACCCGATTTGATGCTAGAATAACCAAGGAGCAAAAATCATTTTTTGAATATGCCTCTACCCTAGGTGGCTTTCGTAACCTTACAGAATTCGTACTGAAAGCTGCTCAAACCAAGGCCGAAGAGATTGTAGCACAGCACAATAAAATCATTGCTTCTAAAAGAGATCAAGAGATTTTCTTCGATTTGCTATTTGAAGAAAAGGCACCTAATCAAGAGCTAAAAGATGCCTTAACAGATTTCAACAAGCGATTGGAGAATGGCTGAATACCTGACGGAACCCCTACATTCCTCTCACCATAAAGCACAATTCAGCTGTGGGCATCCTGCCTTGGATCATTACCTACAGAAACAGGCGAAACAGGACATCAAACGAAAGCTATCTGCCTGCTTTGTCCTTAGCAATCCAGATAAAACCATCGCCGGTTTTTATACCCTATCCAATGCTGGAATTCCAAGAACGTCCATCCCTGAAGAAATCAGAAAAAAGCTACCCAGATCATATAACAATCTTCCTGTTACACTGCTCGGCAGACTTGCTGTAAGTGAATCCAGCAAAGGCCAAGGCATCGGAAAGTTACTACTCATTGATGCCTTCAAAAGGAGCTATATTGTCTCTGAAACTATAGGTTCAATGGCCGTTATAGTTGATCCTATTGATGAAAATGCTGTAAGATTTTATGAAAAATTTGGCTTTGTACGCCTACCCGACAGCGGAAAATTATTCTTACCTATGAAGACCATCGAGCAGCTTTTCAAAGCGGCTTAAATCAAACCCCGCGACTTCAACTCCAAATACTTATTAATCGTATTCATCGATAAATCCTCGGGCTTGGTGAGGACGGCCTGGATGCCGTACTGTCGCAGCTTCTGCACCATCTGCGCCTTTTCGGAAATGAACTGCTGGGCGATGGTCTGCAAGTAAATAGCTTCGGTGGTGTCAACGGTGGATTTGACGAAATCTTTGATTTCGGTGTTTTCGAAAAAGACGACGACCAGGAGGTGCAGGTTGTTGATGCGGCGGAGGATGGGCAGGACACGCTCTAAAGCGTAGGAGCTTTCAAAGTTGGTGAACAATAGTAAGAGGCTGCGGCCCTTGATGAGCTTGCGCGCCGAGTGGTACAGTAGTTCGTAGTTGGCTTCCAGCGGCCGCTCTTTTTCTTTATAGAGGGTACTGAGGATTTTGTTGAGCTGATTGGCCTTGCGGTCGGCTTTGATGGTGGTGCCGATTTTGTCGGAGAAAGTCAACAGCCCGGCGCGATCGTGTTTTTGCAAGACGATATTGGAAATCACTAGACTGGTGTTGATGGCATAATCCATCAGGCTAAGCCCCGCAAAGGGCATTTTCATCGCCCGGCTCTTGTCGATGATGCAGTACACCTGCTGAGCCCGCTCATCCTCATACTGGTTGACCATCAATTGTGCCCGACGGCTGCTGGCCTTCCAGTTGATCGAGCGGTAGTCATCGCCGCGCACATAGTTCTTGATTTGCTCAAATTCGTAGCTGTGCCCCAGCCGCCGCATTTTCTTAATGCCATTCTGCGTGCTGATCCGATCGAAAGCGCGCAGCTCGAAGTTTTTCATCTGGATGATCGAAGGATAAACTGCGATTTTGTCGGCCTCACCGTAGCGCGCCCGCCGCTCAATGAGTCCTAGACTAGTGGAAGCAAAAACGTTGATGTAACCAAAGGCATAATCACCGCGTGTGTTCGGCTTGATTTTATATTCTCGGGTTTCTTCGTGGTTGCCTTCTAGAAACAAATCGATCTGGAAGTCACGGTCTTGCAGCTGCGGCGGAAGCTCATCAATTAGGTTTAACTGAAGGCCCCGACTGGACCTATTCCGTATGTGCAATTGCACCGTATTTTCGTCCCCCAAAGAAAGGACCTTCGGAAGCTGCCGCTCACACTCGATGCCTCGAGAGCTGTTATAAATCAACAAACCATCCAAAAGAACCAAGGCGAGACTCAATACCAGCATCGTCTGCGCTACTGGAAAGAGCCAGCTAAAGGGAAAGCTCAGGACAAAAAGGAAAATCACTCCGCCAAAAAGCAGGAAAAAGCGATTGCTGAGATAAAGCGATTGTATGATGGTCGATTTCTTGATGGGAAAATGATTTAGCGGGGCACTTCAATTTTTTTAACAATCTCATTCACCACATCACGGGTACCATAGCCCTCCATCTCCCGCTCCGGAGTCAGGATGATGCGATGATTGAGGACGGGGTAAGCGACATACTGAATGTCATCTGGTGTAACAAAGTCGCGACCTTCCATCGCTGCGATGGCCTTGGAAGCCTTCATGATGGCTAAAGACGCCCGGGGCGAAGCCCCTAGGAACAGGTCTCCGTTGTTGCGGGTGTTGTGGATAATCGCCGCAATATAATCCAGCAGTTCATCACGGATGGATACCTGCTCGATCAAGGCCTGACATTCCTTTACCTCTCCTGCAGTACAAACCGGCTTCACCTCCTCCCGCTTCGTCATCCGAAAATCATTGCGGAAGTGGCGCAGAATGGATTTCTCCTCCTCCAAATTGGGATACTGCATATTGATCTTAAAAAGAAAGCGGTCCAGCTGCGCCTCCGGCAGCTTATAAGTCCCCTCCTGCTCAATAGGATTCTGCGTCGCGATCACCAAAAAGGGAAAATCCATCTGATAGGTCACCCCGTCTACCGTTACCTGTGATTCCTCCATCACCTCAAACAAGGCCGCCTGTGTCTTCGCCGGAGCCCGGTTAATCTCATCAATCAGCACCACATTAGAAAAAACAGGGCCCTGATTAAAGGTAAATTCCGAATTATTCATATTGAACACATTAGTCCCCACCACATCCGTTGGCATCAAATCCGGGGTAAACTGAATGCGGTTGAAGTCGACCGCCAGGGCTTGCGCCATCAATTTAGCCGTTAGAGTCTTAGCAATGCCCGGCACTCCTTCGATTAAAACATGACCACCTACGAAAAGCGCAATCAGTAGTTGGTCCATCATATCTTGCTGGCCGATGATGACCTTCCCCAGCTCGTTTTTTACCTTATCTGCTACTCGGCTGACCGTGGAGACATCCAGGCGATTCTGTTGCCAACTGGGCACTGTCGGCGACGTCGGAATTGTTGGTTGTTCGATACTGAGATCAGGGACATTCAATTCGGTTTCTCCGGCCGTTTGTTCTTCGGGATTGTTGATGTCGTCTATATTCATATGCTTTGATTTATGCAGATGCCAATTACAGCGATTGGCTTACTTACAATTTTTGTAAAATTTGTCCATTTCGATATGGAAATCTATCAGCGTTTTTTCGGTGACGCTGGCGGCATTTTTAATGTTTTTATAGTATAAAAGGATTTGCTCAATGACTGATTTGGGTACCTCCGAATGCGCTACCAGCCGATTGACAAATTCGTCGTTCAACTGGTTGGTTGGAAGATGGTACCGTTCGCGGATATAGGCCAGAAAGAGCTTCATTTTCTGCCTACTCAACTTCTTATGATCATTGCGCAAAAAATAGAGGCTGCCAATGGTCGAGATAAACTCCATTGAGGTATTAGCATTGGGTTCTAGTACCGGAATCACCCGCTGGCGACGCTTGGTGCGGAACAGCAGGTAGAAGAGCGTCAGGGCCAGCGTTAGGTACCAGGCCCAGGCCAGGGGAGGTTGAGAAAGCACATATTTCAAAGGCCCTTCGGTCGACAGGCGGCTGCCGCCGCTACCGGAGGAGCTTTGGTTGCGTCGTCTCGAAACTTCCTCGTCGATACGACTGTAATTATCCCAATAAATCGGTCCTTTCTCCAGATGCGAGAGTACTTGCGCAGCATAATCTTTCCCCTCTTTTTCCAGCAGCCGGATGTTGGTAAAGGCCAGCGGAGTGGTATGGAGGTAAACAGTCCCTTTACCGTGTTTGAAGCTACAAAAATTGATGTATTCTCCATCAAAATACCCCAATTCTGCGGGGCTGAAAGGCTCCTCACAGAAAAAGACGGAGTCGATATAGGCCCACTCGTACCGCCTTACGCGGTTGCGATCGAGGTAGGCAATATCCAGGCTTTGGCTGGTCTCAAACTGGGGATGTACCAATTCCATAGTCACCGTCGTATCGTCTACAATATCATAGTCTTCCCAATAAAAGTTATCATCACAGGTCTCCGGATAGATGTAGTACATCAGATCGTAGGGGATGGATTTACTGGAAATGAACGCGGTATTGCCATTATCGACAAAGGCCAGCAGCCGGTTGACATCGGAGGTATCCAGATAGAGGCCTTCGCCGATGAAGACATAGCTGGCGGGCTCGTTGGTGCTGGTGGGCAGCTCGCGGCGGACACTCTCGCGAATGTCTTCAAAGCGGCCATCGGGATTGTAGTTTTTCAGCAATTCGTGGATAATGTAGGTTCCGTAGGGATCTTTAGTCTTTTCCCGGTAGGTCTCCGTCCAGTTGTACTTTTTATTCTTACTCCCAAAAAAGATAAAAAAGGCCAGCAAGAGAATCGCTGCCGTACCAAAAATATAATATGGTCTTTTATCCTTCATCAGTTACTTGCAAGCTCCTGGTTTATGGTGGATAAATTCGCCGGCCGGCCGGCGGCCCCCAGCAATTGCTCAAAGCGCGGTTCCAGGGCATTAAAATCTGCCCGGCTCAGCTCTCCCCGACCGTACCAGACCCGCTCAAAGATGCGCGTCACCTCTCTAAACGTCCCGTACAAATCCGTGGCCCGCATTTCATTCAAATACTCTCGGTTGGTCTTGTCCCGCTTCCATTTGATGCGTTTGCTCAAAGAAAGCTCCTTGAGAATAGCGAGATAGTAGAGCCGAATAGCTAGGGGATAATTCCCCGCCTCGGCCGCCTGTTGCGTATAGTGCTGCAAGTCGTGCTCATGAATATCTTCCTCTACCTCTTGCATCAGGACTGCCGCAGAGGACGGATCAAAGCGGCGACTGCGCGGGCGATTCAAATCATCCCCAATCAAGCGGTAGGCCAGAAAAGCGACAATTACAACCAGTAAAATAATGAATAGCCCTTTGAAAAAAGCCCCCCAGGCCGCTTCACTACCCGAGTCTCTGGCATTCAAAAAATCCGCGCTATCATCATCAATCTCGGTCGTTCCAGAGCCCTGTCGCTTGCGCTTGCGCTCTTTGAACTGCTCGTCGTAACGAATGCCCGACTTGGCTTGCTCCCAAGCCTCTGCATCAAAATAGCGCACCTCGACATCAGACTGTAAGTAGGCATCATTAGGAGTGCGGCCTTCCTCCTGTGCAGACATCGACAAGGCAGAACATACTACCGAGCAAAAAAGCAGGAATATTATTTTTATGTGTTGATTATTGATCATTGGCAGTGTCGCCATTGTGTTTTCAAAGCATTTAATAAAAAATCGCAACTAGCTTTCCTTTTCCATCCCCTGTATCCGCTTACCGCCACCAATCGTCGGAATCCGTGCAAAAAGGCTGTTGGCCTCCTTAATTTCTCGAAGACTATAATAGAATAAACAGAGTCCCAATACCAGCATATTGTACACCAGGCAAATTACAGTAATTGAAACGAAGGTCAAAACAACTGCACCAACTTTATCCAGGGCCTCCTGCTCTAAGGATAAGTTCCAGCCGATGAGTTCGAAATAGAACCAAAGCAGCGTGGTGTCCATAAAGGTGTAAAAGAGGAAACCCACGCTCAACAGCAGAAAAAACAGGCCGATAAAGCTGCCGTAGCGTACCCCCAATAGTTGGAAAGTACGTACCATGCTGCTAGGCAAAGCATTTTTTTCCCAATACATCACGTACCCCCAGGTCAGCACGATGGGGACCCCGAAAAAAAACAGGAAAACGGTATACCAGTCGTTGGTCATCATAATGAGCTGAAAAACCGCGACAGCTAGTAGGGTGGTGAAAAAACTAAGGATACCCAGCGGGGTCTCGTTTCCTTCCATGCCAGCGGCGGTGGCCTCCTTGCGTACAATATTATAGGTGGCCCAAGTGACAATGCTGAACACCAACATATTCAGAATAGGCAGCAGAGGAACGCTATCATTGACAAAGAACTGATCGATATTCTCCGAAGAGCTGAACATAACAGAAGAATAATAGAATATGGTCGATACATCCTCTAGGCCGAGGCCGAAGGCCCAGCCACAGTACAGCAAGCCCGCCAGCAGGGAAGCCAGTAACAAGGACTTGAAGTGATTGCGGTAGAGGATAAAGATTTCGGCAAATATTTCTCCGGAGGTCTTGATGCGAGTAAAGTCGATTTTAAAGTTGCTGTTGGGTGGCAGCTCGGTGTCGCGAATGGTCTTTTGAAAGCCGCGCCGCGCCTTGTACACGGGATACCAGACAAAGTAGACCAGCACGAAGAGCAGGCTGGCCAGAATGAACAGGGCGCGGAGGATATTGGGCGCATCGGTATAGCGGGTAAAATAGCCTTCGATGAAGCCGGCGGTAAGGATGAGCGGAACGATGCCAATCATGATCTTGAGGCCCCGCCGCGCTGAGATTTGGAAGGCCTGTAAGCGGCTGAGGGTCCCCGGAAAAATGAGCCCCCGCCCCATCGTCAAGCCCGCTGCACCCGCAATGATGATGGCCGATATTTCTAAAGTCCCGTGCAGCCACACGGCCAGAAGGGAATCCAACAGCACGCCTTTTTCGTAAAAAAAGTACTGAAATGCCCCGATCATAATCGCATTATTGATCAAAATGGCGACGGTCCCCACCGCAAAAAAGACGCCCATGATGAATGTCAGCATCGCCACAAAGAGATTGTTGGCCGTAATGCCCAGGGTAGAGCTGAATTGTCCGCCCTGCTTATAGACCGCCATTGGATCGCCAGATTCGATATTCTCCACCGTCATTTCCACATAAGCATCCCCTAGCATGACCGCCGGAAAGTCGGGGTCCATGGCGCTAGATAGCATCCCGATGCCAAAGCAGAGAAAAAAAATGAGGAAGGCCAAACGAAATTCAATACGAGCCGTATACACCAACTGTGGCAGCTCATCCGTCCAAAAGGCCATCAATCGGCCCGCGCGAGTTTTCTTGTTTTTATAAATGCTGTAGAAAATCTGCTGGGCCAGGTTATTCAGGTAAACCCTTACGGAGCGGTTGGGATAAAAAGTGCGGGAATACGATAAATCGTCAGTAATCTGGATAAAAAGATGATTAAGTTTGTCG
>JBCDGZ010000060.1:0-42189 GCA_038750655.1 Bacteroidota bacterium | reverse complement strand
CCGCGTGCTCAACTGGGCCGAGCGCGGCCTAGACGAGGATGGCAACTCGGTGCCCCGCTTCCATATGGTCTGGGGAACTGGCTGGGAGCTGGTCAAGGTCTTGAATCGAAAGCTGCTTAGCCATCGCAATGCGCCGGCCAAGCTGCAAATCCTCTACGGGCACCGGGTTACCGAGCTGCTGGGCAACACCAGCGGCGTCTACGGCGTGCGGGGCACACAGGAGCAAAGCGGCGTTCCCTTCGAGGCCGAAGGCGATCTGGTGATCGTAGCGACCGGTGGCATCAACGGCAGCATCGACAAGGTGCGCCAGCATTGGTACAAGCCTTGGGGCGAGCCCCCCAAGGTCATCCTCAACGGCGCCCACAAATACGCCATCGGCGATCTACACGACGCCACAGTCAAAATCAAAGGCAATGTCGTCAACCTCGACAAGCAATGGAACTACGCCGCCGGCATCCGCCACTACCAACCTCGCAAACCAGAACATGGCCTGAGCCTCGTCCCCTGCAAATCCGCCCTCTGGCTCAACTACCAAGGCCAACGCATCGGCCCCCGCCCCCTGATCACGGCCTACGATACCCGTTTCCTGGTAGAGCGCATCTGCCAAGAACCCAAAAAATACTCCTGGCAACTGCTCAACGCCAAAATCGCTTATAAGGAATTTGCCATCTCGGGCTCGGAGCACAATCCCGCTTTCAGAGATAAAAAGTTTTTCAAATTCGTTTCCTCCGTGATACTGGGCAATAAGAAACTGGTGCATCAAATATTGGACGACTGTGAGGACATGATCGCGGCGGATACCCTGGAAGAATTGGTAGAGCGCATGAACGCCTTGACGGGCGAGCAGGATGTGCAGCTGGCTCACGTTAAAAGTGCCGTGGAGGAGTACGACCAATTGCTCAAGCAGGGTCCGCCCTATCCGGATGAGCAGCAACAGCGCATTGCGCACGCGCGCAAGTGGCGGGGTGACAAAGCCCGGACCTGTAATATGCAGGCCATCGGCGATCCTAAGGCGGGGCCGTTCATCGCCATTCGGGAGTTCATCCTCTCGCGCAAGAGCCTGGGCGGCATTCAGACCAATCTGGACGGGCAGGTGCTCAGTCAGCCGGATGCCAAGGGCTTGCAGGAGCCGATTCCGGGGCTTTATGCCGTCGGCGAGGCCGCAGGCTTTGGAGGGGGCGGGATGCACGGACTGCGCTCTCTGGAAGGCACCTTCCTCGGAGGATGCGTCATCACTGCCCGAGTAACCGCCAAGGCCATTGCCGGCAAGCGATTAGCTTAATCTCATAATCTTTATTTATGTCTATCCTACCTAACCTCATCATTGGTGCCGGCCCCGCCGGTTTGGCCACCGCCGGGCGAATGCGCCAGGCCGGTGTCGACTTCGAAATCCTGGAACGCAGCCAACATGTGGGCAATGCCTGGCATCATCACTACGACCGGCTGCACCTCCATACCGTCAAGCAGCTGTCGCATCTGCCGCTGCTGGAATTCCCGGAGGATTATCCCTTGTATGTGCCCAGAAAGCAGCTCACGGATTACTTCGATCAGTACGCCAAGCATTTTGACATCCAACCCAAATTTGGGGAGGAAGTGGTGTCGGTAAAAAAGCAGGAGGAGGGCCATTGGAAGGTGGAGACGAAAAGTGGAAATAGTTACCTGACGGAAAGGGTGATCATCGCTACGGGAGTGAATCGCGTGCCCAATATTCCCAGCTGGAAAGGCCAGGACGACTTTCAGGGTAAGATCATCCATAGCATTGACTACAAGAATCCGGAGCCTTACAAAGGCCAGCAGGTGTTGGTGATTGGGATGGGCAATACGGGGGCTGAAGTGGCCTTGGATTTATCAGAGCATGGGGTGACAACCTACATTTCGGTGCGGGGGCCGGTTAGCATTGTTCCGCGTGATTTGAACGGTCGGCCGGTGCAGACGACGTCGAAGCAATTGGCCAAACTGCCCTTTGGGTTCGGCGATTGGCTGGGCTCGAAGATCAGAGGTTTATACTTCGGCGACCTGCGTAAGTATGGCTTGGAATCTTCTAAGATGTACCCAGCCGTACAGCTTCGGGAGACGGGCAAGACCCCGGTGGTAGATATTGGTACCGTCGCCGCCATTAAGGCTGGAAAAATCAAGGTGGTCAATGGGATTGAACACTTCACCTCGGAGGGTGTGCAGTTTCAAAACGGCGAGCACATCGCTTTCGATCAGGTAATCCTGGCCACCGGCTATCGCGCTAAGGTGGAAGATTTTATAGAAAAAGGCGTAAAATTATTGGATAAATTTGGTTGCCCGGTAGGCCCTATTGCCGAGGGTTTTCACGAGGGCCTCTACTTTGTAGGTTTTGATAATTACAAGCTAGGGGGCATTCTGGGAACGATTTTCACGGACTCAGCAACAATAGTAGATCATATTCGTACCTCAAATTAGCAGGAATCGGTGAATCGCAACTGGCTTTTCGTAATTAAGTTGTACCTTTGCCGCCACATTGAACTACCATTTTTAAAGACCAAAATATAACCAATTATGCAACAAAAGATTCTAACCAATCTGCAACCCGCAGCTTTGGTCGAGAATGCCATTTCCAGTGGACTTGGAAGACTGAGTAGTACGGGTGCCCTAGTCGTAAAAACAGGAAAATTCACAGGCCGCTCCCCTAAGGATCGCTTCATCGTTAAAGATAGCATCACCGAGAATACGGTAGACTGGGGAGACATCAACCTCCCGATTAGTGAAGCTTCTTATCAGCAATTGTATAAAAAAATTATTGATTACAAGGACTCGCTGGATGAGATTTATGTCCGAGAAGCCCAGGCTGGTGCCAACCCTAATTATCGTCTCAATGTTCGGGTATACACCGAATATCCCTGGCAAAACCTCTTTGTTTATAATATGTTCCTGCGCCCAACCGCAAAGGACTTGGCGAGCTTCGAACCGGATTGGAAAGTCTATGCTTTTCCGGGCGTAAAAGCGGATCCAGAAAAAGATCATACCAGACAAGAGAATTTCTCCATCATCAATTTTACCGAAAAAACCATCATCATCGGCGGTACTGCTTACACCGGTGAAATCAAGAAAGGGGTTTTCTCTGTTCTCAACTACCTGCTTCCCGAACAGTACAATGTATTGCCTATGCACTGCTCTGCTAATGTGGGAAATGTAGGGGATACGGCGCTCTTCTTCGGCCTCTCTGGTACGGGAAAGACCACCCTGTCCAATGATCCGGAAAGACGTTTGATTGGGGATGATGAACACGGCTGGTCCAAAGAATCGGTCTTTAACTTTGAAGGGGGATGCTACGCTAAAACGATTGATCTGTCGGAAAGTAAAGAGCCACAGATTTTTAATGCCATCAAATTTGGCGCCCTGCTCGAAAACGTAGGCTTTGAGGCAGATGGCTGTACAGTGGATTATGCTGATGTGACCATCACCCAAAATACTCGGGTAAGCTACCCCATCTACCACATTGACAACATCATGTACAAGTCGCGGGGTGATTTGCCGGAAAACATCTTCTTCCTCACCTGCGATGCCTTCGGCGTCTTGCCTCCCATCTCTCGCCTAACGCCTGAGCAGGCCATGTACCACTTCATCAGTGGCTATACCGCCAAGATCGCCGGAACCGAAGAAGGAATCGTCGAGCCAGAAGCGACCTTCTCCGCTTGCTTCGGTGCGCCCTTCCTCCCCCTCCACCCTACCAAATACGCCGATTTGCTCGGCGAAAAAATCAAGCAAGGTAGCCGTACCGGCGATGGTACCATCCACGTTTGGCTGGTCAACACCGGCTGGACCGGCGGCGCCTACGGTGATGGGTCCAGAATCGAACTGTCTTACACCCGCGCGATGATCAAAGCCGCGCTGAATGGCAAACTGAACGATGTAGAGTACCGCAAGCATCCTGTCTTCGGCCTGGAAATTCCAGTGAGCTGCCCGGATGTACCCAACGCGATCCTCAACCCGCGCGATACTTGGAGAAATGAAGATAAATACGATGTCATGGCCAACAAACTGGCAGAGCTGTTTATCAATAACTTCAACGCCTATGCAGATAAAGCGGACGAAAGCATTATCGCCGCTGCTCCTAGAGTATCTGCGGAGGTCAAGTAAATAACCCAAGTTGCGATGAACGAGAGTCAACCTGCCTGCCGGCAGGCAGGTAAGGAAGATTTTGTGAACCACGAGTGGTGATTCAAATATCTGACGCATTGACTCTTGTAAAAGTGAATCGCAACTTGAATTAAAATAACCAACTTTGGCGGCGGCTAAGCTCTACTCATCAGTGGAGCCTAGCCGCCGCTACTGTATAATAAAGTAACTATGAGCAAAGAAGCCTTCCTCGTCGATGGCATTCGCACGGCCTTCGGCAAATTCTGTGGCACCCTTTCCAAGGTACGAACCGACGACCTCGGTGCCCTTCCTATCAAAGCACTGGTCGAGCGATTTCCTCAAATTCCCGCCGAAGCCTATGACGATGTCATCTTCGGCTGTGCCAATCAGGCCGGCGAGGATAATCGCAACGTCGCCCGAATGTGCCTACTGCTGGCGGGCCTCCCCTGGTCGGTGCCCGGCGAAACCCTGAACCGCCTCTGCTCCTCCGGGATGTCGGCCGTCGTTCACGCCAACCGCGCCATCAAGGCCGGCGATGGTGATCTGTTCATCTCCGGCGGCGTCGAGCATATGACGCGAGGGCCCTGGGTGATTTCTAAAGTCTCCAAGCCCTTTGGTCGCGACGCGCAGATGCACGACTCTAGCTTCGGTTGGCGTTTTGTCAATCCTAAGATGGAGCGCCTGTATGGTACAGATGGGATGGGGACAACGGCGGAAAACCTGGCCGAAATGTATAAAATCAATCGCGAAGACCAGGATCAGTTTGCTTACTGGTCGCAGATGAAGGCGGCGCAGGCGCAGGCGAATGGCCGACTGGCAGAAGAGATTGTAGCAGTAGAAATTCCACAGCGTAAGGCCGATCCCATCGTGTTTGATCAGGATGAATTTATTAAGCCCTCGACTAGCCTGGAGGTGCTGGCTAAACTCCGTACGGCCTTTAAGAAGCAAGAGAATGGCGGAACCGTCACGGCGGGCAATGCCTCCGGCCTCAACGATGGTGCGGCTGCGGTGCTAGTAGCCTCTGAGCAGGCGGTGCAGCAGTATGATTTGAAGCCGTTGGCCCGCATTGTCAGCTCGGCCGTCGTAGGCGTCGAGCCGCGCATTATGGGCATCGGTCCCGTAGGGGCTTCCCGCAAGGCGCTGGCCAAAGCGGGACTGAAGCTGGCGGACATGGGTATCATCGAACTTAACGAAGCCTTTGCCGCCCAATCGCTGGCCTGCACCCGCGAGCTGGGCCTGGCCGACAATGATCCCCGGATCAACCCCAACGGCGGTGCCATTGCCATTGGCCACCCCCTTGGCGTATCGGGTACCCGCATCTTGCATACGGCGGCCCTGGAGCTGCACAAGCAAAACCAGCGCTATGCCCTGGTGACCATGTGTGTCGGCGTCGGGCAGGGCTACGCTACCATCCTGGAAAAGGCATAAACCCAACCGCTCCGCTGCTATGATCGAAGCCTTCAAAGCCTCCCCGCTCCTCCTCCTGTTTGTCGTATCGGCAATCGGCTATGGGCTGGGCAATATTGCCATTCGGGGGACCAAGCTGGGCGTAGCCGCCGTCCTTTTCGTCGGCTTGGCCTTCGGCGCTCTAGATCCTGCTTTCGAAGTCCCGGAAATTGTCATCCTGATGGGCCTCTCCATCTTTGTCTATACCATCGGACTGAGCAGCGGCCCCGGTTTTTTCCAAACCTTCAAAAAGCGAGGAGCCAAAGACACCCTCTTTATTACACTGGCTTTAGGCATTACGGCGGCGCTTACTACGACCATTCACTTCTGGTTTGGGCTGAACGCGGCTACCTCTGCGGGGCTGCTCTCTGGTAGTGTGACCAATACGCCTTCGCTGGCGGGCCTGCTGGATTTGATTAGCAATACGCAACCGGAGGTGCTGCGGGAGGAGATGAGAAATGCGGCGGTAATCGGCTACTCGCTCTCTTATCCAATGGGGGTGCTGGGAGTGATGTTGGCCATTAATTTGATGCGACGCTGGCTGAAGGTGGACTATCGTAAGGAGGAGGAAGCCCTGCAAAAAGATTATCCGGTGAGTGTGG
Organism: Bacteroidota bacterium; assembly: GCA_038750655.1. Taxonomy (GTDB): domain Bacteria; phylum Bacteroidota; class Bacteroidia; order Chitinophagales; family Saprospiraceae; genus JBCDGZ01. The sequence continues at coordinate 36,034 of JBCDGZ010000060.1, read as the reverse complement.
TTATTGGTCGTAAGACGGTGCGGGTGACGAATGTGGAGATGACGGGGAAGCCCCTGCGGGAGCTATTCCAGCACTACCACCGCCGGATTGTCTTTGGTCGGATGCAAAAGGGGGAAGAGCAGCTGCTGCCCAATATGGATACTTCGGTGAACTTGAATGATCAGCTGGTTTTGGTGGGAAATGAAAAAATCTTGGCGCGGGCCATCCGAGAGCTGGGGGAGCCCGGTGAGGAGGAGCTGAGTTACGATCGCACCGAATATGACTTCCGACGTATCATCATCTCTAATCCAGAAATTGCCGGGCAAAGCATTGCTAGTCTCAACCTCAGCGAACAATATTCTACCATCATCACTCGGGTGCAGCGCGGGGATATTGATCTGGTGGCCACTGGAGAAACAATTTTGGAGCTAGGCGATCGCATCCTCATCATCGCCCGCAGGGAACACTTTGAGGCCATCAGCAAGCTCTTCGGCAATTCCTTCGAAGCCCAGAGCCACATCAATTTGCTCTCCTTCGGGCTGGGAATGACCCTGGGTTTATTGCTGGGGATGATCACCTTCGAGTTTCCGGGGGGCTTTTCCTTCCAACTGGGCTACGCCGGCGGCCCCTTGCTCGTCGCCCTGATCCTAGGCGCACTGCGGCGGACCGGCCCCGTGGTTTGGACCCTCCCCTTCAGCGCCAACCTCACCCTCCGCCAATTCGGGCTGATCCTCCTGCTGGCCGGCATCGGTATCCGCTCTGGCCACACCTTCCTACAAACCTTTCTCGGCGGCCAAGGCGGCTTGCTGCTGCTCGCCGGTGCTATCATCACTATGATTGCCGCCTTCCTCAGCCTCTACATCGGCTACCGTTGGTTCCGCATCCCCTACAGCCTCCTCACCGGCATGATCTCCAACCAACCCGCCGTCCTGGACTTCGCCACCGAACGCGCCGGCAACAAGCTCCCTACCATCGGCTTCGCGCTGATGCTTCCAGTCGGGATGATTATCAAAATTATCTTGGTGCAGTTGCTATTTGTGTTGTTGTAACAACCTAAACAGACAATCTATTTAACTTTCTTCCTCGCCAACTTCCTCCTTCGAAGTAATGAGCCAGCCTCTTTGGTATTCTTCAAAATACCTTAAATACAGCGGCCTCTCATTTCTAATAATATCAAGAACACGACTGAAGTGTTCTTCGTGATACTCTAATTTAATGGTGTTGCTACTCAGACTATCGGACACGGACTCTCCCGCTTTCAAAAAAGTAATTGATCCGTGATACGAAGTGCCCAGAAAGCAGTGGATGGTGGCAACAATGGGTTCGGAGATTTCGGTGTAATAAGAGAGGACATATTGGTCAAACTCCTTAATAATCAATGCCATGATCAAGAATTTTGGGGATTAAGAAATGATAATTTATTGAAATTAGTGGTTTTTGAGAATTATTCTAAATTTGTACTATTGTGATACTCTAATCTTAAAAACACTAAAGTTACTTCCTATATGGTGGAAAAGTTGAACATCGTCTCTCCCAGTCTTCTAGAAGCCTTCGAGCAAAGGATCAACTTCAACCCCATTGAGCAATTGCAAGTAAAATCTCAGGAGTCCATCCCATTCGATTATTTTAAATTCTACAATTCTATTTCCTCGGTCTATTCTTCAAAAATCGAGGGAGAAGAGATTGATGTAGACAGTTATATTAAGCACAAGTTTCTCAATGTTCAATATGAGCCAGACTATACTAAAAAAGCAGATGACCTCTATGAAGCTTATGCTTACATGGAAAGTCATCCACTCAACGAAGCAAATGTCTTAACTGCTCACGCTTATCTCAGTCAAAATTTATTAGCTAAAAGCCAAAGAGGCAGAATCAGGACTAACCCGATGTTTGTCATCAATGAAGAAGATCGAATTGAATATGTTGCTTGTGCTCCGGAGAAAGTGAAGCGGGAATGGAGTTATCTGTTTCAAGACATCGCCATACTTCTCGACCGCGATCTGAATGCCATCGAACTATTCTACTATGCAGCGTTCATTCATCTTGTATTTCTAAAAATTCATCCGATGCAAGATGGCAATGGAAGGACGGCCCGACTGCTTGAGAAATGGTTTTTGAAAGAAAAAATTGGAAGCACCGTAGCGTCGCTTGAATTGGAGAAAAACTACTATCTACGAAAGCAAGATTACTACAACAACATCAGAGTAATTGGTTTAGAATACGAGAGTATTGATTATTCTAAGGGAATAGATTTTATGTTAATGACGGTGCTGACCTTAGCGTAAGCCTCAATAAATCTCCTCTAAATACCCTGGATCATCCTTAAATATCCGTTTAAGCAGCGACAGTTCAGCGGGGGCCTTTAGGCGGCGCTCGGTGGTGTGGATGATTTTGGGGATTTCCTTACGGCGCTTTTTCTCCACCAAAATGCGGTAGGGCGTGTTGCGCTCTACGACGATGTATTCTGTTTCGCTTGAGATGCGGCGGAGTTCGAAGAAGACGTAGGCCCATTCGGCAGCGTTTTGCAGCGGAACGATTTTTCTGAAAATGGGCAGGTAGCTGTCTTTGAATTCCAGCCAGCTCTTTTTGGCGGTGAAGGAGAAGACCAATTCTTGTTCTTTGCCCTCTTCGGTTAGAGTGATGGCACCGATCATGCGGTGTTCCCCTAGGTAGTAGGGGACTCGGAGGGTGTTTTGCTGAAAACTGATGATTAGCTCATTGCGGTGACCACCGCCTTCGAGGTGCAGCGGGCGACCGTTGATGCCTTGCAGGAGAATGGGGGTTGGGGTATCGTAGAAGGGCAGAAAGGTACCGGAGTAGAAAATCTCTTCGTCAATCGTTACAGGAGTATCGAGGTCTAGTTCAATTAGCGGGCTACCGTGGAAAACGGAGGGGTCCTGATTTTCAGGATAGGCGCGTAGATCGAGCGGGAGGGTGAAGAGCGGGAGAGCTTCTTTGTTGAGGTCGAGCACACGCTTTTCGGTACCGCCGAGGGTTTCCAGGCGGCAATTTTGTACGATGGCGGAGCCTAGGGCATGGGGTTGACCAAAGACTTTGACGACGGCGCGATCGTTGGAGCGGGCGCGCTGTAAGCGATCGTAGCCCTTTCTGGCATCGACGACCAGCTCTTGGCCGTCTGTACTGCGCACATTGAGTAGCTTTTGGTGGGGACCGCTCAGGATCATTTCGATTTCTACCTCTTCCTCCGGTAACCGGACTATCGTATTGGTCTTTTTATAAAATAATTTTTTGACATTTCCGATGAGCGCAATACCGTAGTGCTTACTGTAATTCGGTGGTTCTTCAATAGCTTGAGGGACGACTTGCCCGTCGTTGAGGGTAAAAATAGCGTTCAAGTTTTCGTTGTAGACAAACTGCTTGCGGGTCGTCCGCATATTGCGCAGACGATAGCCATGCATTAACTTGGCTTCCGGACCAATATAGTTGATAGCAGTTGGACAGATTTCTTTCAGAAAAAAGCTGCTTCGCGAATTGATGTCCATGTAATGCGACTGGTGTTGGCGTTTGCAAAGCATCAGTTCTAAGGTGCCAATCTGATAATAATGTTTAAAATCTAAGCTCACCGGCTTCCCATCGCAGGTAAAAGCCACCAACTCCCGATGCTCCACGACGTACTCCCCCTTGCTGGTCCGAAAACGCTCGAAGCGCTTGCGCCCCCGCTCCTCGCTCGACAAGTGCTGCACCACCTTATCCTTATTGATCAAAAAAGGCTGCTTGCTTTCTTCCAAAATAAAGGCCCGATCCTGCAAGCCCAAACAGATTTCCTGCACCCGGAGGCCTTCGGCCAGCCGAATGTTTTTTCCCCCCAATCCAGTCACCTTCTCGCCGTAGTAACGCACCCGATTGAGCTTCTCGTCCAACACCAATTTCCCGACCTGAATCAATGTCCCCGAAGGACTGATGGTCAGCTCCTGCCCCTTATAGGACAAAGACTGCCGACTCGCCTTACCCAGCAAAGAAACCAGTACATCATCCTGTAAAAATACCACTGCATCCAGGCGATGTCCCTCAATATCGTACCACTGCCCGAAGGTGTCCTGGCGATAGAAGTTACGGTTGATGGGTTCAAAATAATAGTCGGCCCAGAATTCGGAGTACTTCAGGGGCTTATTATTATAATCTCGGATGAAGGCTTCCTGCGCCGTTTTCAAAATCAAAATCTGATGATCCCGGGGCAAGAAGACTTGTGTAATAGACTTGCGTTCGATTTTGTAGGCAGAAGGCTTCCCCTTCTCTACACTGCTCTTGGTAAAAACCCGGGCCTCCCCTTCTCGATTCCAGGCGACGATAATATCGCCGTAGAAGGCACTGCGTTCACAATAAAAATCACCGATTTGTTGCCCCGGCTGAAGGCCACGGGCGGATTTAGTGTTCTTGGCCATATTTTTTTGCTTTCTTTTCTTGCTTCATGCGCTTGCGTTGCTCCTTGTAGGTCAGCGACATAATGTATACCAATTGATTAATAGCGGCTACCAGACTATCGGTTTCGACGTACTCCCCTTCTCCAAAAACGTCCTCCATGAAAGAGATATGCTCCTCGGTTTTCATGTAGATGCCCTTAATGGCGATATTACCCTCGTAGCGCAGCATATCGATGAAGCGAGACAGCGCTGGTGGGTCGTAGATGCCCAAGGTCGGCTCACCGTCAGTGAGCACAAAGATAGAGGTCAGATAGGTCGTTTCCGGATTGGCCGCCCGTTTTTTATCAGCAAAATCTTGCACCCGATTATAGCACTCTTCGATGGCTTCACTGAGGTTGGTCCCACCACTACCACCGTATTCTACTTTATTTCTTCGGATGTAAGAGATTTTCCGGAGGATTAAAAAGAGGAGAGAGCGGTTGGTGTAATAGTCCGTGAAGTTGGCCGTTTCGTTAAAAAAGGTGCCGAAAAAGTGGAAGGCATCGAAGGTCGAGCGATCTTCCAGGCCGAGGACCATGAGGTAGAGGATTTTGTAGAGATTGCGCATCCGATCGTGAGTCATTGAGCCGGAGGCATCGAGGGCAAAAGCGTTGATTTGCTCGGCATCGGCCGTGTCGACACGCATGCGGAGGGTCTTCATGACATTGCCGCTCAGCCACTTTTCCTGATCTTGTACCGTATCGGGGTCGAATTCGATACCGTCGTGACTGTGGCGGTAGGGATCAAATTCGACGCTACGGCGGATGGGCAATGCCGACTGAAAAGCCTTTTTGACAAAGGAGATGTAGGGTGTAATTTCTTTTTCTATTTGCAGCATCTCGTCCAGCCAAATTTCCATGCGGCTGTTCGGCTGTTCATTTCTTTCGAGAATACCCAGTTCGCGCATGCGCCGAATGCGGTAGTTGGTGCGGCTTTCGAGGACGGCTAGCTGCTTTTGAGTAGCTTTCTCCCACTGTAGCTGAAAAGGACGATGCTGGAATCCGTTAACCCTCACCAGATAATTTTCCAAGGAAGACAGGGTTGTCCACTCCTGCAACATTTCCAGTTGTTCCTCCAAACGCCAGGACTCCTCCTTCTCCATTCGCCGCACGGTGAGAAAGGAAGCTACCAGCGGCTCGACGACCCAGGGGTCAAGGGTATTGAACTGCGGGCTGCTGAAACCATAGGGGCTATCCTCCCAACGAATAAAAGGCGCCATGACCTGGTTGGCCAGCCGGTGTAAGCAAATCAGCAGCAAATCCCCGGCTTCCTCTGTAATTTTTTGGTAGGTATCAGTGCTAAACTGGGCAAAACTAGTCTCTAAAGTCGCTTTTCGCTCCGCAGGATTGTAGAGATACCAGCGCTCACTCCTTTCGGTATAAAGTGCGGAGGAGGGAGCAGCCAAAAGTGGCAGAGGGCCCTTTTCTTTTTTCTTATTGTTCTCCTTGATTCGGTCCACAATAGACTTATTCCCCAGTACCTTTGTCATTTGTTGCCCCAAAGATTTTTCGATCTTCACCAGGCCCTTTTCCAAAAGAATTTGAAAAATAAAAGCATTGATTCCTTCTGTGTACAACGCAAAGCAGGCCTCTCGAATCTGCCCCTTTTCGTAAAACGGTATTTTCTTCACGACAAATTCCTTACGAATTTCCGCCCTACTCTCCCTATTATTGAAGAAGGCATGTTTGAAGTGAAGATTCAGCGAAGCCTCATATTTTTCCCAAAAATCCTGCACTTGCTCGCTGCATTTTAACAATAGGGCCGCAAAGTTTTGCTTTTTACTGGCTGGCAGATGGTACTCCCGGGCGGCAGTGAACAAAAGAATAATCAATTGCTCGAAGGAAGGCTTTTGGTCCAATCTGTCCAATCGGAAAATTACTTGACCTCTTCCTTTTATACTCCTTTGAATTTCTACATAGTGAATAAAATACTCCCACACCCCGATCAACATCAGCGGAATCGCCGTATTCCCTTTGTAGGACAGGGCCGTTGTCTTGATACTTTTGAATAATTTTTCGAAAGAAAGCTGTTCTTGTAAAAGCTGTAGGTGTTCGATCCAAGGCTCAATTTCATCATTGCGCAGCCGCAGGAGTTCAGATTCTGGCAGCAGAAAGCCCTTACCAATTATTTTATGATCAAAATCACTCCAAGTCTTTCGATTAGGTACATAGTCAGGGGCGAAAAGAAAAAATAGGTCCCGTTTATACCGAGATAATTCATCAATCTCCACGATCATATCCTCATATTCTTTGGCAAAATCGAGGCGAAAGCTTCCCTGGTAGAGGTGCCAAAACCAGTGGCGAGGAATTTCTGAGGAAGCTTGGAAAAGCATCAACTGTAGGTCTTCGTCAAAATATTTTCGCTGCTGGATATTATTCCAATAGCTCTGCATGGTATAGGACAATGTACTGCCCGCTTGACCTTCTGCTGGATTATCCTTAATTTCGGAGCTTTCATTCTTGCTTTTATTTTTCATCATCAGCAATATTCACATATTTTGGCAATAGTACAAGTCCGATATTTGATATTTAATTCAAGCTGCGATTCACTTTTACAAGAGTCAATGCGTCAGATATTTGAATCAAAATGCGCCAAAAGGCTGCATTTTTCACAAAATCTTCCTTATTGACTCTCGTTCATCGCAACTTGGGTTAATTAAACGACTCTCCGCTAATCTATTCCATTTGCTTTTGAAAAACAACAAAAAATTACTTACAAACTAATCCATCTAATTGCATGACTGCTATTCAAGATCAGTTCAGCTACGAACTCTTACCCGATTATTTTGAAAAAGATACGCATCTCGATATTCAGGAATTAGCCATTGATCGCCTCCATGTCCTCAATGGAGAAAGTGCGCACGACAGCATCCTGCTTGTTCTTTATAAGGGTAGCCCCGTGCTCAGTTTCTACGATGCCCGAGGGCGGCTTATCGATGTCGACCATTATCTACCCGACAACTATCGCCTGCAGGATGTACTGGGTGCAGATAGCCTAATTTCCAATCTCAAAAACATCGATGTCAACAAACTGAAATTCAAGGCCAATTTCCAATCCCTTTTTCAAGAAACCCTGGGCGCAGGGAAGCAAGAACTGGCAGCTGGCCTTCGTAAAAAGTTGGGTTTTGAAACCCTCGATGTTATTGTCCAACAATTCAAAACGGCTCACAACCTAAGCGGCAGCGATAAAGACTTGGGACCGCAGCTCGAAAAGCGCTTTCCTCATTTCTATGCCTTCCTCGAAGCGCTCATCCTTTTTCAGCAAAAGCTGCGGCATGGCTATGTACACATTACGCCGAAGGACAATATCGTCATTACTCCACTCAATAAGCGCAGTGGCATCAGCGTCATGCTGGAAACCAAGGCCCCCGGTGGCCACCTGCTGCCCCCCAACAAGTGGCTCATCACCAGGACCAAGGATCAAAACGAACTGGAGCAGGCGCTGGTCTTTCGCTCTAAAGATATTCAGCAGTTCTTTAAGGCGGAGGGCCTAGAGCGAGTCTTTGAGACCGACCGCTACAAGCTTTACCATACGCCCGAAAAAGTAGAGATTGACAGTTTACTGGACAACACCGATAATCTGCTCAAGCTCAAAGCGATCAATAATTGCTTTCAAATTCTGCCTTCGGATAATAATATCGTGCTGGTGCTGAGTCAGCAAAGAGAGGTGACCGTCGTCAATACCCATCGATCGGTGGTGCCGCATAAATGGCCACGAAAGATTGTTTTGCAAGAAGCGGTGGCATGGATTCGGGGCGATGAAAACCTTACGACGCTCTTTGCCCAGAATGCAGAAGGGGACATTATGGTCTACGATGTGACTGGCGAGCATGCTCAGCTCATTCAACGTTTCCAAGGCTATACCATCGGCTTTGAGTTGGATCAGGCGGGTAGCCTACTGCTGGTCGGCAAGGACAACAATCAACTCCAGCGCATCAATACCAACGTCAATGAATTGGATGTTCCCACCGAGCAGAAAACCCTGGCGGGGATTATGAAAAATATTTCTCACCTGTTCAAGGGGGAGAGCCTGTTTGTGAAAACGCAGTTCGCTCGGGTAGTGACGGAAATAGAGGCCCCGGAGGTCAAAAAGCTGCCGACGGCCTTTGAGGTGGCGCAATACGACTTTGAGACCAATGTGGATCATATGCTGTCGGAGGCGGGAAGCGATTATGAGGCGCTGTTGGATGTGCAGAATAAAATTGCCATCGCCCGCCAAAACATAGCGGAGCAGCTGAGTACCCATGCCGACAAGGAAGGGGTCTTCCTCGGTGGCCAACGCCTGCAAAAAGCGGTCAATAATATCATTCGGCCGGCGGAGCAAAAAGTGCGTAATCTGGTGGAGCAGGCCCGCTCGGTGGTCATCCTCCAGGAAAGCCAGGCCTTCCGCCGCCAGGTGGCCAAGCTCAGGGAGCCCGGAGCCTACCGCGAAATTCTCAACACGGTACGACAGTTCGAAGACGAACTCCATGCCATGCTACCGGAGAATAATGCGGCCATGCTGGGGGAGTTCAAAGCGATCAAGCAAGAGCTGGATTTGACCTTTTCGGAGCAAATTGCCAGCGATGGGACGGCCCTGCAAGGCTTCATTACTGGCGAGATTCAACAGATCGAAACGGCGATCAAAAATACCCATGATCCCCGGCAGTTGGAAATGCTGCTCAGCACCCACCCCGCTGCATTGGAGCTGATGAGCCTGCTCAAGCAGCCCTTCATTCTACAAAATATCGCCAAGGAGCGGGCCCTCTCCCCTGCCGGCATTCAAAAGCGCCTATACGATGCGGTGGGCGCCCGCAAGGAGGAGTTGCACCAGGAACTCAAACGCCAGGAGGCCGAGAAGAGCGCAGCCAAGCTGCAACTGGCCAATATGATCCGGGAAAGTATTGACTTTTTTACTGAAAACCACAGCGGCGGCTTCTCTGACCTGGAACTTTCGGGCAATGCCAACTACCGGCAAATCCTTGGGGATATTACTAAGCTAGAAAGCGCCTTCAGTGATGTTCGGCTGGCTATCGACCTGCGCCGCAAGCTGGAACGCCGCATCCTGGAACGCAATCGCGCTGATCTGGAAAAAATGGTCATCTACGAAGGTAAGTACGCGTTCATCCAGAATGATCCTGACCTTTATATCGACCTCGAATCGACCATCCGCAAATTCCCCAAATGGGAACTGCAACTGATGGAGAAACAAACGGCCAATGGCACTTACTACATTACTTTCAAAAGAGATACCGATCAGCAGGTTTACCATCCTAGCGTCAAGGAAAACCTGAAAGCGGGCAAGGCCTTTGAGCTACGGGAAGAGGAGTATCAGGACTTTGCGGTCACCTACGAGCAATACTGTCACGAGGAGAACAGCTATGAACTGATTCAGGCGCTGTGGGAGATTGCACAGCAAAGAAAGGAGGCGCCCAATTATCCGCAGTTTGAGCAGGGGCGACTGAATGACCTGGCTCCCGGCGACTTGCTGGAACAAAAGGCGCTGCGCTGCGCTTTGGAGAAAAAAGCTCGGGAGTACGAGGAGCGCAATCGCCAACGCAACGTCCCCATTATTTCTCCTGAGTTTATTGACGACACGCCGTACTTTCAGGAGAAGTTGATGGAATTTGTGATCAAAGCCAAGCTGCAGCTGGTCAGCGGGACGGGAATTTTGCTCTTGTCCGGACCGCCGAGTACGGGGAAAAGTGCTTTCCTTAAATTCATCGCAGCACTAATGAACCGCGAATATTTTGAGCATTCTGCTGATAAGTGGCAGACCAAAAATAGCCTGGTGACAGCCATCAAATTTGGGGCGCATGGGCCCTATGCCACTCCCGCCGGCTTCACCCGCGCCATTACCACCTCTTACAGCCTGGTCAATATCGAGGAGATCAAAGAGTGGCCGGAGGCCCTGCGCAAATCGCTCAATCCCTTCTTCGCCGGCAGCAAGGACTTCATCGCTCCCGACGGTACTCGCTACCAAATCGGTGACAACCTCCTGCTCTGCGCTGCGGCCAACCTGGGCTCCATGTATCGCCAGAACGATGAGCCCTTCACCGCCGATTTCTGGTCGCGCATCGAAGTCATCGAATTCGACTACGCCCCCGACGTTGTCGACCGCAATTACTACGCCCAGCTACACTATCCACTCGACCTCGGCTTGCTGACTTTGCAAGACCTGGTTAATCATTTTTTCTATAAAAAACACGCTCCGAAAGGGACAAAAGCCAAGGCCATTTATTACGCTCGCAACTTTATTGAATTTCTGCTACTACCCAAGGCGGACGAGGCGGTAAAGCGAAGTAACCTGGGCAACTACATCCGCCAGTACTTCGAAGCGCCGGAGGAAACGGGAGAGACCTACAATCCGGAAGAGGCGGCCAAGATCGCTCTGCGCCGACTGAAAGATTTTCACGGCTACTCGCCACAAGAATTTTTCGACTTTTACGATCATTTTGTGAATGGGGAAAATCTGCGCAGCCGCAGGCTAGCCCAGCTGCAAACGGCAGATACGGAGCGCTACGAGCAGCTTAAATTCCTGATTCTCTGCCTATATTATATCGAGGGTTGCCTGCGGCAGCTCCGCGTACAATTTACCAGCTCGGCGGGACAAACCGAGATCGAAGGCACCAATCGGGAATTCATTAAGTGCGTATATCTCCTCAGTCTTTTGGGCAAATCCTAAGCATTCGAGAAGGCAAGGCTTTGGTGTAATACTTGTTTATTTTTCGTCGACAGCGGCCCTTTGCGGCTGTTCAGGCATTGCATTTATCCACTAATATCTTCATATTTGAAGGAGTGTTTATATTTTTATATTTTTCCTAATGGAGCAATCGTTTCTCAAAAAACTATACCAAGCGCATCGTAACGCCCGTCAGATTCCCTCGCCCGAGGAGGTCTGCCAGCTGATTAACGAATTGCTTCAATTACTCTTTCCGGAATTGGCCAATCGGGACTTCCACCGCTTTCGGGAATTCGAACACAGTTTTCAAACCTTTCGACTTAAGTTGGGGCAGATTTTGGAAGTAACGGCCGCCTCTTCGGTACTTGATGCCGAAGCAATAGAGCAAAACTTTGTAGAACGGCTGCCGCACATTCACGCTCTGCTGATCAAAGATGCGGAGGCGATTTGCCAAGGTGACCCGGCGGCGATCAGCGCCACAGAGGTCATCCGTACCTATCCAGGCTTTTACGCCATCGCCATCTACCGCATGGCCCACGCCCTGCACCAGCTCAAGGTTCCGATGATTCCTCGTATGCTAGCTGAATATGCCCACGGCAAAACCGGCATTGACATTCATCCGGCGGCCCGCATCGGCGAAAGCTTTTGCATCGATCACGGAACGGGCATCGTCATCGGCGAAACCGTTGAAATTGGCAACGAGGTTAAAATCTATCAAGGAGTTACTTTAGGGGCCTTGAGTATTAAAAAAGAAATGGCCCAGACTAAGCGCCATCCCACCATCGGCGATCGGGTGATCATCTACGCTGGAGCGACTATCCTTGGCGGAGACACCCTGATCGGGCACGACAGTGTCGTCGGGGGCAATGTCTGGATCACTAGAAGCCTTCCTCCCTATTCTCGCATTTACTACAAAGCTGATAATCTGGCGAAGGCACCACGCAAGACCGACCCGAGCAACACTTCGTCCAACCCTTCAAGCAACAAAGCAGCAAAATGAAATCTATCCTGCAACTCGTCGGCCATACCCCCATGGTCGACATCCAAAAGGTGATTCAACAACCGAGGATTCGCGTATTGGCCAAACTGGAGGGCCATAACCCCGGCGGCAGCGTCAAAGACCGGGCCGCCTACGGCATGATCAAAGGCGCCCTCGACCGGGGCGACATCAACCCGCAGACTCGCCTGATCGAGGCAACCAGCGGCAATACCGGCATCGCGCTGGCCATGATCGCCGCCCAGTTTGGCATCAACATTACGCTGGTGATGCCCGCAAGTGCAACCAAGGAGCGGGTGCAGACCATGCAAGCCTACGGCGCTACTGTCGTGCTTACCCCCGCCGAAAAGACCATCGAATACTCCAGAGAATACGCCGAAGACAAAGTCAACAACGAGGGCTATTTTATGCTCAACCAGTTTGCCAACCCCGATAATTGGGGCATGCACTACCGCAGCACGGGCCCAGAAATCTGGAAGGATACCGAAGGGAAGGTGACGCATTTTGTTTCTTCGATGGGGACGACGGGTACCATTATGGGCGTTTCGCGCTATTTGAAGGAGCAGAACCCAGAGGTGCAAATTGTTGGGGTGCAGCCGACGGATGGGTCGCGGATACCGGGTATTCGCCGCTGGTCACCAGAGTTTTTGCCCCAAATTTTCGAGCCACAGCGGGTTGATCAAATCATTGATGTATCGCAGGAGGAGGCCACGGCGATGATGTTGCGCTTGGCCAAGGAAGAGAGCATTTTTTCGGGGATGAGCAGCGGTGGAGCCATCTGCGCGGCGGCTAAGCTAGCAGCACAGTTGGAGGGGGAAGCCCTCATTGCCTGCATTATCTGCGACCGGGGGGATCGCTACCTCAGTTCTGGCTTATTTGAGCAAAGCGAGGATTAGCCATCGTTGATCGGTGCTTCGTTGAGAATGTCTCTGTGCACTACTCCTGGTAATACTCTGTAGACGGGAATCTTGACTTTATACTGCTTGCAATATTTGCGAATCGCTGCATCAATTTCTGTTGGATCATAGCGGGAAGAAAAGTGGCTGAGGATCAGCTGGTCTACTTTGATGGAAGCCACCATTTTGAGTACTTCATCCAGTGTACTGTGTTTATTTTTGTGGTTGTTGAGTTGAGCGCTGGGCTCCAGGAAGGTAGCTTCGTGGATGAGGATGGGGGTTTGGTCCCAGCGGTCGTCGGCCTCAACGGGGGTGTCGCCGGAGTAGCCCAGCAGGGGCTTGGTGACCTCGTAGGTAATAAAGTCTTTGCCCTTTTCTTTGGCGATCTTAGCGATTTCTTTTCCGGCCAGCTTTTCGAATGCTGGTTTGATCTTTTGCTTGGTATGAATCAATTGGAAACTGAGGCTTTTATTTAGTTCTGGGGCTACCTGGACGTGATTATTCCGAATGGCTTTTATTTTCAAGTCTTTTCGGATAAATACCTCCTGTTGCTGCTCGATGGGCAGCCATTGGGAGCCGCCGACGTGGGGATCGAAGCGTTCTAGGAACGCCCGGAGGGCCGGGAAGGAGCCGCTGTCTTTGGGGTAATGGATGATGGGAAAGCCTGGGCGGGCATTGAGCTGATGAAATTGCAATAAGCCGCAGAGGTGATCCCGATCCGCATGGGAGATAAAAACTTGTTTGATCTTGCGACTTTTCTGCAACAGCCCGGCGCTTAGGCCGTCGCCAGCGTCGAACAAAAGCCCCAGTTCATCAATGAAAAACCAAGTGGAAAATAAGGCTGTGGAATAACCCGTAATGTGGTATGACATGATCAGCGACTTAGGTACCCTGACCTAACAACTAAAAAGTACAAAAAGGTTCAGGCCCGAGGCCGCCCTTACGCTTCCTCACTTAGACGGGCGTAGAGCGCTCTAACTTGTCCATAGATCGACTTCTTCTGCCGTCGCTCCTTCCGATCCATAGACTCCAATTCCTCCAGTAGCTCCTCTAATTTGTCTTTCCCCTCTTCTATATGACCAGTAATTTCGAGAAACTTGGCGTATTCCAAGCGAAGTTCATAGTTGGAAAACCGAACATCAATACCCTGAAAGACCGCTTCCGCTTTTTCGTACTGCTCCAATTCGAAATAAGCCCAGGCCAAAGCCGATTTTTCCGCCGCATTTTTAAATTCCCGGTTATCTTTCAGCAGCTCCCCATACTGCACCACCACCTCGTATTCTTCCATCCGGTAGCTCGTCGTAATGATTTTTTTCAACAGGTTAATATCCGCATCGTGATTACCCGTTAAGCAGGATTCGTAGAGATCCAAGGCCCCTTTGTAGTATTCCACCTTAAAATATTCATCCGCCAAGTTCATTTTATTAACGGTGGTTTCCGAAAATTTCAATTGCTTTTCGAGCTCTTTGATTTTATAATTGCTGATAAAGGTACTTTTTACCTCCTCCGCTAAGTCCTCCATATTTTGTCGACTGTAAAAAGTATCGTAGAGGTAAAACAGGCTGCCGATAAAAGGGAAAAAGAGGATAATCCAAAACCACTTCTGTTCGCGGTCATTGGCGTAGGCATGGTAGAGACAGAAGAGTTGTAGAAGAAATATGGGGGAATAAAATCTAATCATTGTTATTGTTTAAGCTTCGCTTCTATTTTTATTTATTGTTGAGTTCTGTCGGCGATCATCTGGTCTAAATTCAAATGTACCCCCTCGAATAATTCAAAGGATTCTTCCCAGTTATTGATCTGCCAGTGCTTATCCTTATCAGCAATCATCACCTTGCGGGTTTCCGTAAAAATCCAGACCACTCGATCGACGCCAAATTGGATTAAATCCTCGGTTTTTTCCTGATAATAGCCCAGCGGATTTTGCACCTCGCTCAATTCTGCCTTAGTATCAATCTCAATAACCAATTCCGGTGGGACCTTTAAGTACTTATTGTCTAACTCCTTGACGCGATCCGCTTTAATAACCGCAATATCAGCAGCCCGCCAGGACTTTTTAGAGAATTGTAGCCCCAATTCATTCGTGAAGAGGAAATACGTATTGCCCAGTGTGGACCTCAACAGAAAAATCAATTCTGCGATGATCAAAGATTGGAGTTTACTGCTGCCCATTAGTTCTTCTATAGTTTGGTTACCTTGGAGGTATTCCCGGTATCCTTTGTAATAGATAGGCTCTCCATTGACCACTTCGTAGATCAGCTGCTGGGGTATGGTCTTTCCTGCACTTTTCATGGTGTCAATATAATGATGATATTGCTGCGTTTTATTCGCATACAAGTTAAGGTATTGTGAGGATAAATTCCAATTTTTGTTTCTCGTGTTCATTTCCTAAAAAAACGCTATTATCACCTATGCAAACTCCTGATTTCCTCCTCATAGGCGGCGGCATCTTTGGACTGCCAACGGCCATCGAACTGCGCCAACGCGGCTACACCGTCCAACTGATCAACCCCGGCCGTATCCCCCACCCCCTCGCCTCCAGCACCGACATCAGCAAAGTCGTCCGAATGGAATACGGCGCAGATCGAGAATACGCCGATATGGCAGAGCAGGCCATCGACGGCTGGCGAGCCTGGAACGCGCTGTTCGGCGAAACGCTCTACCACGAAGTCGGCTTTCTGCTGCTGTGCCGACAGCCGATGGCAACCCAAGCCCAAGCCTTCGAGCGCGCCAGCTATGCCTGCATGAACGACAAAGGCTACCCCCCTCAACGCCACAATGCCCAAACCCTGGCCCAAGCCTACCCCGCCTTCCAAAAAGGCTATTATCAAGATGGCTTTTACAACCCTACAGCCGGCTTTGTGGAGGCCGCCTATACTTTGAAGAAGCTGAAAGCATATGCCCAGCAATTGGGCATTGAGATTGTGGAGGGGCAAACAGCGGAAACACTGGAGAAAGAAAATGGGAAAGTGACTGCGCTGCGTACCCGCGAGGGCCAGACCTTTCAGGCGGGCCATTACATCGTCTGCGCTGGCCCCAATACCCCCTACCTCCTGCCCGAGCTGCAGCCGATGATGCGCATTTCCGGGCATCCCGTTTTTCACCTCCAAGCCAAAGAGTCCACCTTATTCCAGTATCCTCAATTCACCGTTTTCGCGGCGGACATCTCCAATTCTGGCTGGTACGGCTTTCCAATTCACCCCAAGGAGGGCGTAATCAAAATCGCCAGGCACGGAACCGGACTTACCCTCCATCCGGAGAAGGACCCCAGAGTGGTCACCGCCGAAGACGAAGCGGAGCTGCGTAGTTTCCTAGCGGCAGCCCTCCCTGCTCTGACCGATGCCCCCATCGTCTACACCCGCCGTTGCCTTTACACCGACACCCTGGACGGACACTTCTGGATTGATCGCCATCCACGGTGGACCAACCTCAGCGTAGCGACAGGGGGAAGTGGACACGGTATGAAAATGGGTCCGGTGTTGGGCCAAATCATTGCGGATAAGGTGGAGCAGGGCCAGCACCGCTGGTCGGACCGGTACGACTGGCGCAGTTTTGAGGGAGAGGTCATCTATCAGGAGGAGGCCCGGAGTAAGGCTTAGAAGAGCCATTCGTAGATACTCCCAACCGCCCAATTGCCCAGCGGAAAGTAGCTGGCAAAGAACAGGGTCATCGCCAGGGTGAAGTTGCGGGGAGAGAAAATCTTATCGATTAGATTGTTATCGAAAGCAATGGAGGACTTGATGGTGTAGCCCCCCATTTCCAATATTCCCATAAAAAAGAGGCCATAGGCATACTGCTCGTACCAAGGCAAGCCCCTGAGCAGGAGCGAAACTGGGATCATGTAAATAATGTAGCAGGTGATGATTTGCCACCAATACTTAAACTTGGCGATACGCGTGTAGATGCCAAAATTATTCATTGCAATCCCCCAGAGCAGGTAAACTACTACGTAGATGGCGACGAGCCGAATATCCGTATCCAATATTCCGGTAATCGCCGAGGAGAGCTGTTCTAAATCTGTAGCCATGTCTTTAATTGAATTAAAATGGGATTGATTTCCTTATTTTTCAACTCGCTCTTCAATAATATCGACGGCCGCCTTGACGGTCAGCATTTGTTCTGCGGCATCATCGTCAATCTCAATGTCAAAGGCTTCTTCAACATCAAGGATAATGTCGACGAGGTTGGCGGAGTTGATTTTTAGGTCTTGCAGCAGATCGGTTTCGCCATTGATGTTGGCGAAGGCGGCTTTGTCTTGCACGTAGGGCTCTACGATGAGTCTCAATTGCTCGGTAATCTGATCTTTAGTCATAAGGTTGGTTGCTTAGTCCTGGATATTTTTGCTAAAAATAACACAACTGTTCACATCCCCAAAGCCAAAACTGCTTTTCGCCATGATATTTAAGGGCAGCGACATTTCGGTACGGGGAATGCGCGTCGGGTCGATCCGTGCAGCGATGTCGGGATGGAGGTCTTCGCAGTTAATAGAAGGATGCAAAAAGCCCTGATGCAGCTGTAAGACGACGGCAACCGATTCGATGGCGCCAGCAGCACTGAGGCAGTGGCCAATCATGGATTTGAGGGAGTTGATGTAGGGAAAATCGCCTCCCGCGCGGCCCAGCGCCTCCGTCCATTGCCGAATCTCGATGGGATCGAACATCGTTGAAGTTAGGTGGCCCGAAATGGCATCGAGTTGATGGGCGGTGATTCCAGCTGCGCGCAGGGCACCTCGAATGCAGCGCACAATGCCTGCAGGATTAGGCGCGGTCATCGTACCACCGTTTTGCTGCCCCCCCGAGTTAACGTAGCCGCCGAGGAATTCGGCGTAGATGGCCGCGCCGCGCTGTTGGGCGCTTTCGTAGCTTTCTAGCAGGAGGGCGCCGCCGCCACCGCCGGGCACAAAGCCCCGCGCCGTGGCGCTCATCGGTCGGGAAGCGCGAGTCGGCTCATCATTAAAGCGGCGATTGGTCACTCGCATCGCATCAAAGCCGCCCCAAACATAGGGACCACTACTGTCACACCCGCCGCAGATCATCCGCTCCGCCCTACCAGCCATGATGCGCTCATAGCCCATCAGTAAGCTCTCACTGCCCGTACTGCAAGCCGAAGCATTCGTCGTCACCTGATTGCCCAGTCCCAGCTTACCTCCCAAGTAGGCACTTACGCCACTCGACATCACCTGCGGTACCGTTGTACTGCCCATCCGCTTCACCTTTCCTTCATCCACCATGTAGGCCGCATCGCGCATCACCTCGGCACCAGCCAGTCCTGCACCAAAGACGCAACCACTCTCCCAATCGGCCTCCGCATCTTTCTCCGGCATCGACAAGCCTGCATGTTGCCAGGCATCCATACCTGCCATTACTCCGTAAATGATGCCCGAGGCTTTAAGACGGTTCAATTCTAATTCAGTGAAATATTCTCGCTTTTTTTCCTCACTCAAGTCCGGCAACCCTCCAATCTGGCAACCAAATTTCAGTCGCTCTAACTCCTCAAAATGCTGAATGCCGGAACGGCCCCGGCGAAGGGCCTCTTCGAAGGCCGCCAAACCGATACCATTGGGGGCCACTACCCCCATACCTGTCACCACTACTCGTCTATTTTTCATGCTTTTGTATGACAAAGCAAGTCGCCATTAGTTCACAGCAACCTGATTTAAGATAGGATCATCCCTGACATTTCGCCTCGGCAGACCGCCTCCCCTTGCGCATTCTTCATCACTACTTTGCATTTGAGCTTACCAAAGCGGAAGTAAATTTTCTCCGACTGCACCGTCACCGTTTCTCCCGGGAGCACCTTCCGTAGGAAATTGACATCGGCGGAAGTGAACACAAAGTCCGACTTCGCTTTTTCTTGATTGACACCTACCAAAAAGATGCCCAGGCCGACCAGCCCGATCTGTGCCATTGTCTCTATCATAATAGCACCAGGAGTGATGGGATTATTGGGAAAATGGCCTTGATAAAAATACTCATCCTCCCGATAGGTGTAGGTACCTATAGCCCCGGATTCTGTTAATTCTTGAAATTCATCTACAAAGAGGAAGGGCGCGGTGTAGGGCATCAAGTCTTTCACTTCCTCACATATTGTTCTCATCATACTCATGATCAAGGGTTGGGGGCATGTTTAGTTGTTGGCAATGTGCAGTTTACAACCACCAAGTTAAGAAGTTCTGCTCGTTTACATAAAAATAACATCGCTCAAGTTGTAAAACTTCTTTAGAATCAGCTGTTTCGTTCGCCCCCATCAACCGGAATCAGTGCGCCGTTGATCCAGGCGGCCTCATCGCGACAAAGCAGATAGATGACATCGGCCACATCTTTAGGGGTGGTCAGGCGCTGAAAGGGGTTGCGAAGGAGGCTGCGCAGCTTGAGTTGTTCGCTGCCGGGAATCATCCGCAGGGATGGGGTATCGGTGACGCCGGGTTGCACGATATTGCAGCGCAGTCCGTAGGGCGCAAACTCCAGGGCGATGCTGCGACAGATGGCTTCCAGGGCGGCCTTGGCGGCGCTGACGGCAGCGTAGCTGCGCCAAGCGCGCTGGCTGCCCTCGCTGCTCAGGCCAAGGATTCGGGCATCGGCGGCAAAGAGTTGGGCGTCGAAGAGGGCGCGCGTCCAGTCGTAGAGGCTGAGGGCCATCGCTTCGATGGTCAATTGGAGGTCGGTTGGGCCGAGCAAGGGGGCCTGGGTGGGAAGGGCTTCTTGGCCGAGCTGCTCTAGGCTTTGGTACAGTTGGGTATGGGTAGCACTGTCGGTATGGGTCTCAAATGGAGCACGGTGGGGCGAGGGGGGATTCATCAGTTTGAGGTTGCCTTTGGAGATGGCGTGCAGGAGGAGGCGTACGCGACCTTCGGTGCCGAGGGCGGTTTGGAGATCTTGGAGGACTTCGCTGCGCTTGTCGGCCTTGAGGGCATCTTTGTTGTAGGCCAGGACTTGGACGCCGTAGGCCCGCAGGGCTTCCAGCTCGGCCTCGATGGCGGGGAGGGCCTGTCGGCGATCGCGGTGCAGCAAGCAGAGGTTCATCCCCTGGCGGGCTAGCTTGCGGGCAGCGGCCTGCCCCATTCCGCTGGAACTGCCCAGAATGACGGCCCAGTAATTCTTGGATTGAAAGGTGGAAACGGCTTCTTGCATAATGTTAAGGTGCTTTGAGGAACAAGTTAAGGTATAAATCTTGTAGTATAATTGTGATGCAAATTCGTTTTTACACAAAAAATAAATTCATATGAAAAAGAAAATACTCTCACTAGCCTTCCTGCTGCTCAATACGTTCTGGTTATTTTCTCAAAAACTGGAAGTACAGCTCAAACGGGTAGGGCAAGCCGAACAAACCGTCGAAATTAAAAGAGGACGCTGGATAAAGCATAAAGAAGTTCGGCTGGCGAATGCCTCCACCAAGCTGCCGCTCGAATCCATAGAGTACATCATTGTTGAAGAAACCTACCACCTGTCCAAAAAAGTCAATTATAATGTTCAAAAAAAGCTGTTTAACGGAGATGTAAAAAGCAGTTTCATCAAGGATACCACCATCATGGTGGAACGCCTGGTGGAAGGGACCGTAAATCTTTACGCACACCTGAATGCCGTAGACCGCGTACAATTTTTTGTAGAAAAAGAAGAAAGTATCTTACCGCTGGAATACTACGAGGCTTACACCAATCTGGGCTATAAAGAAAAGAAAAAGTACATCGGTACGCTAAATTTTATGATGCGGGACTGCCCGGAGGTTTCTATGAGGAAGATCGAAAGCACTTCCTATCATCGCAATTCCCTGATCAAATTAGTCAGTCGATACAATAGTGACTGCGGGAAACAACTGCAAAATGCAGCCCCAGAGAAAATAGGCTTATTTTTTGGCGCACAGGTCACCTATTCCGTCTTAAAAACGACCCCCTTAAATTCTCCTGAACGCGTCTTCTTTGCAGGGCTACCTGATGGGTATACGTTCTTAGTATCCTATCCTAGTTTGGGATTATTTATGGGTATTCCGGTTCTAAAAAGGCACGACAGGCTCAGGACTGCCATCAATGTGCTTTACACTCCTTCGATGAGGATACAGTATAGGCAGGATCAATCTGATGTTGGTGGTTCCAATATTACCTACGATGGGGAATTGAGGGTAAGCTTACTGGAAACCAGCCTAGGGGTTCAGTACCAATTTCCATTTCAAAAGAAAGATCGCGGAATATACACCAGAGGAGGAGTCATTATTCAGAATATCCTCAGCTATCAGCAAAACAGCCTAACTTGGCGGAATAACAATTCGACTACTGGCCAGCCTGATTTTAGCACCCAATTCATCTTTGAAGAACATTCGTCAATCGATGGCAATCTTTTCTCTACCTTCGGAGCCGGTATTTTTTACCAAAAGTGGCTTCTTGGCGTAGATGCGATCATGGGTAATAAATTTTTCAGCCTGAATGGTCGTGAAGATATGCAGCGATGGAGAGTGAGTCTGCAATACTTCTTTTCCTCCAAGAAGTAATCATCGCCATTCCAACAAAACACTTTGCGCCGAAAAACCCGGCCCAAAACTCAACATTAGCCCCTTCTCGCCTTTGGCCGGAGGGGCATTTTTCAAAAAATCATCCAGTACATAGAGCACCGTAGCACTGGACATATTGCCGTATTCCCGCAAGATGCCTTTGGTCGCGTTGAGGTTTTTCCCCAATTCTCCAAAGAGCGCCTCGACCATCTGAATGATTTTCTTACCGCCGGGGTGAAAGATCAGGTGATCAATGTCTTCGATGCTCAAGCCATTGCGTTCTAAGAAGGGGAAGAGGATTTTGTGGAAATGTTCTTTGATGGTGTCGGGGACAGCGGGATCGAGCACCATCTGGAAGCCAGAATTGCGCAGTTGAAAGCCCATCATCCCGATCTCATCGTAGAAATGGTACATATCGGTATCCAAAATGGCGGGAGCTAGCCCTTCTTCGGAGCCCACAATCGCGCAGGCAGCCCCGTCGCCAAAGATGGCGGCGCTGACCATATTGGCCATCGAAAAATCATCGAACTGAAAGGTCGACATCGGGGATTCTACAGCAATGATGGCCGCTCGCTTACCGGGGTTGGCTTTCAGAAAGTTATTGGCGTAGATTAAAGCAGAAATACCAGCGGCGCAGCCCATCTCCGTTACCGGAAGGCGAACGATGTCCTGCCGCATGCGCAGCCGATTGATTAAAAAAGCATCGACCGAAGGAATCATAAAGCCGGTGCAGCTGACGGTGATGATGTAATCGATGTCGGTGGGGGCCAGCCCGGCCTTATCCAAGGCTTTAATGAGCACCTTCTCCGACAGCTCGATGGCCTTTTCGATGTAGGCGTCGTTTTTCTCCTCGAAGGAGCGGGTCGCCAGCACGGCCTCAGCAGGGAGGATGGAATAGCGACGATCAACCTGAGCGTATTTAAAAATACGCATAATCTTCTTCCGAAAACGCTCATCCTGGTCTGCCAGGTGCCGCTCCATGTCGGCTAGAATCTCACTCGTTGGCTTGGTATATTCAGGCAGTTCAATGGCCGTAGCCAGAATTTTAGGAAGTCCCTCCATTATCTTGTACTAAGATTGATTGTAAATAATTAGTTGGTAGCGAAAGGCCCAGCGCCAGCTGATTTTAAAATGTTGAAACCCAGCTTTCTGCATAAGTCGCTCCAAGTCTTCCCTTCGAAATCCTTTGAGGATGGACAGACAGCCATCTTCTTTGGTCATCGCAGGTGCGCGGAAGATAAAACAAATCAGGTGAAACAAATAATAAGGCAGCCAGTGTCGCTGTAAATCATTAATTAAAATGGCCTTGACTCCCTGCCGAAAACACTTCTGCATCAGCTCAAGCTGCTCCTCGTCTGTGAAGTGATGAAGAAAAAGACTACAGTATAAAATGTCTACACCTTCCCAGCTACAGGTTTCCGAAAGAATATCTTGTTGGACAAATTTAATCTCGGGGTATGCCGACGTCCGCGCTCGGGCAAAGTCGACGGTGTAAGCGTTGGCATCCAGGCCGATGAACTCCGCTTTGATCTGGGCTTTCCGCGTGGCGCAGGCCATCGCGCGCAGGCCATCCCCGCCACCACATCCAGCATCTGCGACGACCAGCGGCCGGTCTTGCGCTCGGTATTCTTGCAATACATTACGGATTAGGTGGCTATTGAGAATCTCCCGAAACCCACTCACCAGCACCAGATTGCCTCCCAACCAGGTGTTCACCCTTTCGAGGTTGATTAAGGCTTCGTCCAATATTTGCCCTTCCAGCGTAAGGTCATCCATGATTTCGGTAGCAGTGGAGCGAGATTGGAATTTTTCGAACATATCTTCAATTTCTGATTCACAAAGTATTGCTTTAGTGGCTAAATATAATCAACTGGTAGCGAAAGGCCCAGCGCCAGTTCAACCGGTAGGGTCTACTCTGCATGGTAGCCATCAGGGCCTTCAATTCTTTTCGCGTAAAGGCTTTTCGAATGGCTACGCCTCCATCCAAGCGGTTTACCTCCGGTGCGTTTAGTAGGAAGCAGAGCAGTTGAAAGAGATAGTACGGCAGCCAATGCCTTTGCAGGTCATTGATCAAGACAGCACTTACGCCCTGTCTGAAAGCTTTTTCCAAAAAGCCGCTGATCGCCTCATAACTCAGATGATAAAGGAACTGATTGCAGCATAGAATATCAACACCCTCCCAAGTACAACTGTCTGATAATATATCTTGTTTAGAAATTTTAATATTAGCAAAATCATTGCTGGCCCGCTGGGCATACCGAACCGTCGCGGCGTTGGCGTCCAGGCCGATCAATTGCACTTGCAGGGCTTCTTCCTCCGCCAACCGGGCGATCAGTCGCAGGGCATCGCCACCGCCGCAGGCCGCATCCGCGATGGTCAGCGGCCGTTGGCCTGCCTTACTTTCTTTTATTAAAGGCCCTAAAGTAGCACTCGAAAAAATATGCTTTATTCCATTGCGAATCAGTTGATTTCCTCCTAATCGCTTATTGAGTACCGTAAGGTAATCTAGCGCCTTTTCCAGCACTTCTCCGTCTAAAGACAAGTCGTCAATGATTTCCGTATCTGAGCTGCGGGTTTGAAAGGTTTTGAACATTAAGAAGGCTCCTGTTTAGGCAAAGGCCTTGCCGTGAGTCTGCCGGATGATACCGGGAAGGATGCCGGGCAAGCCGCGCAGAGCGCCTACGGCCAGCGTAGAAACGGCCGGCCGGCCCATCACCTGCTGGATTTGCCGCCCCCAAAAGAGCCGCTGCCCGAAGAGGTGCCGCCATTGCTTTTGATAAGTCTGCTCCATGTTCGATCGGTCGATATTGCCGTTGAGAAATTCAAGGACCAGATCGGAAGCGATCTTGGCGGCGTGAATGCCCATTGCCATACCATTGCCGCAAACCGGAGCGATCATGCCTGCGGCGTCGCCCAACATCAGAATATGATCTACGACCTGCCGCTTGGGCCGGAAGGAGACATTGGAAATGGTCTGCGGGCGGGCCAGCTTGGAGGGCGCGCTGAGTAAGGTCTTGAGCCGAGGGTTGGCGTGCAGCACATTGGCTTCGAAGGCGGCTAAAGAGCCGTAGGGCTTAATGGCATCGTGGGTAGTCAGATAAGCCATACTGAGGCTGCCATCCTCAATACGGACCGCCCCACAATAGCCTCCATCAAAATTGTAGAGGGCTACCAAATCGGCCGGATAGTCGTAATCCAACATATGCTTTACCCCCATCCATCGCGAAGGCTGACTGAAAAAGGGTCGAGATAGATTTTTATCGACAACAGAACGCTTGCCGAAACTACCCAGTACAACTTTGGCCTCTAGCTCCAAACCGCCGAGGGCGCGAAGTTGAAAGTGATCGCCTTGGAAGTGAACTTCTGTAACGGTGGTTTGGGTTCGGACATCGACGCCGGCGGCCAGCGCATTTTGGTAGAGAAATTCGTCGAAGCGATACCGGCTGAGCCCAAAGCCGCCCAGCGGCAGTCGAGCTTCGGCAAATTTGCCGGAAGGTGCACAGAGGCGAAACCGCTGGACATGATTGGGTCCCACACTTTCAATATCGACGCCTAATTTTTCAAAATAAGGCAGCACTTCATTGGAAACGTACTCCCCACAAACCTTATGCCTCGGATAGCCTTTTTTTTCCAGTAAACCAACCTGCTTGCCAGCTCTACTGAGGTGTATTGCCGCACTCAGGCCCGCCAATCCTCCACCGATGATGATAATGTCCTTCATATAGAAACTTAAGGTACAAGTATAGGGTTTCGTTCGGAGTTCCTCACAAAAATTAAAAGGAATTGTTGATCTACGACAATTTATTCCTCTTCGTATAGATGGCCGCTACACTACAATCGGGCATATTGTCCAAAAACCAATTGGTCAACTCAACCAGTCGCGTAGTCAGCTCAAAACCGAAGTCCGTCAACCGGTATTCTACCTTCGGAGGCACCTCGGGATAAACCTTACGGATCAACATCCCGTTTCTTTCCAATCGTTTCAAGGTCACGGTCAGCATGCGAGCCGAAATCCCCTCAATGTTATTTTTGAGCTGATTAAAACGCAGTACCTCATGATAGCCCAGGTTAAACAATACAAAAATAGCCCACTTGTCCATCGAGCCGGCCAGCACCTCCTTAGTCGGACAATAGCCAGCGAGTAGAAAGGGCTGGGTCTTCTTCCAACATTTCGCGATCTTTTTTTTCACCGCAAGCCCTTGATTTTCAGTATTAGTTACGCTCATGTTACTTAGTTACGGATTGATAAGGTATTGGTTTTCAAAAGCATATCATTTATATTTGGTTGTAATCAGTAAGTAAGTTACTAAAAATAACTAAACAATCTCTGATTATGGTATTGCTACTCATGATCCGAAGGATAAATCAGCTACAGTAAAATAAGCGAAGAGATGCCGTCAAATAGACAAAGAGAGATTGTCAGATGAGAAAAGAGATACCGTCAAACGAACAAAGAGATACTGCAAATTGGGGTGTAGAGATTGCCCCAAAGGTTGGGTGGGCCCTCCCTCAGCCACCGCCGCCAATCTGCCTGTTCAGCAATCAATCCCGGCCATGAAAGGCCAGTCCTTGCCGTACAAACAGATCGCAAGAATTCCTTGGTGATGGCATCCTTCTACTTTCTAGGCCTTTTGAAAGCGAAAAGTGATATGTTGAACTGGAGCATAAAAATACCCCACCAGACGGATTAAAGGGATTGCCGATGTGATCGAAAGGTAAAGAATCGTACTGTACAAAGGCAATAATCGAAACGAGTAATAAATATAACACAAAAAGTTTAAAAAATAAAATTTATGACTGAATTATATAGTAAAACGGACATCATTACTGCCCTTGAAGGCAAATATGCGCAACTGATTCATTGGCTGGAGCAGCACGACGACCATCGATTTGAGGTGGCACCGATCGAAGGCAAATGGAGCTGTGGCCAACATGTGGAGCATTTGATCTTGAGTACCAAACCGCTACGTACTGCGATGAAGATGCCCTACGTAATGCTCGGGCAACTATTTGGGAAGAAGAATGAACGACCGGAGCGCAGCTATGAGGAGGTCGTCGCCAAATACCGACTCAAATTGAGTCAGGGCGGGCGAGCGCCGTCGGAGTACGAGCCTAAACAGGTCGAAAACAATCAGAAGGCAGCACTTCTCGCTCAGCTGCAACGGGAGCTGGATCAACTTTGTAGCATTATCGAGACCTGGAAGGAGGATAAGATGAGTATTTATCTACTCCCCCACCCTTTGATTGGAAAAATGACGATTCGGGAAATCTTGCTCTTCACCATTTACCATACCGAACATCATACGAATGCGCTGAGAAATGGCTATTAACAGTGTCCTTTAACTTTGCCTAGCGCTGTGTAATCGCTGAGGGGCCGAGCCAACGTTTGCGGACGGACGGCTCAGCCTCTCGGAGGACCTTCTGTAGCTCATCCTGGGCGGCCTGCGTCGCTGCGGCGTCTCCGTTCTGCGCCGAAGCCTTCCAGTGGCCCCACAGGGCCATCACCCGCCGCGGCCCCCGCTCTAGGGCCTGCTCAAACTGCTCGGCAGCCTCCTCTGCACGCCCCTGCTCTAACAACCACCGGCCGTACAACTCAAAGGAAGGCTGAACAATCACCGGCGGGCCGTAGCTGTAGCTGATCCGAGCTTCCAGTTCCGTCGCTTTTTTCAACCACTCCTCGGCCGCCGCCGGCTGCTCCCAGGCCCTCAGCCCCCGAAGCATCCACTCTAGCACCCGCGATTGATCAATATCCACGCTATTGGGCTTTCGGTAGCTATTGGCAGCACTACACATCGGCGTTCCCTTCTCCGTCACCAAGGTCTCGGCAAAGGCAATCTCCTTGGCCATTTTGAGAATGGTAGCATCCACCCGGGCAGTATTTCCTTGCTCGTGGGCCTTCATCCCTTCGAGAAAATGAAAAACATTTTGTACCCTAACATTTAAATCTTCGATCTCCGTCTCATAATCCGCCAGTGGGTGGTCCCATTGCCCGGTCTCCACCAGATAACTGCCCTTCATCCCCACCAAATAAATGCGCATATTCTCCGCCTGCTCTTCCTCTAAGTAGCCCTTCATATCTTCCATAACCTGGGTGGCCTTTCCGTACTGCCCTTTTTGCAAGTAACCATAAAGCAACCAGTGTAGCGCATGATAAGAACGCGCCTTGCCACTCAGGTCCTTGTCCTCCATCCGCCGAACACTGGCTTTCCAGGAGGCAAGATTGCTGTTCACCACTTCGTCCCACATGCCAACGGCCACGTAGATATGAGAGGGCATATGCAGGGCGTGGGTGGCATTCGCCGCTACCTTAGAATAGCTGTTGGCGGCGGGCAAGGCCAGTGGAGCGTGCTCGGGATCATCGTAAGAATGAATGAGATAATGCAGTGCCCCGGGGTGATTAGGATTTTCGTCGAGGATGCCCTGAGCGATGGCAGCGCCCTTTTCGTAGGCAGCTTTGTCACGGCCGACGGTTACTGCACCAAGGCAAGAGAGGGCGTAGAAGGCCGCCACTTCCTGGTTGCCGGGGTATTTCTCGTAAAGTTTACTGTAGAATTTATTGTACGCAATATCGCGCTCCTTTTTATCCCCTTCGCCGTAGAGGATGTCGAGAGATTGGAGCAGATCGCGTTCTAGTGCCGAGGTAGTTTTGCTTTGGCGTTCTTCTGGCGTTTCGGCCCATTTGGCCAATGCTGCCTGCCCTTTTTCGTAATCCTGCTCTCGCCAAAGGGGGTGGTTGTAGGTCATCGCTTCGCCCCAGTAGGCCATCGCCATCGTCGAGTCGGCCTCCTGCGCTTTGAGAAAGGCGGTGCAGGCATCCTCGAATTCAAAATTGTGAAGCAGCAGTAAGCCCTTTTCGAAATGAGGCATCGCCGCTTCGTTGCCGGTGAAATTGATGCTTATGGTACCGAGCTTTTCGGACGTATCGGACTTCGTTTCGGGTGCTGGGCTTTGGCAGGCCATAATGAAGAGGAGGAGAGCAAGGCAGAGGATTCGCATGGTGACGGCTTGATGGTGTGAGTAATAGGCTAAAGATAGAGAAAAAACGGCACCTCAAGTTAATCGAGGTGCCGAAACGCAATATAAATTAGCCGTCGAAATCTATGCTAGAATTTTACAAATACACCCACTTCGTAAGAGGTGTTGGCAAAGATGATGCTCCCAGCCAGCGCCGAACCGAAGGAGGCAGAAACACCGACCTTGTCTGTTAGCAGATAAGAAACTTCGGGCGAAACGGTCAGGTGTTCGCTGTTATTGGCGAAGATGCTGGTGCTGTTGGGCACATCGGTGCTGTCTCCGTTTTTGAGAGAGCTGATGCCGAAGAGGCGGACGGTAGTAGTCAGCCTATCGTTTAGCCAACTTACCCCTCCTTCGATGCCAAAGCGCAGCTCATCGGAAAAGCCGTTGGTGCGGTTGTTAAAGCCAGCGTAGATGTTAGCATAGGCGTTGTGCTCGGCGATTTTGAAGGAGGTTCCGGCGTCGATTTGTAGCAGTTGATTGAACTCGCCATCGCCCGTTTGCAGGTTGCCGGCACTGCCGCCGCGATCGTTGCCGCTGGGGAGGCCGAAGAGTAAGGTGGCGCTGAGGGCAATGGGCCCTTTGGTCACCAGGCCATATTTCACAGCAATATTAATGTCTCCGATGGAGTTGATGGCCTCGCCGGGGACCAGGACTTCACCAGTTGTTCCGGAGAGGGTGTTATTGAAGTAGTTTCTGCTGAAAAAGGGGAAATAGAGTACGCCGGTAATGCGATCGGTGAAGCCATATTCGGCATATAGGCTGGTGGTGAAGATGCCGAAGGTGGTATTGGGATCAATTTCGCCAGAGTCGGTGAAGTGCTGGTCGGAGATGAGCCACCATTCGGAGACTTTGAAGAATCCGCCGCCCTTGGGTTGGGGCCAGCCGCCGCCGGCCAGGGCCGATTGGCTGAATAGAGCGATAAAAGCAATTATGCTAAGTTTAGTGATCGTTTGCATGATGATGAGTTTGAGAATTCTTGAATGTTTAGCAGGGCTTAGTTGATTTGACCATCTCCTACTTTTACTCCAAAAGGCTTACAGAAGAAGAGCACATAGTTGTATTGCGTCAGGTCGACATCACCAGTAATTTCGTATTCGTGGGCGCCACTGAAGGAGGTCGCCATTCCGATTTCGAAGGCATTGCTGATGGTATTGGGATTGTTGGTGAGGTAAACATAAAGACCGGGCAAGCTAGAGGAGGCGACATAGTTCGAAGCAAAGCGAAGGGTCAAGGCTCCATCATTTTCTTCCAAAACAAAATCTCCGGCTAGCCGATAACTGCTCGTGGTCCGCAGGCTGCCGTTGCGGCTTTGAGGTTCGACGATGGTGACTTCTTCATCCACCACCACTAGGCGAAAGCTGTCGCTAAGTAGAGGGCCGTCGTTGCGGTTTAGTTCCGCTTTGACCTCCACTTCGCCTTCCGCTAAGCCAGTCGCCAAGCCTTCTGTATTGATGCTCAGAATATTCTCGTCCGAACTCGACCAATCGATTGCGGCAGCCTCCTCAACGCCAATATTATTGAGAAAACGGGCGGTGAATTGATGACTGGTGCCCAATTCCAGACTATCGATGGGCGTAAGGATACTTAGGTTTTCTTCGACCGTATCCATGATTATATCATCACCGATACAAGCACTGAATAGTAACGCGATGGTAATGGAGCTGATCAACTGTAGTTTCATTTTGATTGTTTTAGCCCCAAAAATACACTACAGTGTTCCCCTTATGTATCACAAATGTTTAACAGAACTGTGGCAAAGTCCAGATGGCTGTCTGGGTTACGACAGTCCATCGGGAAAGTCTGGATTCACTCATATTTCAGGGCCTTCACCGGATCACTGTAAGCGGCTCGGATGGCGTGATAACCGGTCGTAAGAAGCGTCACCAAAATGGTCATGAGCAGGGCCAAACCGAAGAGCCAGTAATTCATACGGGTATGGTAGGTGAAGGTATCCAGCCATTGCCGCATGAAATACCAGGTGGCGATAAAGGCCGGAATGGCGGCCAGTGCAACCAGCCAGACAAAATTACGGGTCAGTAGGTAAATGATGTTACCGGAATTGGCGCCCAGTACTTTACGAACGCCAATCTCTTTAGTGCGCTGCTCGGCAGTGTAGGACGCTAAACCCAATAAGCCCAGACAAGCGATAATGATCATCAGTAGACTAAAAAGGGTAAAAATGCGGCTCCGAATCTGGTCCTCACGATACAATTCCATGAAAGCCGAGTCGACAAAATCGTATTCGAAGGGTCGGTTGGGAAAAATTTTAGCCCATTCCTGCTCTACAAAGGCAATCGTACCGGCCAAGTCATTCTTGATGCGAACGTGTACGCGACTATTGTTGAAGCGGGGCCGAAACAGCAGTGGCTCGATGGGCTCGTAGAGGGACCGTTGATGGAAATTTTTGATAACACCGACGACGTAGGCCACGCGGGAAGAATCACCGGGATCGGGTTCAATTTTGCGCCCAATCGGATCACTCCAACCCATACGATCCACCATGGCCTCATTGACCAGTACTGCTTGAGAGCTATCCGAGGAGTAGTCTGCACTGATATTCCGACCCTGCGTGATCGTCATTCCCATCGTATTAAAGAAATCAAAATCGACCCCATAATTATCCACCCCTCTTTCATCCATGCTGCCATTGGCGGTTTCGACATTCATTAGTTGTTTGGAAAAATAATCGCCGGGGCTTGAGGTGGCCGTACCTACCGCAGTAATGTCGGCATTCCGCAGGAGGGCGGTCCGAATGACGGGGTATTTGTTCCTAGCCGCTCTGCCTTCGAGGTCAAAGAGCAGCACCTGGTCTTTATCAAACCCCAGTTCCTTGGTGCGTAGGTATTGCATTTGATCAAAGATGATCCCAGTGCTGGCCAGCATGAAGAGGGTGATTACAAATTGGAGAACGACCAAGCCTTGACGCAAGCGAGGATTGCCGCTGCCCTTGGCCAGCTTGCCTTTGAGGACCGTTACGGGACGAAAGGAGGAAAGATAGAATGCAGGATAGCTGCCTCCAAGGATGCCGGTCAACAGGATGATGGTGAAGCCAGCCAGCAAAATGCTAGGCGACCAAAGCAGGGTGCGACTTAGGGATACTTCGAAAATGCTATTGAAAGTTGGCACCAGAAAATGGACCAAGGTAAAGCTCAATAGAAGCGCAATTAGGGTAAAGATGACCGACTCCGAGAGGAATTGTCCGACCAACTGACGGCGTTCCGCCCCTAGCACTTTACGAATGCCCACCTCCAAAGAACGCTTACCGCCCCGCGCCGTTGCCAAATTCATATAGTTGATGCAGGCAATCAGGAGCATGAACAGCGCAACAATGCCGAAGATGTACAAAAAGCCCATCTCCCCCACCGCCTCCGGCTCCGCCTGATAATCCGACTTCAAGTGAATATCCGTCAAAGGCATCAACTGGTACTTGATCTTGATGTCAAATTGATCAAAAATAACCGCCACATATTTCGTGATCACATCCGGTAAATACCCCGCGAAGGTCGCTGCATCAGCTCCCTCCCGTAAAAGCACATAAGAATAGATTTCAAAGCTGCCCCAGGACCCCGCACTCGCATCCCTGATCCCCTCAATCGAATTAGAAGAAATCATCGCATTGGCGATCAAATGAGAATGTTTCGGCATATCCTTATACACCCCCGTCACCTTGTACGCCCGATCGCTCTGCGTCTTCAGCTGCTGCCCGATCGGATCACTTTCACCAAAAATGCGCCGAGCCTCCGACTCCGCCAACACCAGCGAATTGGGCTCCTTCAAAGCCGTCCGGCCCTCCCCTCTAATGAACTCAAAGTCAAAGACTTCACAAACCGTCGAGTCCACCACAAAAACCTTCTCCACAAAGAAAAACCGATCCTCCAAGGAGAAGCGAATCCGATCTTCCGGAATAAACCGTACATACTCCTCCACCTCTGGATAATCTGCCTTAAGCTGCGGGGCCAGCGGAATCTGCGTAACCGCCCACTTAAAAGCATTGTCCGGCTCCGCAATGTCTGAATTGACCCGATAAATCCGATCCGCCTTGCTGTGGTAGCGATCAAAGCGCAGCTCTTGCTGAATGTACAGCAGAATCAGCAGCGTAGCTGCAATGCCAATGGTCAGCCCTAAAATATTGAGTAGAAAATAAGCCGGTTGGCGTTTAAAATTTCTTAAAGTAATGAGGAGGTAATTCTTGATCATAATGAGGCGTATTTGTGTTAAAGGACAACTTAAAGAGTTGAGGGTTGTCAGCTGAGGAGACAACCTATATACATAATACGAATAAATTCGTATTATTGTTTGCCCGTCCTTTATTTTTCGCTTCTAAAGCACCTCCTTCCTAACATGTTCTCAATAAAACTCATACTGATAATCAATCAGCTCCGAATCCCCATTTTTCCAATTGATGCGCTTGCGGATCAACCGACCACTTTTGTACACCTTGGTAACCGTCGCCACACTTTCTACGCTGCGCTCCTGCCACAGCTGGCCATCTTTGTATTCGTAGATGACGACCTGCTGCCGACCGTCGCGGTAAGCAATGGTTTTTTTGCGTAGGCGACCATTATCGTAGTAATCGAAGTCGGTGCTGATTTGCCAGAGGCGGTTGTAGCCAAATTCGGTGATGTTGGTTTTGCGGCCGGTGTTGGGGTGGTAACGATGGAGGATTTTGCGGGAATAGGGCGAGCGGGTATCTTGTTCGTCCGCATAATTGTAGTACATTTCGCCCAGAAGGCTGTCCCGATTGTCGTAGTGGTAGACGTAACGCTCAAAGAGTTGGTACTGGTTATTGGTATGGTCGCCTTTGGTGAAGGATTTTTTTTCAATCAGTCGCCTGCGTTGATCAAAGAACAGGAGGCTTTTGGCAAAACCGCCTTTGTATTCCTCTTCTACCGAATGAAATTGAGATTTGTATTGGTAGATGGTGGTGCTGCCGTTCGCACCAAAATTGTACTGCTTTGCTTTCAGCCGAAATTGCCGATCGTATTCGAAGGTACAGCTCTCCCCCAGGGCATCATTGCTAAAACTGGTGATATGTCCTTTGGGATGAAAGCGATAGACATAGCCTTTTTGTACCCCCTTGTCTCCATTGCGCTGTATCCACTCTACAACCGTCTTAACGCCTCGGGCCGGGGCGCTGGTAAAATCCTGGGCGGCGGCCTGCCCCAGCGTTGAGCAGAGCAGGACAGCCAGCCAGGCGATGCTAAGTTTGTTCATAGTTTTTGCAATTACAGGGGCAAAGATACGACATCCGATGGATACCGAAGGTCATCGTAGCAAAGTTGTGTTGCCGGAAAGTACTTCGGTGTAGGTACTACCATCCTCTTGATAGCCCTCCAGCTCGATCATCCAGGTGTAAACGCCCTCCTGAGCGGGCTCGCCGTTGATAAACCCATCCCAATGCCCTTCGGGGTCTTTGGACTCAAAAACCACCCCACCCCAGCGGTTAAAGATGCGCAGTTGAAAGCGGATAATATCGGTCCCGAAAGCCCCAAACTCATCGTTGATACCATCATCATTGGGCGAAAAGGCGTTGGGGATGTAAATGCGGGTGGGGCACTGCTCGCGCATCAGGACGGTATCGGAGGCGGTGCAGCCCAGTTCGTTGCTGACTTCGACCCAGTATTGCCCCTCTTGTTGGACTCGGAGGGTGGGGTTGCGGGAGCGGTTTTGCCAGCGGTAGCTGCTAAAGGTGCCGGGGTCGAGTATGGGGGTGAAGCCTTCGCGACTACAGAGGATGGTATCGGGGCCGAGATCAGGAGCGGGGATGGGCAGGACGTCGACTTGCAGGTCGGCGGGGAAGGTGGCGCAGCCAGAGATGATGCCGATAACGGAGTAGCGACCGGAATCGCGCAGCTGGGCATTGTCAATGAAGGGAAATTGGGCTTCGGAGAAAAAGTTGTTAGGGCCAGACCATTCGTAGCGGGCACCGGCCAGGCCGCTAGCTCCCAGCTCAATGCGCTCCCCCTCGCAAATCCTTTGGTCGTCGATAACCTCAACGGCCTGCCGCAGCGTAATCATCAAATCGCGATAGAAAGTATCCCGGATGTCCAGACATTCATCGTAAGTAATCAGCCGAACTGGATAGGCGCCCAAGGCGGGATAGAAATGCGAAAAGACCGCCTGATCAGAAGTTGTTCCATCTCCCAAATCCCAATCAAAACTGAAGCGAAAAGGCGAAAGTCCCGTATCGAAATAGATGGTATCGTTGAGACAGCCCCCCTCCGGGATCGGATTGGCATTAATGGCACTGAAACTGGCCCCACCGCTGTAGGCATACGATTCTACATTTCCATAACCATAGGCCGTCGCAATTACGCCACAGCCCTCAGAAATGATGGTATGCGCTCCGGGCTCCACCCGTATCCTGGCGTAGGCAAATTCTCCGTTCGGTCCTACCGGCGTAAAAGTAACCCCCGTACTGATCAATTGCTGATTATCAAAAAATACAATATCCGTATCTACACTTCGAGTAATAACATTGATGAAATTCTCCTCAATATTCTCAAAGGAAGAATTGAACAGGGTAACCGTATCCCGAGTCTGCTCCACACTGTTGAGTAAAACCATCGAAGGATCGCCCAAACTATGGCCATTGCATTGTTGCCCCACGCTGAACTGCGCCACCAGAATAGGCTGACTGGCCATAATGAACGAGGCCGCGCTGAGCTGGTACTCCACAAATTCTCCGGCATCGAGGTTGTAGGTATTGCTGGGCGTACTCTGCACCTCAATCGTCGTATTATCCTCGGCAGCTAAGATGCGAAACACATCAAAGCTGACCTTATCATTGGGTACGGTTATGAAACGCCTTCCCCAGGTGGAGAGGGGATACATCTGCTCCAAGAGATTATCTCTAAACTCACAAAAATCGGGCACCTGAGTCCAGCTGTTTCCCGCAAAAAGGGAAAATTTCTTATCGCTGCGTACAAAAGATCCCGTCAAATCGCCGCTGCTCCGGCGAGCTTGCACTTGATAGGTCTCTCCGGCATTGAGTAGCACTGTGAACGTCGTTCCGGGCGGTTTTCCATCCCGGGTTTCGTCACTTACCGTAATGGTCACCTCTGTTTCGTCTTCCCTGGCCACCACCAAAAACTCCGCTGGAAAAACGGTGTTCTGGATAGTGACCCCCTGATAGGTCATCACGTAGTAGGCATCGCCAATGGCCGCCGTCGGCAGAACAACTGCGGCCTCAGAGCGCATAGAGTGGTATTGATGAATGTAAACAGAGGCCGGATCATTGGTGCGGACCAATACGCCGTTTTCCGTAACAAATTCAGAACCGACGGTCTCCGTAGAGCGGGGAAGCGTGATGATGGTCACCGCATTGGCTGCTACGGTAAACTCCTCACTCCATCCTTGTAGGGGAACACTGATGGTGCCACTGGTACTGGTTTTGGCAGTAATCATGGCCACTTTAGTATTTTGATTGACATCCCGATGTTCCATAAAGCCAAACCAAAATTCTACCCCTTCATTGGATTGCCCGAGGCAAAACAGCGGAAGGAGGAAAAGTAGAAGAAAGGGGTTTATCTTTTTCATCTTATGGCGTCTTGTCAGGTCGCAGGCAAAACCATCTTCAAAAT
>JBCDGZ010000059.1:0-43038 GCA_038750655.1 Bacteroidota bacterium | reverse complement strand
GATCCCATCTGGTGGTTATTCGTCCTATGGATTCCGATTTATCTCTCGGAGGTGTACGGGATGGATGTGAAAACGATAGGCATCTACGGCTGGGTCCCCTATGTTGGGGCCATGCTGGGTGCTTGGTTTGGTGGACTGCTTGCTCAAAATCGCATCAAGGCAGGCTGGACGGTCGATAAGACTCGCAAACTGGTGATCACGCTGGGCTGCGTGATTATGCTGCCCTCCTTGCTGGCCTTATCTAATCCGGGTGCGCCCGTTACGGCGGTATTACTGATGGCCGTTATTTTATTTGGTTTTCAAACGGCCATCGGAAATGTTCAAACTTTGCCAAGTGATTTCTTTGGTGGAAAAACAGTCGGCTCCTTAGCCGGTTTTGCCGGTATGGCTGCCAAGCTGGGAGCGGTCGGGCTGACCTCGCTCATCCCCTGGCTGACTTCGGACGGCAACTATACCCCCGCTTTCATCATTGGCGCGGCCTTAGCTTTGATCGCTATGGCCAGCATCTGGGTACTTTGCCCCAAAATCGAACCCTTAAAACCACACTATTAAATCAACATAAAACCAGGGATTGTGAGGCGTTTTTCGCTCACGCCCCAATAATGAAATTTAAAAAATTAGATTATGGAATTAACAGGAAAAACAGCCATCGTTACCGGTGGCGGGCGAGACATCGGGAGAGCCATCTCTATCAAGTTAGCTGAAATGGGAGCCAACGTTGTCGTTAACTATTATAACACTCCAGAGGATGCAGAGCAAACGCTGCAAATGATTCTGGGAGCAGGTGGAAAGGCCATTGCGGTGAAGGCGGATTTGACCAAATGGGAAGAATGTTTTCGCTTATCGGAAGAGGCTAGGGAAGCCTTCGGCGATAACATCCATATTTTGATTAACAATGCTGGGGGGCTGGTTGCCCGTAAGAGGTTGTGCGAAATGGATGAAAAATTTTGGGATTTCGTCATGGCCTTGAACCTCAAATCAGTCTTCATGATGCACAAAGCGGTGATCAATCACATGCCGGAGGGAGGGACGATTGTCAATATTGCTTCGCAGGCCGGACGCGACGGCGGCGGTGGTGGTGCCTCGGCCTACGCCACTTCCAAAGGAGCCGTGATGACCTTCACTAGAGCTATGGCCAAAGAGCTAGGTCCGAAGGGTATCCGTGTCAACGCCCTCTGCCCCGGATTGATCTCGACGACTTTCCACGATACCTTCACCCCGGATAATGTACGGGAAGTCGTGGCGGGCAAGACGCCGCTCCGCAGAGAAGGGCGCCCCGAAGAAGTCGCCAACCTGGTGGCCTGCCTGGCATCGAGTGAAACCTCATTCGTTACCGGCGCTAACTTTGATATTAACGGCGGTCTCGCTTTTTCCTAAACCAGCACTACATCGAATTGCTATTATGAAAAAAGTAGTAACCTTCGGAGAAATCATGCTTCGATTGACACCCCTTAATTTTAAACGCTTTTCACAAGCCAGTTCCTTCGAGGTCATCTACGGCGGTGGGGAAAGTAATGTCGCCGTGTCGCTGGCCAACTACGGAATCCCCGTCGAGTTTGTAACCCGCTTACCCGAAAACGACATCGGTGAATGTGCCTTGATGGAGATGCGAAAGCGAGGAGTCGGTACCCACCACATCATTCGAGGAGGGGAACGACTGGGCATTTATTTTTTGGAAATTGGAGCCGTGAGTAGAGGCAGTAAAGTCGTTTATGATCGCGCCCATTCTGCCATTTCCACCATCCAAAAAGACATGATTGATTGGGAAACTGTTTTCCAAGATGCCCAGTGGTTCCACTGGACGGGCATCACCCCCGCT
The DNA here is from genome assembly GCA_038750655.1 of Bacteroidota bacterium. GTDB lineage: Bacteria > Bacteroidota > Bacteroidia > Chitinophagales > Saprospiraceae > JBCDGZ01. The sequence goes on along the minus strand of JBCDGZ010000059.1, from coordinate 41,219 downwards.
ATTTCGCAGGGTGCTGCCGACGCCTGTTTGGAAGCTATTCAAATGGCCAATAAAATGGGCATCACCGTTTCGACAGATTTGAACTATCGAAAGAAGCTCTGGAAATACGGCAAAGCCCCGGGCGATGTTATGCCCGAGTTGGTGGCGGGCTGCGATATTATTTTAGGAAATGAAGAAGATGCAGAAAAGCACTTTGGCCTCCATCCCGAAGGGATTGATGTCACGCAAGGTCATTCGGTAGATGCGGAATCTTATCTATCGGTTTTGCAACAGTTGATGCAGCGATTTCCCCGCGCCAAAAAGGTCATTACTACCCTGCGCGGCTCCATTAGTGCTTCGCATAATACCTGGTCTGGTGTGTTGTATGATGGGAAAACCCTCTACAAGGCTCCGACCTACGAGATTACCCATATCGTCGATCGTGTAGGCGGCGGCGATAGTTTTATGGGGGGATTAATTTATGGATTATTAACGCATCCCGATGATGACCAAAAAGCACTCAATTTTGCAGTCGCAGCCTCTTGTTTGAAGCACACCATCTACGGAGATGCCAACTTGGTGACCATCGCTGAAGTGGACAAACTGCTGAGTGGTGATGCGAGCGGGCGCGTAAGCAGATAACTTAAACGATTCAATGGCAAGATTTACGAGAATACAAGTCGCCCAAAAAATGGCGGAGCAGGGCATGGTCCCTCTTTTTTATCATGCAGACCTAGAGGTTTGTAAAATGGTCGTCTCGGCCTGCTATCGAGGCGGAGCTAGACTCTTAGAATTTACCAATCGAGGCGATTACGCCCATGAAGTTTTTGGGGCACTCAATAAGTATTGTCAACGGGAGCTGCCCGAGATGATTGTCGGAGTGGGGTCGGTAATTGATGCTGGAACCGCCGCGCTGTATTTGCAGCTGGGGTCCAACTTTGTGGTCTCGGCGGCTTTGAGAAAAGAGCTTGCCCTAACCTGCAATCGACGAAAGGTCTTATACAGCCCAGGCTGTGGTTCGCTTACAGAAATTGGTCAGGCAGAAGAATTGGGCTGCGAAGTGGTCAAGTTATTTCCCGGAAGTATCTATTCTCCCCAGTTCATAAAAGCCATCAGAGGCCCTCAACCCTGGACCAGTGTTATGCCGACCAGCGGGGTCTCTCCCGACTTCGGTAATCTGCAAGCCTGGTTTGATGCCGGGGCCTATTGTGTAGGCATGGGATCGAAATTGATGGTGAAAGACGAAAGCGGAAACTTTGATTTAAGCGGTATCGAAAAAAAGACCCGCCAGGCCCTGGCCTTCATTCAGGAGATTCGGGGAAAGCGGACCCTTAGCCTTTAGCCTCCGCCGTCCGGCTCCACCACATTGCCAACCCAAAGCCGCTGATCAAATGCCAGATGCCCCACCAGGCGGCTACCAGCGCCATGCCGCCCAGCCCATCGAAGAAATTGAAAATCAGGATCAGGGCCAGTCCGGAGTTTTGGATGCCCGTTTCTATAGCGATGGCGCGGGCGTCGGCCTGCGGGAGCTTGTTAAGCTGGCTCCATGCATAGCCCATCAGCAAGGCTAGGCCATTATAGGTGAGCACGATGAGGAAGACGCGATGGAGGTATTGGACAATGTTGTCGTAGTTCTTGGCGGCAGCGATGACCACAAAGCCCAGGAAGATCAAAATCGACAGGATGCGAATGGGCCTTCTCAGTCGGTCGGTCAGGCGGGGGAAGCGATGGTTGAGGCCCATGCCGAGGAAGAGGGGGACGACCACTAACTGGATAATGGTGAGGAACATTTGCTGGGGACTGACATGGATGTTTTGTTGCAGGCTTTCGGTACCGGGGATGAACTGACTGAGCCAGGTGAAGCTCAGTGGGGTCAGGACAATGGCGCCCAGGGTGACGACGGAGGTTAAGGTGATGGAAAGCGCCGTGTTGGCCTTGGCTATATGCACCATAAAATTAGAAGTGCTGCCTCCCGGGCAAACGCCCACCAGCAACATTCCCAATGCCATACTCGCCGGAGGCGAAAACACATAGATCAAGGCAAGCGTCAGGATGGGCAGTAGAATCAATTGAGAAATCAAGCCCACTAAAGTAGTTTTCGGATGCTGAAGGAGGTATTGGAAGTCCGCTACTTTGATGTCCAGGGCAATGCCGAAGACTAAGAAAGAGAGACAGATGTTGAGTAAGCCAAGTTGGTCCGGGCTAAAATTAATTTGTAGAGCATCAATATTTTCCATTCTAGCACAAAATAATAAAAGCTAGGGACTGATAGTTTATTTAATTTTTATATATTTGTTCGAGTGCTTATATACACCCAGAAACTTGCCTAAACTCAGCACTATGAAACAGACCTTCAACTGGGGGATTATTGGGATTGGAAAGATCGCCAATAAATTTGCCCAGGACCTACGGGTTACGCCTAATGCCCGCCTATTGGCCGTCGCTTCTCGCTCTTTAGATCGAGCCCAGCAATTTGCCCAGCAGTACGATGCTGAGTTCTCCTATGGCAGTTACAAAGAAATTCTCAACACGCCTAACCTGCACGCGATTTACATCGCTACTCCCCACGTTTCGCATTGCGAAAACACTCTAATGTGTTTGGAGCACCAAATTCCGGTGCTCTGCGAAAAGCCCTTTGCCATGAACGCCAATGAGGTGGGGCGGATGATCAGCCTGGCTAGGTTTCAGCAAACCTTCCTCATGGAAGCCCTCTGGACTCGTTTCCTGCCCACTACCCATAAAGTGCTGGAGTTGATCGAAGAGGGGGCCATCGGTGAGTTGATCTCGGTCAAAGCGGATTTTGGTTTTAAGGCTACCTTCGACCCAGAGTCCCGTCTGTTCAATCCTGGCTTAGGGGGCGGCTCCCTGCTGGATGTGGGTATCTACCCGGTCTTTCTGGCCTTGCTGCTGTTGGGCAAGCCCGAGGGCATCAAAGCGGTGGCCAGTATCGGCCCCAGTCGGGTCGATGAGAACTGCGGTATCATTTTACAATACACCAATAATAAAATGGCGATGTTGCACTCTTCCATCATCGCCCAAACCCCCACAGAAGCCCTGATCTGCGGCAGTCTGGGCAACATCCGAATTAACTCTCGCTGGCACGAGCCTACCAGCCTCACACTGCTCAAGGAAGGGGAGGAGCCCCGCGACTTTTTCTTTGACTACAACAGTAATGGTTATCGCTACGAAATCGAAGAGGTCATGCGCTGCGTACGCGACGGTCAGCAAGAAAGCGATCAACTGCCGCTGGATTTTAGTATGGACCTGATGAATCTACTGGATCAGATTCGGATGAAGGCCGGCATTTACTATCCTCATCACGACGCCCTTTCTAAAACCATCCGCGTAGAAGGGGGAACTCGCTTTTCGATGAATTGATTGTTTTTTTGCTTACATTTTATTGAGCTTTACTTAACACCAGGGGTTAGGGAAATTGTAGACTTATGCTTATTCTTGTCCAAGGATAATTGCTAAATCCAAGAATCATGAAAAACACCTTCCTTCTCTTTCCCCTCTGCTTCCTTTTCGCACTTTCTTGCAACACCGCCAAAAAGCCGGAGGCTGCTGCTCATACTGTCGCCACCCAAAACCCTACGCAAAATATCCAAACCATCGCCTTCGGCTCCTGCAATAAGGCCAACAAGCCGCAGGACATTTGGGCGGCCATCCTGCAAAATCAACCTGACCTCTGGGTCTGGCTGGGCGATAATATTTATGGGGATACAGAAGATATGGAGCTGATGAAAGCCAAATACGACCGACAAAAAGGGCATGCTGAATACCAGGCTTTGCTGAAGGCCTGTCCGGTGGTTGGCATCTGGGATGATCATGATTATGGGGCTAATGATGCGGGTAAGGAGTATGGGCCGAAGAAGGAGAGCAAGGCTTTGATGCTGGATTTTTTGGACGTACCGAAGGAGGCGCCGGTGCGCAAGCGCGAGGGGGCTTATCAAGCTTATACCTTTGGAAGTGGAGCGCAGAAGGTGAAGCTACTGCTGCTGGATGCTCGGTATTTTAGGGATAATTTGGAACCGACGAAGAGCGGCAAGCCGCGTTACTATCCCAACAAAAAAGGGGACATCCTGGGCGATGCGCAGTGGCGCTGGCTAGAAAGCGAACTGCGGGCCAATGAGGCAGCGGTACATATTATTTGCTCGGGTATACAAATTTTACCGGAGGAGCATATGTTTGAAAAATGGGCCAACTTTCCCATCGCCCGAGGTGGCCTGCTCAAGATGCTGGCCTTACTTAAACCCAACCGCCCCGTACTACTGAGTGGCGATCGCCACATCGGTGAGATTTCGGTGATGAACACCAATAATGGATTGCTCACCGAGATTACTTCCAGCGGACTGACCCACAGCTACGAGGCCGCCTCCGGGGAGGCCAATCGCTACCGCAAAGGAGATTTGGTGTCGCAGCGCAATTTTGGACTCCTACGAATCGACTGGACGAAGACGCCCATTCAGCTGACGGCGGAGTTGCGCGGGCTAGATAATGTCTTGTACGAAAAATTTGAATTTTAAACATAGTGCACAAGGCTGGTTTGGCATAATGATTGATCAAATGTATTATCGTAAGAAACTAACTTTTTCCTCCCAAACAAATCTCAAGAATACTTATTCAACTCCAAAGCACCACTTAGAGCGATAAGCAAGAGCCCATCCTGGCGACAGTTGTCCTGTATATCGCTTGCTTACGACCCCACATTACAGTAAACTCGAATACAAAGTTATCATTGTCGATCAAAGCGCTTTTGATCGCTGGGCTTTTTATGGCCTGCATCATTGTCACGAAACGAATAATGACTCTATTATACTAGTCTAAGAGATGCCCTGACCATCTGGTATGGTCGGGGTATTTAATTGGTCGCTGATACTTTGGGAAATAAAAATATTAACCCGGGAAATAATATTTGGTACAAATTTTGAAAAAATAAATATGTTTAATGACACCCGGACTACTAAGCATGCTTGACCGTGCTTCTAAACAAAGAACTTATGAAAAACGGTTTACCACCTTTTTTTCTGTTAGATTTTTCACAGATTTCTACTTCTAGAATACACACTTATGACAATCTTAAGACGAGCCTGTCTTATTCTTTACTCATCGTTTTACTCTCATTGAGTACCCTTGCCAGTGGCGCTTCGGAGTCTAAGGTACTGGTTGATCCGGTCGCCGACTTTTACGTCGAAACTCCCATCTGTGTAGGGGCAAATGTAAGGGTTGAATTCACTGGAATAGCGGACCCTACGGCTGTCCTCAGCTGGGATTTGGATGGAGGTAATATTATTTATTCCAGCCCGGCCTCCGGCAGCAGTCCGGCGGCTACAGAACTGATCGTCGTTTGGCCCACCACCGGCAATGTCAATATTTCGCTGACCGTCACTGATAGTATGGTCACTGATCAGTTGCTGCGCAGTTTTACTATCCCCGATACTGCCCCTACCGTCACGGAGCGGATAACACCGGTTAGTTCTTGCGGAGAGTTTGCCGGGGCGATTGATGTTACCGTTAGCGCGGGCGGCCCCTACGCCTATAGCTGGACTGGCCCGATGGGCTTTAGCTCAACCGATGAAGACATCAGCGGGCTGGCCGTTGGCCGCTACGAATTGATCGTCACCGACTTGACCACCACCTGCTTTCAATGGATGGCCTACGATGTGCCCGAAGACGGCTTCACCGGCTGCGTCGATACCCTGTATCTCGACATCTCCCAGGGCGTCCCCCTCGACACCTGCATCGGCTGGGCCATCAACCTGCCCGATCAGATCAACGCTGCTGGGGTTTGCGACGACGATCCCGCCACCGTCTTGGCCAGCGTCAGCAATGTCAACGATTGTGTCACGCTAAATTCCAATAACAGCTTCACTGGCGTCGATACCGTTTGTGTCTATCACTGCGACAACGTCAGCATACCTGCCTATTGTGATACTACTTATTTGATCATTACGGTCAACAACTGTTCGGACTTTATTGCTGTGGATACAGCCGTGGCGGATAATTTTCGCTGCGATCAGGAGACGCCGGTTTGCGTCAGCGTTCCCTTCGGCAGTATGATTACCTACGATATTTTCGACAATGGACAACCCTACTCCGGTGGCCTGACTTCCTGTGATTTTGATACCACTTACCTCTATCGTTATACCACGGTTCCCGATACCGGAAACGCCGGGCCTTACACCCTGGACTACTGGTCATTCAACGGGACCAACTACAGCGGAACCTTTGCCAATATGCAATCGCTGGTCAACATTATGAACCTCTGGGACCCCATGGGCAACTGGACGCTCAACCCCAGTTCTTATTCGATTCGCGGAGGCATTACCTCAAACAGCTATGGCGATATTGGCATCACCCAAACGGCCTCTGGGCAGAGTGGAGTGATGATGCGAAACAGTCTCATCGGGAATAGTGGAACGGAGCTGATGCTAACCGGAGGTGTGCATGAATTGATTATTAGAGACCCGGCCGATGGCTGTCAGGATACGATTATTTTTAATCCTGATTGTATTGACTGTCCAACTTTGTACAGTGGTTCTACGACTTTTGATTTGGCTACCTGCGAAGAACAAATACAGCTTTGCTTGGCTATTCCTTTCGCCAGTGCCAGCGATTACTCCATTACGGATAATGGCACGGCGGTTACAACATTGCTTCCGGGTTGTACACCCGACAGCGCCCTGAGCTATAACTATTCAGCCATCGGGGGCACTGGACCTTATCGGCTGATCAACTGGGAGGTCAACGGGATGGGGATGACCCAGACCTATTCGACTTTGACGGAGCTGGTTCAGGGAATGAGTGATTGGGACGCCTCGGCGGATTGGACGCTGGACGTTAGTCAGCAACTTATCTTTGGAGGAGATTTTAGCAACAGCTACACCGATCTTCAAATTGAAGACATCAGCAACCTAGGTACCACCACTTTGCTTCTAGATACGCTGAGAAGCCTTACCGCTGATATTATAATCGAACTGGATACGGGATTCCACCAAATTATTGTGGGCAATCCGAATGGCTTTTGTGTAGACACCTTAGCATTTACGGTCAATTGTGAGGGCTGTGCGCCTTTATTTAGCGATGATATGATGACCCTGGAAGCGGCCAGTTGTGATGCCCGAGCGGCCTTCTGTGTCGATATTGATCCAGGAGATACGGGCAGCTATACGGTCACCGATAATGGTAATCCTTACAGCGGTCGTTTTGAAGATTGTGGCCTTGGCTTCAGTAATTATTACTACGATTTGACTACCATTCCGTCCTTCGATAATCCGGGAATATTTAATCTGGAGAGCTGGACTGTAGATGGGAGTAACCAATCAGTTAATGGTCTTTTTTCCTTTACCCAACTGGTCAACTTGATGAATACCTGGGACCCTACGGGCAACTGGGTGTTGGAAGAAACACGGATCGTAGGAGGCGCAGAATCGACTAGCTACACCAGCATCACCATTTCCTTTAACAGCACTCAGCAATATGTCATGCAAAGAGAGACCGAGCAGCGCCCGGTGAACATCAGCGTGTCTTTAGATACTGGATTCCACGAGTTGATTTTCTTCAACCAAGCCACCTCTTGCAGTGATACCATCAGTGTGCAGGTGGATTGCACGCCGGAGGAGACCTGTGAGGAGATTTTGGTGGTGGACGAAGAATTTTTGACTTTGAACGATTGTGGAGATACGGCGAGCCTGTGCCTGCAATTGCCCTATGATGAGATCGGCAATTACAGCCTTGCCCTCAACGGACAGCCTTATGCGCTGGGCTTCGAGCCTTGTACGAGGGGCAGTAGTCAGACCACCATCAGGCTACTAGCGGGTATCCATCAGCTGATGATTACGGAGGATGCTACTGGCTGTCAGGATAGCGTCGATATACTCGTCAGCTGTGCCAATCCTTCGACTTTGACGGCGGAGGTTGCCGTCGGCAGCACCGATACCATTTGCATTGCCACTGATGAGCTGCCCGGTAACCTGGACAGTATGGAAGATTTCTGTAGCAACAGTTCGGGTAGCAATGTACAGTTTGATTTACTCAGCAATATTTACTGCCTGGCTTACACCGGAGTTGCCGAAGGCCTGGACAGTGCTTGCATCGTCATCTGCGATGATCTGGGGCTTTGTGATACTACTTACGTACTGGTTACAGCGACGGAGGAGCCAATGGAAGAGCTGCCCGAGTTGGAGGACGATACGGATTCTACCTTTCAGGAGCTGGCCTCCGAAATTTCCGTCCTCAGCAACGATGTGCTGAACGGAGCGCCGGATACGATGTACATCAGCAGTAATCCAGCCAACGGAACGGCCACTGTTAATCTTTCTGGTACGATTACTTACGAGCCGAACGAAGGCTATTGCGATACCGCTACCCCCGATGAATTCAGCTACGCCATCTGCAACACCTACGGTTGCGATACTGCTACGGTGGCTGTCTTTGTCTACTGTAACGATGTCCAATTCTATACGGGCTTTTCGCCCAATGGCGACGGCCGCAACGATGTTTTATTTATTGATGGTTTGCAGAACCATCCCAACAACCGATTGATTGTTTTCAACCGTTGGGGCAACCAGGTGTTCAGTGCCGAAGGCTATCGGAACGACTGGGATGGCACGATGAACGGTGCGATTTTGCCCGACGGGACCTACTTCTTCCTGCTCGACAATGGTGAGGGGGAGTTGCGATCTGGTTATATCCAGATCAACAGATAAGATCACATACTATGAGGCTCAATACAAATAGCAGCGGCATTCATTTGCCGCTGCTTGCTTCGTTTTAGTGGATGATCAACTTCCCTGAGCTGATCATTTGCTGTTGACTAAGTAATTGAAATAAATAGAATCCTTCCGTAAGATTTTCTCTCTGAATCTGGTATTGATTGCCACTGAATCTGGATTGTCGAATCAGCCTTCCGCTGCTGTCGTACAGTCGAAATTCTAGCTGATCGTAGCCCTTACCCTCTAGTTCAAGTACAGCCGAATTTCCCATTGGGTTGGGACGGACGAGCACCTGCGGGCCAGCGGCCAGCGGCTGGGGGTCGATGCTCACCGTAATGAATTCCTCCTGTACGGTATGAAGGGTGGTGTTGGTAATAATGGGGGCATTGAAGTCGAAGAAGATCGCTGCTTCATTATTGATGCGTAGACCCAGAGGGTTGTCTTTGGTTTGATCGATAGTGAATTTGACAAAGCCGTGTGAGGCGGCCTCGTTGATATTACTGTCGGGCAGAAGGATATTATCGAAGGTAAACTGTAGAATGTTGCTGCCCAGGATGTCGAATTGGTAATCGTGGCTGGCTACGCTGGGGCGTACGGAGCTGACCTCTAGCCCCTCTTGCAGGGTGTCTAGGATGACGACGCGGAAGGCCGTGTCGGTGCCGGTGTTTTGAAAGCGGATGAGGTATTCCAGATCGGTGTTGGGCTCGATGTAGCGTTGGGTGTCGTAGCCGGTGGGGAAGCCTCGTTTATCGTTGGGGTCGTAGGCGCCGATGTTTTCCTGACAGTCGATGTCTACTGTGGGGTAGGAGTCATCTTGTGGGAACTGGGTAATGAAGCCCAGGCTGATCGGCCCTCCATTAGCTCCGCAACCTTCGATGCTGACACTAGGGTGGTTGTTCAGTGGGTGATGACTCTCTTGCTCAGCTTGCAGACGTACCATCTGCCCGCTGGTCTCCTGATAAATGACCATCGAATCTCCCGAAGGTAAAGAGAACGTATTATGACGAAGAATCACATCATCAATGATCACCATATAATCGAGTGGCATACTGGTAGCTGTTGTGCCTACATTGCGCAGTACAAAGCGTACGCTGTCTCCAAGGCACCGTCCTTCTGCCGCTATGCTGGCTCCCGACCAGGAAGAGGAGGTTGCGCAGATCGTGTCAGGGTAGATGCTAGCCTCTACACAATGCGTTTGTCCCAACATAGCATCACAACTGGTAATGACATTAAAGTTGAATTGCCCGCAGTCGCCAATTTCCAAATCCCCTAATTCAAAGCTGTACAGATTTGGGCCAATCTGAGTGAAGGGGCGGCTAACCGTCTGCAAGATTAGAAAGGAGTCTAGTAGAATTTCAATGCTTGCACTGTCCGCAGTCACCGTTCCATGATTGCAGTAGTTGACATAATAGGTGGTCTCAAAACAACGTCGCAGAAATGGAGTAGAAATATCTACAGTAAGGTTTGGACAGAGGACAGAGGGATAGACTGGATAGTCCGTTTCAAGGGTATCAAAGAAAGTGGTGAAGTGGTGATTGATGCTATCGATACAATTGAAGCTCCAGTAGTTCCCTATGGGGATCACCTTAACGGTATACTGTCCGGTATCCGTAAGAAACTGGTACCTTCCCGTGCTGTCTGTCAGTGTAAATAGGTCTATTTCACCACTTAACTGCACGATCCAGTCCTCAAGCCCCTGCTCACCAGTCGTCAATATACAATCATCGTCAGCATCCTCAAATACAGTACCTGTGATCATATTGGTAAAGGAATGCCCTAAACTGTCCGTTCTAATAAGATAAGACGGATCATTACTACTATAACCATGGATGATTAGTGCGAAACCGCCGTTAGCATCACTGATAACCTCACGGACAAAGGGAAAGACTATATCAATGGGAGGGCTAACCAAATAGTTTTTGTAAAATAAAACATCTCCGGCAGGATTCACTACTGCCATAAAGGGTAGGGCCTCGGTTACGATGGATTGATTAAAGGATACGTGTTCACCACTGATAACTACATTACCATTGGGTAGAATATCTGCTCTGTGTACATACTGTGCATCATTTTGATAATCAATAATCTGTTCATTAATCGTTTGGCCATTCGCATCGAGATGTAAAATGAAGATGTCATCATACATTTCACGATAATTAGGGGGTTGAACTCTATTGATACTTCCGATTAGCCGAAATTCTCCATTATCCAAGCTGACTAACCTAGTACCACTATATTTACTAGTCGAACTTTGGATTTGGGGTTGAACCGCCCAAAGTATTTCTCCATCTTTACTGACTTTACTAACTGTACGTAGATTACTGGTTTTTACAGTATGCATGGCAAAAGAAAAATCTGCTAATTGGACAAGATGACCCCCTTCTATTCTTACGGAAGAGGAATCCTGCTGTATGACCGTTTGCCAGAGCAGTTCTCCCTGTTCATCCACACGTACCAATACGTCTCCTGCGGTAATGGTAGCGGAGTCGAGATTCTGGCTCATCAAAAAGGCATACCCTCCATCAGCGCAATTGATAACGTCATAAATTTCCTCATGTCGATCAGGACGCCCGTAACGGCGGGTCCAAAGGAGATTTCCCCACTCGTCAGTGCGGTAGAGCTGTGCTTGTCCACGTCGGATAGATTGCGAGTCAGGATGTCGCCAGTCACCTCCCAGAATATAGCCATCTCTGGCATTGCTCTCAATTAAAGTATAAACCGCATTGAAGGAAGAATCTGGTGAAATGTATTTGGACCATATGACATCACCATCTAAATCAATTTTGACGAGCCTTGATCTCAGCGGATGACTTGAAAAATCGGCTTCACTGATGGTATAGCTACCATCAGCAGTTTGAACTAAATCACTGAACCAACGATCATCGTAGGCTCTTTCCCAGCCTTGTGAAAACGCCATCATCGGCAGGCTGAGCATTAATGGGATTAAAAGTAAGTTTCGAATGAAGTTCATAATCTTGGTTTTCTATTTTAAATATGAACTCAATGTCCATATTATATACAGTAAAACCAATTACAATAATCGAGTTTTATCGATTGATTTTTTAGAAAATTTTACTATAAAGTACTGTAAATCAGTTGTAAATAAAATGATTCATCGAACAATAATTAAAGGCTTGTGCCTGGTGACATCCTTTAATAAGGGGTATTTTTACAACTTTCTAAGGCAGGAGTAACCTGTGGAGAGAAGGGAAGCTGTAGCGAACATTAAAAAAGGACTCGAAAAATCTATTGCTAAATCTTCCGAGCCCCAAATTGCGTTCAAATCAAATTAGTTAGCTTTTATGACGCGCTGAACCTCGCTTTCAAACCGACTTCAGCGGGTGGTGATGTCTTTAATAGGCGTCTTTGAGGACGTAGTAAAATTGATCAGGATCGTCGTAGTTCAAGTTTAGGACGCCTCGAAACTCTTTGAGTTCATCCAGTTTGTAGCGTTCTCCTTTGTTCTTCAAATACACACTAATGACCGATGCTGGACTGGCCTGGCCACAAAAAAAGCAAGAGGCGTAGGGGTTGGCCGACAAGGCCAGCAGTTCTCCCTTATCATCAATTGGGATGATGTAGCCTTTGATGCGAACTTCCTTGCCATCTAAGGCTTTGACGGCCTCAGTGAAAACGGGCGCATACAGCTCCATCTCCACCTCTTTATAGTACTTCAGCTCATAATCGATGTTGATTAATACGCTCCAGTCGACCACTTGGGGTTCTGAGACGTGCTGTGAGGTTGGGATTGCATTGACGACTTTACTGGCTGTATTTTGCTGAAGGGGGAATGGTCCAAAGCCCAGGTCTTGGTAGACAGGCGTGGAGACCAGTGCCGTTAAGGTCAGCATTGTCAGGGCCAGCATCTTTATCGTGATATTCATATGGTGATTAATTGTCTGAAAACGATCTCTCGTAATTATTCGGTAGTACAACAACGATCAGCTTCGCATTGACAGTATCTCCTGTTGTACAAATGAAGGCCAACCAGACTGAGCGCAGGCAAATAAATTAGTGCGTGGTTCAACGGGAGCAGCTGTAAGCTTTCATTGAATACCAATATAGCTAATAAAACCCAGCTGGCATAAAGGGCCATCGGCATCCAGTCGAGGCTGGTACTTTTAGCAGAATAATAGATCGCCAGAATGGAGACGCCAAGAAATAGATAATCGATCATGCTCCACCAGGTCGGCCCTGCGGCGCAGCAACTGGTGGAACAAGCCTGTACGACAAATAGAAAAGGCGTTGCCAGGCAATGAATTAAGCATAGGCCGCTGGCAAATGCGCCAAACATATCTGAGTTGCTGTTGAGCGCCTTTTGACCATCTAGTTGAAAATTTTGCATTGCTTCTTCTTTGATTGAAATTAAACGAATGTAGTTTTAAATATGTTCTCAATTATTTTTTGCTACTGGCTGTTGGGCTGGCGACGCAACGATAAAGCAGTTTTTCCAGGCCCTCTCTTTTGATGTTTTTTCCGATGAAAACAATCGTGCTTTGCCTTTTTTCATCAGCTGCCCAGGCCCTCTTCTCACTGATATTAAGGCGCTTACCTACGGATTGGATAATGAACTGCTGATCGGAATTATTCATGTTGATCAATCCTTTCATGCGGTACAAGCCCTTAGATTGGAACATCAGGTAGGTAAGAAATTGATGGTAAAGCGCCGAATGACTGAGGGGCTCATCGATAATAAAGGTGTGAGAGACGACATCGGTATGTTCGTGATGGTGATGATGATGGGGCTTTTGGACCGGAAAGTGGTCTTTAGTATCGTGGTGGTGATGCTTGTGATCATGCCCATGATGGTGCTTATGCTCATGATGGTGCCCATGCCCATGATCGTGGTGATGCGCTTGTTTTTTGTAATGCATTTCATCAAAGAGCGCATTGTGCGTTCCTGGGGCGATCTGGGGAAAATTGCCGTTTTCCTCCAAGACGATCCTTGCCAGTGGGTTTAGGCGGCCTAGTTCCTCCTCCAGACTTTTCAAATAGGACTCACTGATTAGAGAAGTTTTGTTGATCAGTAGGACATCGCTGAAGGTGATTTGGCTGATGGCTTCCACGGTGTCCTGCAAATGATCGTAGATTAGCTCTGCATCGACGATGCAAATGATGCTGTTGAGGGGGAATTGCTTTTTGATTGCGGAGTGGGCAATGAAGGGCTCGGCTAGTCCAGTAGGGTCCGCCACACCGGTAGCCTCTATAATAATCTCATCGTATTCGTCCCTCCTTTCGAAGAGGGTGTTTAGAATATCGTATAAATTATCGTTGAGTGTGCAGCAAAGGCAGCCATTATTCAGCTCCACAATATCGTCCTCGGCACGAATAATCAGGTCGCTGTCGATGCTTTGCTCTCCATATTCATTTTCGATGATCGCGTACCTGACGTCTGGGTTATTTTCCAGCATATGGTTTAGATATGTCGTCTTTCCCGCTCCTAAAAACCCCGTAAGAATGGTCGTAGGTTTCGGCTGTCTGTTCGTCTTTGACATTTATCTTTTAATTTAAAACTGTTTAGTTAAGGTAACTTTAGAAACCAACTGTTGCCGGTGCGTCGGTTCCAATACGTTATCAATCTGGGTATCATTAAAAACGATGTAAACGAAGGACAACGGGAGGTATTCCCAGCTGGCCCGAACATTCCATCGGCCTTGTTCATCAAAGCTGTTATATTGGTAAAAAGCGGATAATTGTAGCCTTGGATTCAGGGCAAATCTCGACCCTACTGTAATAAGGTGAGTCGATAAATCGGCTTGATCCAATCCTACACCATCTAAATCGTTGTACTCGTAATCTACCGTGAGTGCAGCGTGGGGAAAGGGGGCCAGCCTACCCGAAAATTGAAGGGTATTGCGGGTGCCGTTGTAAAAACGTCCAAAGTCATAGGCAAACCCCAAGGACCATTTTTTTGAACGATCCGTATTGTATTCGATGGTATAGCGCGTATAGAAATAATTGTCGCGATCAATTTCCAGCCCCAGCGGAGCAAAGGCAAAATTGATGTTTTGCCAGGTCGGGGTAACAGCAAACTGAAAAAAGCTGTTGTCCTTAAACCACATAAAGAGGGGGAAAATGTAGATACTCGACTGTTGGAAACTCGAAGGGTCGGTGGCATCGTGGTTGAAATTAACAAATACCCCGGGGTCCCAGCGCCTGATCCAATTGAGCTTCTTAGGGCGCAAGATATAGTAGCCTCCCGGATTATGCCGGACGACATTATTTTGCCGAACAAAGCCCATCGCTGGATTATACTGTTCATCCGTATACTCTGTTACCCAGCCATAATAGAACTTGTTGCTGGTATTGCCGACAAATATTTGCCCAGCAAAGCCAGTTTCGCTCGTTCCTTCATCGATCGACGTCGTTACGAGGTACTGGATGTCCCATTGGCTTGTAGGTCTGATTTGGCCATCAAGGGTAATGGTCGTATTGTTGTTAGCATCCTGGCCTAGTTCCTCCAACTCCTCATCCATTCGATGGGTAACCATGAGGCCGATGTTATTTTCTCTACCGAAGTTGCGGAGGTAGCGGGCTACGCCGAAGTTGGCGGTGGGGGAGTTGTCCGTTTCGCCTTGTCTGACCAACAAGCCAGCGATGGCCTGCTTTTCTGTACGTTGGGTAAATCTGGCTCCCGCCTGAATCGGAGCCGTCTCGGCATTGAAACTGCCTTGCAGGCCGATTCTTCGGCTGAAAAACGGTCGGATTGCCGTCTGGGAGCTGCCAGCCCAGATGCCGGAGTTTTCGAGAAAAAATTGTCGTTGTTCCGGGAAAAAGATGTTGAATCGTTCCAGGTTATTGACGGCTCGGTCGACATCCGCCTGAGCAAAGTCGGTGTTGAACGTAAAGTCCAGCACCGCCCGCGGGCTGATGGCCCATTTTATATCCCCTCCAAATTTAAATTCCCCCTCTTCCGACGGCGCCGCTCCTTCCTTCACCTGGTCATACTGATAGAGGCTGTAGGGTTCAATACGCACATTGGCCGACGGCGGCGGTACTTCGATGCCCACCAGTTTGGCCGCATAGGTCATTCGGTAAGGAGTGAAGGACTGCGGGATGGCCGGAAAGGTAGAGACCTCTACCTCGCGGCGCGCATACCTCACCAAGGTGACGCCCCATTCTACCGGTTCTCCCTCACTGGGCGCATCATAGCGTAAGGTTTTGAAAGGAATAGCAAATTCTACCGAATAGCCATCGGCCTTACGCTGCGTTCTGACCACCCACAAGGTGTTCCAACCCGTATCAAAATTATTGCCATTGAAATTTTGGAAATCTCGCTGATTGCCGTAGGGCGTGGTTTGGAAGGCTTGAGCGTATTGCTTCAGGTTTTGGGGATCGAGCGCCACACCAAAGAGATCATTTTCTCCCCAACTGAAATCCCTGCGCAAGTCTTGTACTCGGATGCCCTTCAAGCCAACGGAATCTTTGCAAAAAGCCCCTATGTAAAGGTATTTATCGTCATAGAGGAATTTTACTTCTGTAGGATAGCGAATTGCGCCTCCTTGCCGGGGCTCCTGTCTGAAAAAATCGGCTATCGGAGCGGCCTGCTGCCAGTCGGCCTCCTCAAGGCTACCGTCGACGGTAACACCATCGGTGACGCGCTCCACTTTGATGATCGCCGGGGTTTCCGCCGGTGGGAAGTCGAGGTCACCAAGCTCATCAGTTTGTGCAGAGGCGATATTTGCCATAAGGATTAGACTTAGGGTGAAATGGTAAACTTTGCAAGCCATCTGGCAATTTTATTAATGCAACCCGGTTGCAAAAATACGAAAAAAATTGCAATTGCAACCAAGTTAACTTAATTTTGCAAACATGGGTATCATAAGAAAAACAAAGTTAGTAGAGGCCTTACTACAACATTTCGAACAGCATACCAATGCCTTATCTGTGGTCAATTTGGTGGAACATTTTAAAGGAAAGGCAAACAAATCAACCGTTTACCGCATCCTGGACAGATTGCAAGATGAAGGGCTGGTCCATTCTTTTCGAGGACAAAATGGGCTGACCTGGTACGCCAAGTGCTCTACGGATTGCTCTACCAATCATCATCGAGATATTCATCCACATTTCCAATGTCAGCAATGCGGTAAAGTCGAGTGTTTATCTATAAAAATAGACATCCCTCATGTGGAGGCCCGCAGAATCGAATCCGCTGAAATGTTTTTAATCGGCCGGTGTGAGGAGTGTACTAGTTAAATGCAAGATAGCCTCCTGATAAAAGTCATCCAGCAGCTGTCTAAGCGCGATGTCCGCGAAATCCGTAAACTCATTCAATCGCCCTATTTCAACCAGCGTACTGACTTGCTGCCCCTGTTCAACTACCTCGTTGACACCAAGGCTGCACCTCCTGAGTACCATTCCCCCCAACAACTCTTCGAGATCGCCTATCCCCAAGAGACCTTCCACCTCCCCCGCCTACGGCACCTGATGACCTACCTCCTCAACGCCATCAAAAGCTACTTCGCCATCGAAGAGGCTCGCTCTGAACAGGTCGACTGGCAGCTCTCCCTCGTACGAGCCCTGCGCAAACGCAAGCTCAACAAGCTCTACCAGCAAGAGTTCAGCAAACTCCAACAACTCCAAGAGCGACAGCAACTGCGCAACACCCAATACCACTTTCGCAACTACCTGCTCCACAAAGAAAACTACGAATATACCTTTCGCAGTAGCCGCAGTCGCGACATTCCACTCCAACAGCTGACCGACGAGCTGAGTACCTTCTACGTCGCCGACATCCTGCACCAAAGCTGCTCTATTCTCACCCATAAGACCGTCTGGAAAAAAGACTACGACATCCAACTGCTGGAGGCTGTCCTCCAAAAAGTCGACCAGGGCTACTACCTCGACTCTCCCTCCGTGGCCATCTACTACCACAGCTACCGCGCGCTGAGCGACCTGGATACTGTTCATCATTTCGAGCAATTAAAAATCCTCATTACCGAGCATTGGCAGCAATTCCCGCCGGGTGAAACCCGCGATATTTACCAGCTGGCCATCAATTATTGCATCCGCCAGCTCAATCGCGGTGAACAGCAATTCATCCGGGAGGCCTTCGAGCTGTACCGCTCGGGGCTAGAGAAAAAGGTCTTGTTAGAGGATGGCCTGCTGGCGGGCCTGAACTACAAAAATATTCTCCGGCTGGGCATCGCCCTGAAGGAGTACGAATGGGCCGAGCAGTTTCTGGAACGCTACAAGCCACTGCTGCCGAAGGCAGAGCGCGAGAATACCTATCGCTACAATATGGCCTATTACCACTTCCAAAAGCGAGAGTACGAGCAAACTATGCAGCTGTTGCAGGAGGTCGAATTCCGCGATGTGTTCAATAACCTCGATGCCCGACGTATGCTGCTGCGCATCTACTTTGAGCTGGGGGAATACAACGCTTTAGAATCGCTACTGGACAGTTTTAAAACCTATATTTCTCGCCTCAAGGGTATTGGTTATCACAAGGAGAACTACCTCAATCTAATCCGATTTGTACGCCGGATGCTGCGAGGGAACCTACGGCAGCCTGCCTTTCGCGAGCAGCTAAAGGTCGAAGTGCAGCAGACCCAGGCCCTGGCCGAGCGCGATTGGCTGTTGGATCAACTCGCCCTCACCTAACTTCTAATTCCACTCTTCTATTAAGCTGCCGCCCTGCTGCTGTATCGTTGCTGGCGATGGGTTGCGTTTCTCCGAAGCCCTGGTAACTCAGCCGCTCTTTGTGGATACCCTGCCTCGCCAGATAATCGTAGATGGTTTTGGCCCGTTCGCGGGAGAGCAGCCAGTTGTCGCTGGCGGAGCCAACGTCGTCGGTGTGGCCCTTGATGAGGATGTGGAGGTTGGGATGCTGGAGTAGGGCCTGACGGATATTTTGCAGCTCCGGAAAGGAGGCGGGGATGAGCTGTGCGGTACCAGATTCGAAGTTAACATTATTGAGAACGATGGTTTGGCCGGTGACTAGTTTGGGAGGGGCCGTAGGCGGTGGAGGAGGGGGAGGTGTGGAATCGATAGGAGGCGGAGCGATAGCGACGAGCTGGGGTGGAGGGGGAGCGATGTGTCGGAAGCTATCTTGGTAGATGCGTTGGCGGCTGGCAGCCAGATCACAGTTGCTGACTTCGCCCTCGGAGGGGTGGAGGGAGAGTTGGTCGATGCTGCACAGTAATCGCAGTTTGGGTTGATAGCGGCGTTTTGCTTTGCGGTAGGCTTTTTCGTCGAGAGGACGGATGGCCAGTTGTTCGGATGGGGAGAAATTACCGATGAGGAGAAAGCGTTCTGTCCCTTTGGCTTGGAAGCGACCGCTGAGGAACACCCATTGATTGGCGGGAAGGCTTGGGGGGATAGGAAGGCCCAGGGTAGGAGCTAGGCCAAGCAGGGGCTGATTTTTCTTTTCAAAAAATATAGAGTCCAGAAAAGCAATGTCCAGCTGGGCAAACCAAAATTTTTCGCTTTTGATGTGAACCTGAAACTCATACCAGCGCCCCGAATCTAAGGGACAAAGCAGTTCGGTCTGAATAAATTTTCGATCCTCAGGCCGGGCCTTATCGTAGAGCAGCAAAGACATGTAATTCAATCCCTCCCGGGCTTCCCCCGGCGCTATCGAAGGATCAAAACGATGAAACTTCACCAGCTTCGGTGTCGTCGACCGCCAGCCCTTCGGGCTACACTCCTCGTGGTATTTATGGCAAACATTGATGTCCTCAAAGCCAGGGTTGGGCAATAAATTTTGGGCCGATAAGCAGGTATTTCCCAACAACAATAGTAAAAAAGCAGCAAGAGAGTGGAGTAACATAGCGTTCATCTAGCTGAAACGAAAAAGAACCAGCAAAAGGTATTTATTCTTCGACTTCTACAATCGCCTCAATCTCCACGGCAATATTTCTGGGTAAGGACCCCATGCCCACCGCCGCACGAGCGTGCTTGCCTCTTTCCCCAAAAACTTCCACCATCAAGTCCGAAAAACCATTGATGACCTCGGGATGATTGGTAAATTCCGGCGTGGCGTTGACCATCCCCAAGACCTTAACAATGCGCTTGACCTTATTGAGATTACCCAGCTCGGCCTTGAGGACCCCCAGTTGCAGCTCCGCTACGCGTCGCGCTGCCGCATAGCCCTGTTCTTCCGTCAGGTCTGCACCTACCTTCCCTTGAATGTACTTGCCATCGGCCATCTTGGGGCCTTTGCCCGCCAGAAAAATGAGATTGCCCGTCCGTACCGCATTGACATAGTTGGCAACGGGAGAGGAGGGCTGGGGCAGCTCAATGCCCAGCTCCTGAAGCTTGGCTTCCGGATCGTAGTTGGGCACCTGCGCTTTGGCAACTTCTTGGGAATTAGGGCGGTCAGGCTGGCTACAGCAGGTGAATACCAGCAAAAGGGAGAGTAGGGGAATAAGACGCATAGTTGGTTTTTTTAATCAAGCATATTGGCAAATAACGCCTCCCATCAGGGCCAGCGATAGCAACCAGTAACCGAAGTGAATGAGGATGTACTTCCAGCCTCGGCGCTCAAACAGTGCGATGATGCCGATAAAGGGCAGGGCGTAGATGATGGCAGATTCGATACCGTGGATGATGCCGTGGCCAAAACTGCGGTGCAGATAGCCGTATTGCTCCATAAAGTTATCGAAGTAGGCTTTCATCTCAGAGCCTTCCTGCTCGAACTCGGGTTGGGTGACGAAGAGGGAGTAAAGGGAACTTTGATGGACCACATCTCCGAAGAGGGCGAAGGCCAAGAAAAAGCTGAAGAGGAAGGCCAGACCGAAGATCACTAGAATATTACCTTCCTGTAGTTGCTCTTCGCGTACACCAGCGGCGGCCATCCAGGCGCTGCCCAATACCTTGGGATTATACCAGATGGCCCCGATGATCATCGGGATGACGGCGGCGGCCAGTAAGATCAGGACATTCATAGTTGGTTAGTTGTTTTGATGTCCGATCAAGATAGTCAGAAAAATTTAAAACACAAAATGTTTGTTTTATAACTTAGGGTTCGCTGCCCGCTTGCGTTCGTGCTCCTTGAGGTAGATTTTGCGCATTCGAATGCTGTCTGGCGTCACTTCTACATATTCATCATCATCGATGTATTCCAGGGCCTGTTCGAGGGAAAGCTCGATAGGCGGGGCCAGCTTGACCTTATCGTCAGAGCCGGAGGCCCGCATGTTGGTCAGTTTCTTGGTTTTGACGACATTGACCACCAGGTCGTTGTCACGGGTGTGCTCGCCGGCGATCTGGCCTTCGTAGACATCGACGCCGGGTGGGATGAAGAATTTGCCGCGCTCCTGTAATTTGAAGAGGGCAAAGGGAATAGACGTTCCTGTTTCGTGGACCACCAGCACGCCTTTGTTGCGGCCATGGATGTCGCCGCGCCAGCCCTCGTAGCGGACAAAGCGGTGGGTCATGGTCGCTTCACCTCCGGTCTGGTTGAGGATTTGCGTACGCAGGCCGATGATGCCACGCGAGGGAATTTCGAATTCGAGGTGCATCAGGTCGCCTTTAGGCTCCATGATGGCCATTTCGCCTTTGCGCTGGGTGACCAGCTCGATGACTTTGCCAGACATATGCTCGGGCAGGTCGATGCTGAGCAGTTCGATGGGTTCCATCTTTTTGCCGTCGACCTCTTTGATGATGACGCGGGGCTTGCCGATTTGCAGCTCATAGCCCTCGCGGCGCATGGTTTCGATGAGAACAGAGAGGTGAAGCACCCCGCGACCAAAGACCATGTAGGAGTCGGGCGAGCTGGTTTCTTCGACCCGGAGGGCCAGGTTTTTTTCGGTTTCTTTGAACAGCCGATCGCGTAGGTGGCGAGAGGTGACGTAGTCGCCTTCTTTGCCGAAAAAGGGCGAGTTGTTGACGGTGAAGAGCATGCTCATCGTTGGCTCATCGATGGCGATGGGTTGGAGGCCCTCGGGGGTTTCGAAGTCGGCGATGGTATCGCCGATGTCGAAGCTTTCCAGGCCGCTGAGGGCACAGAGGTCGCCGCAGTGGACGGCTTGGGCCTTCTCGCGACCCAGGCCAGCGAAGGTATACAGCTCCTTGACCCTGGATTTGGCGATGCTGCCATCGCGCTTAACCAGCGAGATGGGCTGGTTGGCCTGGATGCTGCCTCGGCTGATGCGCCCAATGGCAATCCGTCCGAGGTAGTTAGAATAATCTATGGTAGTAATTTGCAATTGCAGGGTGCCCTCGCGGAAGGGCGGCGGTGGAATTTGCTCGACAATCTGATCCAGCAGGTAGAGCACATCGCTGGTCGGCGTTTTCCAATCTTCCCCCATCCAGCCATTCTTCGCCGATCCATAGACGGTTGGGAAATCCAGCTGGTCTTCGGTCGCTTCCAAGTTGAACATCAGGTCAAAAACGTCCTCTTGCGCCTCTTCGGGGCGGCAGTTTTCCTTGTCTACCTTATTGATGACCACGATAGGCTTGAGGCCCAGGGCGATGGCCTTGCTCAGCACGTAGCGAGTCTGCGGCATGGGGCCTTCAAAGGCATCGACGAGTAACAGTACGCCGTCGGCCATATTGAGTACCCGCTCCACTTCTCCACCAAAATCGGCGTGACCAGGGGTGTCGATGATGTTGATCTTCACGCCTTTGTAGTTGACCGCCACATTTTTAGCCAGGATGGTAATCCCACGCTCTCGTTCCAGGTCATTATTATCGAGGATCAGCTCTCCTTTGTTCTCATTTTCTCTAAATAGACTGCACTGGTAGAGAATCTTATCCACCAGGGTAGTCTTGCCGTGATCGACGTGGGCAATGATGGCAATGTTACGGATCGCTTGTTCAGCTTGCTTGGTACTCATAATTCAAAATTTGAAGCCGCAAAATTAGGCAATTTTATGGATTAATGCCATCGTAATCGAAACTACCGATGGTGATTTTACATAAGTTTAATAAAGGCTGGCAATATTTGGGTAGGGGTATTTTTGGGGCAATTATATTTTTTAAGGAGGGTGTTACTTTGACTTTTTTTGACAGTCTTAAGGACAAACGCACAAATAATTTTTAACCCAAACAGTAAACACCTTAACTATTATGAACCTTGATCTTTCCCAAAGTGTCCAGGGAATGGCTGATATGGCCGTGCAATGGGCACCCAAGCTCGTCAGTGCTATTCTCGTTTTAATCATCGGTTTTTGGATCGTCTCTTGGGTCATTCGTCTGATTGGTCGCGCGATGGATAACTCTGGGCTGGATGAGGATGTACAACCCTTTTTGAAATCACTGGTCAGCGTACTACTTAAAATTTTAGTGGTCATTTCGGCGGCGGGTGTTGTAGGGATCGAAGTGACGGCTTTTGCTGCGCTAATCGCCGCGGCAGGGCTGGCCATCGGTATGGCGCTGCAGGGCACGCTGGGGCATTTTGCTGCCGGCGTTATGATCCTGATTTTCAAGCCCTATCGAGTAGGTGATCTGGTTGATATTCAAAATGTTGTTGGTCACGTTAACGAAATTCAGGTCTTTAATACCATCATCACCTCACTGGATAATAAGAGGGTGATTATTCCCAACGGAATTGCCACGAGCGGCATTATGACCAACCTGTCTACCGAGGGCAAACTGCGGGTCGACCTCAATGTAGCCATGCCCTATGAGGAGGATTTTGAGAAAGTTCGTGCCATCATTGAAAAGGCCGTTCTGGAAACGGACCGCATTCTTCCGGATGAGCCGACGATAGAAATTGAAAAATTTGGGGAAAACAATATCCTGCTGGCGGTCCGCCCCTATGCCACCCCTGAAGATTACTGGGAGGTGTATTTCGGTACCTATCGCAATGTCAAAAAGGCATTAGGCGAAGCCGGAATTGCCGTCGCTTATCCAAAACGCAGGGTAGAAATGAAGTCTATCTAAGCCAACTAAACCTTATAACCAACCTCTCTTTTACGGCGGGAAAATCACTTTCCCGCTTTTTTTTTTCAAATAATTCCTTTAAATTTGTTGGACAATGTCGGATTTCCCGCCTTTTCTCGACAATTGCACTAACTATTTCATACTTAGAACTCCATCCCTTTAACCGTTTTCCCTTTGAAAAATATATTTGGATACAAATAGCTCATTTGTACGGCTATAAAACTGTAATCTCATGAAAGAATCTGTACACCTAGATCGCTTACAGAATATCATTTCTCCGTTGTTGCGCAGTGCAACCCCTCTCTTCTTTTTGTTGTTGTTTCTTTCTTCCGCAAGAGCCGAGAAGGCCGATTTTGCCATTATACAGCCTCTGCCGGACATTACGGTCAGTTGCGATTTTACCTTTCCTTTCAATCCAAATGATCCTAACCAATACGTCAACGACTTCAACGCCATTTTTGGTAGAGTGCGGGTAGGAACTACCGGCGGTCGTGATTCGATCAATATCGTCGATCGGGTATGTCCGGCTCATCCGCGCTTTAGTGAATTTGCGCCTTCTAGTATCTTCACCGATCCCTGTTATGACGATAGCTATCGCATTTTCTGGGGCTACGATGGTTATGTGTTGGGACACGGAACAATTCCGCTGCAACAAAATATCGTTCCTCAGCTCAATTGCAGCCGGGGTAAAATCATTCGCGAATGGCGGCAGCACCCTAGCGGGCCAGTCATCACTTCGCAGACCATTCATATCATCGATTGCAAAGAGTTTTATGTCCCTACCGTCTGCTGGCGCTTCACCGCCAACGATGTAGGCAGCTGTGACTTGGTTAACATCGGCGGCAGTCAGCAGTACCGCACCAAGCTGGTAGAATGGCCCTGTAATGTGGACATTACGACTTGCCAGCAGCAGGGCAACGACTTGTTTTTGCCCGAAAACCTGCCCGTTACTTCCGAGCAGGACCGCCGCCCGCGCGTTGATGACGATCGCTGCTCCTTGCTTGCTACGAGCTATACCGATCAGGTTTTTCCGGCAGTAGATAGCGTTTGTGTAAAAGTATTCCGTACTTGGAAACTCATCGATTGGTGTTTGTTCCATGATCAAATGAATGGCCTTTATAATGGACCTTTTGAGTGGACCTTTACCCAAGTTATCAAACTGTCTAACCTAGACGCTCCTGATTTTGCCAACTGCGAAGACCAGACCTTCTGCGGCTTCGGCGACCCAAATTCTGACAACGATTGCACTGGCGTCATTGAGCTGCGCCCACAAATTAGCGATGATTGTACCTTGAATGCAGACTTGCGCATTGATTATAAAATTGACCTTTTTGACGATGGCAACCTAGATTTATTGGGCTACAGCGACAATCAGGGCAACATTTATCCTTTCCCCAACCCCAACAATCTGCCCGTAGCGACTTTCGATGCCACCAACCCTCAGGCCGATGGCCTCTATCCGGTCGGTACGCATCGTATCCTCTGGGGAGCCGAAGATGGCTGTGGCAACGCCGCGATCTGCGGCTACGACTTCACCATCGAAGATTGTAAGCCACCGACGGCCTATTGTGAAGTAGGGATTTCGACCATCCCTATGCCCAATAGCGCAGGAGGATTTGTGGACATCTGGGCCTCTGATTTCGATCTGGGAAGCGTTGACAACTGTACGGCTGCCGAGGACCTGGATTTTTCCTTTTCTACCGATCGCGCTGATCGCAGCCGTAGGCTGACCTGCGCAGACGCTGATTCTACCTTGAGTTTTACCGTTTTTGTTTGGGATGAGGCAGACAATTATTCCAGCTGTTTGGTTGGGGTCATCTTGAACTGTGATTCTACTGGCAATAGCTTTAATATTTCAGCTAATTTTGAGAACGAAGAAGGCCAAGGTATCGGAGGCGTTAGCGTGCGAGTAAGCAATGCGGATGGCGATGAGGCCATCCTCTCCCTCAATCCGAATACCGGCCAGCTGTTTGGATTTCCTGGCATCACCTTCGACGGACCCTACACGATTCGTCCCTCTAAAAATATCAATCCGCTCAACGGCGTAACGACCTTTGATATGGTGCTGATTGCCAAGCATATCTTGGGCGTTGAGGCCTTGAGTTCACCCTACAAAATCATTGCTGCCGATTTGAACGGCTCTAATACCATTACGACCTTCGATCTGGTGCGCTTGCGCCAAGTCATCCTGTACATCAATACCGATTTTGGCGATGTCGAGTCCTGGCGTTTTGTGGATGCCAACTACGTCTTCCCCGATCCCAGCAATCCTTTCTTGGAAGCTTTTCCGGAGGAGATCACCCTGGATTCGCTGACGCAGCAGAGTGTTATCGATTTTGTGGGGATAAAAATGGGCGATGTCAATTGCAGTGCTGATGTAGAGAACTTCAGTTCACAAAATACCGAAGATCGCTATCGTAGTCAGCCGCTGTTGCTGCACAGCCCCGACCGAGCACTAAAAGCCGGCCAAAGCTACGACATCACCTTCTACGGTGATGATATGGCGGCGGCCCTCGGTAGTCAGTTTGCTCTTTCCTTCGACCCGCAGGCCTTGGCCTTCGAAGCAGTAGAGCCGCGGCAAACCGCCTGGAATCGCGATAACTTTGGCCTGCAATTCCTCGATCGAGGCGTGCTGCTGGCCAGTTGGAGTCAGGCCCAAGCTGTGGCGATGGAAGAGACGCCGCTGTTTACGCTGCGCCTGCGCGCACTGCGCGACGGGCAGCTTTCTGAGCTGCTGGCCCTCAGCACCGACTACCTCCAGGCCGAGGCCTACAGCGATGCAACCGATCCTGCCGACATTGGCATCCACGATATTGAACTGCGCTTTGACCCTGCTGCGCCTACGGCGTTTACTGCTTTCGGCTTACAGGCCAATCGCCCGAATCCCTTCCGTCAGACGACGACGATAGGCTTTACGCTGCCGGAGGCCGGGGCGACGAGCCTAAAAGTTTACGATACATTGGGGCGTTTGCTGGTAGAGCGCAAGGGCAGTTATGACCAGGGGTATCACGAGGTGGAGCTGAACGCTGCTGACTTGGGCGGTGCTGGGGTGTATTATTATACCTTAGAGGCCGCAGGCCAGCGAGTTGGAAAGCACATGGTTGTTAACTAATGAAATTCGGCAAACTTTTGGTAGTTTGCTTAAGTATAAATTAGCTACCTTTAGAGTAGTTAAAGAAATATTCTGAGGAAAAAGTACATCCCGCTTTGGAATAATTCCCGCCAGAATTATCCAATTAATTAAAGCTTAAACTTTTTCCCATGGAAAACTTTCTCCAACATTCAAAGCAAACCAATGGCAAAAGAGCACTGCTCTTTTGCATCCTATTCTTCTTATTGATCGCCCCAGTGCTTTCATCTGCCCACGAGTGGGACCTGATGGGGCCAACATTCGATAATTGCAACACGGTGAGTGCCTGCAATACCACTGGGCAGTGCGATGCCATCGTCGATCTGGTGCCCATTATCAACTCTGATTGCTTGCCCGCTAACGGCCTAGCGATTGATTATAAAATCGATTTGGATGATGATAATTCCGACGATTTACTGGGCTACAGCGATAATCAAGGCAGTACCTATCCTTTTCCCAACCCCAATGGCTTACCCGTAACGGCCTTCTCTGCGAGCAGCCCTACAGCTACCGCCAGCTATCCTGTCGGCACTCATCGCATTTACTGGAATGCGACGGATGATTGCGGCAATACGACCAGCTGTGATTACACTTTTATCGTTGAAGATTGCGAAGTACCCGTACCTTATTGTGAAATCGGGGTATCTATTGTTCCCTTGGATAGCGGGCAAATCATAACCGTCTTTGCTTCGGATTTTGATCTGGGTAGTACGGATAATTGTGTGGCGAATGGTCAACTGGGTTTCTCTTTTTCTACCGATCCCAATGATATTTCCGTCGATGTCAGCTGTGCTGATCACAATCAAGTTCAAAACTATACTATTTATGTTTGGGACGATGCGGGCAATTTTTCCACCTGTATCGTTAGCCTGATGGTGGATTGTCCAAATGTTCTTGCCGATATTGTTGCCAAAAATGAAAGGGGGGAGGCCATCGGCGGTTTTTCTATTGAAGTTACTGGAGCCAATGGCCAGAGCCAAGTATTTCCTGCGGCTCCGTCTGGTCTTAATTACAACTTTCTGAATTTGCTGGACAGCGTGGTCTCCATTCCTGGCCCTTACGACATCCGCCCAGTAAAAGACATCAACCCTGTAAACGGCGTATCGACTTTTGACCTTGTGCTGCTCGCTCGTCATATTTTAGGGATTGAGCCCTTGAATTCTCCTTACCGCATGATCGCAGCAGATGTGAACAGGAGCAGCACCATTACCGTCTTCGATCTGGTACAGCTGCGCCAGCTCATCTTATTCCAAATCACCGATTTTACGAACAATGACTCTTGGCGGTTCATTCCAGAAGAGTACGACTTTAATGGCAACCCCACCAATCCATTTGCTGGCCCTATCCCCGACTCTTACACCATTGACAGCTTTTCATTGGCCGAAAACCTGTGTTTCATTGGGGTTAAAGTGGGGGATTTAAATGGTACCGCTGTCTTAAGTGGATTGACGAGTGAGGTCATAGAAGACCGGCAAATGGGGCAGCCTCTGCGCCTACAAGCGGAGGATCAACCCTTAGTGGCTGGCCAGGACTACGCCATCACGTTCTCTGCACAGGAGTTAGAGCAAGCCTTGGGCCTTCAGCTCGCTCTTCGCTTCGATCCTTCCGCGATCAACATCGACCGCGTAGTGCCTGCGGCCCTCCCCGACCTCAACCTCCACAACTTCAACCTCGATCGCCTCGATCAGGGCGAATTGCTGGCCAGCTGGAGCACCGCCCACTCTGCCTCCATCGACGGAGAGTCGGTCTTCACCCTGCATTTCAGGGCCTTAAAGGATACTCATTTATCCAGTCTCTTCACCCTCAGCACCGAGAGCCTCAGCGCTGAAGCCTACTCCGAGCTGTCGAGCGGGCAGGTCAGTACCCACCCTGTCGAGCTGCACTTTAGCCCTCCTCCACCCGCTCCAACCACTGCTTTCGAGCTGATGGCCAACCGCCCCAACCCCTTCCGCCAGCAAACGCTGATCAGCTTTACGCTGCCGGAGGCCGGCGCGGCCACCCTACAGGTCTTCGACGCCCTGGGCCGCTTGGTCTACCAACGCGAGGATACTTTTGCGGCCGGGTATAATGAGTTCTGGTTGCAGCGTGGCGACCTGGGCGCAGCGGGGTTGTACTATTATCAGCTGAACATGGCGGAGCTGCAAGCGAAGCAGCGTATGGTTTTGGTTGATTAGCAGGCTAGCGGAGGGCCTTCGGCGGCGATGCTCTTGGAGTGGCTGCCGAGGGCCTTCGGCACCTTTGATGCTGGCGGTGGACGGTTGACTGCCAGGGGCAGTTTGGTTGACGGTCGACGGTTGACGGCCCTGTGTAGTGGTTCGTGAAGAGACGCAGCTCCGCACGTTTCTTTCGTCTCACTACGTTCGCTAACTACCGTCCACCGTCCACCGTCCACCGCCCACCGCCCACCGTCCACCGTCCACCGTCCACCGCCCACCGTCCACCGTCCACCGTCCACCGCCCACCGTCCACCGTCCACCGCCCACCGCCCACCGTCCACCGCCCACCGCCCACCGTCCACCGTCCACCGTCCACCGTCCACCCCAGCGCCAAAGGCCCCGAAGGGATGGCGATGCCACGCAACCCGTCCACCCCAAACGTCAAAGGCATCCAAAATACCTGATTCAGGGTATAGTAATCTCCGCAAATTATAGTACTTTTGTTGAAAGCTAAGAAAACTTTTACTTCTTACCTGATTGCACAAATATTTTCCTGATTGCACATTTTACAAAAGTTTATTACTTGGAGTGACCAGTTGCTCCTCGAATACCTACTATAATTTATCCGTTGAGTAGGACGAATAAATAAGGGTAGTCATACAAAGCAGGAAAATCGATCCCATGAATAAATATACCTTGTTTCAAAGCAGGCGGGGGCTGCATTGGTGGCTCTTGTTCGGCGGTCTCACTATCACAAGCTTTCCCGCTTTTGGCCGTTCTGTATTTGTCCAGTATTCGGATATAAGTTGTGCTTCGCAGCCACCGTCCATCATTATTGAGGACCAGTGGCCGCGTGCCAACAACACAACAACTATAATTCTCTATACCCACTATTTCGAACAGCCCCTTGGTTATCAATTGGCCCTTAGCTCTCCGTTGGATGTCATTAGCACTCGGGAAGTCGCTCCTGTGATGCTACCCGCTATGACTGCGGAGAATTTGGGAACCTCCCGATTGGACAAGGGGCTGCTTTTTCAGTTCTTCGAATCCAGGCAGTTCTCTATGAACGCTCCGAGCTTTACGCATTGCCGCGACACCATCCCCCCGCAGCCAGAAGCTCCATCATTCTACCTTCGACTGCGTAGCAAGTGTGCTCAACCGCTGTCACAGATATTACACTTTGTCTCATCGTTGGCGGCAGAAGCCTGCCTGGGAGCGGCCAATTCTATTTTGCTACACGCCTTGGAGCTACATTTCGGCGGCAGCGGATTGTCTGCACAGCGACTTTTACCCAAATTTACGGTTAATAGGGAGGCGGTTTTTAGTGAGGGTGAAGGCGCTTTGGGTAGGCTAGAACATAAGAGAGACTAGTGCAGCAAAATTGCCTTACAGGGCCTATTTTTAAATAATTATCAGCCTAAAAGCGGTAAAAAAGATCATCGAATGGACCAAAGTATAAAGCTATTATCTGCTCAATTTTCGTACACTTTATAATCATCATGAATTATAAAGATTATTACCCTTAAATTTGGGCTCCTCAGTGTCTGGGGAGCCTATTTTTTAACACCTAAATACCCCTTTTGGGGTAGGCACTTTAGAACAAATCTACTTATCTTTGTATTGCGATCAATTGAGGGCTGTCACAAATCTGTACTTTGGTTTCAAAATAATGATTGGCTCTCATCGCAAATCCAAATCTATCCCAACCGATTCAATTAAAAAATTCCTTTAACCGGTATTCCTGCTGGAGATGGCAGGCCGATTGTGTGCCAGGTGCTCGGTATCTCAACTATTCACATTTCTACTAGCATTTGGGTGATAAAAATTGTAAATCTCATGAACAAACTCTACGCTTTTATCCAGAAACACTGGCTTTTTGGAAAACGATCATTCGGAAAGTTATCCCTTTTTTCTATTCTGTCTTTAATGGCATTTAGTGCTCAGGCTCAAGCCCCGGTACTCAACTGCCCAGCGTCACAATCCATTACGCTGGACCCCGGAGATTGTGAATTCATCTTCAACTTTACCATTACTGCTACGGATGCCACGGATCCGAATCCAACCATCGTACAATTGGCGGGGCCGCCTAGTGGTACACCTCTGCAACACAATACGACGACGGACTATCAGTTTCAGGCTACTGATTTTGATGGCAACTCGTCTATTTGCTCTTTTAGTATCACGGTAAACGAATTTCCGGTGAGTAGTGGCTCTTTGGGATGTAATAATGGTACGGTGCAGGTTTCACTCGACGAAAACTGCATGGCTGTCGTATCGGCTGATATGATTCTCGAAGGCAATAGCTATGGCTGCTACGATAATTATACGGTGACCATTACCGATCTCAGCGGTAATAATATTGGAAATACCGTAACGGGCGCTAATATTGGCCAAACCTTGATGGTTCAAGTTACGGACCCTCGCAATGGCAACAACTGCTGGGGCAGCATATTGGTTGAGGACAAATTGATTCCTGATCTGCTTTGTACCCAATATACTATTCCCTGTACGGCCAATCTCGCTCCTTCGCTGACGGCCTCCCCAGGCTTCCCACTGCCTACTGGCGTGACCCTCAGCCCAGACCCTAACTCCGGTTCTTACGATCCTAACTATGTTGGTCCCTGGACGGTCAATGGCTTCGACCCTTGTGGCCCGGTGACGCTGACCTACAGCGATGTGGAAAGCCCCCGCGCTTGCCAACCCATCAATAACGTCATCACCCGTACCTGGACGGCCGTCGATGCTTCCGGCAACAGCACTAGCTGCTCCGAAACCATCAACCTCCAGCGGGCTACCCTGGCGAATTTGGTTACACCACCTGATTATGATAACAACGATGAGCCTTCGCTGAAATGCGATGAGCGCGAAGATTTACAAAATACCAGCAGCTGCGGTCCTTCTCCGCTAGGTTGGAACACCCTGCCTGCAGGCCACCCCTTCGCCGGTAATCCCGATCCTGCCGATGAGCTGTATCCCGGTTGTCCACAAGTGAAGTGGTTCGGTACGGGCTTCCCCAGCGGGGTGGAGTGTGGAGACATCAACTATACTTTTTCCGATACTCGCATCAACACTTGTACCACTGGCGCTAGCGAGTCTTGCTACCAGATCATTCGCCGCTGGACGATCCAGGATTGGTGTACTGGTCAAGTGACCTTTCACAACCAAGTGATTAAAGTGGAGGACGAAGATGGCCCGGTCATCAATGGCATCAGCGATCTTACGATCAGTACGGATGTTTGGCGCTGTGAGGCTGACTGGTATGCGACTCGTCCTTTCCTCACCGATGCTTGCTCTTCTGGGCCACTGGATTATAGCATCAGCAGCTCTGCTGGAACGGTAGAGCAGCTTTCTGCGGATCAGTTCATCATCAGGGACTTGCCTTTAGGTACTCACATGGTAACTTATACGGCTTCCGATTGCTGCGGGTCAACGACTGTAGAGACCATCGAATTAACGGTAATCGACGATGTTCCGCCGGCCGCAGTTTGTGATGCACAGACCGTCGTTAGCTTGACGACAACTGGGGGCATTGATGCTTCCAATATTGGTTTAACAAAAATATTTGCCAGCACTTTCGATGATGGCTCACACGATAATTGTTCCAACGAAGTATGGTTTAAGGCCATTCGGATGGATGAATTCAACTCTAATGGCAATAACAAGAATGGCGAGACGGTTCGCGAGGGCGATTGGAGTTCTATCGATTGCGATGGCGCCAATGGCGATGATGACCTACGGGTCTTCCCTCCTTGGTATCAGGGCAACCAATCTTATTTTGATGACTACGTGAAATTCTGCTGTGCGGACATCAACGATGGGCCAATCATGGTGGTTTTCCGGGTCTTTGATGTTGACCCAACGCCATTTACCTTTGGTCAGGTCTTCCCGAACCTGGTTCCTCCGGGCGAAGATCCTGCGGATTACGCTGGCGTATTGCCAGAGGAGATGATGCCGGGTGGAGCCCTGTATGGCCGCTTCAACGATTGTATGGTAGAAGTTACGGTACAGGATAAGCAGGCACCAAGAGTTTTCCCACCAGCAGATATTACCGTGACTTGTGATTTCTGGTTCCCTTTCGATCCAGACAATCCTAATGATTTTACCACTGAATTGGATGATGTTTTTGGAGAAGTTGTTCCTAATGTTCCCAATGCGGTAGATCGTGATTCCATCATTATTCGTGATCGCGTTTGCCCTGCTCATCCTCGCTTTAGTGAATTTGCACCACCAAATATCTTCGACGATCCTTGTTATGATGATCAATACGATATATACTGGGGCAAAGACGGATATTCGCTGAGCAATTGTGATCAAATGATTGATCAGCAGATTATTTCGAATCTGACTTGTGGTAAAGGAACCATCATCCGCCGCTGGCGCTCCTCCGACGGATCCGGCAACTGGAGTAACCTGGCCACACAGACCATTACCATTATCGACTGTAAGGAGTTCTACGTACCAACTGCCTGCTGGCGCTTCACGCCAAAAGATGTTGGCGAATGTGACTTGGTTAATATCCCCGGTCAAGGCTTGCAAAATCGCATTAAACTCATCGAGTGGCCTTGCGATGTAGAAGTAACCACTTGCCAGGGTCCAGGTACAGAGACCTTCTTGCCAGAAAACTTGGCGGTACAATTCGAAGAAGATCGTCGTCCTCGTTTCGACGATGATAATTGTAGCATGATTGCCGCTACTTTCGAAGATGAGCCTTTCATTTTCATAGACAGCTCTTGTGTCAAAATCTTCCGCAACTGGCGAGTGGTCGACTGGTGCCTCTTCGAGGAATTCCAGAACGGTACGTACACTGGTGAGTGGCAATGGGATTGGCAGCAAGTCATCAAGCTGGTTAATAATAATGGCCCTGATTTTGCCGATTGCACCGACAAGACCTTCTGTGGCTTCGGTGATCCCAATAGCTCCATCACCGATCCACTTGATCCAAATTATATCGCTGCTCAGTGTGTAGGCATCATCGAACTCCGTCCAGAGATCAGCGATGATTGTAGCATGCTGGAAGACCTGCGCATTGATTTCAAATTGGATGCCTTCAATGATGGCCAATACGATATTTTGGGATACTCTGACAACTACGGCAACGTTTATCCATTCCCTAATCCTAACTTCTTGCCCGTACGCACCTTTGCGGCAGAGGATGCCAATGCTGATGGAACTTATCCCGTCGGTACGCACCGTATTCTTTGGGGAGCAGAGGATGGTTGTGGAAACACCAGCGTTTGTGAATACCTCTTTACGATTGAAGATTGCAAGCCGCCAACGGCCTACTGTGAGGTAGGAATTTCTACGATTCCAATGCCCGATACTGCGGGAGGATTTGTGGACATCTGGGCTTCTGATTTCGATCTGGGGAGCTTTGATAATTGTACGGAGCAGGCCGACTTGGTCTTCGCCTTCTCTACTGATCCTAATGATCGCAGCATCCGCCTGACTTGTGCCGACGCCGGCCAAAACCTCAGCTTCACCGTCTTCGTTTTCGACGAGGCCGGCAACTACTCCTCTTGCTTAGTTGGTGTGGTGTTGAACAACTGTGATGGTCAGACGGTGAGTGTAACTGGTGAAATTCGCAACGAGGAAGGAATTGGTATTGCCAATGTCAATGTTGGTCTGGAAGGATTTATGACAGGTTCGCAAATGACAAATAGCGGCGGCTCTTTTAATTTCTTCAGCCTTCAAGAAAATCAAAACTACATTATCAATCCAGATAAGAATATCAACCCACTCAACGGGGTGACGACCTTTGACTTGGTGTTGATCAGTAAACATATTCTCGGTGTAGAAGCATTGAATTCTCCATACAAGATCATCGCTGCGGATGCCAATAACTCTGGTTCTGTAACGACCTTTGATATGGTTGAAATTCGGAAGTTAATTCTTTACATCGACACAGAATTTGAGAGCAATACTTCTTGGCGCTTTGTCCCACAGGAGTATAACTTCGAAGATCCTACGAATCCATTCTTGTCTACCTTCCCTGAAGTTTATAGCATTAATGGACTAGAAGGAATGGTAGAGGCAGATTTTGTAGCGATCAAGACTGGAGATGTCAATTGCTCGGCTAGTACAGATCTAGTTTCTAGTGAAGATAGAAGCAGCGAGAACCTGACTTTCCAATTGAAAGACAAGCAGCTGAAGGCTGGTGAAGAATACAGCCTGACTTTCCGCGCCGATGACTTCCAATCCGTGTTGGGTTATCAGTTTGCACTGCAATTCGATACTGAGGCGCTGGAATTTGTCGAGACCAATGCCGCTCAACTGCCAGGGCTGAATGCTGCTAACTTCGGTAAGGCTTTACTCGATAGAGGAGTGCTGACCACGAGCTGGAATGATCCTGAAGCAATTTCAGAAAGCGGTGATCTATTCGAAATCCGCTTCCGTGCGAAGCAGGACGTGCGCTGGTCAGAAGTCATCAGCTTGAGCGATGATTATACAGCCGCTGAAGCCTACCTCGCTGGCGAACAAGATGCACTAGAGCGTTGGGGTGTGGCACTGGATTTCGAAGTTGGGCAGACGACTTCTATGAGCTTCGAGCTGCTGCAAAACCAGCCTAACCCATTCCGCGAGCAGACGCTGGTGAGCTTCTATTTGCCGGAGGCAACGCAGGCGGTATTTAGTGTCTACGATGTCGCAGGCCGGGAGGTGAAGCGCGTGGTGTCCAACTACGATGCAGGTCATCATATGCTGACGGTAGAGGCCAACGAACTGCCTGGTGGCGGGGTATTCTACTACCAATTGCAGACGGCAACTGACAGTCGTACCTTGAAAATGTTGAAAGTGAAATAACTCCATATAAACAATTGTTAATCAATTGTTTAATAACACAGGACGTTTGCCTAATTGGCAGGCGTCCTGTTTTTTTATCCCTCCTTCAAAGGCACACTACACAGCAATTTCTCATAAGATATTTACCACCTTTGGGGTATTCATCAAAGGTGAATTTATCGTATCTTTGAATTGTAATTATTTAATGCTGAATTAATCTATAAGGAGAAAAGAAATGAGGTGAATACCTGTTTGACGGGTTGTCTCCTAGTCCTCATACATCCGATTATCTTCTTCTTCATTCCAAAGCGTTTTTCTCTTTTGCCACCTGGCAACGGCTGTTCTAGCTATTGTCCAAAAGTGAAGCTTCTCCTGCCCCCAACTGCCGCGTTGCGGGGAGGGTTGGTTATGGAATGAAGAAAAGGCAATCGTTAAGAAATCATGATTGGTTAAATTTGGTTATTGTAACTCAAAAACTGTTGGAGCGATCTTTAAACAGTTTTTGATACCGTCCCCTGTCAATATGATTTTGGTAGGGGACTTTTTTAATTCTGTGTAAAAATTGAGTAACTTTACATCCCATAAATCTCAGTCCCATGAAAAGATTATTACTCCTCGTAATCTCTATTACGATGTTGCAAAGCATTTCTGCGCAACAACTTCCCCTCTTCACTCAATATCGCGAAAACGCTTCGATTATCAATCCTGCAGCTGTCAGCCATGACTACTTCCTGTATGATAATCCGCTGTCTTTTGGTGCTTCTTATCGGGTGCAATGGGAGGGCATTAGTAATGCCCCAACTACTCAAACCTTACGTGGCGAATACCTCTTCGCCGATGGAGAATCTATTGGCCTGCTGGCCGGTGGCTACCTCATTAATGATCAAACAGGTCCCACCGGCTTCACCGGCCTCTACGGTCGGGTAGGGGGCCTAATTAGCGACGATGCCTACTACAGCGGATTGTCCATGGCCCTCACCTTCGGGATGGTTCAGTACCGGGTTAATACCTCCGAAATTCGCCTGCGCGAAACCAATGACAACATCTCTGGTAATGACCTCTCTCAGATTTTTCCCGACGTTGGATTCGGAATTTATTACTACAAGTTAATCGAAAGTGGCTTCCTTGATGAGAGCCGAGTATACGGTGGGATTTCGGTACCGCAAGTCTTTGGCCTCAACCTAGATTTTGAGGATGAAGATGGTGAATTTTCTACCAAACGTGTACAGCACTACTACGGCCTGCTGGGCTTGTACAAATACTTCAGCGACGATACTTTTATCGAACCCTCGGTCTGGATTCGGTATGTACAGAACGCGCCGGTCAGCGTTGACTTTAACATCCGTTATCAAATGGTCAGCAACTTTTGGATTGGTACTGGCGCTTCAACGGGCGGTAATGCGCATCTCGAAGCCGGCTTCATCATTGGTGAAAATGCCGGGTTTGACAACACCTTCAAAATCGGCTACGGATTTGATTACTCCTTCCAGTCCTTCGGCCCGAATGTAGGGGGTACACACGAAATTAATATCTCCTATTCGATTGGAGAATAAATCCCCCAACTAAGCATTTGATCCTATTTAAAAATTCCAATTCCGAGAAACATGAACACTAAGAAATTCACCCTAAGCCTGTTTTTCCTATTCACCCTCCTTTTTGCGAATGCACAAGTTACTTTCACGGTTACCAACGCCTCTGCCGTTCCCAATGAGGCGGTTTGTGTCGATGTCTTTGCAGAAGATTTCGTCAATATTACCAATATGCAATTTTCGATGGGCTGGAACCCCAACATCATCCGTCTGGATTCGATCAACAACATCAACATCCCAGTTCCAGAGACCTTCGAAGCCAACCTCAACTTGATCGCTAACGGGCAGCTGCCTATCATTTGGTTCGACCCGCTCGGTGCGGGGATCAGCGTACCCGATAGCCTGGTGCTGTTTTCGCTTTGCTTTACGGCGGTGGGTATTCAGGGGCAATGTTCGGATGTTGAGTTTACCAATATTCCGCTGGCGATGGACATTTCTGATCTGTCTTCCAATGGAGGCAATATCGGGCTGAATCCGATGAACGGCATTTTTTGTGTATCCAACCAACTACAAATTGTAGATTCAGAAATCATCCTGGCCACTTGCTCTGATCCCACCAATAGCGAAATTAGCGTGACCCTGGAAGGCGGTGTTGCCCCTTTCATCTACAATTGGAGAGGTCCCAGTAATTTCATCTCTAGCGATCCGGTAATCAGCAATCTTTTGGATGGCATTTACCGTGTGACAATTGTTGATTCTGGTACGCCGCAGCAGTCGGTGACCGAGAGCTTTACGTTGACCAATGATTTTAATTTCCCGACGGTAGAAGCGGGGGAGGACCAGTCGATCAACTGCGCAGATTCGGTAGCCACCTTGAACGGGCAGGCCTCTTCGATGGGCAGCGAATTTATTTATCGCTGGACCACCAACGACGGTAATATTCTCTCCGGCGATAATACGCTGTTGCCTATGGTGGACGGATTGGGGACTTATACTTTGATTATTACCAATACATCCAATGGGTGTATTCAGAGAGATATGGTTACGGTTTTTCTGGATACGATTGCGCCGGTTGCCGAGGCGGCAGTGAATAGCAATATCACTTGTCAGATGCTGGAAGTAGAATTGAATACGACGGGTTCTAGCACAGGAGATGACATCAGCTACGGATGGACGACGCAGGGGGGGAATATTGTCAGCGGTGCCGATTCGAGCTTAGCCCAGGTAGACAATGCCGGGCTGTATTTGTTGACAGTAACCAATACTGATAATGGTTGTACGGCGACGGCGGAGGTGCTGGTGGAGGATGAGACGGTTTTTCCGCTGGCGGAGGCCGGTGCGCCCGAGGTTGACTGTGCAGAGCTGGCGGTTTCGATCGCCGCAACGGGCATACTGAGCGATGAATTTGAATACAATTGGGTGACCAGCGATGGCTTGGTATTGGCTGGTGCGGATAGTGCAGCGGTGCAGGTCGGACAGGCGGGGACCTATATTTTGCAGATTACTGATCCGACTAATGGCTGTACGGTAAACTCTGAAGTCATTGTTGAAGAGGCTTTGTTTTTAGAGGCGGCAGAGGTTGGCGAGATGCAATCTTCTTGTATTAACGAGGGGATGCTACAGGCGCTACTGCCTGCGAATGTCGTAGGCGAATGGATCAGCGACACCGATGCTTTGATCGATGATCCACTGGCGGATACGACGGTGGTAAGCAACCTGGCTCCTGGCCTGAATCAGTTCATCTGGACCCTTTCCTCCGATGAGTGCCCTGACTACGACAGCGATACCCTTAGCCTATTCATCGAGTCTACACCCGGCGCTCAGGACGATGATGTGGTGGCGCTTTTCGGGCAGAACAGTACGATTTTTAATTTGGTGAATAATGACAGCCTAGTCGCTGTAAGCAGTTGGCAGGTCAGTCTGATCAGCACACCAGATACTGGATCGGTGGCGAATAATGACGATGGAACCGTTACTTTTTTCTATCCATTAGAGACAACCGGAGAGACCGAATTCAGCTACGAAATCTGCAATACAGCCTGTATTGACTATTGCGATACAGCGACGGTAAATGTGTTCTTTCAAATCAATCCGAATATCGATACAAGCGTATATATTGCCAACGGGATTTCTCCCAATGGTGATGGCATTAATGATGCTTTGATCATCCCTGACATTCTAGAAAATCCATTTGGCTTTCCGGACAGCGAGTTGGTCATCTTCAATCGCTGGGGAGACATCGTTTTCCGAGTTCGAGACTACCAGAACGATTGGGAGGGGCAAGACAACAACGGGAATCCACTTCCGCATGCCACCTACTATTATATACTTCGCTTGGACATTGCCAGTAGTAAAATATTTAAAGGAGATATAACGATCTTGAAATAGATCGTTTTATTTTCCTTGCAAAGTCGCAACAGCTTTTAAGACCGCCTGTTTGTCTTTTTCTAAATCATTAACAATCGCTCGGAAGAAGGATTGTCGATCTCTGGTGTACTCTAGGTCGTAGTCTACAGGGATGCCTTTGTTCTCATAAAATTGGCCTTGATTATCCATATAAATTTCATTGGAAATAGCAAAAGCCCAGCCGTTGGGCAGTGTTTTTTCCAATGCGGTGGACATGGCTCCGGCGCTTGGTGAACCGATCCTTTTGGCATTATTCATGGCCATTGAGGCAATGGAAAAGGCTTCGGCTGCACTTCCCGTTTGTGCAGAAGTAAGGAGGAAAACAGGTTTTGTATAAGCATCTTTAGCTCCTTCGATATACAACGGCAGTACAGAGGTACGTTGATCCCCATATCTCAGCTGCTGGGTAGCAACTTGTAATTTTTGGGGAATAAATCGACGCAAAATTTCGAAACTCACCGCATCCTGTCCCCCTCCATTGAACCGCACATCCAGTACCATCGCTTTCGTATCCGAGAGGTCGCTCATCACCTGATCCATAATTTTGTGAACCCCCTCCACCTCTTTATTGATGTAATCCCCTTCGTACATTTTATGAAAAGCTTCGACATAGGCATCCAGAAATCCAATCTCTTCCATTCGACTTTTGGAGAGCTTCATATCTGCATAGAGCCACATGGATTTGATCTGCACATAGCCGATTTTATCGGTCAATTTCCCCCATTTCATCAACCAAGAATCTTTGGTCATTTCCTCTTGCAGGTAATGCTCCGCAACTTGATCGGCCACCTGAAAGTCCCCCAACTCTGGTAAGCTTTCTTCCTCCTCCATCTCCTCTTCATTTCTCTCTTTGGCTAGCTGTTCTGCCGCTTCATAGACCGCTTCGGTAGCTTCCAGATAAGCATGGTTGTCGTTAAGTTTTTCCAATGTTTCTTCCAGCACCGAATACAGCTGAGCTTCTGTCGGGCTTTTAGCGACCTTCGCTTTTTGTTGTTGGTAAAGACTGTCCCAATTGATGCGATTGAGCGGCATAAAGGCGTAATGCTCTTTGACCGTTTCAGCAAAAACTTCAAAGTTGTACAAAGGATCGGTAGCTTTTTGTGCGTCCAATGGTGTTGTACAGTTTTTGGGTAAGACCTTGGCTCTGATAAATTGATAAGTGATGACCCCCTTGAGTAGGGAAAGGGTATCCGTTTGGAGGTGTAAAGATTCAATGATTTCAGTCAATGGACCTTGACGATTGGGAAGACAGGAAATGGGGATATGATCGTAAAAGGTATAACGGCTGCTGTCTTGTATTTCCAAAAACCAACCGGACCCTATAGAGGCCCAGGTGCCGTTGATGGATTCGTTTTTCGTTTCGTTGGTGCAGGCAGGGAGTAGGAGGAGTAGCATTGCCAGAATGCTGAAAGTAATTCGCATGGTAACTTTTTTTCTCTAAAGACAAGACTTTTGTTTAAAGGTGACAGTTGCTGGCAAAATCGCTTTGTCCCCTAGCCGGGAGACACTGCTCGGACTAAAAAAGAGCTGCCTTTTGTACGAAAAGGAAATGTGTGTACACGGTAGCTCTCTCGCAGAGGGCACTGACAATACTACAAAAGTGGGATTTCAGTAAGAAAAAACTGCATGTCCCTTATCAAGAGACACTGCTTGAGCTGAGGCAGGGAAGATGATATATAGTTGAAAAGTGCCTGAGTCCACT
>JBCDGZ010000058.1:0-43785 GCA_038750655.1 Bacteroidota bacterium | reverse complement strand
TTCAATTGTAATATCATCACCGATACAAAAAATCACAAATGGACTGGACCCTTTTTTCTTATTATATGCACGTCCAAGTATTAGTACCTTACCTTCATCATTTACCGCGTAACTGATAATTGAAAACCTGTCGTGTCTGTAAGATAACTTCAATGTTTTATTCCACAATAAATTAAACTGATTATCAAAAAGGGCTATTTCTATCTTTTCCAATGCCTTTCTCGAAGTCGGAGGTAGGGTCTTGATATAAGCAATATTTTGCTGACTTGTATTTATAAGCACAGCATTGTTTCTTCTCTTACTGGAAAGCATCGCTCCATGCTCCCCCACATTCCTTCCTACTTCCACATAGTCAAACTCATGAGCTACTTTCATTGGGCCAAAACTCCCATCCTCATATTTACTGAACAGAACCGTATATTTATCTTTCTTACCATCGAAATGATACCCAATTGCATATCTATCACTAACGGTCTTACGGATAGTATTTAGCACTACAGATTTCTTTTTATACTTAAAATCGTGTTCTTTGGCCTCTATGAGTTCGTGTTTTTGATTATACTTAAGTAGTTGATACGCTTTCTGAGAACGATCATTGCTCAATAAATGATAATGCTCCCCATCAAAATCTAAGAGTGTAAAATTCCATATCTTCTTTTTTTCATATTTGATCGTAGGCCCCCAGTCGATTTTGTGCGTGCGCCCTTGCCCACTAAGCTGCAACATAAAAAACAATAAGGGAAGCAAGGCAATAAGCATTTTCTTCATGATTAATATCTTTGTTTTAACAAAAAGGAAAGACTTCCCGTAAAGATAAAACTAAACAGCAAGAATGCACTCCATAGAACGCTACTTTGACAATCTCGACGACCCCAAACTGGCCGAAATCGGCCGGGCGCTGCATCACCTCATCCTGAGCTTGATTCCGCAGGTAGAGCAGAGTATCAAATGGTCATTACCCTTCTACAAATACCACGGGATGCTGGGCTATATCAATCCCCGCCAAACGCACGTTAACCTCTGCTTCACCTACGGCATCCACCTCTCTAATGAGCAAGGGCTGCTGCAGGTCGAAGGGCGCAAGCAGATTCGCTGTATCCACTTTCACAGCATCGAGGAGGTCTATCGGGAAACGGTTAGCGAGGTGATTTTGGAGGCGGCGTTGCTCAATGAACAAGGATAGCTGAAAATAATCAGAACAAGTAGGCTGTAGATTGCGTTGTAAAGCTTAATGTAAAGTAAAATTTAGAGATCATAACTATAAGCTTATGAGTAAAGAGGAAAAGCAAGCGCCCAAAGAATCTTTTGTCAATCCCATTGATAAAGATAAAGTAGCCGAAAATCCGGCCTTACTGCCCTATGCCCACACCGTGGGGAGTGCGATTATCAAGCCTATCGATAAGGGCCGGGTGAAGGGCTTGGCCATGTCGGCCATGTACGAGCAGACGGAGCTGCACTTGGATCAGATCCGCGAGCAAATCAACCTGTTGGCGCAGCAGGCCCGCAAGATACACGACCGGGTGCTGATTTCGGAGAAAATCTACCAGGCGCAGGTGGGCTTCGCCCCCCGGATTGGCCACAAATACCACCTCTACGAGCGCAAAAACGGCAAATTTGTCATTTCTATGGTCGCTCCCGCCGAATGGGGAGCCAAGCCGCCCTACGCCTTCGTCGCTAGCGTTCAGCTGCTCTCCGATCATACCTGGGAGATCATCGATGGCGATGGGGACGCCCTGCGGGATGCCCCCTAGCAGACAATCTATACTCTACTCCCTACGTTAGATAATCATGAACTTGCTATTTCTATTCTGCCTATTGATCCTCCCCTACCCTCCCGTCGATACCAGCGGCCCGGCTGTCGAATGGCTCACTCCACTGGAACAGGACCTGGGAGACCTGATCCGCAAAGAACCCGTCACCGTCGAATTTCACTATAAAAATGCCGGCGACGTACCGCTGGTCATCGATAATGTCCGCACCTCCTGCGGCTGCGCCGCCCCCGACTGGTCCTACGAACCCGTCGCGCCCGACTCCACCGGCCTCATCTCCATCCGCTATGACGCCAAAAAGTCCGGTTATTTCCGCAAAAAGATCAAAGTGTTTTTTAATGGTATCCGAAAGGCACAGGTGATTTGGATGGAAGGTTGGGTAGAAGAGGTGGATTAAATCGGTGGAATGTGGCACAGCCACCCCTTCGGGGCCTTTGGCATTTTGGTAAACGGTAGACGGTAGACGGCGACCGTACAAAGATATGATTGGATATATGGCTACCTCTTACCGCGTATTTCACGATAGGCCGTCTACCGTCCATCGTCAACCCAAAGCGCCGTAGGCGCTCAACCGTTCCTAAATCGATGTGAACTTCACCGCGATGCGCTGCTCCCGCAATTCCTTCAACAACCCCTCAAACTCCGCATTTTTCTCCTCTGAGTCAATCTCAAACTCATAGACGTAGCGCTGACCTTGGTAAGAGAACTCCAGCCAGTTGTCGCCCGAGTAGAGCCATTCGTCGTCCTCCCTGTAGGCCAAGTGATAGGTG
The DNA here is from genome assembly GCA_038750655.1 of Bacteroidota bacterium. Lineage (GTDB taxonomy): Bacteria > Bacteroidota > Bacteroidia > Chitinophagales > Saprospiraceae > JBCDGZ01. Next base: position 41,246 of record JBCDGZ010000058.1, on the reverse strand, counting down.
GCTCCTCGTTCGATTTTGATGTTTTTGACTTGGGTCATGTCGAAAGCGGCAGCTTCGAAGTTGTCGCCAGAGATGGCGATCGTAGAGGTATCGATGTAGAGCTGGCCTTGGCGCTTGGGCTTGACAGTAAGGTGGTAGAAGAGACCTGTTGCTAGAGCCAGTGTACCAATACCAAACGACACCCACTTAAGCCCATTCAGCGGCATCCCATTGTCATCCATATAAATAGAAATCATGAGGAAGAGGATGAAAGAAACGAGGCAAAAGGTGTACAGGACGTAGCGGAGCGTTTTGTATTTCTGGAAAATTTTGGTATTGATCAATTGGCTTTCAAAACTCATAGGAATGGGGCTTAGTTGACCTGAGTGCGCAGCTCGGCGAGGTAGTGCGCCAGGCTGTGGTCGTTCACACCAAGGCGTTCAGCCTCCTCGAAATGCTTGAGGGCACGCGGGTAGGCCAGGCGCTTGTAGTGATACAGGCCGAGGTAGAGGTGGGTTTGGGGATGATGAGGATCGATTTGTAGGGCGGCTTGCAGGTCATTGAGGGCGGCCGAAGGCTCCTCCTTGCGCAGTAAGGCCAGGCCGCGGCTGGCGTAGGTGATCGCGGCGCGGCTACCGAAGTTGATCGCGGCATCAAAATCGCTGATGGCCTCGTCGAAATCGCCCATTTTAAGGTAGGCCTGACCGCGGCGGGAGCGGTATTCGGGATTCCGGTAATCCAGAAAGATGGCCTGGTTGAAGCTCTTGATCGCACTGGCGTATTTGCTGATGCCCATATAGACCTTGCCGAGCAGATTGTAGTCAAAGGCGTTGAGATCGCCAACAGCCCGATAGGCCTCGAAGGTTGCTAGGGCTTCGTAATTATCCTTATTAAGAATCTGGATGTGGATGAGGCGTTGGAAAATCTCTTTCTTTTTATGCCCCGCCTCAATCGTCTTCCCCAATTCTTCGATGGCTCGATCATACTTGCCTTCCTGTTGGTATTCCATAGCCTTATAGTAAGCTTCCGGAAATTTCTGCCGATCGATCAAACGCATCAACTGGGTACCATCATTGTAGACCACGCTGCCATCGTGCAACTCCATTGGTCGACTTTCAGGGAGGATATTGACAAAAAAATCCCAAACGGCGGAGAGGGCAAAAATCGCCATCAAAGACCGCCAATCATCACTGTACCCCCCGTAGGCGATAAGATAAGTAAGTCCTCCAGCTAAACAGAGGCTGGCTAGTGGCCCGAAGAGAATAATCAGCAGATTGGCCCAAAAGCCCCGAGCAGCCTCGTGTTGACAAAGGCCAATATTCCAGTCGAAAACATTGATACGCAGGAACGCTTCCAGTCGGCCTAGCCGCAGATGAATGCTTTTGCTGACATCCCCGTAAGAGCCGACATAGATGCAGACTTTGTTGCGTGTAAAAAGCAGGGAAGGAATGGCGTGCCCCAATTCATGAATAAGTGTAGTGATCGATCTGGACAAGATGGCCAAGCCGATCATCAGCAGAGCGATGAGAATGCCTATAAATACCATTTAGTGTCTGGCTGTAGATAAAATTCATTCATTGGGGTATGCCCAATGTACAAATTTTGTTAATGAATTGCCAATTATTCGTCTAATTACATGAAAAAAAGTGCCATATGTTTGTCGTAACAATAATATCAATTTTCACGCCATACTCTTTGGAGGGACGAGAAACGGAGCTTTCAGACGCTCTACAATTTTGGCGATGGCCCGAGGCTCAAAGCGGCGAATGAGGCGGAGACCGAAGCCCAGCAAGCGCCCAGGAGGCGCAGCGATCAAGGTATTGAGCCTTGCCACCTTGGCATCAAACTGATCGATGACCGCCTCCCGGGCCTCCCCTTCCAAAGGAGCAATAGCCACGGCCAGCTCCCAGGCCATCGCCCGCGAGCTACGTAGGCTGAAATTCGCCACCCACTCATCCCCTCGCCCACCAATCCAGTCGAGCAAAAAGAGCAGCGGAGAAGCTTTGTTAACGCGGCGCTGCATCTCGTTGATCATGGCTTCTAGGATGTCATTGACTTGGTCAAAATCAGCCCGAAGGTCTTCGCTGAGGGAGCCGGAGGCCATTTGGGCGGCCGTTAGGCCCAGGTCGAAGCTGATGTGGGCGTTCATGCCCATGAAGAGGTGTTGGAGGAGGAGGAGCCGCTGCTGCGCATGGCGGAAGGGCACCGCCCAACACTGACGGGTGGGTTGCTGGGCTTGGAATTGATAGTAGGCTTCCAGATAGCGGTTGGCAAAGACGACGTCGAAGTGCTCCATGCGGGCATTGTCCTGGAAGGCACCGGCCTGTACGGCATCGCGAATGCGCAGGGTCACCTGATGGTAGACGTAGGCGAAGATGGCCAGGTAGTCCTCGCGCTGGATGGACTCAGCGATGATGACTTCCAGGGCCTTGAGTACCTCTTCGAAGTTTTGGGGCAGCGTTCGGATCGTTCAGACAGTTTAGAGATTAAGGATATAATTTCCCATCCATAAAACGAGAAACCACTACAGCTACTAAGGCAATTGCGGCCATGCCACCGGCACCGTCTGCGGCAAAATAATGAGCGGCGAAGGCCAGAGCAGCATCGAAGAAAAAACCGGCGTAGGCCCATTCCTTGAGCAATTTAGACTGCTTGCTCAAAACGGCAACGACGCCCAAGATTTTTAGGGTAGCAGAAGGGTAAATAATCCAGGTGGGAAAGCCCAGTTGCTTATAAGCCTCCGAAATCATCTCGTATTGGGAAAAATACATGATCGCGGAGAACAGGAAGATCAAACACATGATCCCTGTAGCCACCCAGTAGATGATTTTATTGGCATTCATAGACGTTTTTTGTGCGTTTTCCTGACAATATAGCAAGAAATCAATAGAGTAAATACGGAATTCGTCAAGCTTTTGTAGTTTTGTTTTATCACTATAATATCTAATTGTATCATGCAAAAAGTTATCTCCATTCTGTTTCTGGCTGTCCTTATCAGTGCAGGCTGTAACAACGAGGACATCCTAAGTCCGGCCGAGCAACTGGCGGAAGATATTCAAACCATTGAGCAATACTTGGCCGATAATAATATCAATGCCCAGAAAACCGCTTCAGGTCTACACTATAACATCGAGGTCGAAGGTGCCGGCATCCATCCCAATCTTGATCAACGAGTAGAAGTTCAGTATACCGGCTATTTTCCTGATGGCACTATCTTCGATCAAACCGGTCCGAATAGAACCATTACCTTCCCCCTCAACGGCGTCATTCAAGGCTGGCAAGAGGGTATCCAACTGCTTAGAGAGGGAGGATCGGGCAAGCTGCTGATCCCTTCTGAGTTGGGCTACGGCCGCAATCCACCTCCGGGTATTCCGAGCAATGCAGTGCTCATTTTTGACGTTACGCTGGTAGATGCCTTTTAGCGGGTACTTCCTTTTTATGTATGGAAAAAACGCCTTACCGCCGGGTCAGCTGTGACTTCTACGATTCGCTGGAAGCCCTAGCTACCCGCCGGCAAGCCCTTTGGATAGAATACCGCGATGAGGCCGGCCAGCTCCAGGACTGCCAGACCACTCTGGCCGACCTACAGGCCCGACAAGGAGCCGAATACGCCCTGCTCTCCAACGGCCTCCGTCTCCGCCTCGACCAGATCACCCGCCTTCGCGAAATTGAATGGCTTTTATAGACCAATCCTTACTGCTCGTCGAATAAAGACGGCCTGCTCAAAAAAGTTGTGGAAGTCAATACAAGCACATCTATGCAAATTGAGTTATATTTGCAGCGTTTTTTAGCCAAGCATCCTTTTTTATAACATCAGATAATACCATTCGAAGTGAGTGTACTTATATTCTTGATCATTTCCTACATCCTACTGAGCATCAGCCTCTATAAAGTATTCGAAAAAGCGGGCGTAGAGAGCTGGAAGGCCCTGGTGCCCTTTTACAACCTGGTAGTCTGCTGTGAGATCATCGGCCGCCCCCAATGGTGGGCCTTGCTGCTGCTCGTCCCTATCGTCAATATCTTCATCTATGTAGGGATTTGTGTGGATGTCGTGCGCTCTTTCAATAGGCTAGATTTTAAAGATACCGCACTGGCCGTTGTCTACGCGCCGATTGCCTTCTTCATGATCGGGAATAATAAGGATGATAAATATGTCGGTCAAACCGTCAAACTGGAACAGGAGTACGCCAAGAAAATGATGGCCGCCAAGGATGCCAAAGATGAACGCCTCTTCAATAAATTAGATGCCACCAATCCCTACAAAAAGTCGGTAAGCCGCGAATGGGTGGAAGCCATTGTCTTTGCTGTATTCGCCGCGGCCTTCATCCGCATGTTTCTCATCGAAGCCTACGTTATTCCGACTTCTTCGATGGAAGGCTCGCTGCTGGTAGGCGATTTTCTATTTGTCAGCAAGGCCCACTACGGCATCCGTACGCCGATGACCGTCGCCATGTTGCCGCTGGTCCACAATACGGTTCCACTGGTGGGGACAGAGTCTTACTTGAAAAATCCTAGCCTGGGCTACCACCGCCTGCCGTCCATCCAGGAGGTGCAGCGCAATGAGCCCGTCGTTTTCAATTACCCCGAAGGCGATAGCATCTACATCACTAGCGAGCGCAATTTTAGTTATCACGACATCCGAAGGGCGGGGCCTAATGCGATGGCCCGCTTCCGCAACCAAACGCTGCGGGTGCGCCCTATCGATAAGAAAGATCACTACATCAAACGTTGCGTCGGCCTACCGGGAGACAAGTTCGAAATCCGCGATCGGCAGATTTACATCAACGACCAACCTACGGAGAATCCCAAGAACCTACAGTTCAACTACGTCATCACCTCCCCCTCTCCCATCCCCAGCAGTCGCTGGCGAGACCTGGGCGTCAATTTGACTGAACTGGCTGCCAACGAACGGTCTTCCCAGAGTGGCATCTACAGCTTTGCCCTAAATGCGGAGCAAGTGGAGACCATCAGGTCCTGGAACGACAATATCCAGGTCGATTTCCGTCCCATATCGCAGCAATCGCCCAACTACCTTTTCCCCCACGATCCGGCCAACTTCCCGGGCTGGACGGTAGACAACTTCGGCCCCTTCGTCATTCCGGCCGAAGGCACTACAGTGACCATCACGCCTAAAAACATCGCTATGTACCGCCGCATCATCGGGGTGTACGAAAACAATGAGCTGGTGGTGAAAAATGGTAGAATCTTTATCAACGGTGAGCAGACCACCCAGTATACCTTCAAACAGGATTATTTCTGGATGATGGGAGATAACCGCCACAATTCGGAGGACTCGCGGGTATGGGGCTTTGCACCGGAGGATCATATTGTAGGGAAGCCGCTATTCATTTGGTTCTCGACCAGAAATGGCAGCATCTGGAATGGCATCAATTGGAACCGAATCTTTAGTTCAGCGTATAAAATGGACTAAATGAGGGCTTAAATCCCGTTTTTCTCAATTTCCATAATGGCCTCAACGTGAGCATCCGCAATCTTCTGGCGAATCTCCTCTTTGAGCAGTAGCTTACATTCTTCTTTGTTGTTGTAAAAACCGTTCTCTGTCAATACCGCTGTCATACTGGTATTGCGCAGCACATAGAATTGCTTGCTGGGACGGGATTTGATGTGGCGATTCTTCCACCCTGTCTCTTCGATGAGGTGTTTTTGGAAAACAGAGGCGACCTTCCGTCCTTTCTTGCTGTTGTGAAAAAACCAGGTTTCGATACCGCTGATGCTGGGGCTACTCCATTTGCCGTGGGGCGCTGGCGCAGCATTGGCATGCACCGAAACAAAAAGCTTGGGCAATGAGGACTTTTTCTTATTCGCCCGAGAAACCCGGCCTTCGAGAAAATTATCCGTATCTACTTCGGGAACAACATTGAAATATTTCACGCCCTTTTTGTCCAACTCCTTGATGATCCGCCCGACAATATCGCGGTTGAACTCGTACTCGAGTAGTTGGCGGCCATCGGCCAGTTTGGGAGAGCGTTTGCCTTTAGTTTTGCTGCCATGCCCATTGTCGAGGCACCAGAGGTAGCGCGCTTCGTGTTTAGGCTGGGCAGCACCCACTTCCGTAGGCTCCGTTTTTTCTTCTTCTTCTGAACTACCCGCTGCACCGTCGTTGGTTCCACTCCCCGTTGAAAGCGTTCCTTCGCCTGGCTTCTCAATCTCCTCCTCAATAATCACCGGCTCCATCTCATTGACCACCACGACAACCGTATCCGGCGTAATCTCCGAGCCATCCTGTGCTTCTACCGGATCGGCCTTCGGCATATCATCATCATCATCAACCGGGGGATCAACTCTGGGAGGTGGAGGGGGCGGAGTCGTTGTAGTCGTTGGAGGTGTCTTGGGAGCGCCACCAAACAAGCGGCGGAAAAAGTCAATTAATTTTTGAAGCATATCAACTAGCGGTTCAGTTGGTTACTTAGCCCAAGTTGCGATAGTCACAACTTGAATTACTTATTACATTTTGTCCCAATATAGGTAATTAAAGGGAAAATTGCCGCAGGAACTTTTGAAAGCCGCTGATGCATGGCCGCTCGTGGTTTGTATTTTAATCTGTACTTTAGGGTTTATGAAAAAATGTCTCCTGCTTTACCTATTCCTCCTCGCCTACAGCTTTACCTACGGACAGGGCTTAGACATCTATGTTGTTACCCAGGGTGATCCCGATATTCTCTGCCTCAATGACGGCCTCGGCAACCTGCAATGCGATACCCTCAGCGATAGTGGGGCCTTGGCCCTATCCGTACTGGCCGCTGACTTTGACGGCGATGGTCGTGATGATATTCTCAGAACAGTTTTTGGACGCCCCTCCGAGTTGTGCAGCGGGATCGACGGCGGGTTGGATTGCAACTTGATCTCCACCGATGCCTCTGTCACCTACGGTGCCACCGCCTTCGATGCCGATTCAGATGGCGACCTCGATCTGGCGCTGGCCATCGGTTTTGGCCCCAACCTCCTCTGTATCAACACCGAGGCAGATACGTTTGCCTGTGCCCCCTTTGATGATGACAACTCCACCACCCTAGATGCCGTCAGCTTTGATGCCAATGGCGATGGCCACGAGGATGTCATTTATGCCAACCGAGGCAATGGTGGCGTTACCCAAGCCAATGTCGTTTGCCTCAGCGATGGGGCGGGCCTCCTCTCCTGTACCCCCTTCGCCGATGATACCACCCGAAGTTTTACGGTTGCCGCCGGAGACTTTAACACGGACGGCATCACCGATGTGGTTTTTGGCAACGGCGATGAGCAGCTTAACCGCGTTTGCTTTGGGCGCGGCGACGGCAGCTTTGTTTGTCGCCTCATCGATACCAGCCTGCGCGACACCCGAGGGGTGGCCGTCGCAGATTTCGATCAAGATGGGATTGACGATATTGTCTTTGCCAATAGCTCCCTACAAGTCAACCGCATTTGTTTTTCCAATGGCGACAGCACCTTCCTATGCCAGGATTTAGCGCCCAATTTAACCCTTAACTCTACGGGCACCGGCGCCCATGATATAGACGCAGATGGCGACCAAGACATTATTTTTACCAACTTTAACCGCACTCCACTGTTAGGATTGAATGACGGGGAGGGGAATTTTACCTTCGAAAACTTGGGCACCTTCGCGGGCACCCTAAATGATGTGGCCTTCTTTCGCTTGGATCGTACCACTAGCACCCATACGATTCATTCCCCATCGGGCATCCAGCTTTTTCCGAATCCGACCAAAAACCGGGTGTATATTCTAAATAAGCAGGACCGCAGAGCGCCGCAGCAAGCCGAAATCTACAATATGCTCGGCCAGCTTTGCCAGCGTCAGTACCTCGATGGAGGGACCATTCAGCTGGGTGGACTTGCCGCAGGGGCTTACTTGGTGCGGATCATGGCCAATGATGGCAGCATTATAGGAATAAATCGTATCTTGCGCGTCGATCACTAATGGACCTGTCTCAAGCCCGCTACACAAGAGAAGAGCACCCTCGAAGTTTTATCTTTATAAGAACAAAAACAACATATGAGCCAACGACGCTTTCTTCTCTTCCTCCTCTTACTTTGTGCCCCCCTCTTCCTTCTAGCTCAGGAAAGCACGGCCGTACTTTGCAGCGACGGCATTGATAACGACGGCGACGGGCTGATCGACTGCATGGACCAGGAATGCGTTAGTCTGCCTAATCAGGGCTGCATCACCTGCTTCGAAGATGGCCTCTCCTTCGCTGATACCCTGCTGGACTACCAACCGCGCTGCCCTAGCAACGAGAACGAATTTCCGCTTCGAGCCATCGGCGTCAGCGATGCTGGCGGCCATGGCTTCGACGTTAGCCTGGGCGAAGGTGGCTCCATCACCCTGGGCTTCACCAACAACCTAGTTGTCAACTCTAGCGATAACGACCCCGACATCTGGGTCTTTGAAGTCGGCTTTCGGGTCGAATCCTCGACTATCGAGCTGCGGCCCTTCGATCAGGCGACGCTGGATATACTGATCGCCGAAGGGACGCCGGATGCCGATGGCAATGGCTTCTTCGACTTTGGCCAGATCGCCGGGGCGACCTCCTCGCTAGACATCGACGCCATTGTCAGCGGCTACGCCTTCGCCGACCTGAAATTCGACGCCATCAAGATCACCGATGTACCCGAAGACTGCGGAGGCCGTACCCCTGGTGCCGACATCGACGCCGTCTGCGCCCTCTCTTCCATCGAAGTGGACTGCGCAGGCGTCATCAACGGTAGTGCCCAGCTCGACAATTGCGGGCGATGCCTTGACCCCAACGATCCAATGTTCAATGAATGCCCCGATTGTGCGGGGGTCATCAACGGCCCGGCCCTGATCGACGGCTGTGGCAACTGCCTCGACCCCGCTGATCCGCTGTTCAACGACTGTCTGGACTGCGCGGGCACGCCCGATGGGCTGGCCATAATAGACAGCTGCGGGCAATGCTTGCTCCCCAGCGACCCGGCCTTCAACGATTGTATCGACTGCGCCGGCGTCCTCAATGGCCCGGCGATGATCGACGGTTGCGGCAACTGCCTGGACCCCGCCGATCCGCTGTTCGACGACTGTCTGGACTGCGCCGGTACGCCCGATGGGCTAGCCGTACTGGACAGCTGTGGCCAATGCTTACCGCCCAGCGACCCAGCCTTCAACGATTGCCTGGACTGCGCCGATGTGCCCAATGGGCTAGCGATGATCGACAGCTGCGGCAACTGCCTGGATCCCGCTGATCCATTCTTCAATGACTGCCTGGACTGCGCGGGTATCCCCTTCGGCAATGCAATAATTGATAGCTGCGGTAATTGCCTGGCCCCCAGCGACGCCTTCTTCAATCGACTCTGCGATGAGGACAAGCTTATCTATGTCCCCAACGTATTTACCCCTAATGCCGATGGCTTCAACGACAGCTTCGAAATCTTTGCCTTGCAGGGCTATGTCCGACAGGTTCGACAATACATTATCTTTAACCGATGGGGCGGAATAGTCCATCAGGCGGCTAATTTTGAACTGACCGACCGTACCCGATGGTGGTATGGCCTTCCCAATGCGATGGAGCAGGAAATGGGTGTATATGTTTATTTCATCGAATTGGAGCTGTACAATGGGGAGCGTAGAACACTGCAAGGGGATGTAACGTTACTGAAATGAGGTGTAAAACCGAACTCTCACAACAGTCGTCCCCCCCCCGTCTGGCCACGAATCAAATACTATGTTGAAAAAATTCACGTTTCTCGCTTTACTGTTGATGGCTGCCCTAACGGGCTCCACCCAGCCCGATTTCACAGCTAACGATAAAGTTCCGGCCTACCCTTCCCCTTTCGGCTACGGCTCCAACATGGGCTATTACCCTCCCTGGCAGGACGGCCAACTGGCAGACATCGCGGCGGGCAATGCCGCGCGAAACATCAAGGGGGTCGGCGTAACCACCCTGCGACCGGCCATATTCGCTCACTTTTTGGAGCAATGGGGCTACGATATTCGGGTAGACGCGTTCCAGCATTACGCCCAGCTAGGCGTCAAAGACAATGTCATTTTTATTGGCTATCCCAATCAAGCCCAGCAAGATACCACCCACTACTGTCCGACCTATCAGTCGGCCCTTTTCGCCAACATGTACACCGATATTTGGGACGATGGAGCTAACGGAACGCCGGTGAATGATGAGAACTACTACGCCCTTTTTCTCTACAAAATGCTGATGAAATACAAGGATTATGGGCTGGTTTGGGAAATCTGGAACGAACCCGATTTCGACCACTCCGGCAACTCCCTCAAGCCCCCCGGCGAGCCCGGCAGCTGGTGGGACAATAATCCTGACCCTTGCGATTACGACATCCATGCCCCCATTTTTCACTACATCCGCCTCCTGCGCATCAGCTACGAGGTCATCAAAACCTATTCACCGGACAGCTACATCGCAGTCGGCGGCATTGGCTTTCCCTCCTTCCTGGACGCTCTGCTCCGCAACACCGACCATCCCGTCGACGGCAGCGTTAGCGACGATTTTCCGCTGCGCGGCGGCGCCTACTTCGACATGCTGAGCTTCCACGTCTACCCACACATCGACAACAGCATGCGCAAGTGGAACAATGAGCGCGGGGCCTTTGACTACAGCCGCCATTCGGATGCGGCAGCCGCCTCAGTAGTGTCGCGCAAAGGGGAGTTTGAGGCGGTTTTGCAAAAGTACCGCTACGACGGCAGCGACTATCCAGCCAAGCCCTATATCATCACCGAATGCAATATCCCGCGCAAAGCCTTTGGGGAGTTCATCGGCTCGGAGGAGGCCCAGCGCAATTTTTTGATGAAGACCCTAGTGAAGGTACAGCAGGCTGACATTAAGCAGTTTCATGTCTACCAATTGGGAGAAATGAAGCCTGTGCAGCAGGCCAATAATGAGTTCTTTTTGATGGGTTTGTACGAAAATTTGCCGGAGACCCAGCCCTACAAACAAATCCCGACGGGCAGTGGGGTGGCTTATAAGACGATGTCGGACTTGCTGTATGGGCTGCGCTATGATGAGCAGCAGACAGCGGATTTGTTACTGCCGGATGCCGTAGGTGGAGCGGCATTTGTCGACACCAATAACGCGCCGACTTATGTTCTCTGGGCCAAAACCCGCAGGGATCAGTCAGAGTTGACGACCACGCAATACACTTTTCCGTCCATTCTCAATGTCAATTCCATGACGGTCAAGGAATGGGATTTCTCGGCAAAGCCGGACAGTTTGATTGTCGAAGGTGCTCGCCTGCAATTGCTGGGCAGCCCAGTGATTGTTCGTACGCAAAGCAAGCCCAATTCCCCCTCCAATAGCGGTGGTGACGAAGAGCAATCAGCACTGTTCCGTTGTTTTCCCAATCCCTACACGGACTCGGTCAATATTATTTTCAAACTGCGAAAAGAGAGTAAGGTCAATCTGGCGGTCTATGATTTAGAAGGCCAAGCGGTGCACGAATTTCTTCAAGCGACAACGCTACCCGGCGGCCTCCATCAGTATCGATTTGATCAAAAGGTGCAGCCCGGCCTCTATCTGGTCAAGCTGCAAATCAATGACCAGGAGTTTACGGAGAAGGTGGTGAAGGTTTATGGGGAATAATTGCTATCTTGAAGCACTATGTTCCAACAAATTGAAGCGTATATTCGGAAAGCTGTGCCCGGCAATGGTCAAGGAATCAATTTCGTATTGACCCATTTCAAAGTCGAAAGGGCGAAGGCCAGGACCCTACTTTTTCAACCGGGCGACATCTGTCGACATTGCTACTTTATCAATAAAGGTTGCTTACAGATTTATCAGTTGGACAGCAAGGGGGACATGCAAACACGGGATATTATTTTGGAAAATAATTTTGTCACCTCTTTAGACAGCTTTCTTCACGCCAAACCCTCTCTCGAAGGGTTCAAAGCCCTAGAAACCTGCGATCTGCTGACCATCAGTCGTGACAGTTTTCTCCAACTCAACGAAACCGTCCCCGAATTCGCCCGCATCTACAAATCCAATCTCGAAAACTATTTCGCTGGAACCGTACAAAAAATCAACAGCCTGATGGCGATGAACACTGATGAGAAGGTCCGTTGGCTCTTCGAAAACCGCCCTGATTTGCTCACACGCATCTCTAATAAGGTGGTCGCTTCCTACCTTGGTATTGCTCCGGCCACTTTGAGTCGCGCCAAAGCCCGTTTGTTTAAAACCTTGACCTAGGTCAACATTTTCGCTGATAAAAAGTAAGAGGTTTGCCCATGTAATCAATTGTAAACCTTCTTAAACTTTTTATCATGTTATTAACCAACAAAATTGCCGTGGTCTTCGCTGCCAGCGGCGCCATCGCCTCCCACGTTGCTCAAGCCTTTGCTCAGTCCGGTGCTCGGGTTTACCTTAGTAGTCATAAACTGGCTGCGGTCCAACAACTCGCCGATCGAATCAAGCAGGCGGGTGGGCAGGCTTTTGCCCATGAGGTTGATGCTATGGATGAGCAGGCTATCGAGGACTATCTTCAGCAGATCGTCGCCGACGAAGGTCAGCTGGATATTGTTTTCAATGGCATTGGCCTGCGGCCGCTGGAAAGCCAGTATGGTGTTCCTACCACCCTGCTTTCCTTCGATAACTTTATGAAACCCATCCGTGTTCATGCTGGCTCCCAGTTCCTCACTTCTCGCGCTGCGGCTCGCCATATGGTGGCTACTCAACATCCTGGGACCATCCTGACGCTAACGGCCAGTCTCTCTCGCCTTAAGGCACCGATGATGGCCGGCCTCACCGCCGCCTGCACTGCCATCGAAGGCCTCACCCGCGTAATGGCTGCCGAATTTGGTCAACAAGGCATCAAGGTGATCTGCCTCAATCCTACGGCTTTTCCCCAAACCCGTACCATTCAGGAGACCAACGAAGGTATGGCCCGCAGCCTTGGCCTACCCACCGAGCAAGTTGCCCAACAAATGGTCAACAGCAGCCTGCTTGGTCGCACTCCTAGTCTAGAAGAAGTTGGCGAAATAGCAGCCTTTATGGCTTCCGCCCCCGGCGCAAGCTTCCATAGCCACATCGTAGATATAGATTGCGGAATGCCTAATGTGATCTAGCCATTACTCTTTATTAATTGACGCTCAAAATTTTAAACCATGCAAACCCTTATTAAAACTGGAAGGTGGTTTTTTATTCTTCCCTTCCTGGCCTTCGGCTTCCTACATTTCGGCCCGCTCGAATTCAGCCTCCCCTATATTCCGCAATTCCTGCCTTTCCCGGCCTTCTGGGTCTACTTCACGGGCATTTGCCTGATCGCCTTTACGATCAGTGCTATTATCGGCAAGTGGGATAAACTGGCGGCCGTACTACTCGCACTAATGATGTTTCTCTTTGTACTGTTGATCCATATCCCCGGAGCCTTGGCAGGCGATTTCCTACAAACCATTGCCATCTTTCGCGATACCGCAATGATGGGGGCTGCACTGATGTATGCTCAGGCATTTGCTAAAGACCAAAGCATAATTGGCTAGACTGAACGTGGATGAAAACAACGACTATCCAGCAACGCATTAAATTCAAAGGGACGCGGGCAGCACAGCTGTATCGATTTTATATGGATGCAGCACTGCACGCAGCCATCACGGGCTATCCGGCCCAGATTGAGGCGCAGGCTCAGCGTCCCTTTCAACTCTACGGAGATTACTTGTCGGGGCATACGCTCTTTCTTATTCCCAACCAACTCATTGTTCAAAGCCTGAAAGCCAGAAATTGGAGGCTGGAAGCACAGCCTTCTATTTTAATTTTACAGTTTAAAGAGGAAGAAGAGCACACCGAATTATGGCTTTACCAGATGAATGTCCCTACAGCGATTGCTGCAGACTTCAAAAAGGGTTGGAACGATTGGTACTGGAAGGTATGGAAAGCCTATTTGAAAAGGCAGCAGGAATAGTTTTTTTGCAATTTCCCTGCGAATTATTGACCTTTGTGGCCATGAAAAAGACCATCCTTCGACTCTGCGTTCTTAGTGCTTTATTCCTCTTCCTAGTGGCCTGCGATTCGGGCTCTGCGCCCAAAGTCAAGACCTCGCCACCGTCCGCCAATGCAACTAAAGTCAAGGCGATGGGGACTATCCTGGCCAGCTCGGCCGAAGTTTGGAACACCATCAGTACTTTTGCAGAACCAGAGCAGTACATGAAGCCGATGATCCAACAGTCGACGGCCAGCGGCAATGGGATTGGGATGGTGCGCAAGCTGGAAACGGCCGATGGCGCTAAAATCACGGAGCAACTAACGGCGCTGGACGGCAGCGCGATGAGCCTCAGTTACGCTGCGACCGAGTCCAGCCTACCGATGAACAATTATCAGTCGACGATTCGAGTCAAAGATTTGGGCAATGGCAACTGTCAGGTCTTTTGGGAGGGCAGCTTTGAGCCGCAAACAAAGAATAATCTGCGGCAGCTTCAGTCTACATTGAAGGAGACCTACGCTCGCAGCATTTTCGGCCTGAAGCGCCTGCATATGGAATCGATAACGATCAAAGAACTGCTGGAGCAGCCGGCGGAGAAGGTCTGGGCTGTAATTGGCACTTTTGAGAAGGTGGAGCGCTACCAGCAACTGTTTAACTTCTCCAAGACGGTGGGCCGGGGGAAGGGCGCACGGCGCTTTTGCGCAACACCAGAGAACAAGGAATTCTCCGAGGAGCTGGTTGATGTGAACCGGCAGCAATTCTACCTGCGTTACGAGGGGTTGGACTCGGAGTGGCCGATGGCGGGCTTCGAGTCGGAGATGCAGCTGCGCCCGATTTCGGACAGCCAGTGCGAGCTGCGCTGGACGGCTGTTTACAAGCCCTTGGGGGATACGGCGGCGGAGCTGCGCGGGCTGGTTGGCGGTATGTTACAGCAGGGTGCCGAAGGCCTTAAGCAGTTGGAATATTAGTGTTTTTTCGACTTGTGAATGTACTCTAGCTTCAACTTTTTAGCCTGCTCAAAAATCGTAATTGGCAGTTTATTGAAGTTGAAAGAATAAGATACATACTTACTTTTTTCATTCTGAATGCGCTTAACTGCGCGCTCCTTGATCCGAATAAAGTGGATCAATTCTCCCTCTTCGTCCAGGAAACTGAATTCGTAATAGCGTTCATCCTTACCGTACATCTTTTTGTGCCTGACGGTCTGTACTTCCTCTCGGGTGAGCAACTCCCAATGAATTTGTTCGTTGGCGTAGCCGGCTCCGAATTCCAGGACGGCATCCGTCTCTATGAAGCTGACGCCTCGCCGAATCAGGTGTTGCCCGACGACATCGAGTTGTGGAACATCGCGCGAATGAACGATCAAATTAGTGGGTACGCCGCCCAGGCCCGTTGCGATGGATTGTGCCTGAATAATGGAGGGGGTAAGGAAAAAGAAACCAATGGGGATCAGCAGGAACTGCAATAATTGAAATGTATTCGTTTTCATAAAGCTATGGGTGTTTAAAAAAATCAATCATCTTTAAAACGCCTCGCCTATGGCTATTGATCACGCTGCCGCCTCATTTTAATATTAGTTTAACGCTGGTCTAGTTAATTGACAACGGCCCAGTTTTGCTTCTGCCCCTTGAACCGATAACGCTTACTCCTACCGATGCTCACCAGAGCGATACCCACCCCCACTTGAATCCCTCCAGCAATGAGCAGAACATTGCGATTGGCCGGTTCATCTACGATCAAGTGATTGGTCAAGGTCACCAGTCCAGCGAACATAATTATGCCGCCCAAAGTCTGTATATTCTCTTTGCGCTTTCTCTGCTTAGCATTTTTGAAGCGCTGCAAGCTCAGTAAATCCGTCTTGGCGAAAGTTTGGTAGCGCGACGGTGTTTTAAATACTATGGCCTGCCGTACCGGCATACTATCCGGTAACTCATAGTTGGTGTAGGAATCCAAGAGTACGCCAATGCTATCTGGCCCCAAGGCACGGATGTACCCCGTAATGACCCCATAATTGCAACAAATTCTCCCCTGCTCATCCCTATCACCAAAGTCCAGCTCGTAGTACGAATTTTCGGGAAACTGCTTGATGAGGGTGCCATTACTGATGCGTACTTTTTGGGCCAGTAGGGTGCTGCTAAACAGCAGGAGGAGGCAAAAGATTTTAAATCGTTTCATTGAGTTTAATTTTCATACTAAAAGCCAAAAATTTACAAAAAACAACTGAAGTCATTTAGCATTTAACAGAATATGGTTGTATTTTTATCCTGACTAAAAGTGGATCGCCGTGTCCTTTGGCAAGAGACACGGTGCGGACTAAATAAAAACAACTACAAATGTTTAAAGCTAAACTAATCGAAGACCTCAGCTATTACCGGATCAAGAGAAAAGAGTTGCTACTCACTCTCCTCATTTCTATCCCTGCCGCCGCGATTTCTAGCTTCGCCACCCAATGTACAGCGGTTATTGTAGGCTTGATCATTGTTTACATCGGCCTAGGCTCTTGGTTAATCTACCTCCAGAAAAAGATGAAGTCGAAAACCAACCATCGAACCATTGAAATAGATGCTGATCAAATACACTTGATATCCTCTAAGCAAAAGGAAGCCAAGAGAACCATTCAACTCAAGAATATTGATAAGATTCTTCTGAAGGAGGAGTACAATCCTCCGCTTGACATATCCGAAGACTACTACCGTGATATGATCAATGAACTCAGAGGAAATCAAATCAAAAACTTCATTATCCTGGAAAAAGATGATCGGCAACAGCAGTACGATTTTATCGTTGACTCTCACTATATGCTTAAGCAGCTAGGTAAAATCATTAGTAATTGGAAGCGAAAGGGATTCGTTATTGAAAACGTCTAGGATGTCCCTTACCCCAACTGTTCCAATAACCACTTGCGCTCGGCCAGTGCCGGCGTCGTCTCTATCTCCCCACGCAGCTGCCCCACCGCCGTTTTATCAAAGGTATTCAGCTGTAAAAGCTTACGAGTAAATTTCAACAAGTTCAGATAATTGTCTTTATGGTAGCCTAGGTTGTGGCGATAGATAAAATTCTTAAAACTACTCAGCAACGAGTCCAGGGCGGCCAGCTCTTCAAGTTCGTAGTAGATTTTGAGGAGCATGCGCCGGGCCTGCAGATTGAACAGCATATCTTCGAATTCCACCTGCTGCAGCAACTTCATCGCATTGTTGTAATCGGTCTTTTTGTAATAGAGATAGGCCAAGTTGTAGTTGAAGCTGTTGCCCTCGTACTTTTCCTCCAGCCGATCCTTGTACTCAAATAAAAAGCCTTCTACCCACTCAAATTCATTGAGGATAATGCCCGCCAGGGAGATGTTGTTGTACGTTTTACTAGCCAGCATTCCATTGACCAGAAAGACTTGACGCTCTAAGCCCTGTTGGTAGAGCTTGAAGGCCTCGTTGAGGAATTGCCGCTTGCCCAGGTTCTGCTGACGGATACAGTAGTTAATGGAGAAAAGGTAGATGTCTTTGAGTTCGTTGACCGGAAATTTATGGTATTGCGCGTTGATGTAGCCTTGGAGTTGATAAAAATAATGCTCCGAATCGGGGGTGCTTAACATTTTGTAGCTGTAAAAGTAGATGGCAATGGCTGGTGTAGCCGAAAAATCGCTGTTTTCGACAAATTGCAGCACCTCCGGCAGCAGTCCTTTCTGGTAATTCCCTTGCGCTAGAATCTCCTGACTAAAAGCCGAGCAGCTTAGGCTTAACTTTTGAGCGACGTAAAAGGCGTTCAATTCGTCAAACAATTGCTGTAAAACTGTACTTGGTGCTCTCTTTTGGTTGACCATATAATCGCTTTCTTCAAAGCAAATCTGGAAATGATTCAGGTGGTAATCGACACTGCGGTAGGGCTGCTCGCGAAGTTTGGCCTTGGCCTGCTTGAGTTCGCTTTCGAAATGGCGGTTTAAGCCGCGTCGGCGCAGAGCGCGACTGAGGTAAATCTGCGGAACTGTTTCCTCAGCAGTAAACTCCTGATAGGCCAAAAAGCGCTTAAGTGCCTGATAAAGAAAGGACATCATATAGCTAATTTTCTTCTCATCATAAGCCCCCCGACCGTACAATTTTTCGTACACATAGCTTTTTTCGATGTACCGCTTTCGGGTAAAGGGGATCAAGGGCACCAAATACTCAAATAAGTCGAGCACATCCTGCCGCTGATTGTGTAGGGGGGATTGGAGAAATTTGCGACAGGCCCGGACATCTTTTTTATCAAAAGTCTGTAACAATTCTATCAATCTACTCTTATCCATAATCCATGATTCTGTTTGGAAAATTAAAACGCTAACTTACTGATTATAAGCATTTTTTGCCGCAAAAATATATTAACTTCTCTTGAAAAAATCAAATATCTGTTGTTGTTCTCCCGCAAAATCATTTGCACTTTTGTATCAGAGACACAAAACCTCATACTGTGAACTGCACCAGACCCCGACGTTACACGCACTACTTTTCTCATCATCTCCGGATAATGGCAGGGGTACTTTTGCTGTGCTTAACTTGCAGTTGCTTACCTTCCTCTCTCTACGCTCAAGGCTGGTTCCGAACTTACGACGAATTTATTGAAGGCCATTCGATTGTGCGCCTCGCCGATGGCGGCTACGTCATTTCTGGTCGCAGTGGCATTCCCGGCAACTCCCCCATCGATGATGCCAGCCTGCTGCGCATCGACATAGACGGGCAGGTCGTTTGGGCCAACACCTACGGCGGCAGCACCCAGCGGGAGCTGGCCATCGCCTTGATCCAAGACCGCAACGGCGACCTGGTCGCCACCGGCTCCACCAATAGCTTCAGCTCCTCTGCCGATGCCCTGCTCTTCAAGACCGACCTGGCGGGCAATCAACGCTGGATACTCGCCTACGGCGATCCCTTCGAATCCGACCGGGCCAACACCCTCCTCCAAACCGCCGATGGCGGCTACCTCCTCACCGGCTGCTTCGACTGCACCGGCACCCCGCAGGCCTTCCTCCTCAAAACCGACGCCGATGGCGCCGAACAGTGGTCGCAGACCTACACCAGCAGCGAAGAAGGCTTCACCCTCCTCCAAACGCCCGACGGCGGCTACCTCCTTGGCGGCGTCACCGATAACGAAAGCGAAGATTTCGTCAGCGGCGCAGTACTGATCAAAACGGACGCCAACGGCAATACGCAGTGGGAGCAGATCTACGAGGGCGATTACTACTATAATATCACGAGTATCCTACCGCAATCTGATGGCTATTTTCTGGCCGGAGCGGCCTCGACGGATACCGCGATGATCCAACCCGATATTTACCTCCTCAAAACCAACCTCAACGGAGATTCGCTCTGGACGCGCACCTACGGCAGCGACCCTGAAGGCGACATTTGCTTCGACCTTAAACAGCGGCAAGACGGTAGCCTCCTCCTCGCCGGAACAACTTTCAACAGCGGTGAGGGAGACTACTATATCATCAACACGGATACGGATGGCAATGTCCTTTGGGAGTACACCTACGGCAGTGAGCTGGAGGAGACGGCTAAATCGCTGGTCGAGGCGCCCGACGGGCGACTGGGCATCGCTGGGGTCAGCCGGGCGCGCGATATGGGGGGTAATGTGACGACGACAAAAGTGTTGATGATGCGTTTGGAGCGGGATGGCCGCATGGGAGAAAGTTATATCTACGGTCAGGTATTTATGGACAATACGCTGGACTGCCAGCAGGGGCCGGGGGAAATGGGATTTCCGGAGCTGATTGTGGAGGCGGTAGGCAGTCGGACCTATTACGGGACGACGGATGCCGAAGGCCGCTATCGCATTCCGGTAAACGGCGGTTTTTATGATGTTCGGGTGTATACCCCGGATTATTGGGACTTATGCCCTGCGGTGAGTCTGATGGCCAACCCACAGGGAACGCTAGACTCAGTGGAGGTCAATTTTGGTTTACAGCAACAAGCGGGCTGCCCGCAACTGGAGGTGGATTTATCAACGCCCTTGCTGCGCCGGGGTATGTTGAGTACCTATACGGTCAATTACTGCAATAATGGACCAGTCGCTACAGGACCGATCAATATAGAGATTGAATTTGATGATGATTTCAACTACTTCAATAGCTCTCTTACACCGGTCGTGCTGGCCCCTAATCGCTTACGCTTCAGTCCTCCCGAACTGGCTGCCGCTGCCTGCGGCAGCTTCGAGCTGAACCTCGTACTCAACAGCAGCGGCACCGTCGACGGCGAAACCCACTGCGTCAGCGCACAGATCAGCCCCGACTCCATCTGCCTCCCCGTCAATCCCAGCTGGGAGGGCTACACCATCGAAGTCGACGGCGTGTGCCAAGGCGACTCTACCCTCCTCTACATCCGCAATACCAGCGATGTCAATATGACCCAATCGCGGCAATTTATCGTCATTGAAGATATGATCATTGAGCGCACCAACAGCTTTAGGCTCAATGGCAATGAGGAGATGATTCTGGTGGCACATCCCGAAGGGAAGACCCTCCGCTTTGAGGTTGACCAGGCGCCGGGGCATCCCGGCTCCAGCTTGCCGTCGCTAGATATTGAAGGCTGTGGGGTCAACGGTATGGGGGATTTCAGTCGCGGACTGGCCACCGTCTATCCAGAAGATGATGGAAATATCTTTGTATCGCACGACTGTCAGGAGAGCGTGAGCAGTTTTTTAGCAGAAGAACAAAAGGGCTACCCCAAGGGCCGATTAGCCCAACATTTTATTGAAGCCAATACCGATATTGAATACCACATCCGCTGGCAAAACACCAGCGGCGATACCGTCGATCGCATTGTCATCCGCGACACCCTCTCCCCCTTTGTACGGCCGGAGAGCTTACAAGCGGGCAGCAGTAGCCACTCCTACGCCTTTGAGTTACACGACAATGGTGTTGCTCGATTTACCTTCGAAAATATAAAGTTACCCCCCGCCTCCACTAATGAGGCCGGTTCTCAGGCTTATGTCAAATTTAGAATTGCTCAACAACCAAACAATCCCGCTGGTACCCTCATCGAAAACCGTACAGCCGTCTACTTCGACGATCTCCAACCCACGGATGCTCCCCTCCTCTTCCACACCATTGAACGAGGGGTGGTTTATGCCACCCAACAGCAGGACATCTGCGAGGGAGATACCTACGCCAATGTGCATATTCTGGCCGATACTACCGTTTTCGACACTACTGCGCTGATCACCTACGATAGCATCACCATTGCCGAGTTGGAAGTACTTCAAGTCCCCCGACTTATCGAAGAAGCCAGCATTTGCAACGGCGAGGTCTATTTTTTCAACAACCTTCCCTACAACATGACCGGCTTCTACACCGACTCCCTATCTGCTGCCAATGGCTGCGATAGCCTAAGCAGCCTGGCGCTAACGGTCCAAGCGTCCTACTCGACTATGATCGATAGCGCAATTTGTGAGGGGGAAAGCGTCCTGTTCGGCGGCCTCAGCTACAACATTACGGGGCTTTACGCCAATCCCCTCTCCGCTGCCAACGGCTGTGATAGCCTGGAACTGCTGAATTTACTGGTCCTGGACCATACAACCGGGAGTCTAGATACCACCATTTTACTGGGCGAAAGTTACAACGGTATTTTTTATGAAAATGATACCGTACTGATCGACACACTAATCAACACAGCAGGCTGCGACAGCATCCTGACCACCAATATTTTTGTACAAACCGTCAGTGTCCACACGATTTCTGAATTTGCCCAAAGCCCCAAAATACAGCCCAATCCGACGAGAGCGGTGAGCATTCTCAGCTTTGAACTCCATCAAGCGACTGCACTTCGGGTAGATTTGTATGATCCACTGGGTCGACAGGTGTTGAGGGTTTTGGACAATGAAGAACTAGCGGCAGGGGCCCACCGCCTCCGGATGGACTTGGGCGCTTTGCCGCAAGGGACTTATTGGCTTCGCTTTCAAACGGATCGGGGGCGTATGGGGAGAAGGGTGATTGTGTTGAAATAGGGAATGTAATAGGTGCAGTGTCGCCTATTGGGAAATAATGAGCTTAAAAAGTTAAGTGCAGCCTTTGAATAGATGAATTCAGCTTTAGGAAGAGTAGCCGAAGGAACAGGGCTTTCACCTTTTGGGAGGGCCCACCCACTAAGCCACCGCCGCCAACCCGCCTGTTTTTATTGAAGTCCTGACCATTAAAGATCAGGCCTTGCAGTGCGAGTCGCAAGAATTCCTTTTATGTGGCATCCTCTTCCTTGCTAGGCCTGTGAAAGAAAAAGGGAGTATGTCTTTGAAGGGGAATAGCCAGAGCAATCGAAAAGATATTGATGCAGTACTAGGCAATGGCTATTATCGAATCGTAACGCTAATGTAACACAATATGTTTTAAAAAACTATTATTTGCTTTCTTTTTTCTGCAAGAAAACAATACCCCATGACCTCAATCAAAAAGTAATGCCTGATAGGCAATTTTTTATGTGTATTTATTAATTTCAGACGGGGGAATTAATAACGGAGGTATCTCAACCGGATACCTCCCACTTTCCCATCCTCCTTTCGCCTAATGACAAAAAACCGTGTCTAATATGAACCGCCGACTCTTTACCCTATTGCTATGCCTGTGCGCCATGCTCTGTGGCCGGACTGGATTCTCTCAAGTCAACTTCACTGCCAAAGATGGCATCGCCCCCTATGACGGCCCCTTTCGCCCCGGCTGCAACCTGGCCTATTTTCCCAACTGGACTACCCGACAGCTGGCCGACCTGGCCGCTGGCAATCCCGCCGTCGGCGTACCCGGCGTTGGAGCCAAAGCTGTCCGACCAGTGCTGGCCGAGTCCGTGCTCGACATCTTTGGCTACGATGCCATCCTCCCCGATTTCGAGCACTTCGAAAACCTGGGCATGGGGGAGCTGACGGCTACCCTGGCTTTCCCCGTCGACTGGCACCGGGATTACAACCAATACTGTCCCGGCGAGCCGTCGGCGCTCTTCGCCAACCTCTACGAACCCATCTGGGACGGCGGCGCTAATGGCACGCCCATCAACGAAAATAATTACTTCGCCCTCTATGTCTGGAAGACGGTCAATACGTATAATGAGTATGTTCGCTTTTGGGAAATATGGAACGAGCCGGGCTTCGACGAGACGGGCAACACGGGCTGGCGCGAGCCGGGCGACCCCATCGGCAACTGGTGGGACCGCAACCCAGAGCCTTGCGAATACATCCTCAAAGCCCCTATTTTCCACTACGTTCGCACCATGCGTATCGCCTATGATGTGATCAAAACCATCGCTCCGGAGGATTATGTAGTGGTGGCGGGCTTTGGCTACCAAAGCTTTCTAGACGCCGTGCTGCGCAATACCGATAATCCTAACGATGGCTCGGTGACCTCGGAGTATCCGCATGGTGGAGGAGCCTATTTTGATATTATGGGCCTGCACGCCTATCCCCACTTCGATGGCAGCACAACGAACTATGATGCCAATTTCTTCGCCCGGCACTCCGATGCTGCGGCTGATGGCCTACTGGGCCGAAGGGATTACTACCAAGAAGTACTGAGCCGCTATGGCTACGATGGGATTACTTATCCTAAAAAACAAACCATCGTTACGGAAATCAATGTCCCCCGCGAATTCAATGGAGGCGATGCCTTTTTTGCCTCTACCGAAGGGCAGCGCAATTATATCATTAAAGTACTGATCAAAGCCAAGCTCAATCAAGTACACCAGATTCACGTTTTCGGATTAAGTGATCAGCCCGGACAGCCCTTCGGCTTCGATGTGATGGGCCTTTACAAAGACCTCAATGCCTACGGCCCTTACAATCAAATTCCGAACGATGAAGCCTGGGCCTACAAAACGGCGGCAGATTTATTGTTCAACACCACCTATGACCCCGCACAAACGGCCGCCATGAATATCCCCAATGGTATGCGGGGGCATGCATTCAAAAATCCTGATGGCAGCTATGTTTACGCCATGTGGGCAGAGACGCAGATCGATAAATCAGAGTCGGCTTCCATCAACTATTCTTTTCCCAGCAACCTCAACATCAGTGTATTGAAAAGGAGAAATTGGAATTTCTCGCAAACCGGAGTCATCACCGACGTTACTGGCCAAAATATCCAGCTGACAGGCGAGCCGGTTTTCTTTTCCGACCCTGCCGGCGATGGTGGTGATCTTCGCCCGACAGTTAGCCTTAGTACCAACTCCTTGAACGTCAATGGTCCTTTCATCGTCGATGTGGCCTTTAGTGAAGACGTAACGGATTTGAGCCTTAGCGACTTCGAGGTGAGCAATGGCTCGCTTTCCAATTTGAGTGGTTCGGGAAAAAACTACAGCATTAGAGTGACCCACAACAGCCCCGGCCTGCTGTCTATTCAGTTGCCGGCGTCCAAAGCTTTTGACTCCATTAATCAAGGAAACCGAGCATCCAATACGCTTTTTGTCAACTATACAGTAGGTGGGGGCGGTAATGTTGACCTTGAATTGAGTATCAACGCCAGTGCCTCCCAAGTTCCCATTTATTCCAATGTCAGCTACACCCTGCGTCTTCGCAATGCGGGCGGGCGAGCCGCTACGGGCATCGAAGTGGAAGTCCCCTTCCCCAGCACTCTGGCCTATGTGGATGCCAGTACCGCCTTTGGTAACATCAACATTTTTGCGCGTAAATGGCAAGTCGGCAGCTTGAACGCCGGCGAGGAGGCTACGATGACTTTGGAGTTGTTTACCTTGTCTGAGGAGGAAATTGTCACCTATGCGCAGGTGCTCAGCGCCTCCCCGAACGATAGCGACTCTTCGCCGGGCAATGGCCTGTGCTGTGTGGCTGTCGAGGATGATGAGGCAGCCGTGGTGATTAATGGCAGCGGCGGCGGTGGTGGCGATCAGATTCCACCGACGGTGACGCTGAGTACAGCGAGTACGACGGTGAGTGGGGCTTTTGCGGTGACGGTGAACTTCAGCGAGTCGGTTAGTGGTTTGACGGTGGATGATTTTAGTGTGGGAAATGGTACAGCGGGGAGCCTTAGCGGCTCGGGCGCTAATTATAGCTTGCAGGTCAATCCGACCGCGCCGGGGCCAATCAACATCAGCCTGCCGGCGAGCAAGGCCAGTGATGCCTCGGGTAATGGCAACCTGGCTTCCAATGCCTTGACGGTGACCTATAATGTTGGCGGTGGCGATGGCATCGACTTAGAGTTAAGCCTCGCGGTGAGTAAGACTCAATTTGTCCAATACGAAAACATCAGCTATACCCTGACCCTCAGCAATCGAGGCAGTGAGCCGGCAACGGGAGTGGGCGTCCAATTTCCGCTGCCGAGCGGGATGGCCTACGTCAGCCAGAATGAATCTCAAGGACAGTATTTCAACTGGAATGGCGATTGGACCGTAGGCAGCTTAGCCCCCGGTCAGGAAGCCAAACTAGACCTGACTTTATTCACCCTCGACGATAGTGCGCCCATTGTCAACTTTGCCCAAGTGAGCGCCGCAGATCAAAACGATAGCGATTCTTCTCCCAATAACAACAATACCTTAGTTCCAGCCGAAGATGATGAAGCCGCAGTAAGCATCACCCCCGGCAGCGGTGGACTGCCCTGCGTGCTCAACACCAGCGTCAGTGCCCGCAACTGCGACGATCGGGGCACCCCCACCGATGGCAGCGATGATCTTTATACCTTCACCCTCAATGTCAGTGGCAGCAATACCTCTAGCAGCTGGCAGGCCACGCTTCCGAATGCAGATGCGACGAACACGACGACCGTTTCGCAAAAAAATTACGGCGAAAGCCTCAACCTCAGCTATGCCGTCCCCGACGTCAATGCCTTTCTCAATGGAGCTATCACCATTGAAGTAGCGGACGCCGCTGATTCCAATTGCCGCAGTAGCCTTAGCGTCGATGTCCCCAATACTTGCTCCACTGGCGGTGGCAACGGCGTCGATCTGGCCCTCGGCCTAGCAGTCGATCGGCCTGATTTTAGGATTTATGAAAACGTCACCTACACCCTACAAATCAGCAATACCGGCAACGAAGAGGCCACTGGCATTGTCGTAGAGTTCCCGCTTCCGACCGACCTAGTCTACGTCGACCAAATCCTGTCCGCTGGTAGCTATGACAACTGGATTGGCGAATGGGAGCTGAGTAGCCTCGCTGCTGGGGAAACCGAATTCCTAGAACTTACCCTATTCACCCTCAGCGCCAACGCCCCCATCACCAACTTTGCCCAGGTCGTCGAGGCCGATCAAGATGATGCCGACTCGACACCAGATAACAACAACACCCTTAGCCCCAACGAAGATGATGAGGCGGCCGTTACCATCACCCCAGCGTCCAGCAATAATCGCAATCACCATACCGCAGCCACCGCTATTCGTCCTACACAGGGCCGCCCCATCACCATCGAACGCCTTTTCCCCAACCCCGCCACCGACCGGCTCCATCTGCTGTTCACCGCTCAGGAGTCCGGAACGCCTCTACAGGTTCGGCTCTATAACCTGCTCGGCAATGAAGTAGGCTTACGGCAAACGCGGACCCAAAAAGGCTTTAATCAGCTGGATTTCGACCTCCGGGCCTTACCAGAGGGGGTTTATTACTTGTTGTTTGATAGTGCGAACCGGCATGAACCTATTATATTTGTGAAGCATCGATTGTAGCGCCTTTGGCGCTTGGGTGGACGGTTGGCACCTGCGGTGCTTGGGTGGACGGTAGACGGCTGGATGGGTTAGCGCCTTTGGCGCTTAGGAAGACGCCGGTCAGCAAGGAGTAATTGCAGCACCTTGATAGGCTGTTAACAGCAGGACTTAGTGGGTTGTAATGGTACGCAGCCTTGTACTATTTACGCCCCACTACGTCCCTCACAGCTGCCGTCAACCGTCCACCAAAACGTCAAAGACGTCCACCGTCCACCGTCAACAGTACAATAACAAAACGCCTAATAAAATGAAAACTTACCTTACCCCAATTGCGCTGTTCCTAGCGCTGCTATTCCTCTTTATCTATCAGCCTTCATTGCCCTTTCTACAGCAGGACGCCGTCTTGGTAGAGGGGGAAGGTGTTGTGGAAGAGGAGGAAGAAGAAGATAAAATGGCCCGCGAGAATGGCTATTTCGAAATGGAATTTGAGATGACGCGCGACCCGAAGACCAATACAGTGCCGCGAGAGCGGTTGTTGCACGCCGAGCGGATGGCACGGATTAAGCTGGCCAGCCCAAGCCATCGGGCGCTTCCGATTCAGTGGGAGGAGCGAGGGCCGGACAATGAGGGAGGGCGTACCCGCGCCTTGCTTTTTGATGCTAATGATCCGAGCTACGAGACGGTATTTGCCGGCAGTGTGTCGGGGGGATTGTGGAAGACGACGAACATCTCGGCTGATGATCCGCAGTGGCAGCCCGTCAATGAATTTTTCTCGGTGCTTTCGATCAGCTATCTCGTTCAGGACCCGACCAACCCCAGCATCCTATACTTTGGTACGGGAGAAGGGTATGGGAATGGTGACTCGGCTAGCGGGATGGGCATCTGGAAATCGACGGACGGTGGAGACAATTGGGTCCATCTGGCCAATACCAATACTACGGAGATGCGGACGTCTACCAAAATGGCCATTAATGCGCAAGGGCAGGTGTTCTTTTGTGGCCGACGGGGGGCCTGGCGCTCGACAGATGGAGGGGCCAATTGGACGAAAATCC
This sequence comes from Bacteroidota bacterium, assembly GCA_038750655.1. GTDB lineage: Bacteria > Bacteroidota > Bacteroidia > Chitinophagales > Saprospiraceae > JBCDGZ01. The sequence continues at coordinate 13,726 of JBCDGZ010000058.1, read as the reverse complement.
TGACGCCTAGTTCGGGCTCCACCATCGGTACGGATATAGAACTTACAGCGGATGGGACGCTGTTCATCGCTATGGGTACCAGCAATGATGGTATTCAGCGATCGCGAGATAATGGGGATACTTGGACGAGGGTTGGACACAATGGTGGAGGGCTTCCGGACGATGGATTCAACCGTACGGAGATCATCAGTGCGCCGTCGGCCCCCAATGTCATTTATGCTTTTCTTACAGAAAACGACCGTAGCTTGAAGGGTTTTTATCGCTCTGAGGATGGTGGGGATACCTGGACGTTGCGCAGCAGCTCGCCTAATATTTGTGGCACGCAGTGCTGGTACAATATGGCTTTGGCGGTTGATCCCAATAACCCGGACCGCATTTTTGCCGGGGGGATTGGGATGTATGAGTCGGAGGATGGTGCAGTCACTTGGGAGGGAGTGATTGGTCTGCATGTGGATCACCATATGATGCTCTACCAGCCGGGCAGTTCGGAGGTGCTCTTGTTTGGGAACGACGGTGGGGTGTATCGGGCTACGGATGCTTCGGCGGATCGCCCGCGACCAGTAGATAAAAATAAGGGCTACAATACCGTGCAGTACTATGCGGCTGCGCTGGGGCCGGGCCGCGAGGTGCAGCAGTTTATTGGAGGAACGCAGGATAATGGAACACACCAGTTTTTGCTTCCGGGCCTCAATCCCGTGGACCGGGTAGTGGGAGGTGATGGAGGTTATTGCCACATTGATCAAGACAATCCACAGATTCAGATTGGCTCCTATCAGCGCAACAACCATTATGTGACGAACAATGCTTGGTCGGGTGGAACTCGTTTTTTTACAGTAAGTGGTGGTTATTTTATTTCCCCTTCGGACTACGATAGCGATGACAATACCCTATACATTTCTACCAGCAGCAATAATTACGCTTACGTCACTGAGATTGGACAGCGGGACGATTATTTACCGGTTTATGTCGATCTGAACGATTACAATATTACAGGTACAGGTAGAGCGACTCATTTTAAAATCTCTCCTTCCGTAGCTCACCGGGTGTACATCGGTTTCTCCGGAGGAAGTATCGTACAGGTAGATAATGCACACACCTCTAATCCCACCATTCGCCAATTGGCGGACCTCAATATCTTTCTCTCTTGTATTGATGTTGATTTAAATGATGAAAATCATATGCTGGCGACCTCAAGTTCTTACGGGACCATCAGTGTATGGGAAAGCTTTGACGGCGGGCAGAATTGGACAGAGGTAGAAGGGGACCTTCCGGATATGCCCGTACGTTGGGTAATGTTTTCCCCTAAAAATCCTGATCAGGCTCTCCTAGCCACCGAACTGGGTATCTGGACGACCGAAAATCTGGACGGCAGCAATACCATCTGGCAGCCCTCTAGCAGCGGCCTGGCCAATGTGCGGGTTACTCAACTTCACTATCGCCAGGAAGATGGTTTTCTACTGGCGTCGACCTACGGACGCGGGATGTACACTACGGACTATTTTGCGTTTAAAGATACCGACCCTCCCATTCCGACGCTCTCCTCCGTTAAGACCATATATCCCGGACCTTTTACGGTAAACATTAATTTTAATGAAAAGGTAAGGGGCTTTGAGCTGTCCGACCTAGTTGTCACCAACGGTACAGCGGGTAATTTACAGACCATCAATGCACAGCGGCGCTACACGGTCGACATCACCCCACTGGCCAATGGATTGGTTACTTTGCAAATACCAGCAGGGAAGGTCGTTGATGAGACCGATAAGGACAATATTGCTTCTAACTTACTAGAAATCACGATTGATCCAGATGCCGATAAAAGTGACCTGGAATTGACCCTGACCGTAGATAATACCGCGCTACAAGTTTTTCAAAACCGTACCTATACCCTCACCGTCCATAATCGCGGAGGCATCACCGCCGAAGATGTTGTCATCGACTTCCCGCTCCCCAACGGCGTGGCGTATGTCGACCAGAACCTCTCTGACTTTGAATACTCCAATTGGACCGGTCTGTGGAATGTCGATGAAATCAGTTCCAGGACCAGCAAAACCCTGGAACTCACCGTGTTTACCCTTCTTGTCAGTGGCGATATTACTTCCTACGCTCAGGTGCTGGAATCAGCTACGCCGGATAAAGATTCCTCTCCGGGCAATGGGATTTGCTGTACGCCTGTAGAAGATGATGAAGCCGCCGTAACCCTAGGGAGCACTGATGTCACCCCGCCCAGCGTCACCCTCAGCAGTAGCAGCAGCACCGTCAACGGCCCCTTCAGCATCAACATCGACTTCAGTGAAGCCGTCTCCGGACTAAACGCCAGCGACTTCAACATCACCAACGGCAGTGCTCAATCGCTAAACAAGATCGGTAGTACCAGCTATACACTAGCCGTAATGCCCGGCAATAGTGGCGAGGTCAGCCTCCAACTCCCCGCCGGCTCCACCAGCGACATCGCCGGAAATGGCAACACCATTTCCAACCTCCTCACTCTCACCATACAATCCATCGATGTCACCCCACCCAGCGTCACGCTAAGTAGCAACAGCACCACCGTCAACGGCCCCTTCAACATCAACGTTGAATTCAGCGAAGCCGTCAGCGGACTAAGTGCTAGCGATTTCAACATCACCAACGGCAATGCCATCGCGCTGAATCCCCTTTCAACCAGCAGCTATACCCTTGCCGTGACCCCCGGCAGCAACGGCGAGGTCAGTATCCAACTCCCTGCTAACACCGCCAGCGACGCCGCCGGAAATGGCAATACCATTTCCAACCTCCTCACGCTGACCATACAGCTGATCGATAATACGCCACCCAGCGTCACCCTGAGCAGCAGCACTACGACTGTCAGCGGCCCCTTCAATATCAACGTTGAATTCAGCGAGGCTGTCTCCGGGCTAACGGCCGGCGACTTCAACATCACCAACGGCAGTGCCACCGCGCTGAGTACCCTCTCAACCAGTAGCTATACGCTAGCCGTGACGCCCGGCAGCAATGGCAGTGTAAGCATTCAACTCCCCGCCTACACCGCCAGCGACGCCGCCGGAAATGGCAATACCATTTCTAACCTCCTTACGCTGACCATACAGCCCGTAGATGTCACCCCACCCAGCGTTTCCCTAAGCAGCACCGCTACCACCGTCAACGGCCCCTTCGACATCAATGTTGAATTCAGCGAGGCCGTCAGCGGGCTAGCCCTCAGCGACTTTGAAGTGAGCAATGGCAATGCGACACTACTGACGATGATTAGCAATAGCAGCTACACCTTAGCCGTCACCCCCGGCAACAGTGGCCAAGTGAGCATCCAACTCCCTGCTGATGCCGCCAACGACGACGCCGGGAATGGCAATACTGCCTCTAACCTGCTCACCCTCACCATACAGCCCGTAGATGACACGCCGCCCAGCGTTACCCTCTCTACGCCCCGCGATACCGTCAACGGCCCCTTCGATGTTAGCCTACTTTTCAGCGAGGCCGTCTCCGGCCTGACCACCAACGACCTGATTAGTAGCAATGCAAGCCTGTCGAATCTACAGACGCTCAACGGCCAAACTTCTAGCCTCCTAGTCAGCCCGCAGGCCCCCGGCATCGTCACCTTACAATTGCCGGCCAATAGCGTAGCCGACGATGCGGGCAATGGCAACACCGCCTCTAACCTTTTGGAAGTCTTTTACCAATCCATCAGCGGTGGCGACAAAACAGATCTTCAACTGAGCTTGAGCTTGGATAATACCGCCTTAACGATCTACCAAAATCGCACCTATACCCTGGCCCTCTCCAATACCAGTGCAGTCCCTGCTGAGAATATTCTCGTCAACTTCCCCTCCCCTGCTGATATGGCCTACGTCAGCCAAACCGTTTCGGAGGGGCTCTACTTCAATTGGACGGGCGAGTGGCGCATCAATAGCCTGGGTGCTGGGCAAAGTGCGACCTTGGAGCTGACGTTGTTTACCCTTCGGGGTACGGGCAACATTGTTGCTTATGCTCAGGTTGAAAGTGCCTCGCCGGAGGATGTAGACTCTACGCCGGGTAATGGCAGCTGCTGTATCCCTACGGAGGATGATGAGGCCAGTGTGATTCTTGGCGATGGCCCGGATACCATTCGCCCGACCGTCAGTATGAGTACGCCCAGCAATAGCGTCCGTGGTCCTTTTCCCGTTGATATTACCTTTAGTGAAGTAGTTACGGGACTTAGCCTAGATGATTTTACGATCATCAATGGTACGCTTTCGGGCCTTTCGGGGACGGGAGCCAATTATAGTCTTACGGTAACTCCGGTATCAGCAGGGCTGGTCAGCTTAGGCTTGCCCGAAAATAAGGTCAGCGATGCCGTAGGCAATGGGAACCTCCGCGCTACTACCCTATCGGTCAACTTCCAACCTACTACGGATGTCTGCATCAACGAGAATCCTGATTTCATAGAAGGTTTTACAGGTTGGAATAACTTTGGCAACACCGAGCAAATCAGCAGTCCTACCGATTGCTGCGCCCTGCAAATTGGCCCGGAAGAAGGTGGCTTTGGTCAGGCGGAAACTTTTCTCATCACTTCCGATGACATCATTACCATCAAAGCTTTTGCAGCGATACAGGTAGGGGTAGAATGGGCTGGCTTTGGCGTCCGCTATCTGGATGCTGCGGGGGAGGAATTGGGAGAAGATAGAACAGAGTTAACTATCGGTGGCTATATGGAATACGAGCTGATTAGCCGCCCGCCGGCGGGTGCTACACAGGGCTACCTTTGGGCCTACAAATTTGGAGACGAAAAACGCTTCTTGCTGGATAAATTCTGTGTCAATACGGTTCAAGGTATTCAAGCCCCACCCTCCGTACAACTGAGTACGGCGGCGGATACGGTCAGCGGTCCTTTTACGGTCACCGTTCAATTTAATGAAGCAGTAAGCGATTTGACGGGAGCCGACTTTACCTTGGACAATGCGACGGCCGGAGCGATCAGCAGAACGAGCAACAGCAGCTTTAGCCTCGTCGTCAATCCGACAACAGCCGGAGCCGTGCGTGTTAAGCTGGATAAAGACAAGACGGTCAATACTGCTTCGCTTGGCAACAATGCCTCGAACTTCCTCTTAGTCAATTATCAACCGATCAGCGGAGATGGTGTCGATCTAGAGATGAGCGTAACGAGTACTTCTGCTGGTTTTGGTATTTATCAAAATGTCACCTATGTGATTGCTATCAGTAATCGGGGGACCAGAACAGCGGAAAGTGCCACAGTCGCTCTCAAAAAGCCTAGCGATCTGGCTTACGTCAGTCAGACGGTTACTGCTGGTGTTTATGACGATTGGGTGGCCAAATGGGACCTTGTTGATCTACTCCCAGGGGCTACAGAGACGGTCGAGCTGACGCTATTCACCCTCCAAAACAACCGTCCGATGACTCTTTTCGCTCAAGTAATCGCACAGACGCCAAGCGATTTGGATTCTTCGCCGGATAATAATTCGGGCATAGTCCCGCAGGAAGATGACGAGGCGGCGATCACCCTTAGCCCCAGCTCCAATATTCGGGTGGATCAGCAGTCATCGCCTCTGCAGGCAGAAACCTCGGTACACATTCATCAGCTCTACCCCAACCCTGCGGTGGATGTCTTGAGGATAAGATTGCTGAGCGATAGTCGCCGCAAACAAGCCTTGGAGGTGTACAGCGCGGAGGGACAATTGGTCCGTAAGGTCTGGATTGCCCTGGATGCGGGCATCAATGAATACGTCTTGGAGGTAAGTGACTTGAGTGCTGGAATGTATTACCTTTTGCTGGAAGGTTCGACCCGGAGGAAGAAGCAGACGCTTCAACGGTTTATTAAGCAGCGGTATTAGACACTTATTTTGAATAGTTTGCAGTGGCAGTTGTAGGGGTCTTTTGATAAGCTCTACGCTGCCACTGTCAATTTGTGCCTGTGCTTTCTTATTCTATCTGAATGCCAGCAAAAAAAAATAACTTTATATGCTCACCTTTTATTAGAAGAAGTATAAAGGGAGAAAATATAAAGCTATGTCAAAAGAAAAATTCACTTCATTAGTAATCTCCAATCAAAAACTTTATTGGTTAAAAAGAGGATTATTTGTCTTATTATTTTTAAGCACTGTTCTTACGCTAGCTCATTCACAAATCAACGATGGTGGGCTAGCAAGTTCTCCTTCTGCGGCAGGACTTGAAAATCAGGTACTATCGGGAGTAAGTTATAACACAGGAACACCGACGATTAACATTCCGATATTTGATGTCATTGATAAAGACCTGGCTTTGCCGATCACCTTAGCCTATCAGGCATCTGGGGTGAAGGTCGATCAGTTGGCTTCCTGGGTAGGACTTGGCTGGAATTTAAGTGCCGGTGGAGCTATTGTTCGAGAGGTAAATAGTTTGCCAGACGATGTTCATAAGGTCATTGTCAACAATAACTTTCGCAGCAACGCCGGTTATTTATATGATAGTAACTTTTCAAATAATATTTACAATAAGCATCCTAATGATTATACCACAGAAGAACAAAATCATTTAGCGCAGCAATCAAAAGACCAGTCGCCAGATATTTTTCATTTCAACTTTGGCAGCTACAAAGGGAGCTTCATCTTTGGACCAGATGGTGAAGCCAGGATGTTTTCCGAAAATGATATTAAGGTCGAATATGTCAAAACTGCGCAGACCATCCAGCCTTTTTTGCCTTATGCTGGCTATAGCGTATATGGCGCAATTTTAGAATTCACACTGACCACTCCGGACGGTGTTCAATATATTTTTGACCAACCCGAAAGCACCTTTGCTTACACCAAATTAAGACAGGGGCTTACCTCTACGGACTGCGAGCCCCGTTTTGCTACCCCCTATGAACCGGAAGGCACCAATACCCAAATGGCTTTTTCTAGTTGGAGATTGAGTAAGATCATTTCTCCGCAAGGGGAAGATTTTGCAGAGATTACTCTAAGCTATGAAGATGAATTTATTGCTGATCAAAAAATAACCAACCAAGAGCATAAGGTATATGCGCCTGATGATAATACGGACTCCGCTTATAGCCCCGGTTATAATCCGGAGACCACTTCGGTGTTGTCTATTATCTTGAAGAAGCGCTTGAATCGCATTGATTGGCGCTATGGGTCTTTAGAGTTTGTTGCGGAGGAGGATCGGGATGATTTATTTTATTATGACCTTGATCCCTCCATTCCATTCCCTTCGCAGGGCAATGCATTGAGTTTTATTCATATAAAAAACACTGCTGGAACAACCATAAAGACCTTTGATTTCGACTATTCCTATTTCCCCAAAACAAACCTTGGCTGTTCTAATCTTCCAGCGTGGGTTGAGGCGCATCGAGAAAGATTAAGACTGGATCAGGTGACAGAGAAAGCTGGTAACTCGGCCCTACCTCCTTATGCTTTTTCCTACAACAATACCCCCCTCCCGCCAAGACACTCGGTACAAAAAGATCATTGGGGATTTTACAATGGCAATGGTGAGGACAATCTATTGCCTAGCCTTTATGCATACCCTTCGGATGCTCAGACCTACTACAGAAATATGTTCTCCATTTATCCTAGAACATCCTATCTAGGGAATGAAGTCCTGATGCAAGGAGCGGATCGATCTTCTGATTATGACTTGATGAAGGCCGGGATATTAACCAGCGTTACTTACCCTACGGGAGGAAGCTTACACTATGAATATGAACCGCATGAATTCAGATTTAATACCACTCGATTTAATTACGGCAGCGATAATTTCAAAGGCGGAGGTCTGAGAGTCAAGCGGATAACCGAACATGATGGGTTGAGTGTCAATAACGATGTCGTTCAAGATTTCATCTATGAATACAGCAATGGGAAGTCCACTGGCGAGCTGTTGAGTATGCCAGAATTTGCCACTGTTTTTAGATTGGGACAAAATGCGCCCTATGTTCCGGGGAACAACCCCAATGATTATACGAAGTGGCACTCCGGGCGTTATTTCATCAGTGGTAGTCATGTCATGTATGAAGTCGTTAAGATTGATTTTCAGGGTAATGGGAAAACCGTTTATGGCTATGATGTTCCTGCTTCTTATTCGTATGGTGTATTGCGGGATGAATGGAGTCCGGACAATCAAGAGTATATTTATGAACTTCCGTTCGTTGAAACCAATACCGACCATTATTCCTTTCCCTATCCTTACGAGTACAGCTTACATCCGTATCCAAAATTTTCTAACTATAGATGGAACCGAGGTCAACTACTGTTCGTAGCGCAGTATGATGAATCGGGAGGAGTTGTTCAGCAGACCACGTATGATTATGCTATCAGGAATTATGAGAAGATTCCAACCACTAGAGCCCATGTCAACTGCTTTGGCTGCTCCGAGCATTATATCGCGGTAGGGAAAAGCAACTTTATTTCTGCTTTCAAATATTTGGAAAGTAAAACGGTTTCTATGGATGGCGTTACAACGGTAACAGATTATACCGTTGGAGATAACCACACCTTACCCATTGCTACCTCTATGGAAAATAGCGATGGTAAAATTCATCGAAAAGAAATACTCTATCCCAAGGATGCCGTCGGTGTTAGTACGAAGACCAGCCAGTATTTGATTGGTCTGATGAATGATAGGAATATGATTCAGTATCCTTTGGAGGAGATCAGCTACGTAGGCGGATTGACATTGGGAGGACAAAAATTAAAGTACGCCAACTTCTCCGGTGCCATATTACCTTATCAATATTACGAAGTTTTTGCTGATGAAAATAATAGTTTGTTAAGGACAACATTGAACTATTACAGCTCTGGTGCCAACAAGGGCCTCCTCTCTTCCAAGCAAGCCAACTTTTTCCCTTTCGCAGAAACCTATACCTACTATACTAATGCTGCGAAGGTAGGGCTCCTCAAAACGAAGCAGTACGGCCAATGGGGGCATGAGTATGATTACTACGATACCAATCGTTTATTGAAAGAGATTAAGGACGAAAATAATATCAAATCTGAATTTAGATATGATGACTTTTTTCGATTAACCGGAGAGAGCGAACGCAATGGAGGTATAGGCATTTCATACAGCTATCACTTGGAGCAAGTCAATGGTAATCGGAACTACATTAATGTCACGAGTAGTGCCAGTAATCTGGATCAGAATAATTACTTCGATGGCCTTGGCCGCCCGACCGTCTCGGTCGCTAAGGACTATTCGCCCAATATGGAGGATGTCGCTGATGCCCTTACTTATGACAATGCGGGTAGAGTTTCACAGTCCTATTTGCCTTACCGAACTTTAGGGAATGGAGGCTACATGCCGCCGTATGGCCCCTTTGAAACGCCCTTGTACGACAACTCTCCTTTGAACCGTAGTACAGGAACTATGTTTGCCGATGGCTCGGCAGCAGGGATTAGTTACGGAGCGAATGCAGCCAATGAAGAAGTGATCAATTATCAAACTGGTGGCTTCTATGGAGATGGTCAATTGTACCGTCAAGAGTTTACAGATGAAAACGGCAACGCAGTTGTTGACTTCAAAGATAAAATTGGCCGATTAGTTTTGACCAGAGAGTATTTGGATGATGCATATGTGGATACCTACAATGTCTACGATCACAGAAATAATCTTCTGGGCATTATGCCTCCGGATGCCACTTCAATTGACGACATTCTTTCTTTCAGATATTACTATGATGATAGGGACCGGGTAGAAATGCAAAGAATGCCCGGCACGGCTAATACCACTATTGGTTATAATAATAAAGATGAAATCGAAAGTATCCTGGATGGAAATGGAAATAGTACGATCTATGATTACGATGATTATGGTCGACTACTGACACAGACGACTAATGGAAACCTGGTCATTAATAATACTTATGATTCTGCACCCGGTGCTTCCCTAGGGAAGTTGGCCACCTCTGCTGTTGCTATTTTGGGGGGTGCCAATAATGGCAGCATGCTCAATACCATATACACCTATGATCACCTGGGAAGGGTTTTAACGACTACTGCGGATAACCATCTCTCTAATGGCTCTGATATTGTTACTAATTCTTACGATAGTGGTACAGATCGGATAACTCATTACACCAGAAGACATACTGGGTATGAGAGTATTCGCTTGGTGGAAAGCTACGACTTTGATCATTCTAAACGCATGACCGACCATTGGTTTAAATTGGATGACGTCCCTAATGTTCGGATTGCCAATCTTCGTTATGATTACAAAGATCGCTTGATCGAAAAGAACCTCGCTTATGATTTCAGTACCTCTGATTACTTGCAGTCCATTGACTATACCTATAATATTAGAGATTGGTTAACTCATATCAACAGGATACATCCTGCCGGTTCGAATTTGTCAGTAGAAAGCTGTGAGGCTTTGCCCGAACAACCCATCAGTGATTGTGGGGACCTCGTTGTAGACCTAGAGGAACTACTTCGCCTGCGGTTGTCCTACGGAAATATGGATGTAAATTGCTATGATCCTTGTATTGACTATCCGCAAATCCCTGTCCCCCTACCTCCGAACAGCACTGCAAGTTCCTTCCGAACTACACTTAACGATCAAATTACCACGATCCTCAATACCAAACAATTGAGTGACATTAATTATCCAACGAAGCTGTCTAGGGTACGATTTAAAGATGGTAGAGAAGTGTTAATGCTGCCAGAAGAGCATACCCTTTTCCCCGGGGATTATGTCAAGGAAGAATGCATCGATGTTAATAGTGAGACACAAAGTATTCCGGTTCGTATCAAAGGGGTGACGACAATGAGGCCATTTGGAGAGTTGATTACGCTTCGCAAGACCGAAACACCGGAGTTTGTACTTCCAGATGTTTGTGAAAATGACCGCTGTACTTACGATGAATCTTTTCCTGCCCACAGTGTTTCTATCAATCGTGGAAACTCTTATTTCAGCAGAGGTCCGGCTTGGTATAATGTGCTGGAAAATGATAATATTGATAACTCGCTAGCAGAAGATGGCATCTTATGGAATTTCAATGGTGGAGCGGAGGTCGTGTGGGATGCTAGTTTCCAGAGCCAACTGCCGAGTAGTGCTTCGAATGTGGAGTACAACGTTACCCTGAAGGGTATTCAAAATTATGTAAAGCAGATTCATATCGGATTACACGACGGGACAGATTTTGTCACCATAAATGGTGGAAATCGATTCTTGACGTTCAACTTTCCTGGTATCCCAGACAGTGAATTCCTATTGGAACCAGACAGTAGCCTGAGCACTGTACAAATGGGTAATATGAAAGTTGTTACCATGATTGGCGGTATTTTTTCTTTGGATGCTGTAATTGTTAATGTAAAATATCAGGCGCTTTGTGAGATTGATCCTCCGATAAAGCCCTGCTATACGCCGATTCCAGAATGTAGCGAAGCAGAACAAACTTTGCAGCTGCTTTCACTGGAACCCATCCATGTTGCTGCCCAAAACATGACGGTTAATGACCTAACGCTACCAGCCCTGCTGCTTCGAGTCAAACTTTGCAATGGAAGTGAAATTTACCTTTTCCAGCAAGAACTAGCCGCTTTGCTCGGAGACTATATCATCTTACAACCCGTAGGTATTTCAAGTGTAGATCAAACCTTTGATGTCGATCTGGGCTTGGGGAACAGCTTAGATAACTATGATTTATTTTCTCTACGCCTGTACTACAACGAAAAGAAAGATGATCAGGGGAATGAACTAAGTGGTCCGGGGAGATGGAACGGTAACATTAGTAATCTACAATGGCAAACCAGAGGCAGAGCCTACCAGACGTATGGCTTATTTTATGATGAGCTGGATCGTTTGAATACGGCGCAATATGTGGAATTTCAAACAGATGGCACCAACACCTCTAATAACCAATACGGTGTTGATAATATCACTTACGATTTACGCGGAAATATTCTGAGTCTAAATCGCAACGGTTTGATGAATGGATGCAGCAGCCCTAATGGCCCCATGTATGGTGCAATAGACCGATTGAGCTATGCTTATAATGGCAATCAGTTGCAGTCCATAAAAGACTTGGGCAGTGCCGTAAAAGGCTTCAAGCCCGGAACGGGGGATTATGTACATGATGATAATGGGAATATGACCCGTGATCCTGATAAAGGCATTACCATCGAGTACAATTTCATGAATCTCCCCAAGTTAATTACGTTTGACGCCGGTGGAAGCATAGAATTGATCTATGATGCTCAAGGAAATAAGCTGAAAAAAGTCACTACAAATGGCACTGTAATAGACTACCTGGGAGGTATTGAATACAAAAATCAGGTATTAGAAGGTATCTACCACAGTGAAGGACGGATTGTTTACGACTTAACCCCCGTGGGTGGAACGGGCTATCGCTACGAGTATACCATCAAGGATCATCTTGGCAATAACCGCATCACCTTCGCCGACCTTAATGATGATGGTAAATTGACCATCGGTGGGCAGAATTCTGAAATCCTACAAGAAGGCCACTACTACCCCTTTGGGATGAATATGGAGGGGAACTGGGTACCCCAGATTGGCGCTAAAAACCAATATACCTACGCGGGTAAAGAGCTTAATGAAGACTTTGGCCTTAATTGGTTGGATTACGGAGCGAGATGGTACAATCCAAGTACGGGAAGATGGAACGGCGTTGATCCCTTGGCGGAATACCATGATGATAGTTCACCGTATAATTACGTAGGAAACAACCCTATCTCGCGCGTTGATATTGATGGAAGAGATTATTATGAGTCGGAAGATGGGACCATCATATGGGTGGATTCTGATGCAGATACTTACGTAGATAATAACGGAACGGTCTACCGAAACTACGGCGAAATCCTAGAGATCACAGGACCTGATGGTGTGATCTTAGTTTTTAAACAAAAACAACTTATCGCCATCTATGATAATATCTCTGAGTATGATGGCAGTTATCTACGTCCTGATGATAAATACGCGCACGGTGGAGAGCCAGATCGGGTAAAACAGGATGAGGATTTTTGTTACATTGAATGTGGAGATGGGCTGATTGATCAAATTAGTCGATTTGGAGATATTGTAGACCGAGATTGGAATGCTCCCAAAAATCAAGAGAATGTTCAAAATCTAAAGGAAGTAGCAGAAATTCTGACCCGAAGAAGGGCCCCCACACAGATGGGACCAGGAAAAAACCTTGGATTTGGTAAAAAGAGCAATAAAAGCAAAAAGAAGAGCAAAAAATCAGGAAAGGCTAAAGGCTCAGATATTCCTGATTGGGCCAAAGGAGAAAAACCTAGTCCCGGAGAATCTCCTAATGATTTTGCTAAGCGACTATTAGAAGGTAAATACGGTGCAGGCAACTACAAGACAGGACCAGGATCAGAATACAATAAATTGAAAAAGTATGCCAGTAGATTAGATGATTAATCAACTGAAAAAGAATAGGAAATAGCCCGGAGGTTCAGTTTTATTCCAATAATAGGTATTGATAAAACTGAACCTCATTTTTTTATGTTAAGCCTGTAAAGGGACGGTAACTACTAAAATATGAGTAAAAAAATATACACTAGCTTTACCATAAAATACGAGCAAACGACTCACTGGTTAATCTACATCACTGATGAAGTTGACGCGGTATTGACCAATCCAGCTAATCAGCTGCTGCTCTTCGATACCTTGGATAATTTGAAATCTTACGCCTCAAAGCACAATATTTTAATTGAAAAAGGAGAAGCTGAAATTAACCTAGATGCGCTTAAAACTTGGTTGAATGATCCTACCCTACCGATGGATTACAATAACGTCTTAA
>JBCDGZ010000057.1:0-44875 GCA_038750655.1 Bacteroidota bacterium | reverse complement strand
TCTAATAAAGGAAGATTAAAAATTAATCCCGACCCTCTGAGTCGGATGAATACTTACAAACAAGATTCACCAGATAAAACAGAGGCTGGAGGTGTCTTACTTGGAAGATTTATTTTAGATTCTAAGGACAAAATCATTGACCGAGTTACGGTGCCTATGATCGGAGATAAGAGGACTCGAACTCGCTTTCTTAGAGCGGAAAAAATGCACCAGCGAATTATCACCTCTGCTTGGAACAAAAGTAAGGGAACGTGCCATTATTTGGGGGAATGGCACACCCATCCCGAGCGCTACCCAAGACCTTCCTCTCAAGACATCAAGAATTGGAAGGAGATGTGTGAAAACAATTCTATAGTGTGATTGAATACGAGTAATAAAGGTAAATAAATAATTTCATATTATAATTGAAGCTTCATCCCGGTTAGTTTTTTTCTGTTGAACGGCTTTACCTTTTATAGTGCCCCTGCATAATGGCAATCTCCAACCCTAATCGACATTTTGCTATCTTTGAACCCTTATGAATGATTACTTTAAGTCAGCCATTTTGCAGCGCACAGGAGCCTCTTCCTTATCCGAAAAGGAGGTGATTCAGGAGCTGTGGAGTGGATACGGGAAGGTCATCCGAGTCGGTTTGGAGAATGCTGCTGTAGAAAGTGTAGTTGTCAAGCATGTTCAGTTACCGCTCTTTAAAAATCATCCCCGTGGCTGGAATACGAATATTGGTCATCAACGGAAAGTGCAATCGTACCAAGTAGAAACCATGTGGTATGATAAATACAGCAAAAAAAGCATTGCCCGTCTGCCGCATTGTCTAGCCGTCGAGACACAAGATGATGAGGTATTGATGGTGCTGGAAGATTTGGATGAAGCGGGCTATCCTTTACGGAAAAGGTCGGTCACATGGAAAGAAATAGTGGAGTGCTTGGCATGGCTGGCACAGTTTCACGCCAGTTACTTAGGGGAGAACCCGAAGGGCCTTTGGGAAGTTGGAACCTATTGGCATTTAGCGACCAGACCGCAGGAATTAGCGGTATTGGAGGACCAAAGATTGAAAGCGGCCGCCTCAGCTATTGATGAAAAGTTAACTACCTGTACTTATAAAACTTTCGTGCACGGGGATGCCAAGCTGGCCAATTTCTGTTTTGCGGAAAATGGTCAGGTCGCAGGAGTGGATTTTCAGTATGTGGGAGGTGGTTGTGGAATGAAAGATGTTGCCTATTTCATCGGAAGTTGTCTGAACGAAAGGGAATGCGAGCGTTTGGAAGCTCAAATCCTGGATACTTATTTTGGGTGTTTACAAAGTGAACTTGGAGAAAAAAATGAGGCGCTGGAAAAAGAATGGCGCTCCTTATACCGAGTAGCCTGGGCAGACTTTCATCGCTTCCTGAAAGGGTGGAGTCCTGGCCATTGGAAGATTAATAGTTACAGTGAACGGATAACCGCAGAAGTGATCAATCGTCTATGAAAAGGAATCTATTACAATTGGCCAATATCGCCATCAAGGCGGCCCTTTCCGCCGGAAAAATTATTCAGCAATATAGCAATGAAGATGTTGCGGTGGAAAAGAAGACAGGTGGAAAAAGCTATGCCTCCCAAGTCGTCACAGCAGTAGATCGAGCATGTGAAAAAGCCATTCTTTCTCATCTACTCCCGACTTGTGAAGCCTTTGATCTAGCCCTTCTATCGGAAGAAACCCCGGACGACGGCGGTCGCTTCAAAAAGGATTTTTTTTGGTGTATTGACCCGATGGATGGGACAATTGCCTTCATCAACAAACGGCCAGGCTTTTCGGTATCCATTGCTTTAGTCGCAAAAGACGGGGCACCGCACATTGGGGTCGTATTTGACCCCAGTACAGCTACGCTTTACCATGCTGTTAAGGGGAGTGGGGCTTTTAAAAATGGCCATCCTTGGAAAATCCAGTATACCAATACCCATCTTACCTACGTGACTGATCAAAAGCTGGAGGATACTCCTCGCGCAGCCGAGATCAAGAGCTTACTTAACGAAAAGGCCGCACAGCTGAATCTAAATGGAGTAAAAGCAATTGATGGAGCAGGTGCCGTATTGAATGCCATTCTGGTGTTGGAAAATGGCCCGGCCTGTATGTTAAAATTTCCGAAAAAGGAGCGCGGTGGTGGGAGCTTGTGGGACTACGCGGCAACGGCTTGTATTTATCAGGAGCTGGGTTTGCCCGCTACGAATTTTGCGGGTGGGAAGTTGGATCTGAATAGAGTCGAAGGCACTTTTATGAATGGGGAGGGTGTGTTTTTTGTTAATTTTTAGCTATTAAAATGATTATAGATAGGCTATTGCATTGATAAACTTAATTGCTTATCCTTGACGTTAGTAACCTGTCGCGTTACTATGATTAAAAGCTTTGGAGATAAAGAGACGGAAAAGATTTGGGATGGAAATTTTTCAAAGAAACTCCCTAATAATATTCAAGCTATTGCGAGACGAAAATTAAGAATGATCAATAGTGCTCAGGATATAAACGATTTAAAGATTCCTCCTGAAAATAAACTAGAAAAATTGAAAGGAGACTTGAAGGAGTACCATAGTATCAGAATCAACTGTCAATGGAGAATTATTTTTGTTTGGAAGGGAAGTAATGCATACGAGGTTCAAATTATTGACTATCATTAGATAAAAGCAAAAATGAAAAAGCTACCCAATATACATCCTGGCGAAGTCCTTCTGGAAGAATTCCTGATTCCTCTAGAAATCACTCAATACCGATTAGCTAAAGATTTAAAGATTCCTCAAACCAGAGTCAGCCAAATCGTTAAAGGAAATCGAAGAATTACAGCGGATACGGCTTTGCGCCTAAGTAAGTACTTTGGGATCTCTGCTAAATTCTGGCTCGGCTTGCAAGATGATTATGACCTGGAAGAATTCAATAACAAGTTGGAGGAAGAGCTAAAGCAAATTCCGAAAGCGAATCAGGGAGCCGCTTAGAAGGCTTTTTAAAAACAAAAACGCGCAACCATTGATTTTTCAATAATTGCGCGTTTGCAGGGTGGGCCCACCAGGACTTGAACCTGGGACCCCCTGATTATGAGTCAGGTGCTACTAACCAACTGAGCTATAGGCCCTCGACTTGCGCCGTTGCGCAAAATTACTAACTAATCCTTAACTTAGAAAGTTCCGGCGAGAGTATTTTTGAGAGAACATATGCTTAAAAATTGTTATATTTAAGGCAAACTCCAAAAATATGTCTACCAATAGTGTTGCTTTTGAGACCACCGAAGGGCCTGAGATTGCTACTGGGGCCGAAGTGGGTAAAGACAAAGACTGCTACGTATTCTTGTGGGTGGTCGCCTTTATGATTACCTCCGGGAAGGGGCAAAATCTGCCTATTAACAAAAAAGCCGATGGCCACGTTGTGCAACGTGTCGACGTACGTAAAACGGTGACAAAGTGCGATGGGACCAAGGACAAAGAACGTTCTGAGACCAAAACCTTATTGGAAACCTTCCAAGTGAAGAATGGGGAATCGGTCAATGCAGATACCATTCAGCTCGGCTTTTTGAAGGATCGTATCACGAATATAGTAGTAACGCTTTCAGCAAGTTTTCACACCAACCTGCAGGATAAGGACTTCTCAAAGAAATTTAAGGATTTTGAGAATCCTGCCGGTGCCGACGGCCTACTGCACAAAGAACCCGAGGGCTTTCAGCCTACTTTGATGCGGACTATCAGTTTTCAGGTCAACTGCTGCAATGGGGCGGATGCATACAAATTTGATATTAAGGCCCACAATAGCTGGGGCACCTATGAGGAGCACTGGAGTCCGTCTGAATCAGGGGAAAAAATGGAAAATAAAAAAACAGTGGATGGCAAAGAGGTGAAGCCCGAGAAAGAGGAAGAGGAATAAAAGGGGCCACCTACTGAACCAGCAATGGCTCCTTCTATTCAATAGAGGACTATGCACCTGCTGGGTTATTTACATGCACATCCATCTGCGGGTAAGGAATGCTGATACTGGCCGCATCCATCTCCTTTTTGATGTTTTCATTCATATAGAAATACACATCCCAGTAGTGCTCACTCTTGGCCCAAGGGCGGACGGTGAAGTTGACAGAGCTATCGGCTAGCTCGTTAACCAGGATGTCTACAGGCTTATCTTTAAGTATCTGTGGGCAACTGTCGGCAACTTTCTGGATGACGGTGCGGGCCTTGTCGATGTCATCATCATAGCCGATGCCGAAGGTCTGATCGACGCGGATTTCGCCCTGGCCGGAGATATTGGTGATGGGGCCGCTGGTGACAGCAGAGTTAGGGATGATGATTTTTTTATTGTCGGGCGTCATCAGGATGGTATTGAAAATCTGAATTTCATCGACAACGCCAGTGAAACCTTGGGCGCTGATTAGATCACCCACCTTGTAAGGCTTGAACAAGAGGATCATAACGCCGCTGGCGAAGTTACCCAGACTACCTTGCAGGGCCATCCCCACCGCAAAAGCCATAGCGGCCAAGATGCCCACAAAAGCGGCCGTATCCACCCCAAACATCCCCGCGACACTAATCAACAGCATGACCTGTAGACCGACACCGACTAGCGATTGTAAAAACTTGGAGAGCGAAACATCAACTTCTCTCTTATCTAAAGCGTTGTTGAGCATTCGGGTGACCCAGGCGATGATTCTAAAACCAATCCATAGGGTAATAAGGGCCAATAAAACTCTAGGAGCGTAGTCTACTGCCATCTCCTTAATTTGTTCAATATAGGTTTCCATGCGTATGTGTTTTGATTAAAAGTGAATTATTGTGTATTTCAACATCCTTAAGACGTGTATATTACTGTAGAGATACTCATTTATACGGAAAAATTTTAAAACCTGCTCATTTTTAATCTCCACTTAACATTGGAAAAACTTCCTTAATTTTGCCCACTCTATCAACAACTGTTCGATTTGACCAAGAAGAACATCAGCAGAAAAGCGGCCCTGCTCCGCCTACAAAAGTACTGCGCCTATCAAGACCGCTGCCACCAGGAAGTCCGCAGCAAGCTGCTTGAAATTGGGGTTTACGGAGATACCTTGGAGGAAATCATGGCCGAGCTGATCACCGATAACTTCCTCAACGAAGAACGCTTCGCGCGGTCCTTCGCCCGAGGAAAATTCCGAATAAAAACCTGGGGCCGTAACCGCATCCGTCGCGAGCTTAAACTGCGCAAAATCTCAGACTACTGCATCCGCAAGGCTATGGAAGAGATCGAAGAGGAGGAATACCTCCCCGCACTACAGCGATTGTTAGAAAAGCAAAGGGCCCTGAGTAAAGAGCAAAATAAGTTTAAGCTGCGGAGTAAGCTGGCTCAGTATGGCTTCCGGCGAGGCTTCGAATCGGAATTGGTCTGGCAGCTAGTAAAGCAGATTGTGCCGTAGGGCCTTCGGCAGCTAAGATTTTGGGTCGACGGTTGGACGCCTTTGGCGTCTTGGTCGACGGTGGACGGCAATCGTAATGTTTCGTAGTGAGGCGCGATTGCTCCGAACTTCCTGCGCCTTATTCCGGCCGGCCGTCAATCGTCCACCTAAGCGCCAAAGGCGCAACCCGTCCACCCCAAGCGCCAAAGGCGCTAATAAGCCCGCTCGTCCTTATTCTCCATAAAATTAATGAAAGCCTGATTGATCACCTGATTACCTCCTGGAGTCGGATAAACCCCAGAGAAATACCAGTCGCCCTTGTTGTTGGGGCAAGCCTGGTGCAGGCCCTCGATGGTCTGGTAGATGACCTCTACCTTGGGCTTAATGCCCGGAGGAGTGACGATTTCGGCAATCTTGGCGGAAATTTCTTCGTAGCCGAAGGTATTGTAAAGCTCGATGACTTCGTTTTTGATCTTCTCTTTAGGCAGGGCTTGTTGGGCCTTGCAGCGCTCGTAGGTTTCCTGTAAGAGGTGTTCTTTTTTGTGCTCTTTGAGCAGGGCGACCAGGGCGCGGAAGGCGACGAAGGATTTGAGGCGCGACATATCGATGCCGTAGCAATCTGGGTAGCGGATTTGGGGCGCCGAAGAAACGACGATGATTTTCTTGGGGCGCAGCCGCGAGACGATCTTGATGATGCTATCGCGCAGGGTCGTTCCCCGCACGATGGAGTCGTCGAGCAGCACCAGGGTGTCTTTGTCGTTGTTGACAATTCCGTAGGTTACGTCGTAGACGTGGGAGACCAGATCGCCGCGGGAAGCATCGTCGGCAATAAAGGTGCGGAGCTTGGCATCTTTGACGGCAATCTTTTCTACGCGCGCCCGCTGCTCCAGAATTTTCTCCAGCTTTTTAGGCTTAATGTCCTTGCCCAGCTCCAGAATTTGCGCTTTTTTAACTTCGTTAAGTCGATCTTCTACTCCCTTGACCAGCCCATAAAAGGCTGATTCGGCAGTATTGGGAACAAAGGAGAAGACCGTATTTCTAAAATTATAATTCACTGCTTGGAGTACCTGCTCAGCCAGTAGTTCTCCCAGTTTTTTGCGCTCCAGATAGATGTCGCGATCCGTTCCGCGAGAGAAATAGATGCGCTCGAAAGAGCATGCCATGCGCTCCCGCTGATCGATGTAGGGTTTTTCCTCCACTTGGCCGTCCCGCTTAATAATCAGAACATGGCCCCGCTGCAACTCTCTGATCTTACTGAAATGTACATTGAAGGCCGTCTGAATAGCGGGGCGCTCGGAGGCGACCACCGCTACTTCGTCGTTGGCGTAGTAGAAAGCAGGGCGGATGCCCGATGGGTCGCGCATGACAAAGGCATCGCCGTGGCCGATGAGTCCAGCCATGACATAGCCACCGTCAAATTTCTTGCTGGCCCGCCGCAGCAGGCGTTGGATGTCCAGCTTCTCAAAGATCAATTCATTGATCTCCTGATTGGTATAGCCTTCGGGTTTAAACCAGGTGTGAAGCCGCTGAATTTCATCATCGAGGAAATGGCCAATTTTTTCCAAAACCGTCACCGTATCCGCCTTCGCCTTGGGGTATTGCCCGAAGCCAACCAGCTCGTTGAAAAGCTCGTCGACATTGGTCATATTGAAGTTGCCGGCCAGTACCAGATTGCGGCTGATCCAATTATTGCGTCGCCAGAAGGGATGGCAGGTCGCAGTAGAGTTATCGCCATGCGTTCCATACCTCAGATGCCCCAGCAACAGCTCGCCGATAAAAGGCACGTTTTTCTTCATCCACTCTGGATTATCCAGTTGCTTGGCCTTGAGGCTCTTGAAGTTGTTGTAGACTTTACTGAAAAGGTCTTCCAGGTAGTTGGCCGTGACAGAGCGCTTGCGGTCGATGTAACGGGTGCCCGGTTCTGGTTCCAATTTGATGGTAGCTAGACCCGCGCCGTCCTGACCTCGGTTGCGCTGTTTTTGCAGTAGTAGTCGTAGTTTATTGAGCCCGTATAGAGCAGTACCATATTTTTTATGGTAAAAAGAGATGGGTTTCAGCAAACGAATGACGGCAACGCCACATTCATGCTTAATTTGATCACTCATTCAGCAATGTATTGGATGAATCTATCATTCCTAAAAATGAAAGTGCAAATATAACCTAATCCAACAAAAAAGTGTATTTTACTGTTCGTTAAATCAAACACCACTGTTGACAAAATCGGCATCTATTGAATAGACGGAATCGTCAAAACAGCAGATTTAATTAACGAATAAAGAAGTAGAATATTATGGCTATTTTTCGAGTTTTTAAGACGCCTAGGCACCAGAAGTTTGAGTATCGACCTCGCTACTGGGACCCCGACAAAGAAGCCCTGGAAGATCGATTGAAGAAGTTTGAGGAGGGAAAGGAAAAAGACCCGGATGCCATTAAAGCGCGGATAGCAAGTGGTTTTCGGCGGCAAGGTCGGGGCGGCGGCAACAACACTGCCCTGCGCGGCCGGTACATGTTCCGGTCCAATATGCTATTATTAGTCGTAATTGTTGCGCTCTTATTTATCAGCTACTTCTTTATATCCGTATATTTGCCCAACTTCATGGAGATGTTTGAAAAAGGAGGGACGATTTAGCGTTGTACGATAACATAAAATCTAATACTACATGGCTGATATTATTCAGCTCTTACCCGAGGCTATTGCCAATCAGATTGCTGCCGGGGAGGTGGTGCAGCGTCCGGCCTCTGTGGTCAAGGAGCTGCTGGAAAACTCGATAGATGCAGGCAGTACGAATATCAAACTCATTGTAAAAGATGCAGGCAAAACCCTGATTCAGGTCATCGATGATGGTTGTGGGATGTCGGATACGGATGCGCGGATGAGCTTTGAACGCCATGCAACCTCTAAAATCCGCCAGGCTAAAGACCTCTTTGCTATTCGCACCATGGGATTTCGCGGGGAGGCTATGGCCTCTATCGCCGCTATTGCTCAAGTGGAAATGCGCACCCGCCGCCATGCCGATGAGCTAGGTACCCGCCTGGTCATCGAAGGAACAGCAATCAAAACACAGGAGCCCTGCCAGTGTGCCGCTGGCACCAATATTTCGGTCAAAAACTTGTTTTTTAATGTCCCCGCCCGTCGCAACTTCCTCAAGTCAGCGACAGTAGAGATGCGGCATATTGTGGATGAATTCCAACGGGTGGCCCTGGCCCATCCCGATGTACACTTCAGCTTGCACCACAACGGTGCAGAGGTCTTTCACCTGCCTCCAGGGAGACTGCGCCAGCGCATCGTCGGCCTCTTGGGTCCCGGCTGTAATAAGAAGCTGGTGCCGGTATCCGAAGAGACCGACATCCTTAAGCTGGAGGGCTACGTTGGCAAACCAGAATTTGCCAAGAAGACCCGTGGTGAGCAGTTGTTTTTTGTCAATAAGCGATTCATCAAAAGTGGCTACCTCAACCACGCCATCATGAGCGCCTACGAAGAGATGCTGCCCAAGGATACCTTTCCGCTTTTTGTGATTTTTATGGAAATTGACCCCTCCCACATCGATATTAACGTCCATCCCACCAAGCAGGAAATCAAATTTGACGATGAGCGCCTGGTTTATAATTACCTAAAGGTCAGTGTTCGTCATGCCCTAGGGCAGCATAGCATTACGCCCTCGCTGGACTTCGAGCAGGATGTGAATTTTACCAGTCCCGTCAGTAGTCGGTCCGGCAAGGCAGCTAAAGTGCCTGATTTCAAAACCCCTAGCAGTGCCCCCCGACAGCCTACGGCATCACCCGCCGAGGCCAATAACCTACGCAACTGGCAAAAGCTCTACGAAGGGCTAGACGAGTTTGATAAGGAAGGCGGCAACCTCGATGAACAGGTCGGCAATGAAGAACCGCTGACCATCGAAAGCAACTGGTCGGCCGTCGATGGGCAACTGGATGATGGAGGCAAAAGCTTTAGTCGCGATCAAAAGGAGCTGTATCAAGTGCACGCCGCCTACATCGTTAGCCAAATCAAGTCGGGCTTTATGCTGATCGACCAGCAGGCTGCGCACGAGCGCATTCTCTACGAAAAATACTTGGCAGCCCTGACGGAGAATGAATCGGTAAGCCAAAAACAGCTTTTTCCCAAAACCATTGGACTAGCTCCGGCGGATGTACCCCTACTCAAGGCCATCATTCCGCAAATCAATCAGCTGGGTTTCGATGTGCAGGAATTTGGGCAGGATACCTTCGTCGTTCACGGCCTCCCGGCGCACCTGGGCTCCAATCAGAACGAGCAGCAGATCATCGAATCGTTGATCGAACAATACAAGCAAAATACCGAGCTTAAGCTGGACATTCGGGAAAACATCGCTCGCTCCATTGCCAAGAGCGGCGCTATCCGCCGAGGCCAGCGCCTCACGCCAACAGAGATGCAGAGCTTAATTGATCAGCTCTTTGCCTGTTCTGTACCCTACAAGAGTCCTTCTGGCCGGAATTGCTTCCTCACCTTCGAAATGGACGAACTCGAAAAACGCTTTAATGGCTAACTGGTCGGTAGAAGCCCTCTGATCATCGAATAGCGAACAGCCATTCGTAAAAATTGTTATACCTTAAATCTGAGCAACTTTAGTGCTATTGAGTTGTTCATTTTGCAGTAAGAGACGGAAATAAATTATTGATATGTATAGAGTATCGGAAGTTGTTAAGCACTTGCTCATCATCAATGTCCTCATGTACGTGGGGTCTCATATGCTTAATGATGCGGGATGGGTAGACCGGATTATGCTGGCCATGCATTATCCCAGTAGCCCTTATTTTCAGCCCTTCCAAATCGTCACACATATGTTTATGCACGGTGGGCTGGCCCACTTATTTTTCAATATGTTTGGCGTCTTTATGTTTGGGCCGCCGCTGGAGAACCTTTGGGGTCCCAAAAAGTTTCTATTTTATTACTTGGCCACAGGATTCGGGGCCCTGATTCTGCATCTTATCGTCAACTATATTGAGTTGAACTTTTTCGGGGTCATTCCAGTCCCTATGCTGGGGGCTTCCGGAGCCTTATTCGGTCTGCTGGTTGGCTACGGAATGAATTATCCCGAAAATCGGATTATGCTGTTGATTCCACCTATTCCGATCAAAGCCAAATACTTTGTGATGATTTATGCTGGATTAGAGCTGTTTTTGGGCTTCAGTGGGGCCAATACAGGGATTGCACACTTCGCTCACTTGGGCGGCGCACTCGCTGGATTACTGCTCATTTTATACTGGCGCAACAATCGATCGCGTTTTTGATTATGGAATATAATTTGTAATTACCCTAATTTGGATTAATCACTTGAATATCCCCTGCTAAGTTCCTAATTTTGGAGGGATATTGATAACGAAAAAAAGCATTAGTCGTATGGTTACCTCAATCTGGGAGGATCTAAAGCGGGAATTCAGCCACGGGAGTATACTCACCCGGCTGATCATCATCAATGCTTCCGTTTTCGTAATTATCAATCTGGTTAAAATTTTCATGAGCATTGGCGGTATTAGAGACAATTACATCTATTTCCGTCGCTTTTTCTGTATCTCCTCCGACTTATGGCATGACCTGACCCATCCCTGGGTTTTTCTCACCCATATGTTTTTACACGATGGCTTCTGGCATATCCTCTGGAATATGCTTTTCCTGTACTGGTTCGGTCGTATTGTCAGTGATCTGATTGGAGATCGGAAAATTCTGGGGATTTATATCCTGGGCGGCCTAGCCGGCGTACTGGCCTTTTTATTTGCCACCATCGTCCTGCAATATCCCTCCGGCGGACCATTCTATGCCCTCGGAGCCTCCGGCGCCGTTATGGCCATCGTAGTCGCCTCCGGCACCCTCTCTCCCGATTACAGCATGCGCTTGCTGTTCATCGGAGACGTCAAGCTCAAATACATCGTCATGGTGCTCGTCTTCCTCGACCTGATCGCCATTGCTGACGATGTCAATACCGGTGGGCATTTTGCTCACCTTGGTGGTGCCTTCTTCGGCTGGATTTTCATCACCCGCCTCCGGCAAGGCCATGATTATTCCACTCCTGTCAATAACTTCTTCGATCGGGCCAACGATTTCTTCCGCAATCTTTTCGCTAAAAAAAGCAGCAAAAAGCGGAGGCGTCCCCGAGTCGTCTATAGAAATACGAAAATCAAAAATGGCGGCAAAGGCCAAGCCTACGCAGTTTCGGATGAGGAGGACCTTTCTCACCAAGAGCAGCTAGACGCCATCCTTGATAAAATCAAAAAGACAGGCTATGATAGTCTTTCCTCCGAAGAAAAGGAATTTTTGTTCAACGCCAGTAAGAAGAAATAAGACCTGCTCAATCCCCGTACCGTGCAAAGATTAAACAAAGCCATTCGGTGGATTAACCTCCTACTGATCCTGACGACCTTCCTGGCTTATCTTTCGCCGTACGTCCATCCGGGGACCTTCTGGATGTTCTCTTTTTTTGGTATGGCCTATCCCTGGCTGCTCCTGCTCAACATCTTCTTTGTTCTTTTTTGGAGCTTTCGAAAAGATCGCTACTTCCTCTTCTCACTGGCCTGTATCATCATGGGCTGGGGGCATTTCACCCGTTTTATAGGGCTTAATGTGGATAATATTGCGCCTGCTGACGAATCGGCCTACACTACAGTAATGAGCTATAATATTCATGCGCTGGCCAGTCTGAGATTCGGAACCAAGCGGGAGAAATCTGAGAAAATAGACCTCTTCTATGAGCTTTTTGAAAAGGAAAAACCAGCCATTCTTTGTGTACAGGAAGCTGGAGGGGTAAGTGCTCAATTTCTCGATGAGCAATTGCAAATGCCCTATCGGCACAATATCGTTGGTAAAGGAACCGCAATTCATACTACCTTTCCGATCGTCGACAAGGGAGAAATCGACTTTGGCACCAAGATCAATTCCTGCCTCTGGGCCGATCTGCAAATTGGAGCCTCCGTCTTTAGAGTCTACAGCACCCACCTGCAATCCAATCGAGTCAGTAGCCTGGCCGATCAGGTGATTCAAGGAGGAGATTTGCAAGATCAACAAACCTGGTTGGATATTGGGGGGATGATCGGTCGGGTCAAGCGGGCCGCCGCCATCAGAGCCGAACAAGCCGAGCTGATCGCCCAGCATATTGCTCAAAGTCCACATCGAGTTATCGTCTGTGGGGACTTCAACGATACACCGCAGTCCTATACCTATCGCAAGATTGCCGAAGGCCTGCACGATGGTTTTTGCCAGAGCGGCAGTGGCTTTGGAACGACCTACGCGGGCTCCATTCCCGCCCTGCGGATCGACTATATTCTCCATGATCCCTCTATTCCTATTGGTCAGCATAAAATATTGAGAATTCCCTTATCGGACCATTATCCCGTCATCAGTAAATTGCGCTTGAAAGCAGCCGGATAACACTCATTGTGGGGTAACTAAATCTGTGCTGGATTCGTACACGGAAATTATGTAATTTAGCCGCATGAATATGAAACTGAAATTATACAATAGCTTAAACCGAAAAAAACAAGTATTTACACCTATCCAAGAAGACCATGTTGGTATGTATGTTTGCGGCCCTACGGTCTACAGCGATGTACATCTAGGTAACTGCCGTACCTTTGTGAGTTTTGATATTATTTATCGCTACCTGATGCACCTTGGATACAAGGTCCGCTATGTCCGCAACATCACGGATGTAGGCCACCTAGTTGGAGATACCGACATCGGAGCAGAAGATAAAATTGCCAAAAAGGCCCGCTTGGAGCAGCTAGAACCGATGGAAATTGTTCAGCGCTACACCAATGGTTTTCACAAGATGATGAATATTTTCAACACCTTGCAGCCTAGTATTGAGCCGCGTGCCACCGGACATATTGTCGAGCAAATCGAAATGGTTCAGGATATTTTGGATAATGGCTTTGCCTATATTAAGAATGGCTCGGTATATTTTGATACCACCAAATTTGACGCAGCGCATAAAGTATATGGACAATTGTCCGGAAGGGTATTGGAAGATTTGATCGCGGAATCCAGAGATGATCTGAAGAACCAAGGGGAGAAAAACCATCCTTCTGATTTTGCCATTTGGATCAAAGCGGACCCCACACACCTCATGCGCTGGAACTCGCCCTGGTCGGTGGGCTTTCCGGGCTGGCACCTGGAATGCTCGGTGATGAGCACCAAATACCTAGGGAAAACATTTGATATTCACGGAGGAGGAAATGACCTGAAATTTCCGCACCATGAAAATGAGGTGGCGCAAAACTACGGTGCCTGCGGCTGTGCTCCGGCCAATTATTGGCTACACAGCAATATGCTGCTAATGAACGGCCGTAAGATGTCCAAGAGCGATAACAACAGCATTACTCCCGAAGAGTTATTTACGGGCAACAGTCCTCACGTCTCCAAAGGCTACAGCCCGATGGTGATTCGCTTTTTTATGCTGCAATCTCACTACCGCAGTACCCTCGACTTGAGAGATGATGCCCTGCAAGCGGCCGAAAAGGGCTATCGCCGTCTGATGGAAGCCAATAAAATCCTGAAGGACCTCCAGCATCCCAATGCAGGCTCTGCCGGTGAGCTGGATGCCAGCATCAACCAACTCATCGATGAAGCCTTCGAGGACATGAACGATGATTTCAATACGCCCAAAGCGCTGGCGCGCCTCTTCGAACTGGTCTCCCGAATCAATGGCCTCAAAGGCGGTCAGCTCAGCTTTGATCAATTGCTGCCCGCAACGCTGGAACGCCTGAAAGGCGCCTACCATGACTTCATCTACAGCATCTTTGGGTTACAAGATGAAAACGCTGCCTCCAATGGTAATGGGGCGCTGGATGGATTGATGGAGTTGATTATCGATATTCGCCAGGAAGCCCGCAGTAATAAGGATTGGTCAACATCGGATAAGATTCGCGATACTTTGCAGGCTTTGAAGATTCAACTGAAAGATGGAAAAGAAGGAACCACCTGGACCAAAGAATAGGACCATTTAAACGAAACCTATGAAAAAGACCACTCTGGCGGCAGTAGCTGCCTGCCTTTTGCTACTGATCAGCCTGAGTACAGGTTGTAAATCAGACAAGCCTGCCCCACCACCGCCTGCGGTAGATACGCCTGCTAAGCCAGAGGTCAAAGTGCCTCGCTTCAACCGCGATTCGGCCTATGCTTACATCGAGAAGCAGGTGGCTTTTGGCCCTCGGGTTCCCAATACGGCGGCCCATCGGGCCTGCGCCGCCTGGCTGGAAAGTAAGCTCAAAAGTATGGACGTCAAAGTCATCGCGCAGAACTTTGAAGCCAGCGCCTACGATGGTACCCGCCTCAAAGGGGTCAACTTCATCGCCAGCTATAAGCCTGAGCATCCCACTCGCATCCTGTTGGCTGCCCACTGGGACTCTCGCCACATCTCCGACCATGATCCCGACGAGGCCAATCGCGATAAGCCCGTTCTGGGAGCCGACGACGGCGGCAGCGGCGTAGGTGTCCTCATCGAAGTACTCCGTACCCTCAAGGAAAATCCGCTTGACCTCGGCGTAGATGTCGTCCTCTTTGACCTCGAAGATTATGGCGAAGGCGGCGGCACGGGCAATATCAACTCCTGGTGCCTGGGTTCCCAATACTGGGGCAACAACCTGCACGTCGCCGGCTACCGCGCCAAGTACGGCATTCTGCTGGATATGGTTGGCGCCAAAAATGCTCGCTTTACTAAGGAGGGGACTTCGATGCAGTATGCTCCTCGGATCATGCACAAAGTCTGGCGTTTGGCTCAGGACTTGGGCTACGGCGCTTACTTCGTCAATGATCCGACTTCTCCCATTACTGATGATCATCTTTTCGTCAATAAGATCACCGGTATTCCCACCATCGACATCATTAATCGGCCTGTCGATTCTAAGACGGGCTTCGGCCATTATTGGCATACACAGAAGGATGATATGTCAGTGATTGACAAGCGCACGCTGCGGGCCGTTGGCCAGACGGTGATCACGGTGCTCTATCAGGAATCGGCGGGGAACTTCTGAGAAGTTGGGAAAAATGTTTAGCTTTAAGATGTACCAATCAGCGTAAAGCTACCCACTAATGTCTCCAGACAAATACATTAAAAATTACATCAACGGTACCTTGGTTCCTGCCGAATCCGGGGAGTACATTGATAATTATAACCCTTCGACTGGCGAAGTCTATAGCCACATTCCAGCCTCTAATGCCAACGATGTGCAAAAGGCCCTGGAAGCGGCCGAGCGGGCTTTCCCCGAATGGTCGACAGCGGGCCCGCAGAAGCGGTTTCGATTGTTGACTCGTATTGCGGACATCATCGAACAGAACCTCGAAGCTTTTGCTCGGGCGGAGAGCATCGATGCAGGAAAACCGATTGCCATGTCCCGGAGTGTGGATATTCCACGGTCACATCAAAATTTCCGCTTTTTTGCCACAGCGATCCTGCACTTTTCTTCGGAGGCGCATCATATGGAAAGGGAGGCCGTCAACTTTACCCTACGACAGCCGATTGGCGTAGTGGGCTGTATTTCGCCTTGGAACTTACCGCTTTATCTGTTCAGTTGGAAAATTGCGCCGGCGCTGGCAGCAGGCAATTGCGTGGTGGCGAAGCCTTCGGAGGTGACGCCGATGACGGCCTACATGCTGTCGAAGGCTTGTATGGAGGCGGGACTGCCTCCAGGCGTACTGAATATTGTACACGGCGAGGGGCCGCAGGCCGGGCAGGCGATTGTGGAGCATCCCCGAATCAAGGCCCTCTCTTTTACCGGAGGAACCAATACCGGCCGCCTGATTGCCCGTACCGCCGCCCCAATGTTCAAGAAGCTTTCTTTGGAGTTGGGCGGTAAGAACCCCAATATCATTTTTGCCGATTGTGATTTTGATAAAATGATGGTGGGTACGCTGCGCTCTTCCTTTTCCAATAGTGGGCAGATTTGCCTCTGCGGCTCTCGCATTTATATCGAACGGCCGCTTTACGATAAATTCAAAGCGGAGCTGGTCAAACGTACGCAATTCCTCAAAGTCGGCGATCCCTTTTCTGCGGTAACGGATCTGGGGGCCGTTGTCTCGCAGCCCCATCTGGAAAAAATTATGAGCTACCTGGCCCTCGCCGAGCACGAGGGCGGCACCATCCTCTGCGGTGGCGAGCGCGTCAGCATGAAGGGAGAATACGAGGGCGGCTACTTTATGCGCCCTGCTGTCATCGAAGGCCTCTCGGCCGACTGCCGCACCAATCAAGAAGAGATTTTTGGTCCTGTGGTCACCATCACCCCCTTTGATACTGAGGAGGAGGCCCTGGCCCTGGCTAATGGTACGGACTACGGCCTATCGGCAACAGTCTGGACGCAGGATATTACTAAAGCCAACCGGATGGCGGAGGGCCTGCAGGCCGGCGTCGTCTGGATCAACTGCTGGCTGCTGCGCGATTTGCGGACGCCCTTTGGCGGAGTGAAGAACTCGGGCGTAGGGCGCGAAGGTGGGCTGGAAGCTTTACGCTTTTTTACAGCGCCGAAGAATGTTTGTATAAAGTATTAGATGGCCGGCTGTAAACTTGTCTTTCCATTACTGAGCGTTAAGTGTGGATGTGGAATTTCGATGCCTAGATGATTCAAGGCATCTAAGGCAACTTGTTCAATTTTCCAACCCAATTCAAAATACTCAGAAGCGAGGTCTCCTTTGAATTTGAGAATGCAAATGAGGCCCAGCGAAGAGGGCGTAATTTCTTTTAACTCGACAATAACCTGGAGGAGTAAATCGCCGTAGGATTCCTTTTTGATCGCCTCTTCGAAAAAGGTTTGCATGGCTGGGGCAATTTCTGTATTGACTCGATCCCGATACCGATGGGCAATCTCGACGGTGCGATTGACGGAAAAGGTGTTGCGACTTAAATTTTGCGGGCGGTTACTCAGAAACTCTTTCATGGGGTAAGTCTTATAACTACCTCGCTGCGTATTGATGCCGACCAGTTCTGGGGTTTGAATAAATACTTTTCCGTAAAAGCCGTCAGAAAGCTTAATCCAGTCTCCTTTAGAGGTCGGAAACCAGGGTTCTTCTTCACTAAATGGGCGACTTCGCAGACCCGTTAAATCCTTGATGGGTAGACGGATGTATCCACCTTCCAATGCTTTATTGCTGAGTTCCGTGTAAAGATTCAAGGATTCTACCAGATAGGGCACCCCCTTATAAACCACTCGTTCGCCTTCTCGGACAGCACCTAAATTGAGGAGGAGTTTGGCTTGCTCAAAAAAGGAAGGCAAAGCTTTTTTACTGGCCCAAATCAAGCCAAGGATGAGAAGAATGGATAGACCTAAAAGTACCCAATCTGAGGCCATGTATAAGACCATCAGGAAAAAGGCCATAGAGGCGATGATGGTAAAGAAGTAGTAAGTAATATCAATCAGACGAGACAGGAATCGACGCTTCCCGGAACGACCTATGCTGGTGTGCTTGTGGAGAAGTTTATGGAAGTAACGCAGGATGAAAAAAGTCAGAATAAACATCAATACGGCAAGCAACAAGTTTTTACCTCGACTTTTGAAAAAGACTCGGGAGACATCCCCCGAGAGTTCGCCAAAGCTCTTTTTTTCCTTTTCCAGTTTTTCCAGTTGCAGCTTCATCGTTTCCATCTGAGCCTCTTGTTCTTGTTTGTGCCCATTCCAAAATTCAGCTAAAACGATCAAACGACTATTGATCTGCGGATTCTTGTTGCTGTTGTCGAGATCATTAATTTCGCGAAGCGCCTCCTCTATTTGTGTAATGCGTCGTTCGAAAAGAGGAACGGTGTTTCGCAGGCGTTCAATTTCTCTGGACTGTGCGGTGATTTCTTTTAGCTCGTAGAGTAGAGGAGAAAAAATAGCTCCGATTTCTGCTTTCCAGTCCAACTCTTTTTCTTCGTTTTCAAAAAAGCTGACTTGATCGATGCCTGTGGAGAGCATGGTGAAATCCTTATCGAGGAGGCTTAACCGCTCATTGATGACCTTAATGTCTTCTTCAATCAGCTTCTGGCCTTCTTCGGTTTTGGCCTTTTTATATTCCTTTTCTTTGAGGCCCAGCTCCTCTTCCAGGGCACTGATCGATTGCAGAATATCTTGCATTGTAGTGATCTTTTGGCCGAGTTCGGCCTGCCTCAACGAATCTGTATTGGCTTGCTGGGCTTGAGCAGCAAATGGGAGTGTTGATAGAAGTGGGAAGAGTAAGGCGATAGTGATCCGGCGAAATCTCAGACCACAGAGCAGGCATTGGGGATGAAGTGGAAACATTGTATTTGAGGTTAATGAACTCAACTGGCGGAAAGGGAGGGCTTCGCAGTTGAGGGTGTACAATAATATCTGAATGCCTAAAAATAGAGATTTCGCGTTAAAAATAACGCTCAATTGTAAATAATTGATAATCTATATTGATCTATTATTATTAGCTACACACGCCGTTAATATTTGGGGAATGGAAAGCGTTAGGTAACCAAAGGGCTTGATTACCTAACGACTTTAGAGATTTACATCTTGATCACCTTCTTGACTACGGATATGCCGGACTGGCGCTGCAGCCGCAGCATATAAATGCCTCCATTCAACTCAGACAGATCAAGCTCATAGCTATTGTTGCCTGGCTGGAGCTGGATAGCTTCTTGCCGGAGCAGCTTGCCGTTGAGGTCGTAAAGGTCCAGTGTGGTGGCCTCGGCCTCATCGGGGTTGTAGACGTTTACGGTTAGCTGGTCTTGGGCCGGATTCGGGTAAGCCGCCGGCGTCGGTGCAAGGATCAATGGGGGCGCAAAAGCGATCCCAGCCATCAGCAGCAGTTAGGGCATCGGTAGCCGTGAACCGGGCTCTGAGGGTTGGGGAGCCGGGAGGGCCGGTAAAGATGTCAATCGTTGGGTTGACGGGAGCACCTCCCTGAACAAAGAACACTCGAAAATCGAAGCAGAGGCAAGCGCCATAATATTCGGTAAAGTCAATATTCCAATCTACATCATTGTAAATGTAAGAAGCTCCAGGGTCATCGTTGACGTTGAGGTAACAATCTTTGGGCTCACCCGAAGGCCCAGGGACATCAACCGTAAGGGTGGTCACAACAGGGGTCCAGTTTTCGGTAGTACAAGAATTAAATCGCTGACAAGGAGCGTCCTTCTGAGCCATAGCAGCTGGGCTCAGCATCAAGCAAAGTAGGAATACGAGTGGAGTAAGTACAAAAGGAACGAGGGCAAACCGTCCATTTTTAGAGTGACGGAAAAGGAGTCTTTTTTTCATAAGCTTTTTTTTAAGGTAATTGAAATGAAAAATAATATTAAAGAAATATGCTATTCTAAGTTCGGTTGTTTAGCGTTATAAAACTGTTGGAATAGGACGAACAGTAGGACTGAGCGTACGAAACCAGTACCTGACTGTCCGAAGTGAAAACTGTTGTTACCTTTTTATTGCACGAGCACTCGCAGAATAGGGAGCAATATCATTTTGATGGGCTTCCGAATTTTTTAAAATTCCCTCAACCTAAAAAAACGCCCTATGTCTCAAGTTGTCAAACTCCACATGTACCAACTCAAATCAAGTAGTGATCCGGTAACCGTATCCGTTACTATTGGCAACCAGCAAAGAGCATCGACGGATTTGTATTTGGATGGAGTAAAAATAAATTCAGATAGCCTGGTGGATTCTTTTTCGGATCAAGAGATTGGTTTGAACAATACTTTGTCAGGCAAACAGCTGACCATCAATACGACGGTCTTTGATATTAACACCAATAATGATGAGGTCTCTTACCGGTATAAGGTAAAGGGGGGAGAGAAGGTATTGTACCCTGCTTCTTCTAAGCTGACGGTGACCGAAGGTGGAGTGGCTCATTTTTTTATCAGGGTATTTTTGCTCTAAACGTCGCCTGTACCTTTTTCCCAATCCCTAAAAAACAAGTCTATGTTACGCCTTTTATTGATAGGTCTTTGCCTTTGTATGGCTCAATTCTCTTTTGGCCAGATTGGCCTGAGTCCCGATCCTAGCACGCCCCAACTTGCCGATACGACCGACCTGAAGCTTAGCTTGCTGCAAGTGCCTTCGGCCCCAGCTTTTAATTTACTCGGAATTGAGCCTTCCGCCATTTCTACACCTAAAGATGTCAAGAACTTTCTGGTCTCCCTGGCCAATGCCAGCCAAAGCCTTTCGGTATTGCCCAATAGTTTTGCGATGGAAATCGCCCCCTTGATGATTTTGCGAAGAGACCATATTAGCCTTACGGATTATTTGTCCAATCGGGTAGGAGAAAACATCTGGCAAAGCTTCACCATCTCACTGGGGACCAACACCATTGATAGTATTCCTGGCATATCCCCGGCCACCTCCAATGTCGCCATAGCCGCTAAGTTCTCCATCTTCCGTGGCAGAGTGACTACCGGAGCAATTGATACCCTGCTTAGAGTGGATTCTATTCTGGCCCAAATTAATGCGGGAACATATAGGATCACCGATTCTCTCATCCAGACCCTACCTGCTTATCAGGCTATCAATACGCAGTTCGAAGCCCTGGCCGCACAAATCCGCCTCAACCCAGAGTACAGAAATACAACGGAGTACAAAACGAAGACGGCCCAGCTCAATGAGCTGATTACTGCTTTCAATTCCGATAGCACCTACCGCTTTCAACAAGCCGTGAACAGCTTTAGCCAGGAGGTCAACCAGCTTACTGCTGAGGTTAATGGTTTGGTCTTTAATCGGGTCGGCTTTAAGCTGGATGCTGCCTTCGGATTGGTCTATGATTTTCCCTTTCAGGAAACAGACTCCGCTGCGCTGAAAACCATCGGCGCTTGGCTGACGGGTGGGCAGGTCATTAAATTGGAGGGTCAAAAACAACGAATCCTTAGCTTCCTGGGCTCCGCCCGCCTGCTGAGTAATCAGGATCAAATGACCAGGGCCAATATCGGCGATCCTATATCCATAGCCGACAATACTAACCTGGATGTTGGCGCGAAAATCGACTTCAACAGCGAGTCTTCCTTGGCGCTTTCTGTAGAATACCTGCAACGCTTTCCGCTTAACAATGATACACTCGATCCAACTTACCGGCTCGCCTTCAACGGCAGTTATCAATTGGCCCCCAACTATCAGATTTCTCTGACTTTTGGGCGCAACTTTGACGGTACCATTACCGAAGGCGGCAACCTGCTAGCGGCCTTGCACTTCTTCGGCACCTTCGGTGGGCGAAGAGCGAATACCTCGCTGAATAACTAGTGGGTCATGAGGCTGGGGAATCAATATTCCACCACAAGCTCCATTGTCTCCCCAGCCCTCACCTCCGCCGTCACCGTTTTCTTCTGTCCCTTCAAGGCGCCAAGTGCCTTAACCGTCACTTCATAAGTGCCGGGGAGGAAGTTTTTGATCCTGGGATTAGTCTTTTCAGTCGTGTAAGTTCGACCTACAGCAAATGATTTATTGGTGGTGATTTCTTTGGCATTGACCGTGGCATCAATTAGCTGACCACCACTTTGTACTTTTACCGAGAGTTGCCCATGAGGAAAATCTTCTTCGACCTTGGTCGTCTCATTAGAGGAGATTGTTACCCCTTCTACGGTTCTTACAATGGCGCTCCCTTTAATGTCTATGGCTTTGATGCGAACATTGTAGGTCCCAGAGCTGATTTCAATTTCGCGGACTTTGCCATAAGTCCTGGTTTGGCCGACCTGCTTGCCTGTGCTTGGATCAAGCACCGTGATGACCGCATCCCAACCCTCTTGATTGCTGGTGATATAGGAGGAGAGTTTTCCGGCACCAAAATCATAGGATAAGTCGGTAATTCCTGCGGGCTTAACTACAATACCTTCAAAGCGGTATTGGGTTTCCTCGCCCTTGACTCCAATTACTTTGACAGCAATATCATAAACGCCAGGGTCAACTTCAATGGTTTGGGCTTTGGCGTAGGTACGCGTGCTGGCGATCTCCTTATTGGTGCCTTGAGCATAGACGCGTATGGACGCATCTACCCCCTCGCCATTTTTGGTAATCATCGCCGAAATTTTTCCGGCATCAAAAGCCATCGTATAATGGTTGGCAGAATCTGGAGAAACAGGCACTTTTGAAGCGGTTACTGGAGAGAGGTCGCTGCCGCCCAAGGGTTGGAATTTTAAATCATAATACCCTTCCGGCAAACTCAGAAAGCCCGTGTCGGCGTAAGTCCGTACAGCGGTTAATTCGCGCTCCTGTCCTATCGGAATGGCCTTGACCCAGACATCAATTGGCTCTCCGTTTTTCGTTGCAAAAACACTATAATTTTTAAGCGGTTTTTCTGGGGCCTCAAATTGGACCGTATCTACTGTGGCGGTAGTTGCCTCATTAAGGCCCGCATCCAAGCTGCCTGCATCCGCCGCATCGTAGTATTGACCATCTCCAGCCTCCGCGGCGCATTTCAGGGCTTCCGTTTCTCCGTCTTTCAGTCCAAATCCAATGATGTGTAGTTTGAAGTTAATGCCTTCGGCTTTTGCCTTTTTGACAACTTCACAAAGATCACCATTGCAAGATTCGATACCGTCAGTAATCAGGATGATGGTGGCTTGCTTACCGCTGCTGCGCAGCTGATCAATCACCTGTTCGGCAGAGAAGGCCAGTGGGGTCCGACCCAGTGGCTTGATATTACCCAAGGAGAGGCGGACCTGCTCCTTGTCTTGATTATCCATGCTGACCAGGGTTTCAACATCCTGGCAATCCTTTTTGCGTCGATGGCCGTAGGCCACCAGGCCGATTTGCTGTTGAGCAGGAAGATTATCCAAGGCTTCCGAGAGCACTTTCCCGGCAATCTGCATTTTGGTTTTCCCCTCCATCTGTCCCCACATCGAGCCGCTGGCATCGTAAATAAAGATAATGGGGGACGGTGTATTTTGCGCTTGTACTTGTAGAAAGGAGGTGGTGCTGAATACACAGAGCAGAGCAATTAGAATTCGTTTCATCTTTTTGGTTTTAGGGTAAATGGAATAATCCTGAAGGCGCAGAAGAGACAGCACTTCAGATTGGTGGGTACTCGTAGCCCTATAAAGGTAATAATTATCCAAAAAATCCTACTTTTGATGACGCAATTCAATTCGACCTACTCTTATGAAAAGCCTTTATTTTTTCACCCTTTTCACTTCTCTTATCCTTATGAGCTGTTCCTCTACTGTCCCTAATTATGCTTCCTTTGAAGAGTATCCTGTTTATGATGGTACGGATTTGGGGCTTACCCTGAGCTACCCTGAGAAACATGCTGTATTCAAGATTTGGTCGCCCGCTGCGGAGGAGATGGAGCTGCGGCTGTATGAAAAGGGCCTCGGTGGAGAGGCGCTGGAAGTGTTACCTATGCAGCGGAAAGAGCAAGGGGTTTGGGAAAGAAGGGAGGAAAGAGATTTGCTAGGGAAGTACTATACCTTCCGCGTTAAATACCAAGGGCAATGGCGCGAAGAAGTCCCTGATCCCTACGCCAGAGCGGTGGGAACCAATGGCCTTCGAGCAATGGTGGTCGACCTCTCCAAGACCCATCCAGAGGGTTGGCTGATGGATGAAAAGGCGGCCTACCTGCATAAGACGGATGCCATTCTCTACGAACTCCATGTCCGCGATCTCTCCATGCATCCCCAAGCAGGTATCCAAGCTAAGGGAAAGTTCCTGGGTCTTTGTGAAACCGGAACCCGAAGCGCAGAAGACCTACCCACCGGACTTGATCATATCCTGGAACTAGGCGTTACCCACGTCCATCTGCTGCCTTCCTACGATTATTACACGGTGGACGAAAGCCAACCCGAGCTTGCGCAGTTCAATTGGGGCTATGATCCTCAGAATTACAATGTTCCCGAAGGCAGCTACGCCACCGATCCTGAGGATGGGGTTGTGCGCATTCGGGAGTTCAAGCAAATGGTGAAGACTCTTCACGACAAGGGCCTGCGCGTGGTCATGGATGTGGTGTACAACCACACAGGAAGAAGTGAAGATTCCAGTTTTGAGCAGTTGGTGCCGGGCTATTTCTACCGCCATAATGCCGATGGCAGTTTCTCCAACGCCTCCGGCTGCGGCAACGAAGTGGCCTCAGAGCGCCCGATGGTGCGCAAGTTTATCATCGAATCCCTCCAATACTGGATGCAGGAATACCACATTGACGGCTTTCGCTTTGATCTGATGGGTATTCACGATCAGGAGACCATGAACCAGATCAGTGACTCGCTCCACGCCATTGATCCCAGTGTCCTCCTCTACGGCGAGGGGTGGATGGCTGGTGATAGCCCATTGGAAGAATCCAAACGAAGCCTTAAGAAATATACCCATCAATTGAATCGTATTGCGGCCTTTAGTGATGATATTCGCGATGGGCTTAAGGGCAGTGTTTTTTCGCATGAGGACAGGGGTTTTGCTAGTGGTAAGCCGGGGATGGAAGCAACGGTGCGATTTGGTATCGTTGGGGCCACGGCGCATCCGCAGGTAGACTATGCCAAGGTCAATTACTCCGATGCCCCCTGGGCCGATGAGCCTTATCAATGCATTAACTACGTCTCTTGCCACGATAATCATACCCTCTACGACCGCTTGATCAACTCAGTCAAGGACGCCAGCGAGCAGGAGCGCATCCAGATGCACAAACTGGCCAATGCCATCGTCTTGACCTCTCAGGGCATCCCTTTCCTACACGCCGGTGTCGAATTCCTCCGCACCAAAGGCGGCGATGAGAATTCTTACAAATCACCAGATCGTGTTAATCAGCTGGATTGGCCGCGTAAGAAGCAATACGAGGAGGTGTTTGACTATTACAGAGGCTTGATTCAATTGCGTAAGGGGCATCCGGTTTTTCGAATGCCAAGCAAGGCCCTGATTCAGGAGCACCTGCGTTTTTTGGAGCTGCCGTCGGGTGTGGTGGGGTATCAGCTGGCTGGTAGAGCCGTGGGGGATGCTTGGGAGGAGGTTTTGGTGTTGTTGAATGGGCGTCGGGTGCCGCAGGCGGTGGAGATTCCGGAGGGCTATTGGACGGTGGTGGTGAATGAGCGGGCGGTAAATGAGGAGGGGCTTGGCCGCATCTCGGGAGGGAGAATGACCTTGCCGGCTACGGCCGCCTGGGTATTGGTTAAAAGTGGATCAAGAGATTAAGATGGCTTTTTCCACTCTCGTTGTAAGAGCGCATAAATAATATCATCGACCCATTGGCCTTTTATCCACAAACTTTCCACAAAATGGGCTTCCTTGCGAAAGTCTAGCCGCTCCATGAGCTGCATAGATGGCTTATTCTGGGGATCAATAGAAGCCACAATCCGATGTTTATCCAACTCCTCAAACAGGTACTGGATCACGCGATTCAATCCCTCCGAGGCATAGCCCTGCCCGTGAAATCTTTTATCTAGCGTACACCCCAACTCGACCTGCCGGTTGTCCGATCCCTTAAAGTGGATGCCAATATCTCCAATCATCTGTCCATCCTCCTGCTTTACAAGGGCCACCTGAAACCAACTTTCCGGCACATTTACCTCCGTTGGATTTTTGCGAATAAAGGCCTCCACCTCCTCCTTACTTTTAGGAATCCAACTTTGAAATTGATTCGTTACCGCATCAGAGCGATAAGCAAACAAAGCGGCCGTATCTTCCATTTGGAGCGGCCGTATTTTCAATCTTTTTGAGTACAGTGCTATAGACATAATTTAGGAGAATTAAGTGCATAGGATGAATTAGAAACAATGCTAAATTACTCAGCATTTCCCTACTTATCACTAGAGCTATTCCTTTTTTTGATCCAAGAGAACAAGGAAAGCAGTAAAAAAGTAAGTACGCTCACGATTAGGAACAAGCCAAGAAGGAATTCTTCCTCCAACGAAACGGGTTCCCCATTAATAGCCATCAGAAACAAGATGACGCCAAGCATGCCTACAGCAAAACTGATAAATATTCTTTTTATCATACTCAATTAATGCTAATGGAGAACTAAGCCCCAAATGAAAAGGAAAGGAATTCAGTAAGGCTGTACTAAAACAGACAGCGGTATTTTCAACGCTTTATTCAATACACGGATCATCGACAAATTCAACTTCCGTTTTTTATTTAAAATTTCGGAAGCCCGGCTCTTGTAGCCAATCAGCTTCCCCAAATCCGTCACATTCATATCCTGCTCCTCCATCCGGCACTTAATCGCCTCAATGGGATCAGGATCATCGATGGGAAAGTGCTTGTCCTCGTAGTATTCCACCAGAATAGACAAGACCTCTAGTCGCTCACCTTCGGGCGTTCCCGCCCCGGCGTCCATCAGCGACTCAATTTCTTGTAACGCTGCTTCGTACTCTTGAACCGTACGGATAGCGTGAATAGGCTTGTTAGCCATAGGCTTTATAATTAAAGGAGCAGTCTTAAACTGTCGCAGGGTCAATGGCATCATATGCATCATGCGTTCCTACAAATCGGATGTAAACAACACCATAAGCGAAATTGATTTCTACCACCAATCGATAGTCATTCCCCTTGCGGAAAACTGCTCTGTTTTTTCCAATAATACTGGCTTTAGGAAAATCGGCCAGGATGTCAGCAGGGGTCGTCCAAACAGCGGCTTTCGCCACGATGTACCAGGATTGGAGGTGAACTCGGAATTGAGGGTGCTTGCCCCAAAACTCGACGAGGGTGCTTTTTGCGATGATTCGCATAGTTTTTGAATTTTGTGTACAACATTGCAAAGAAAAGATATAATGTGAATAATGCGTTTGTTCCCAATTTGGTAACTTTTTAGATAAAAGTCAAGTCCTTACTCTTTTATTTTTTGGATTGCGCGAAATTCTTTCGTAACGGTTGGATCAAGAGTAAGTCCAATCTACGATAAGCTACTTGGGTAAATACCCTTGATTTTCTGGCGGCTAAATAGGCCAGTGCAAAGAAATCTAGCAAAAATTATAAGCTCTGATAAGTAGCTATGGTACTTAAGCTTTCCTCAAGATTCGGTCGAGACATGGTGCATAGCTTGCTTTGGGAGGGCCCACCCAAGCTACCACCACCGCCAACCCACCCCACCCGCTGATCAGCCCCAACCATAGCTAGCCAGGACTTACAGATAGAGGGATTGCAAGACTTCCTTTCGAAAGCGGGCAGCCCCTTCTCCCTCCAGGCCTTTAAAAGAGAAGAGGGTATGTTCCTTGCTATTGAGGCCATCCATCGGCCTCTAAATCGTACTAGGGATCACCATCATAATCGATAAGTCGCTAGTAAAGCTGGGTACGATGGTAAAAATCGAAATGCACAGGAAAGATAACACAAAAAGTTTGAATATACAAGATGGGTAGTCCATTTTTCTTTCCTCCACTAAGATGCACTACCTTTTATTTCAACTTCGAACTTACATTTTTCTTAAATTTGCCAACTCAATCTCACCCTCTTCATTTTTCCCCGGCAACAGGGAACAAATAGGCAGTAAAAATGCATTGAGGGAGAAACACTTATCATTCAAAAACCGTATTGCTAACACATATGTAGTACGACAACCAACAAACTGATACAATGATCAATATTACCTTCCCGGATGGCAACCAGCGCGAGTACGAAAAAGGCAGCTCGGCTATGGACATCGCCAAATCAATTAGTCACGGCCTGGCCAAGAAAGTACTGGCGGCAGAGGTCAATGGAGAAGTTTGGGACTTGACGCGCCCGATTCAAGACGATTCCTCTCTGAAATTGTTGACCTGGGAGGATAATGAGGGGAAATCGACCTTTTGGCACTCTACTGCCCACTTGATGGCGGAGGCGTTGGAGGTGGAATTTCCGGGGGTAAAATTCGGAATTGGTCCAGCTATCGATCGTGGATTTTACTACGATATTGATCTGGGGGACCGGACCTTGAGCGACCGCGATTTGGAGAAGTTGGAGAAGAGAATGAAGAAGCTGGTCAGCCATAACAGCACTTATGAGCGCGAAGATGTCAGCAAGGCGGACGCGATTAAGTATTTCACGGAAAAAGATGATGAGTATAAGCTAGAGTTGTTGCAAGATTTGGAGGATGGGAGCATTACCTTCTATAAGCAAGGCAGCTTTGTTGACCTCTGCCGTGGACCGCACCTGCCAAGTACCAAGTATATTAAAGCCATTAAGCTGCTCAGCGTTGCGGGGGCCTACTGGCGAGGAGATGAAAATAATAAGCAGCTG
The DNA here is from genome assembly GCA_038750655.1 of Bacteroidota bacterium. Lineage (GTDB taxonomy): Bacteria > Bacteroidota > Bacteroidia > Chitinophagales > Saprospiraceae > JBCDGZ01. Next base: position 16,427 of record JBCDGZ010000057.1, on the reverse strand, counting down.
ACTCGGATTTATGGTGTTTCTTTTCCCAAACAGGAGCAGTTAGATGAGCACCTAGAAATGCTTGAAAAGGCCAGAGAGCGAGATCACCGTAAACTCGGGCAAGAATTGGATATTTTTACTTTCCACGATATGGTTGGCCCTGGCCTACCGCTCTGGCTGCCCAACGGGGCCTTCCTCATCGATCAGCTGGAAGACCTGGCCAAGCGCACCGAAACGCGCGCCGGCTACAAGCGCGTTCGCACCCCTCACATCGCTAAAGAAAGTATGTACCTAACCAGTGGACACCTGCCGTACTACAAAGACGGAATGTTCCCGCCCATGGAAATGGATGGTACAACTTACTATCTCAAGGCCATGAACTGCCCGCATCACCATATGATCTACGACGCCCGCCCGCGGAGCTACCGCGACCTGCCGCTGCGTTATACGGAGTATGGCACCTGCTATCGCTACGAGAAATCGGGCGAGCTATTCGGCCTGATGCGCGTCCGCTCCCTACAAATGAACGATGCGCACATCTACTGCACCGAGGATCAGTTCGAAGAAGAATTCAAAGCCGTCAATCGCCTTTATACTTATTACTTCAAAATTTTGGGTATTGAGAAGTACCAAATGCGTTTCTCTACGCACGAGCCCAGTAAATTGGGTAAGAAGTACATGGATAAGCCTGAGTTGTGGAAAAAGACTGAGGATATGGTACGCCGCGTACTCATAGACTCAGAGCTACCCTACGTTGAAGTACCCGACGAAGCGGCTTTCTATGGTCCTAAAATTGACATCCAAATCTGGAGTGCCATCGGCCGTGAATTTACCCTGGCCACCAACCAGGTGGACTTCGCTCAGCCGTTGAGTTTCGATCTGACTTACACAACTCCCGATAACGAAAAAGCTCGTCCGATCATCATTCACCGGGCACCACTGAGTACCCACGAGCGGATGATTGGCTTCTTGTTAGAGCACTATGCGGGCAACTTCCCGCTCTGGCTCGCCCCCGAGCAGGTCGCTATTTTGCCGATCAGTGATAAATTCCTGGATTATGCTAAAGAGGTGGAGCAGCAGTTACTGAACAAAGAATTCCGCCCGAAGCTAGATAGCCGTACGGAGAAGATTGGTCGTAAGATTCGCGATGCCGAAGTACAGAAGATTCCGTACATGCTGGTGATTGGAGAGCGGGAGGTCGCCAATGGAGAGGTCGCTATCCGCCGCAAAGGAGAAGGGAATATTGGAACAATGAAGGTTCCTGAGTTCCTACAGATGCTGGAGGAGCGCCTTAAGGCCGAGACAGATTACGAGTTCTAGCACCTCCCAAGGTTAACTCTGCGTAGTAAGCTATTGCGCAGAGTTAGCTTTATTGCCCTACCTGTTTACTGTGCTTTAGGAAGGCGCAATTTTTTAATCCGAACCATCGGCCCAGGGCACATCGCACGATGGCAACTCATACAACTTTCTACCAGACTACGATAGACTGATTCGGCCTCACTGGCCGGCGCTTTTTCCAATGCTTTTAACAAAGCCAGGTGAGTATTGGCGAAGGTCTTATACTCAGGGCTGGCCGCCTTTTCTGGCTCGGTAGCTTCGGCAGTAAGCATCGTTGTGAAATGCTTGCGAACCTTTGGCGGCTCGTCATTTTGAATTTGCGTTTTCATCCGCATAGCATCATCGAACATCTCGCGCATCAGCAGGGCCAGCTCGGTATCGCCATTGGGATTGATGGGGGCGACTTGGGAGCGGGTCGACGTTTCGGGCTCATCAGCGCAGCTTAGTGCGAAGAGTAAGAGCACCAGCGTCAAAAAGCAGTAGGCAATTCTCATGATTCTATACATCTACAGTACAAATATACATATCCCAAATGATGATGCAATCGTTGACTTCACCATTCGGGATAATTTGTTGGCCTCCAACAGAGTGGATTATTCTGCTGCCTTTTCGCCCTTTTTATAGACCGTGTAGATGTAGATGGGAATATTCAGTTTCCCTAGTTTATCGTAAATCAAAGGACGTACGTCTTCCCAGTCGAGGTTACCGTAGCCAGTAGCTAATCGAGGGATGGCTAGACTGGTCAGGTTTTCTTCCTTCACCATTTTCTCTAACTTTCTCAATGCGTGATTGACATTGTGCAGGGTCGCTTCGCCGGGATGTCCTTTGGCATTTTTAGCGGGTTCTTGCGTGAGGAGATTAACAATCCGAACGCCACCAACGCCCCCCCACATCCAGGCTTCACCGGGCGAGGGATTCCGCAATCGGCAGAAATGCCTGAAATCCTTAACCATAGAGGGGTAATTTTCTCTTAAGCTCAACGCCAAACCCCGGTCGAAATGGTCATGGGGGGCGACGCCATGAGCGATGGTCTGGGCGCTGGTCAGGAGGATGTCTCCACTAACTTCTTTTATCATAATCTTAAGTTTTAATGATCGTTTACAATACCTAAGTTAGCTTTAAAGCTCCTTTGGAGAGATGAGATATGCTAGTACATCCATTGATTTTCCTCATGATATTCATAAGCTTTTTTTGGCCTGACCTCCTCCACTCGGTCCAGGTCACGTTGGGTAATGATGCCCACCAGTTTGTTTTGATAAACTACAGGCAGCCCACTCAGCCGATACTCGATCATGATCTGCTGGGCTTGTTCAATCGAAGCTTGAGGGTCAATGGTGTAGAGCTGTTTTAGCATAACGTCTTTGGCATAATGACATTGCTCTGTAGACGTCTTCAGGCGCTCGATCATGCCGTCGGTGATGAGGCCAACTAGATCACCATTGGTGGTTTCGATGGGGAGGTGATGGATTTTTTTCCAATCCAGAATATGCTCAACTAGCTCCAGGCTATCGTTCTCATTCACAGAAAGCACATCTGTACTCATCAGTTGTTCGACGGTCAAGGTTTGCCCGGCTAGTGTGTAAACTTTGGGATCAATGTTTTCCCATTGATGGACGGGTAAATTTTGATCCTGATGATCCAGCATCAGCCGGACTAGCTCGCGCTGCGCAATAGCGGGGCTGTAGCGCTGCGAGAGTGTTCTGAAGTTTTGCACCATCCACTCTGATCCGGTTGTTTCTGCACTTACCCTTCGGCCAATGATGCCCAGATAGTGTTCGATGTCTGCGGCGGCAACGCCACTGGCTTGCAGGCCCTGACGGGCCATCGGAAGGAGCTGATTCAGGATCAAGGTTTGGGCGGGGACGCTTTTGCCGAACCATTGAAAAACACTTTGCAGGCCGGTACGTGCAGCTTTGATGAAGTTATTCTTGGCCGCTTTGAAATCTGCTTTTTTCCAGAACTTTGTGCCGCCAATAGGTTCGCTGTTCATCAGGCCAATCCAGAAGGCGAAGTTGGCGATCTCATCGGCAGCCGAAGGCCCGGCGGGGAGGTAGCGGCATTCGATGCGCAGATGGGGATTGCCTTTGGGGAAGCCGTAGCAAAGGCGGTTCCAGGTGTAGGTGGTGCCGTTGTGGAGGCGGATGCCTCGGAGGTTGGGCGTCCGACCTTCTCGGAGCATTTGTGGAGCATCTTCCAGATCATCGGAGGTCACTAGCAGCGGAAAGCGCATCAGGTCTTTTTTCCAAAGCTCTGCGGCGGAGTGCTGCAGCCAGCTATCGCCAAAGTAGACCCGAGGTAATTTTTTCCTCAAAAAACGCTGTGAACTTCGAGTATCCAAACTCTGCTTAAACAAGGCAATGCGGGTTTCGGCCCAAAGCTCATTTCCAAATAATAATGGCGAATTCACGCAGGCCGACAATACCGGGCCGGAGATCATCTGCGCCCAATTATGACGGTCTACGAATTCATCGGGGTGAATCTGTAGGTGCAACTGAAAGCTGGTGTTACAGGCTTCAAAGAGCACGGAGCCCAAAGAGAGCATCAAGTCATCTACGCCTTGCAGGTAGATTTCAAAATTGGCTCCTCGGATATTGGAAAGGGCGGCACTCAAGGTGCGATAGCGCTCTACGGGCGTCATGTAATCGAAGCCCAAGTGGTGGTATTTTAAAGTAGGAAGGATGCCCGCCAGTAAAATATTTTCCTCGACATCACGGGCAGCTTGCTGGCCTTTTTTCAACAGGTCCAACAATGCAGTTTCCATCGTGCTAAAACAAGAACCGGAAAGCAGCAGCGGGTCCAGGTTAATCTCCATATTGAATAGGCCCAACTCGTTGGTATAATGGGGGTCATTAATGGTATCGAGCAGCTGAAGCGCGGAACGCGCAGGCTGTTGATGTTTGTCGACAATACAAAGCTCTTGTTCAGCGCCGATTTTAGCGGGACTGGTATCAAATTGCTGATCGGCCAGCATTTGTTCAAATGCTTTGATGTCTGCGAGGGCGTGCTGGTACATTTTTCTCCGCTCCTCGGCATTGTTGATTTTGCGGACGCTGAAATCTCCCATTGCGTGTTAGTTTTTGAAGAAGTGATTGAGAATGTCCAGAGGGGTGACGATTCCCCGCAGTATGCCTTTTTCGACGACGGGCAGGGCTCTGAATTTGTTGTCTCTGAAAATTTCGTAGGCTCGTTGAATCGAATCCGTAGGGCGGAGTTCGACAACGTCTCGGGTCATCATATCCTGTGCAAGCATGGTCTGAAAAAGAGCATTGTCGTAGGCTTCGATCTTGGGATTGCGAAAGAGGGTTTGCCCGTTTTTAATGCGTTCAAAATCGCTTAAACTGATAATGCCAGCGATGCAGCCAGCACAATCTACAATTGGAATATGGTGAAAACGATGTTGATTGAAAATCTGAGCGACCCGGCTTACGGGTTCATTGGTATGAATGGTGACTAGGGCAGTAGTCATAATTTCTTTAACGGCTAGGTTCTCCATTATCTTCGATTTGTTTGTCGAAAACAAGGTCGGCTAAAGCAGATCAAGAAGTGTTGACTTTTGTTACTTTAGTGGTTGATAAATATTAGCTTATCCAGTGTGTAGAGGCTACAGACGGCTTACCAGTCCTGGGAGTTCGCTCATATGCTCAAAGACCTGAGTCGCTCCAGCCGCCTGAAGGCGATCAGCATTACCCGAGCCGCCGTAGGCCAGCACGCGCATCCCAGCAGCAATCGCCGCTTGTACGCCTGCGCTGCTGTCTTCGACCACCACGCACTGCTGAGTAGCCACCTGCATCTGATCGGCAGCGTGCAGGTAAAGGTCGGGCGCTGGTTTCCAACGCTGGATGTCGTAGGCACTAAAGAGCCTGTCATTGAAAAAGGAAGAGAGGCCCGTGATCTTTAGGTTGGTGACAATCTTTTCTCTAGGCCCGTTGGAGGCGACACAGCGAGGCAAAGGAATGGCCTCAATCGCCCGGGCTACTCCCTCAATAGGCTGCAACTCTTCGGCGAAGGCAAGGGCGCTGCGCTTGCGGTAGATGGCTTCGAAATTCTCGGGTAGGGGCTGGCCGGTGAGTTGGTGAATATAGTTGCGAATATACTCCATAGAAGTACCAGCAAACTGACGGAGCGATTCTTCTGTACTCATAGGGATGCTGAGTTCCTGCAGTAATTCGGCGACGAGTCGATTAGAGATGGCTTCGCTATCGACCAGCACGCCATCACAGTCAAAAATAATCAGTTGTAGCGGATTCATAGCGGTAAAGATACCACGCTAGAGCACAAAACTGACCGGAAAATATGGAAATTAGCCTTGATTGCTTTACTTTTGATCACTCTTAACGAGAAGTTGATCAGAAGTTAATATTACATTTGAAAACCTTCTACAGAATACCCACCTGATCCGATTGATTCCCTGCCGTTTAGGAAACCGGATCATCCTATTTATTAATTTTCGTCGGATGGATTGCCGAAAGTATATCGCCTGCTTTCGAAAAAGCCGTATCTTCCTATGCGGTCTTTGGAGGACTGTATTCATCTAGACAATAAAAAATACTATTATGAAAATTGCTAAACTTGTACTTTTTCTGTTGACTCTAAGCGCCACGCTGGTTGCTCAGCAGCCCCATTCTTCCGTGTTGTGTGGGTATGATTTAATTAAACAACAACTGGAGCGGCAGTATCCCGGCTTCATTGAGCAGACGGATAAGGTCTTCGAGGAAGCGAAGCGGCGGGGCCAGGAAAGCCAGGGCAGCCGTTCTGATGTTTACACGATCCCTGTTGTTGTTCATGTGGTTTGGAAGGAAACGGAAGAAAACCTCTCAGACAGTATCATCCAAAGCCAAATCGACGTCCTCAACGAGGACTTTCGCCGCCTTAATGCCAATGCTGATGATGTTCGTCCTATTTTTGAGCCTGTTGTCGGAGACCCGATGATTGAATTTGAATTAGTGGCTACAGAGCGGGTCGAAACGACCAGTGAATTCAGCCCTTCCCTCTTCGGCTTACCCGATGAAGTCAAGCGTGCTGCCGATGGCGGCAGTGATGCCTGGGATACGGATAGCTACCTCAACATCTGGGTTTGCCACCTCCAGCCGTTAACTTTTGGCGGTCAGGCCGTTGGCCTCATACTAGGCTACGCCTATCCTCCCGCCGATTTACCCAACTGGCCCGACGGCGTCGCCGCTCCTTCGCCAGAGCTGGATGGCGTGGTGATCGACTATAAGTCCTTCGGCCGTAGCAGTAGCTTCGATGTTATGATCCCCGGGAGTAACCAGCTCATGGAATTTCGAGGCCGCACCGCCGTACACGAAATCGGACATTACCTTGGATTGCGCCACATCTGGGGCGATGGTGGCGGCATCTTTGGAGGCGACAGTTGCGAAGAGGACGATGGCGTCACCGACACGCCTAACACAGGCAGTCAAGCCAACTGGGGCTGCGATGCCACTCGAAATACTTGCATTGATCCCAATGACGATCTGCCAGATATGATCGAAAATTATATGGACTACGCCAGCGAATCCTGCATGAGCAGCTTTACAGAGGGGCAAATCAACATTATGCGCGGCGTACTTGAAGGACCCCGCTGTAATTTGGTAGAGAACTGCAATCCGACCTCGGTCAAAGACCTGGCTAGTGAAGCACTGGCGCTTTTCCCCAACCCCACCCGGGGCGAAGTTTTTCTACAGCTCGGCAATCGTCAACTGACAGATTATCAAGTGCAGGTGCGGAGCCTGTTAGGAGCAGTTGTACCGGTAGAGGTGGCGACGGATAATAGCCAGATCAATCTCAGCGGCCTACCTACGGGAATCTACTGGGTAGAGCTGAGTAATCGCGAAGAGCGGGTTGTCGGAAAGGTCCTTGTGCGCTAAGTCGCAAGCACAAAGAATTGCCCACCCAGAGTAGCGTAGAGGGACACGATACAATGGGTGGACTATATTTGCAAACCAAAGTGAATTCAGGTTTTGGCGACGCAGTGGTAGACTTCCACGAAGTCGCCGCCGTAGGCTGGGATGCGCTTGACGAGCTTATATTCGTAGTGGTCTTCAAAATACTGGATCAGGTCGTAGTAGTGGCGGCGGCGCTTCGCCAGCAAAGGGTCTTTGACGATTCCAAAGTCCATCAACTTGGACTCTAGACGCAGCGATAGTGATTCGGAGTGAATATAATCATTGCGAATCAGATAAAGCTCTTGTAGACCTAGTTCAGGGATATTATCGAGTGAGTTGTAGATCAGATGAAGCTCGCGGTCCATCGCGGCATACCAATTATCGGGCATCCCGACGATGGGCAGTTCGGGTTTATCGCTAATGCTTTCACGGGTTTCGCTAATCAGCTCTTGAAAATCATAATCGTGGTGCTGGTAGTAGATGGTGCCGTAATGGAGGATGAAAATACCCGCCAATGCCATCGAAAACGGCCGTAGCCATTTCATTTTTTCTACCGTGTAAAACATCAGCAGCAGGAAGGCCGGATAGATATAAAGGATATAGTTGCGATTGGGCCGCCCGGTGACAAAGGTCGACAAAAAGAGCACTAGCAAAAGTATCCAGACGAAGCTGTCTTGCTTGTAGAGTCTATTTTTAAAATAAAAAACCAAGGACAGTACGATCAGCAAAAACTCCCAGACATGCTGGTACCATAGCGGCTGTACAAAGTAAGTCAGAATATAATTCTTAAACTCAAAGCCCATAGATCGACGGCTCATCAAGGTCGCAGAGAATTTCTCCATGCTCAATACATCCTGATGCAAAACCATGTAGTAGCCCAAGCCAATCAGCGTACCCAGGCTGAATAGCCCGGCCATGCGGAAGAAGCCTGAATAATCTCGCAGATACGCTCGGCGATTGTAAATGACGTAGGCCAGGATATAAAAGGCCCCCATCACGCCCATCACGTGGATTTCGAAGCCCACGAGCAGGGCAATGCCTGCCAGGATATAGCGGTCTTTCAGGAAGAGCAAAAAGGTCGATGTAGCAAAGAAGAAGGCCATAGCATCCGGGCGGGTAATATTGGCCGCACCGAAGAAAGCTGGAAAAAGCATCATGGAAAACGCTAAAACCAGCGAAAGGTCAAAGGAAAAGCGCAGGTGGCGCAGAATCTTAAACCAAAGGATGGAGCACAGTAGGATGAAGGCAGTAGAAATCAGGTGGGCATTGCCCTTGGTCCAGCCGATGATATTGAGGAGAAAGCCCTCAAAATAGTGATAGGTCTTATGGAAAATGAGGGTATCATCAATTGAATTGCCTGTTGTGAAAAGGGTGTTTTTGTTCAACCCCAGTTGGATGTTATTATAGGCCTGCGAGAGCGACCAGGGGTCATCACCGTCGAAAATGATGTATTTGGTGTGCAGCAGAAAGTAGATCAGTGCTACTAGGGCTGCCGCTGCTGCGAGCCAGTACTTGCTGTAGGGGTGTGCCCAATTGAAAGCAGTTTTTTCTTTTGTAGACCCTATTTTCTGCAAAGGCTCGATGCCTTTGGCAAATTCTGAAATCTTGATCATTTGCTTAAAGCTAAGTGTCGTTCTGAACCTCTACGTAGGTGGAGGCAAAAATGGTTGCGCGACTACAAGTCTTTTTTTAAGATCTTTTCTAAAAATTGTACAGAAAACCGGTTCTCAGTCCCATCATATTGGAAGAGGTAACGCCTTTATTCTCCAAGTTGAGCCGATAGAGGGCTTCAAATTGGAGGGCCCAATTGCCCCGCAAATCCAATTCTAGGCCGGATTTGAAGAGGGCTTGGCTGGAATATAGCCTTTGTCGATCGACCTTTTGCTTAACCGTCAGCTCCACATTATTTTGGACATCCTCATACTCGTAGGTGACTTCGAAAGGAAGTAAGGTACCCGAACTGATACCCGCTGCTAGATAAGGACGCCACTTTTTACCAGGATTAAACAAGTACTGCAATCCGAAGCTGTACTGCAAGGCAGGCTGTGGGACATTGGCAAAGATAAAACTATATTCATCTCCTGGAGAAGGAATGGGTGGAATTCCAGCCAAATCATCCAGCGAGGAGGTTTGAAAGTGCAATTGCAGATAAGCAGCCTCGCCCCACAGTCGGAACTGCTCTGAAAAGTTTAGGGCAGCCTGAATACCAGCGGCAAAGCCTGCCTGGTTGTTGACACTGGAGTGAATAGGATAAACCCAGCCGCCGTTGGCCCCCAAGGAGATTGACCTCGGGCGCATTCCGATGAGTTGTTGTCCAAAGGTCTTTTTCTTTTTTCTGGCATTGACCATCACCAGCTCCGGAGCAGGCTCTTTGCGCCGGTAATCAGGTAATTGCTTTAGGAAATGATCCAGTCGATCCAGTAGGCTCCACCGGCTCTTTTCAGGGTTGGTCTCCGCCAAAGCAGCCGAAGCATTCGCATCAGTAGAGGAAGACCATAAGCTCGGTGACTGGTTGGTCGGCGGTGCTTGCCAGAGGTTGGCCGAGGAAACCCAGGATTGAAGCGGTTGCTGGAAGCGCTGTTCCATCAGGCTAGCGGTGCTGCGATGCACGCTTGTATTGGCCAAATAGGTGCTCAGCGGCATCCCCGGCTGCTCAACACGGGTACTTTCGCTGATAATGCGGGTTTGGTAAACCGTATCGGTTTGGTAAATGACTTTGGTAAGGTAGACCGTATCGCTACCATAGGTGGCATTAAATGCACGCTCGGGAGCCGGTTGGTGGTTGCGCAGTTCGCGATAAAACCAATAATTGGAGGCGATAGATCCAGAAAGTAATAATAACAGTAGTGGAACCCACCAGGCGATGCCCGTTCCGCGCTTCTTGCCGGAGGCCACGTTCAGTCGCTCCTCCATATCCCGCCAGGCCCCTTCTCGGGGAGGTAATTCTGGTTGATTTTCCAGATTGTCTTTTAGCGATGTAAAAAAGTCATCCATGCTTGTTGATTTTGGCGGCTTCGCCGTGCTTACTGAGCCAGAGTGCTTTTAGTTTCGCTTTTGCTCTAGCTAGATTCGACTTCGAAGTGCCAACGCTTATGTCTAATAGTTCAGCAATTTCGTGATGCTTATAGCCTTCGATCACATAGAGGTTGAAAACCATCCGGTAGGAATGGGTCAACTCCTGTAAAATGGGCAGCATATTATCCTGAGGGCCTATTTGGGGGATCATAGTACTGTCATCAACAATCTCTGGGAGTTTATCGGTGCTGAAGGTCAGGCGGTACTTTTGATATTTCCTGTAGTAGTCGACAGCAGCGTTGACCAGAATTTTGCGCAACCAAGCCTTGAAAGGATAGGCCGGATCGTATTTGCTGATGTTCACAAAAGCTTTCAGAAAACCATCATTGAGCATTTCTTCGGCTTCGATCTTGTCTTTTGCATAGCAAAGGCAGATGTTCATACCATAACCGTAAAAATGTTCGTACAACTTTCGCTGGCTTTGGCGATTATGTTGCCGACAGCCTTTGATAAGGAGTTGTAGATTGAGGGTATTGGTTTTCATCTTTTGCTATATACTGTTTATTACGGGAACGTCGGCGGGAATGGTTGCGCGGCCTCAAAAAAATCCCATAATTAACAAAGGGTGCATGAAATATATTGCAAAGGACGGAAGAAATGGGCAAAGAAGGGCTATAAAAACACAAAAAACGGCATCGAAAGACTCGATACCGCTTTTATTGTATGGTTTCTTAATGGTATTAATGGCTAGAAGTCCCAAAACCCTCCATCGTCGAGCCGGGCTGCGCATCCAATCGCTCCCCGCGAATAATGTCTGATAATGGGCGATAGACCACTAGATGATCGTCTTTCATTCCGGTAATCTTCAATTCTGTGCGGCGATTTCGCTGGTGGGCCTTATCGCTGCATTTTACACCGTTGCCGCAGCGGTTGACCAGCGAAGTCTCTCCGTAGCCTTTGGCTGCGATGCGATCCGCTGAAATATCGCCTTTTTGTACAATGTAATTTACAGCGGCCTGAGCACGCTTTTCGGACAGCTCAAGATTGTAGGCATCCCGGCCTCGGGCATCAGTGTGCGAACCTAGCTCCATAATGATATTCGGATGCTCGTTGAGTACCGTAATGACCTTGTCCAGCTCCCGGGCGGCATCCGGCCGGATGTCCCATTTGTCCAAATCATAGTAGATATTATCAATCTGAATGATCTTATTCATTTCAATGCGCTCCATCTTGACATCCGCCATGAGTGCCCCTTGATTGTGGCCTTCGGAAATAGCGTCGGATACATTGGGCGCGACTTGACCGATACCGTCAAAACAAAGAATACAGCCCTTGACATCGACATAGGCCTCCATTCGCTTGTTGAAATAACCCTTTTTACGAATCATAATCGTGTAATGGTTGCCTTTCTCGAAATGGACCTGAAAGGTAGGCTTATCGTGATCGCTGAGCAGCAGGACTTCTTTATCAGTTGTATTGTTGAAAACTTCTATACGAGCGCCTCGAACTTCTTCGAGTGCCTTTTTGGACATGGGCTCACTGTAGATACTGACGTCAAACAAATAGCCATCCTCAACTTCGGTCACTCGGGCAGTGCTCGCGGGATGGTCTTGGGCAAAGCTGGAACAAAAGCTCAGCAATGCTATCATGGTAATCATTATACGTTGCATAGGATAAAATTATGGCTGTTATAGTGGTTATTGAATCAACTTGGGGAGGGGAAGATTTTCAAAAAGATAGCGGGCCGAAGGGCCGAGAGGGGGATGCTAGCTTAATTGTCTTGAGGGGAAAATACCTGATTATCAGTATGTAAGGGGAGAGAAAATGGCTAAAGATCAAGTACCTGTCCTTTGCAAAGCAATCTTGGTGCCGAAAATAAAAAACGGCTCCTGCGCATCTCGCAGGAGCCGTTGGCGACAAAAGTTGTTTTGATGTATTTCTTTAGCGAATCAGTGTTACATCTCCTTTGTAGAGTCTGACCTCGCCATCTATAAACTCAATTTCGGCCCAGTAGACGAAAACCGCAGGATTCATCGGTTCGCCTCTCAGCGTACCATCCCAGCTGTGTGTAGGGTCATTGGGTTGAAAGTTTGCATCTTCAAACACCAGTTCCCCCCAGCGATCAAAGACTTGGAAAGAATTGACCCGACTGATGGTTTCAAGATTGGCAAAAATCATAAACTCATCATTGAGGCCATCATCATCGCCCGGAGTAAAGGCATTAGGAATGTAGACATCCCGTTTCTTGGTGAGCCGAAGCTGAATTTGCGCAGCATCCTCACACCCCTTCAAATCTCTCACCCTAATCTCATACAGTTCCTCTTCTAGTGGTCGAATAATTCTTGGATTCAGGCAGTTGATGCAGCTCAGGTTAGTTGTCGGGGTCCAAATAATAGTATCAATCTCCGAGTCCAGTAAATTGACGGTAGCATTAATTTGTCCATCTTCTCCCAAGTTAACGATCAGCTCAGGACTTAGGGAAATGGCAACGGCCGGTACGTCCGGCATATTGAACAGTTCTTCGTATTCACAACCCGCAGCATCCTGCACTCGAACCGCATAATTGCCCGGTTCCAGTACATCGAATACATTCAGATCAAAGAAGGTCTGTCCACCGTTAATGGAGTAGAAGTAAGGGCCTTGTCCGCCATCAACCGCCAGAATTTCAATACTACCGGGGTCACCCTGGCAGATGGGTGGGATCACTACGACCTCCAATCCTTGCGGTACATCTACATTCTCAATCACCTCTATTTCATCTATGGCCTCACAACCATTGTCGGTATTGCGTACCGTGAGCTGATAATTCCCCGGTAGGTTGACTGTGGGGCGCAAGCCATTACTCCCATCAATGAGGCCAGGGCCTTCCCAGCGATAGGTATAGATGGAGCCTTCGGAGGAGCCGTCCCCGTTCAGCAATACCTCAAGGGTCAAACAGTCCAACTCATCTTCGACGGCGGCTTGGGCGAGCGGTAGCTCAGTATCCTGGTCTACGCTGATGCTGGCCGCATTGGTACAGCCATTGTCGAGGTTGATGATCGTCAGGTTGAAGGTACCGCCTTGATTGATTAATGGGTTGAGGGTGGTATCTCCGGCGATGATGGCACCAGTTGGCGTGGCGTTCCAGGTGAAGCTGAGATTACCTGTTGCGGTGGAGTTACTGGCATCGAGTGTAATCTCAGGTTGTAGGCAGGTGATGCTGGTGGTGGGTTCGATTTGAACTGTAGGTTCATTGAAGTCTTGGTCGATGTTGACGGTGTCGAGCTGGGTGCAGCCACTGATGACATCGAAGACTTCGAGGACGTAGGCGCCGGGCGCGTCGATCTCGGGCGTGGGGGTGTTGGCCCCGGAGAGGATATTGCCATTGGTGCTTGTCCAACTGAAAGAGAGGTTCCCGAAGGGGGTGGAGCCTGTAGCGTCCAGTACCTGTGTAGGATTGTAGCAATTCAACGCACCAATCTGATCGATAATGGCTAGCGGGGGATTTTCCGCCAGGTTTTCAATAATGATGGTATCCGAATTTTCACAACCATTCAAAGTATCTACCACCTGGAAAACGTACATTCCGCCCTCCGTAATACGTAAGGTATCACTACCCTGTTCGACAATGAGGTTATTCATTCCATCGTACCAATTGTAGATTAGGTTGGGCCCCATCTGCGAGCCTGTAGCATCGAGGACAATCTCTGGTGTGAAGCAGCTGATAGGTGCTGCCGGTTGTAGGTTGACAAAAGGAAAGTCCGACAGATCGTCGATAATGATTTGATCTGTGTTTTGACAACCCGTGATGGTATCGATAGCGATGAGCGTTACGGTGCCCGCCTGGCTAACTGTGATTTGAGGAGCTACAACGGAGTTCCAAAGGAAAACCACATTCTCCTGATCATCACTAGACAATAAAATACTGCCGACTTGGCAATCCAGTACATTATCTGGGTCCGCATAAATGATCGCTGTAGGTATCGCAGTGCTATCAATGATGGTGATTTCATCCTGCGTAGAGCTGCAACCGTTAGAGATATTGGTGACTTGGAGGAAATAATTCCCCGGCGTGCCTACGGCTACGCTAATATTTTCTGCAATAGTATCTCCAATGCTATTGGTCCAAACGTAATTCAAATCAGGACCTAAACTACTCAGCGAAGCATCCAAAACAACCGTATCTACATCACAGCTCAAGAACTGATCTGGGCCTGCGTTGGCCATTGGCGTTTCTTGATCCATGTCTATGAAGACACTATCTTGAGCAACACAGGCGTCAGGATAAGTGACGGTCAGCACATACCAACCAGAGTCGACGACAATTGGATTGAGGCTATTATCGCTAAAAGCATTCGGCCCGGCCCATGAATAGTTGCCGACCTCACTGCTAGTTGCATTGAGTTGTATATTGGTATTGGTGCAAGTAAGCACTTGGCTAGGCCCTGCCTCTATACTCTGGTTACAAGAAGAACAGGCTGCTGGCGGTGTGACATTAACAGTAGTGATACAAGTAGCCGTCACATCATCCTCAATACTAAAGCTAAGGGGACCATCAGCGATGAGATAAGGACCGTAGGTCTGTGGACTGCCATAGCCTCCACTAATACCATTCGAAGCCGACCAGCCGCCCCCCGTATTTTGACCAATGACCAACAGCTCAAAAGTAAAGGTATCGTCAGAAGCATCGTTCCCCGTACCATTATCATCACAAACGATATTGCTGACCGACGCACTGATGGAACAATCCTCATCACAAGGGTCCAAAGGTCCAATGCTCTGCTGTGCTTCACAGCCGTTGACTTCAGTATCAGCAATGCGGATATTGACAATCGTACCGTTGGCGGGCAGCGTAATCTGTCCTCCGGTGCCGTAAGTAAACACACCCTGTGAAACATTATCGGCAAAGACTTCGAAGGTGTTGGCAGCACCGGGGTTGATGGCTGAGGCATTGATAGTAACCTCATAAAAATCATCACTTGGATCGGTGAGGGTACCGTTGTCGTTACAAGTGAAATCCAAAAGGTCAAAACGAATCTCGCAGGCGTCGGAGCAAGTGCTGGGCGCTGCGACATTGATGCTGGCAATACAACCGGGCGTGGTCAAATCTTCGAGGTCAAAGTTGAGTGCCCCACCGGCGATGGGGTACGGTCCGAAGGTTTGGGTATTGCCGTAGTTGCCATTGATTGCGCCGCCGATGGCCTGCCATCCGGCTCCGGTATTTTGCCCATTAACAATGAGGTCAAAGGTGAAAGTATCATCGCTCGGATCAGTATCCGTTCCATTATCATCACAAACTATATTGCTGACCGAAGCACTGATGGAACAGTCCTCATCACAAGGGTCCAAAGGCCCAATGCTCTGCTGTGCTTCACAGCCGTTGACTTCAGTATCGGCGATGCGGATGTTGACAATCGTACCGTTGGCGGGCAGTGTGATCTGTCCTCCGGTGCCGTAGGTGAACACACCTTGCGAAACATTATCGGCAAAGACTTCGAAGGTATTGGCAGCCCCAGGGTTGATGGCTGAGGCATTGATACTAATCTCATAAAAGTCATCGCTGGGATCGGTGAGGGTACCATTGTCGTTGCACGTAAAATCCAAGAGGTCGAAACGAATCTCACAGGCGTCGGAGCAAGTGCTGGGCGCTGCGACGTTGATGCTGGCGATACAACCGGGGGTGGTCAAATCTTCGAGGTCAAAGTTGAGCGACCCACCGGCGATGGGGTATGGTCCGAAGGTTTGGGTGCTGCCGTAATTGCCGCTGATCGCACCGCCGATGGCTTGCCATCCGGCTCCGGTATTTTGCCCGTTGACAATGAGGTCAAAGGTAAAAGTATCATCGCTCGGATCAGTATCCGTCCCATTATCATCACAAACGATATTGCTGACCGACGCGCTGATGGAACAGTCCTCATCACAAGGGTCCAAAGGCCCAATGCTCTGCTGTGCTTCACAGCCGTTGACTTCAGTATCGGCGATGCGGATATTGACAATCGTACCGTTGGCGGGCAGCGTAATCTGTCCTCCGGTGCCGTAGGTGAATACACCTTGCGAAACATTATCGGCAAAGACTTCGAAGGTATTGGCAGCCCCAGGGTTGATGGCCGAAGCATTGATAGTAACCTCATAAAAATCATCACTCGGATCGGTGAGGGTACCATTGTCGTTGCACGTAAAATCCAAGAGGTCAAAACGAATCTCGCAGGCGTCAGAGCAAGTGCTGGGCGC
>JBCDGZ010000056.1:0-45483 GCA_038750655.1 Bacteroidota bacterium | reverse complement strand
ATGAATTATATTAAAAATCAAGAATGGCGATATGCCACTAAGAAATTTGACTCCGACAAAAAGATAGCTGCGGAAGATTTAAACCTTATCAAGCGATCAATACAATTGTCTGTTTCCTCTTACGGATTGCAATTGTACAAAGTGTTCATCATTGAAGACAAAAATATTCGGGATCAATTAAAAACTGCATCTTGGAATCAAAGTCAAATAACGGATGCTTCGCATTTGGTAGTTTTTTGCAATTATTCAAAGGTAGCTTCACAAGCAATTGACGATTATATCCATCTGACTGCTACAACAAGAGGGATTGACACAGAAACATTGGCCAACTATGGAGATTTCATGAAAAAGAAGATTGCTGAGAAAACTGCTGAAGAAACACTTAATTGGACTAAAAATCAAACCTATATCGCATTGGCAAATTTACTTTCTGCTTGTGCGGCACTTAAAATAGACGCTTGTCCTATGGAAGGGTTCGAACCTGAGCAATATAATGAGATATTGGGTTTAAATGAGCGTGGGCTAAATGCCTCCGTAATCGCTACAATTGGATACAGAAGCGCTGAAGATGAAACACAACATTGGCTAAAGGTGAGAAAGTCTTTTGAAAACCTGTTTGAAGAAATTTGACTGCTAGACTAATGGTTTAGAAGAAGAGTATAAAGATGATCGGAGCGCATGCAGAATTCCTCAAGCTGGTATTCTCAGAACAAAAAATTATCTCTCCCCCGCTCACCTTTCTTCCTCTCCAAGTATTAAGTGATAAATGAAACTCAATTTATCACTTAATAAAACCTATTATGAAAAAGACTTTTATTGCTTTACTGTTTTCCTCGTTTTTTATTACCAACGCCTTATTGGCGCAAATTGATGCCGCAGGATTCGCGGGGTTTATTCAACCGGGAGATGATGCTCTGGTACCCGGAGCGGATGTTACCATTGAGCAGCTTTTTACCGGAGATGTGTGTAACTCTGTTACCCCACCCGATGACCTTTACCATTGCATTTTGCCCCAGAATATTGATGGACCACTACGGGTGACCATCACCAAGAATGAAAACTGGTTGGATGGGGTGACTACTTTAGATTTGGTCTTTATACAAAAACATATTTTATTTATTGACCCGATTACTTCCGGGGAAAGTCAAATCGCAGCGGATGCTGATAATAGTGGCAGCATTAGTACTTTCGACATCCTATTATTGCAGAAGCTGATCCTCAACCAGGAATCTGCGTTGACCGATGTCCCGTCCTGGCGCTTTCTGCCCACCTGGACGGTACTCAATGTTACTGGCTTTCAGTCCCATTGGGGAAATATCCCTGGCGATCCTTATGGAACCACGCCGTTTAATTTTGATGCTGACTTTGGGCTCAGTAACTTTGAATATCCTTTTTACCTCGACGTTCCACTCGAATTTTATTGGCTGGCTACTAATGATCAATTTGACCTGGGTAACTTCTCGTTCAATGCGATTAAGGTTGGAGATGTGAACTTTACCAATCAACAACTCGCGCTTACTGGAGGTGTGGAAGGTCAAGATCGGCAGGCCAAGAATGCGCCTTCTATCACTTGGAATGGACTCATCAAGAAAGGTGAAGAAGTTACCATCCCTGTGAAAGCTTCTGGTGTAGGGGAAATCCTGGGGTATCAGTTCGGTATGTGGCTGTCTCCTGAGGACTTTGAATTGGTGGACATCACTCAGGGGGACTTGCCTTCTTTTACTAAAGATAACTTTGGACTCACAGAGTTGAAAGAAGGAAAAATCCGCACCCTGTGGTTTGATACGGAAGGACAGGCGGCTGATCTCAGCGACGAAACCGTACTCTTTAACTTAAAACTCAAGGCCAAAAGAAATATCGTTGATCTTAGTGAAGCGATTAAACTTGATGCAGAAAGTATGAAGGGAGAATATTATGATACTAATAAGGAGATTTCCCCATTTGCTCTGGAACTCGATGTTCAGCAAACCGTTGCCTTCGAGCGTAATTTGGAGCTTCTCGACCACTATCCCAATCCCGTTGATCATCAAATGACGCTGGAATTATTACTGGACAATGACAGCGATCTGGAAATTCAAATTTTTGATGTCTACGGCAAGCAGATCAAAAGCTATACGCAAAGCGGAGCGAAAGGCTTGAACAAAATTGTATTGGAAGACATGGATGAACTGTCGAACGGTACTCATTTTCTTCGGGTGATCGACGCTGAAGGACATATTGCAGTCAAACAGTTTGTTGCCATAAAATAAGAAAAAAATAAAAGCTTTATTGAATGGCTTGCAGCTGCCGGTATGGGCTTACCCATGCTGGCAGCTTTTATTTCCGTACGACTTAACAGCCTGTTACAAGGCTAAAGCTTCCCCCCTTCCTACGCGTTTAATACGCTGCACGCTACTCCCCTTATCATTATTCTAACTACCTTTAGACCGCTTATCAAACGGCCGAAAGTAACTACCACTAGATTAAACGCTAAAAAATGAGCCAGACTACCACGCCCCACCTAATTCTCACTCAGCTATTCGTCTATCCCATCAAGGCGCTCAAAGGCATCGCCCTGCAATCTGCGACCCTCAACCAAAGGGGGATTGAATACGACCGCCATTGGATGTTGGTGGATGAGCGGGGGAAAATGATTACGCAGCGAGATATTCCGGAGCTGACGCTGTTTGAGACGGCCCTGCGGAAAGAGGCCCTCGAAGTTCGGTATCGCGGAGAGCAAATTCAGATTCCTTATGCCTATCAAGGAGGGGCGGTGGAGCTGACGACGACTATCTGGGGGACGGAGGTGCAGGGGCTGCGGGAAGAGGAGCGGATCAACGGGTGGTTTTCGCAGCAGTTGGGGCGGCAAGTGGAGCTGATGAGGGTGGCGGAACATCGGCCTCGGTTGGTGAAGCGACATCGGGAGGTACAGATCAATTTTCCGGACAGCAATCAGTATTTGATTATTGGGGAGGCGACGATGGATTTGCTGAATAGTAAACTGGAAGAGCCGCTGAATGTCAACAGATTTCGGCCGAATATGGTGTTTCGTGGGGGGACGCCCCATATGGAGGACGAATGGGGAGCCCTTAGCATTGGGGAAGTGGACTTTATGGGGACGAAGTCTTGCGGGCGCTGTAAGGTGACGACGATCGATCAGGAAACGGCTGTTGTTGGGATGGAGCCACTGCGGACCCTAGCCCAGTATCGTTTTTTTGATAACAAAATCCTCTTTGGCCGCTACTTGAAAATGAAAAGTGCCGGAATGCAGCAGATTACCGTCGGCGATACCATTGCTTTCTAATCTAAAGGCTTGCGTTCTTCCCTGAATTTACTGTGGATCACTTCCTGAACGGATCGGCCTTCAATTTTACTTTCTAGCCAAGAGATGATGTCTAGATATAGAAACGGTCGCTTCTCGTAGGGAGCAGAGCGGAGGCGCTCTAGCTTTTGGTGGAGGCGCGTAAACGCCATTTTGAGGTCAGCAGGCTGGACGCGGGGAAGCCGACGCAGGAATTTCAGAATCTCCTGCTGCGCCTGATGTAAATCTTCCATTTTGGTCAAAAACCGGTAGACAGATTTCACCTGATATTCAATTAAATTTTCATTGCCCAGCTCAAAATGAGCGATCAAGCAGAGAATACGCGCAAAACACTGAATATCTTCGCGGATATTGGAGTTGCGTTGATTGATGATCTTGTTGAGGTAGACAATAGCGTTTTCATTATCGCCGCTACCAAAGTACATGCAGGCAATTTTGTAATAAAATACCATAATCCGATGCTCATCCCAGTTGTAGGTATTTTTTCGGATAATCTGCATCAGCGGAGCTACCAAGGCCAAGCCCTCCGAGAATGTCCCCTCAATACTGTGGCGGTTGATGCGATGGATGTACAAATAGAGGTAAGTTACACTCTCTACATTGGTGTTGATGTGAAACTTCTTGTTGGCCGCAAAGCCTTCCAGCTCATTCAGCACCTCCATAAAACGAGAGTAATGCCAGAGCATGAATAGGGAGGTCAGCAAATTGTGCAATCCCTTGAGGTAAAGGGGCGTCTCCAAACGCATCATTTGCTCGTCCTTATGGAAAAGGTTGACCCACTTCTGGGTGTACTTGTAGTAGTGCAAGAAATCGTGGATCATGAAGAAGTACCAGCAGTAGGCCTGAAAGAGGTACAATTTTTCGTAAAATCCCAATTCCTGTATCCGATGCTCGGGCAGATTGGAGATGAAATACTCCCGGATAAAGTAATAATCCTTCTCATTGCGCACATAGCCCAACTTCAAATAGAGGCTGTAAAGATGTAGGGAGAGGTTGGAAAACTGGTTGGCTCCATTGACCTTCCGACTAAGCAGTTCCGCATCTTTGGTCAACTCATCCGCTCGGGTGTCAATACTTCGAGTAATATATTGGGCCTCGATGTGCTTCTCAAAATCCAGAATTTCCAGGCACAGCGTATACTTTCGGCACTGTCGGGCTTTTTGCTTGGTTTTATCCAAAATTTCCAGGCTTTGCCGGTACAATCCCTTATTGTACAGCACCCGCGCGTAATCCACCCGTTCTCGCAGCTCAATATCCGGATTTTGATTGCGGTGCAGCAATCTCAGCGACAGCAAAAGCTGCTTGTAAAGATGAGCTTTGAGATTGGACAATTGCTGCTTTTTGATGCCCGGAATTTTGTGCAAAATTAACACTTCATCGTAGCCCTTTTGCTTATCAATCAGATCAAAGAGTTGAATAAACAGCAGCTCCTCTGAGGACTGATTACGAGAAACGAACAGCTTAAAGTGCCGTTTTTCTGCCTTCGTTAAGGACTTTATCAGATTGATCAGATAGTCTGTCTGTTGCTTTGGCATTGTAAAAAAATATTTACATGACACTGACAATCAGCCACTTAAAAAACAAAGGTATTTAGTAGCTGTTGTAAGTACTCGAATTTTTTGGTCGTAAAATAAAGGGCTTATCTAATATATTTGGTGGATACAAACTTACAGTTTCTTTTAAATAAAGCAAATATGTCTAACAACAGGATCTTCATTTTTGACACCACTCTAAGGGACGGAGAACAAGTCCCCGGCTGTAAACTAAACACTAAAGAAAAACTAGAAATTGCCTATCAACTCGAAGCTCTTGGCGTCGATGTTATCGAAGCGGGCTTCCCCATCTCTAGCCCCGGCGATTTTTACTCTGTAGAACAAATTAGTAAGCATATCAGAGGACCCATCATCTGTGGGCTGTCTCGGGCCGTCGAAAAGGATATTAAAGTGGCCGCCGAAGCACTGGCCCACGCCCAACGTCCAAGAATTCACACCGGTATCGGAGTTTCTGAGTCCCATATTCGTCATAAATTACAGACCACACCAGAAAAAATCATCGAAAGAGCTGTTGCAGCCGTTCGCTATGCGAAGTCTTTTGTGGAAGATGTAGAATTTTACGCCGAAGACGCCGGCCGAGCCAATAATGAGTTCCTCGCTCGGGTTATCCAGGCCGTAGTCGACGCCGGAGCTACTGTGCTCAACATTCCAGATACCACTGGTTATTGCCTTCCGGATGAGTATGGCGCGAAGATTCAGTTTTTGATGGAAAATGTAAAAGGTATCCACAAAACCGTTATCTCTGCCCACTGTCATAATGACCTGGGAATGGCAACGGCCAATTCCATTGCAGGCATCCAAAATGGCATCCGTCAGGTAGAATGTACCATCAATGGTATCGGTGAAAGAGCTGGAAATACGTCTTTGGAAGAAGTTGTAATGATCATCAAGCAGCGCAAAGACCTGGACTGTTATACCAATATCAATACCCAAATGCTCAACCCTTTGAGTAGAATGGTCTCTGATCATATGGGCATGCCCGTACAGGCCAATAAGGCCATCGTCGGGGCTAATGCCTTCGCTCATTCTTCTGGAATCCACCAAGACGGTGTCATCAAGCGCCGCGATACTTACGAAATTATTAATCCCATGGACGTCGGTGTAGACCAATCGTCCATCGTTTTGACCGCCCGCTCTGGTCGTGCCGCACTGGCCTACCGCGCCAAAGAAGTCGGCTACAACCTGACCAAGAAAGAGCTGGATTTCACTTACGATAATTTTCTTCAAATGGCCGATCAGAAAAAAGAGGTCAACGACGAAGATTTGCTGACACTGCTCAGCAGCCAGCCGTTGCAATACCAATTTGCGCGAGCAGGCAGTAGATAGATACTCGTTCAACGTTCTAATAATATGGTTTAATCAATTGTCGGGGTCGATCCCCGACAATTTTTTTGTAGAAAATCTCCTTATATTCGAGATTCGCCCTAATCTAAAAAACTACACATGGCTAAAACGCTTTTCGATAAAATCTGGGATGCTCATATCGTTGAACGCATCGATGGCGGCACGGATGTGTTGTACATCGACCGCCACCTGATCCATGAGGTCACCAGCCCCCAAGCCTTCGATGGCCTGCGCCAGCGAGGCTTACCACTCTTTCGCATCAATCAAACGGTGGCGACGGCCGATCATAATGTCCCCACCAAAGACCAACACCTCCCCATCAAGGAGAAACTCTCTCGTTTGCAAGTTCAAAAGCTGATCGACAATTGCCAGGAATTTGGCCTCGAACTCTACGGCCTGGGCCATCCCTACCAGGGTATTGTTCACGTCATCGGGCCAGAGCTGGGCATCACCCGGCCGGGGCTGACGATGGTCTGCGGTGATAGCCATACTTCCACACATGGAGCCTTCGGCTGCATCGCTTTCGGAATCGGCACCAGCCAAGTCGAGCAAGTCATGGCCACCCAGTGCCTGCTGCAACGCAAACCCAAGCGCATGCGCATCCTCGTCGAAGGCGACCTACAGCCCGGCGTACTGGCCAAAGACATCATCCTGCACATCATCTCCCGGCTCAGCGCCGCAGGCGGTACAGGCTATTTCATCGAATATGCCGGCTCAACCATCCGCAAGCTGTCGATGGAGGCCCGAATGACCGTCTGTAATATGAGCATCGAAATGGGCGCACGCGGTGGCCTTATCGCTCCCGATCAAACGACCTTCGACTACATCAAGGGCCGTAAGTTTGCCCCGCAAGGCGAGGATTTCGAAAAAGCCGTCGCTTATTGGAAGACCTTGTACACGGACGAGGAGGCTCAATTTGACAAAGAAATCGCCTTCCGCGCCGAAGACATCGAACCGATGGTCACCTACGGCACCAACCCGGGAATGGGCATTGGCGTCTCTCAGGCCGTTCCTCAGATGGAAGAGGTCGATAATCCGAAGGGGCTAGAGAAGTCGTTGAATTACATGGGTTTAGAGGCGGGACAATCGCTGATTGGCCATCCTGTGAACTACGTTTTCATTGGCAGCTGTACCAACTCCCGAATCGAAGACCTTCGATTGGTGGCCAACTTTGTTAAAGGCAAGCGCAAGGCGGACAATGTTCACGCACTGATCGTGCCGGGAAGCCGACAGGTGGCTCTACAGGCGCAGCAGGAGGGCTTGGATGCAGTGCTGGCGGCAGCGGGATTTGAGCTGCGCGAGCCGGGCTGTTCAGCCTGTTTGGGAATGAATGAAGACAAAGTTCCCAAGGGAGAATATTGTGTATCGACTTCCAACCGCAATTTTGAAGGTCGCCAGGGGCCGGGGGCCCGTACGATTTTGGCCAGCCCCTTGATGGCGGCCGCCACGGCGATTGCCGGCGAAATTGTGGACGTCAGACATTTAGTAAAGACCAACAACTAAACCATGAAACCTTTTAAAACCCTTCATAGCACCGCGGTCCCCCTTCCAATCGAAGATGTGGACACCGATCAGATTATCCCCGCCCGATTTTTGAAAGCCACCAGCCGCGAGGGCTTTGGTGATAATCTGTTCCGCGATTGGCGCTACGATAACCAGGACCAGCCCAAGCCCGATTTTGTGCTGAACAATGCCCTTTACCAAGGAGAAATGCTGATTTGTGGTAAAAATTTTGGTTGTGGCTCTAGCCGAGAGCACGCCGCTTGGGCACTTTATGACCACGGCTTTAAGGTAGTAGTATCCAGCTTCTTTGCCGATATTTTCAAAGGCAATGCCCTGAACAATGGCTTATTGCCCATCACCGTTAGCGATGAGGTACTGCATGGCTATTTTCAAGCTATAGAGCAAGACTCCAATACCGTTTTTATCGCCAACCTAGACGAGCAAAGCTTTGGGATTGCCGGGCAAGCGCAGCAGCATTTTGAAATCGATTCTTACAAAAAAATGTGCCTGCAAAAAGGATATGCAGACATCGATTATCTAATCAGCATTAAAGATAAAATTGAGGCTTTTGAAACGCAGCAAGTGCGGTGGTAATTGGCCTGCAAAGAGAAAACTGAAAGTAGACTGGCTAGTTTCCTATAAAACCTTTACATTACAGCTTTTTATAATCCTAACCATGTTATGAAGAAAAAGATCGCAGTACTCGCCGGTGACGGCATCGGCCCCGAAGTTGTCGCCCAAGCCCTACAAGTCCTAGACGCTGTTGCCAATCGCTTTGGCCATCAGTTCACCTATCATCCGGCTTTGGTAGGCGCCACGGCTATCGATAAGACAGGAACTCCCCTACCCGATGCTACTCTAGAGACCTGTCATAAGTCAGATGCCATTCTCTTCGGTGCCATTGGTGATCCCAAATACGATAATGATCCCAACGCCAAGGTCCGCCCGGAGCAAGGTCTGCTAAAGCTCCGCAAGAGCCTGGGGTTGTACTGCAATGTTCGGCCGGTGGCCTCCTACTCCGGCTTGTACCACCTCTCCCCCCTACGCGATGAGCGCATCGCTGGCGTAGACTTCGTCATTTACCGCGAACTGACCGGTGGCATCTACTTCGGCGACAAAGGCCGCAGTGACGATGGCAAGGAGGCTTTCGATCAATGTTTCTACTCGCGCGGTGAAATCGAGCGCATCGCCCACCTGGCCTTTAAAGCCGCACAACAACGCGAAAAGCGACTCACTCTAGTCGATAAAGCCAATGTTCTGGAATCCTCCCGCCTCTGGCGAGAAACCATACAAAAAATGGCTGTTGACTACTCGGACGTCCAACTCAATTACATGTTTGTTGACAATGCTGCCATGCAACTGATCGTTGCTCCCTCCCAATTCGATGTGATCCTGACCAGCAATATGTTCGGCGATATTCTCTCGGACGAGGCCAGCGTCATCCCCGGCTCCCTGGGCCTACTGCCTTCAGCTTCCATCGGCTCCAAAGTCGCCCTTTTCGAACCCATCCACGGCTCCTATCCGCAAGCCGCCGGCGAAGACATCGCCAATCCTATGGCGACCATCCTCTCTGCGGCTATGATGCTGGATCACCTCGAAATGTACCAAGAGGCCATGTCCATCCGCGATGCCATCAACCGCTGCTTGACAGAAGGTATCGGTACGCCTGATTTAAAAGCACAGTATACCTACAGCTGCTCTCAGGTCGGCAGTCTGCTTTCGTCGATTGTGATGGAAGAGAGTCCACAGTTGAAAAAGGATAAGATCGCAGAAAGCCTCTCAACGATCATTTAACGATGAGCAATAATATCCTCGACGATCTACGCGAACCCGTTAAGGCCAAATACAGTCAGCAAGCCTTCCGTAGCGCCAAGATCGCCTGGGGGCTGATTATTCTATTGTTTTTAATCTCGGGCTTTACCGCATTTTTAAGTCCTGCAACATGGTACCCCATTCCTAGTATATTGATGCTGGTTACCGCTTTAGCTTCCTTTGTTGTTGCGGTTGCCGGTCTGATACAATCCATCAAAAGCTATATTGGAAAAGAACCGGCTAGTACTAAGCGAGGTATTGCTCTTATTGGCAACTTCATCATTGTTGCCTATGTGGTCTTTAACATTGTAATTAATGTGATCGGCCTTGTAAGGTTAGGAGAGTTTTGAGGATGAAGTGAGCTATGGCTAGAGAAGTTACGACCACTTTGGAGGTTGTTTTTGCAAATTAGAGAAATTGAGATAGCTATGGAAGTAGTAATCGCTGTAAGAATTGTAGTAACTAGAAGACTCGTATTGCATGTTGAATTCCAGACAGAATTTTTGCAAAAGTGGGAGGGCCCACCCACTTTGCCACCGCCGCCAATCCACTCCGCCCCTTTTTTAGCACTGACTATAGCTAGCCAGCCCTTGCACAGAATGGATCGCAAGAACTCCTCTCGGAAGATGGCATCCTCACTCCTCTCTGGCCATAAAAAGAGCAAGGAAGTATGTCTTACATGAATACTCAAAAGAGCATCTTCTCCAACCAATTAAAAGGGATTGTTACAGTTATCGGCGAGTAGTGATCTTCTTACAAGACTGCAACAAACATCAAAACAGACAACAATATAAAACAAATTGTTTTACCGCGCAAGTACCCCAGTCTCTTTTTCTAATCCATCAACTGAATTCACAAATATGCCATAACACTCCCGCCGGGTCGTGCAAGTAGCATACTTTACCCCACTCCTGCTCCTGTATAGGGGCAAGCCGTACGTCCTCGTACTTACTATCCAAGTTGAGACTTTGCAACTCCGCCCAGCAAGCTTCTAAGTCTTCTACCACCAACATCATCATTGAATTCTCCAGCCAATCTTTGACATAGAAATCCTGTAGATGGAAGATCATATTTTCATTCACCTTAACCAAGGAAAGCTTCTCGGAGAGTTCAAGCAGCTCGAAGCCAAGGTCTTGGTAGAAGGATTGGGAGGTTTTGTAATCCTTTGAACCGATGAAGGTTCGGAGGTTTTTGAATGGAGTATTCATATTGGTAATTATAGCTTTGGTTAAGTCAATAGATTGCCCTCTTCATCCCATTCTGCGGTGGTATTTCTTTGGGATTGGTCCACACATTTAGCGAGCCACTCTTCTTCGTAGGCCAAGCCATGCTTTTCCAGCACCTCCTTGGGTACGCCGTCCCAGACATTGGGCTGATTACCGACGTAGCCCAAATCCTCGATGCCCATTTTGGAGGTGTAATAGCCCGTCAGTACGAGATTGCGCATGGTGGAGAAGAAACGAGCGCCGTATTCCATCTCGGGCCGAGCGTTCTTGGGATAGGCAATGTCATCAACGATGGCCAGTCGTTCTTCTTCGGTACAGGTATTGAAATCTTTGTTGAATCGAGAAATGGCTTCGCTATCCAGCCACATCAGGCCACCGCGAACGACCAGTTGGTGGCGAGGAATATCTTTGACGATGAAGGCGATGAACTCGGGTACACCAGCCTCGACGGCGGAGCCGGCCGTAGGTGAAGCAGGAAGAATAATATCGCAGAGCGTCGCAATCGTTGCCAGTTCCGTAGCATTAAGAAATTCTTCCGTCATTAGTTTGCGGTCCACTTCTTGCTCCTCCGGCGTTCGGCCATAGCCCGTAGCCTCCTCCTCTTTAACAATAACCGTCTCCGGGGCCTTACAACCGCTGATCACAGCGCCACTGGCCAAGGAACCTATAAGTAGCGTCTTAATCGTTTCTCTTCTATTCATAATGATTGGATTTCACAATTCTAGATATTCTGTTTTTTTAATTGCTCGACGATGTACTCCGAAGTACGCATCGAGAGGGCCATGATGGTCCAGGTGCAATTTTTATCAGCTTGGGAGACAAAGGGTCCCGCGTCAGCAATGAAGACATTATCGACATCGTGCAACTGCTGGTATTTATTACAGACCGAGCTTCGAGGATCATTGCCCATTCGGGTCGTTCCCACCTCGTGGATAATCTCTCCCGGTTTGTTCAAGCCGTAGTTTTGCTCGCGCGTCGGCGTATCCCCAAAAACATGGGCATCCAGGGTATCAAAAATTTCTTCAAAAGTCTGATGCATATGACGAGCCTGATTGCGCTCTTGGTCAGAAAACGAGTAGTTGAATCGGAGCACCGGAATCCCATACTCATCCACCTGCTCTGGATCAAGCTCGCAATAATTGTCCTCCCGAGCGATGCATTCCCCCCGTCCGCCGAAGCCCAAAATCGCCCCGTAAAAACGCTTAACATCCTTGCGCAGCTGATTGCCATAGCCCCCCACCTCTTCGCCCAAAAATTCCTGAATGGTGGTATTCCCCATTCCAAAACCATAAGAAGGCATTCCAAGTCCTCCCCAAATTTCGATATGATAGCCTCTGGCAAAATCCAGCTTCTTGTTGTCTAGCCACCAGGGCGAGTACACATGCATACCTCCAACCCCATCCTCATTGTACAACTTGCGATTCATCAGCGCCGGGATAAAAGCCATGCGACTAGCCCCCGTCGAATCATGCAGGTATTTGCCAACTACATTGCTACTGTTGCCCAGACCATTGGGGTGCTGACTGCTCTTCGAGTTCAGCAGGATACGGGCCGTACTGCAAGCTGAGGCCGCCAGTACGACCACCTTACCCTTCAGCTCGTAGAGCCGTCGATCCTCTTTGTTGATGTAGGCCACTCCGGTGGCTTTACCCTCTGCATCGACCGTCACCTTACTAACCATGCAGTTGGTAAACAGATCGATCTGCCCACCGGCCTTCTGCGCCGGAAAGATCAAGCAGGAGCCAGAGGAGAAATCGGCGTAGGCGAAGCAGGAGCGGGAGCATTGCCCGCAGTAAAAGCAGACCCCCCGATCATCATTGATGCGTTTGGTCAGAATAGAAAGGCGGGAAGGAATGACCGTGATGCCGAGCTTGCGGGCCGCCTTGATGTAATACAGGTCGTGGAGGCGAGGCTTGGGAGGAGGGAGAAAAAAGCCATCCGGATCGTTGTGCAGCTGTTCTTTGGAGCCGAAGACGCCGATCAGCTTGTCGAGTTTATCGTAGTAGGGCTTGATTTCCTCGTAGGTAATGGGCCAATTGTCGCCCAGGCCATCGAAGTCTTTGCGGTGAAAGTCGTCGGGACCAAAGCGGAGGGAGATGCGCCCCCAGTGATTGGTACGCCCGCCGAGCATACGGGAGCGGAACCACATGAATTCGGTGCCTTCGGTGGTGGTGTAGGGTTCGCCTTTGATGTCCCAGCCGCCGTAGGCCATATCGAAATCGCCAAAATCTCGGACGCTGTTGGCCCCACGGCGGGGCGACTCATAGGGCCAGCGTAGTTGGGTACGAGTCTTTGGGTCGGCGGGATCAAAAAAGGGGCCTGCCTCGACAACGGCGATGTTTAGGCCAGCTTCGGAGAGTACTTTAGCAGCCATGCCGCCACCGGCCCCGGAGCCGACAATGATGGCATCGTATACCTTGGGCGATTCAATAATTTGCATGGAGGGTGAACGTTGGTGATTCTACTATAAAATAATATTCCGCCAAGATAATAATTCCCCCAATAAAAACGGCTGGAACCCCTATAATCTACCCCATTCTTAATGGCTCATCGCTGTATTTGGCTAACTATCATAGCTACTGGAAAAAGTAGGTATTCCCCCTTGCTGAACTCGTTAAACTTTTCGAGGATTTGACGGTCGATGTCGATTCTTTGCGGGGCCTCCATCATCTGAAGCTGACGGGTGATGTCGGGGTTGGAGGCCTTGACGAAATCCCACAATGCTGATGCTGCTCCCTCCCATCTTAAATTTATCTGTTCTTCGTGAATGGTGTAGGCCGTCATGGATCGTCCCTTCAGTAAATTAAGCAGCTTTTCCTCGTCGGATAGCGAATGAGGATTGGGCTGCTTCGAAGGCAGCTCCGACGGGTATTCGGTAGGAAGGAGATTCCTCACACTGTCAAATAAAGCGTTGTATTTCGCCCAAGTTGTTATCCAAATACTTCCACCGGGTCGAACCACACGCAGGAATTCATCGAGGGCAGCCTCCTTATTTTGGAAATACATTAGTGAAAAAAAGCAGCTGAGCATATCGCAGGTCCCATCAGCATAGGGGAGCTTTTCTGCTCCGCAGCAGGTGAAGTTAATGGACTTGAGCCCCTGTTCGGTGGCCAGGCAAGCGGCAATTTCTAAATAGGAGGCTTGTAGATCACAGGCTTCTAAATGGGCATCGGGATATTGACGGGCAAAATAGAGGGAGGGAGATCCCGTGCCGCAGGCCA
Source organism: Bacteroidota bacterium (assembly GCA_038750655.1). Taxonomy (GTDB): domain Bacteria; phylum Bacteroidota; class Bacteroidia; order Chitinophagales; family Saprospiraceae; genus JBCDGZ01. The sequence continues at coordinate 31,523 of JBCDGZ010000056.1, read as the reverse complement.
CATCAAGGATTTGCTGGGGCTTATCATCGACTTGTTTTTTGGCCACCCATGCCGCAGCCTCATCGACCCACTTTGTCAAATAGTTATGGTATTTGATCCAGGGGTCAGCGTGATTGAGGGCCATATTGGCCCGATGGAAACTACTCAGTAAAGGACTTTCGGGAGCAGAAATTTTGGAGTTCACAATAGCCATAGCAATCAGATCAATGAGTTGGGCTGAATGTCGATGTCCTTATGGGTCAGCTCTGCTATCTCACGGATCGCCCGCTCCCATTTTTCTTGATCCGTATCAATTACTAGATGCCCGATTTGAGCCAACTCGATCACTTCGATCTCCAAGTTTTGCAGTTGAGTGATTAAGGTAGACAGCCGTTCCTTGGACGAAAGTTGTTCCACCGTAGGATTGACCTTAATGATTACATTGATCCTTTTGTCTGCCATTGTTTTCTATTATTTAATTCAAGTTGCGATTCACTTTTATAAGAGTCAATGCGTCAGATATTTGAATCACCACCTCGTGGTTCACAAAATCTTCCTTACCTGCCTGCCGGCAGGCAGGTTGACTCTCGTTCATCGCAACTTGGGTTATTCAATAATATTAACCCGGCCAGCCCCTGCCCTTTCCTTATCGCTCACGGGCACAACCGCTTTGATCAGCAGCTCTTTCAGTTTTTCTGGCTGATAGCGAAGATCGGGTTCTTTTTCTAACAGTAGGGCGGCTACGCCACAAGCGACGGGGGAAGCCATTGAGGTACCACTTTGTTTGAAATAAAGGTTGCCTGGCCCAGCCAGACTAGAATACAGCCAAACACCCGGAGCGCTCAGGTCGGGTTTGCTGATATTGTTCAGTTCCTCTACTTTTCCCCACGAAGAAAAAGAAGCCACCTCATCATCCTCGTTAAGTGCCCCCACTCCAATCGTTAAATCGTAATTGCCCGGGCTGGTATCGCTATTGACACCTTTGCTGCCATCGTTGCCAATCGCTGCCACCATTAAAGTCCCCGGAGTCGTCGTTGCATTCTTCAGCGCCGCATAAAGGTAATCATTAAACCCCGGAGAAGTCTCGATCGATGCATTAATCAAATGAATAGCCGCATCAGGACCCTCCGTCGTTCCATCTCCCAACAACCAATTCAAGCCCCCCAGAATCTGAGCCAGATACCCGGCCTCTCCTCCATTCTCCGTCAAAACCGCAGCCACTGTCAAGGCCGCATCAGGGGCAATTCCAGCATTTTTTCCCGCCAGTAGCCCACACACATGCGTACCGTGCGTTCCAAAATCTTTGGCGGTATTTCCGACCAGCCGACCATTCTTATCAAACTCTGCAAACTTCACTGTCTTCCCCTCAAACTCTTGGTGAGCCGTATAAATCCCACTGTCCAATACCCCCACCGTGATGCCCTGACCTGTCCAGCTTTGCTCTCCGACCTTCAACTTTTCTTTGTGCCAAAACTCCGGCAAGTGGGTTTTGTGTTCAGCGGACAGCTCCGTAGGAGTCACCGAAGCCACCTTTACATTCTCGTGTATTTGAGCATCAAAAACTGCTCTGAAATAATCCTCATCCAGATGATCGCTATCAATTACAAAGGAGCACAGATTGTGTAAACTGTGAAAATGCTGCTGTGGAATAGTGCCTCCTCCGGACTTTCTGGACGGAGCGTTCAGAATCATTTGCTCGACGTGCATTGATCGTGTTCTCGGTAGGATCGATCCTGCTTCGTAGCCTGCCTGGCTGGCCGCTAAGCTCTTGTTCAGTTCGTCCATAAAAGACTCGGAGGGAATAACGATTTTGTAAGCCATAAGAAATATTTATTTGCGGGTGTCTCTAATTTTGATGATGGTATGCCGGCCGATTAAGTCCTCGGCCGCCGAGGGAATTACGCCCATCGGGAATTTGGGGACGTAGGGGTAAGCGGAATGAGGAATGAAATAGACCCAGGTGAAGGTGAAGCCGAGTTGGCGCTGCAATTGCGCTCCGGTCAGTTCAATTTGTTGTTGAAACGGTACACCATCAATCGACGCTCTAGGATGCGCCATGAAGAGAAGGTTGAAATCTTCATCGACCACCCCACATTCCATTTGAATATTGCTATCCATATCCCAGGTGATTAAAGCACTCGTAGGATCAGTATGGGGTTCTTGTATCTTTTCTACAGAACTGGCGGGTAAGTTGAACGGAAAATAATCCGAGGGCCAGACCTGATAACGCTCCCTTAGCGGGTCTTTTTTCATTGGAAGAGCAACGTGTTGTTCTACTGTTTTCATTGTTGGTGATTTTTGAAAGAACTTAATTGTCGGAAAGAACCGAACTGCCCGGGATGCCCCAGTCGTAGGAACAAATGGCAAAGGGCACCGATGCCGTTGATGACCGATAAGTGGTGACGATCCGCTGCCCAAAGATCACTGAACCATTCGCCCGTTTGCTCGTATCGCTGAATGATGGCCTGAGCAAACTGCGCTGCTTGCTGTTGGTATTTTTCCTGCCTAAATTGATCGTAAAGGGTCAATGCGAGATCGGCATGTTCAATCAACTCGATGGTGCTTAACTGATCGGGAGAAGCCGCCAGGTACTGGTGGAAGGGAGAAGGAATGGAAGCCTCCTCGTCTGCGTTCAGAAACTCTAGTGCGGTGAATAAATCTGCGGATTTGATTTCCTGATTGAAAGAAAAGTTAGTACGCTTCTCTTTGTGCAGTATCTGTTGAAGGTAGGCCGAGCCCGGCTCGATGGATGGCAGGCCAGTGAGGAGATAGGACTGCTCTGGAAAAGCTTTTTTTCCTTTGAACGTTGCTTGGGCCCATTGCGAAATTTCCTGATCGTTCTTAAAATCAATCAAGCTAAATAAGAGACCAGGGTATCCACTGACAAAATCGCGAGAAGCATGGTTTTGAATGGTTTTCAACGGCAAAATATTGACGTAATGCTCAAGGGCCTGCTGTAGTTTTGTGGAAGAAAGATGCTTAGCGGTATGTGCCAGCGCCAATATTTGAGAGCCAATTCCGTAGTACGCGCCCAAGAAAAGGGGTTTTTCAGAAAAGGCAAATCGATCGGATAAATGCCTGAAATTGGTCGCTGCCTGCTCGACTACTGCCAGCGTTGACGCCAGACTGCCCTCGGCATAAGCGCGGTAAGTTGGCTCTCCGTAGGCCCTGAATAGGTCAGTAAAAAGCATACTAAACCCACAAGTTCCGGAAAGAATATCTGGTTTGAGCACTTCTACAATATAAGTATCAATGTGTGGATGGTAAGCCAACCCCGACCAAGCACAGTCGCCTTCCGACCCTCGCACCGAATGTTGGATCATAAGCTGAGCGCAGGTATGGGCGTAGTCCTGCCAGGATTTTGCGGGAGGACGCTGAGCGACAAAGGCTTGATGAGCGGTGAGCGGTGGCGGATGATCTCCACAGAAAAAGTTACTCTTGATAATTGCACAGTGGTGCTGGAGATCAAAATGTGCAATTGAAGTGAGTCGCTCTTTTATTTTTTCTAGTGCACAATGGCTAAAATAATTTTCCAATTGACGACCTTCTACTACCAAATCGCGACTTCCTCCTTTGGCATTGAAAAGTGGAACATCCAGTTCCATCATCGCTCTAATCTCATCCGCAAGGGCCAAGGCTTGAAAGCGATCCATGCCTTCCTCCTTCCAAACTTCACTAAAGAGGCTGTAGAGATTTTTTTCCCTGGCAATTCCATCAATTAAAGACTGTGAATGAACCGAGTTGTTAATGATCCGCATGTACGTCCAGGTATCGCGATGGATGTACCGCAGCAAGGCATTTTCAAAACGGTCAATTACCCCTCCCTGCAGTAACTGCACTTTTTGCTCGATCAACACACGATTCATCTCTTCATACCCCGCCAGTAATTGGTCCATATGAACAGAGGGCTCGGCGTAGACACCTTGATACTGTGGAAGGTAGTCTTTTTTACTCCAAGAAATAAATCCCTCAGAAGAACTTTTAATGTTCAGCCCCATCGTATTTTCGGAAGAAAATTCCATTTTAAAAGGGCTAGAAAACTGACGTACTTTCGCCAGTGCGCCCAAATCTTCTGCCTTAACCCCAACCCCGATGGGCGTCGGCATGGCGATAACTCCAATCTTGGAAATGGTCTCTTCCATCTCGGCGAGCATAATCTGCTCGGAGGCCAACAAGGCTTCTCCTTCTTCCTTCCCATTCTGAATCACCATCTCCAAATCAATGAATACCGGATCGTTGCCGTGAGCGATCAAGTTATCCAGCCAGAAATCTCTGGCGCCCAACAGCTGAAACAATCGCAGTTGCATCCCTAGTCGACGAAAAAATGCCGGAAATTCCTCGGAGCTTTGACAGGCTTTATTTTCAATAAATTCTTCCCAGGTATATTCTCCTCTTACCGATACTCGACGAGTGTGCAAGGGAAGACTCAGCGAGGGATTGAGCTGTTTGACCAACGCAAAATAGGTGTTGGCAATACTTAAGTCTTTGGGTTTGTAGACCAGTTTTCTACCTCCCTCAAAAGTCAGGATAATGACCGAGCGACCACCGCAGTGCACATCGCCTTCGTCGCCCGAAAAGCCAACCAATAGGCCCAGCGGCGCGCCATTGAAGAACACATCAGCAATATGCTTTTCATCTATTTTAAGCCGCTGCATAAACTCCAAGATCATGGCTTTCCAATTCGACCAAGACACTGCAATGAGGCGCCCCAGCACCGGGTAGCGGTCAAGGCGAGCACGCCAGCCTTCCAGTGTCCCCACCGGGCGTCCCGCCCCTCCGCTAAATACCGAAGCGACGGAGTTGAGATAAATCTCGGCATCTACTACTGCGGCACAGAGCGTAATGAGGCGTTGGCTAAAAACCAGCACCATTTTCTTTCCCGATTCATACGTGATTCCCAACTGTAGTCGATCGCTTTCTCTGATAATAAATTGTGCCGCCATTTTAACAAAGGGAAGACAAATGGCTTCGACATTATTGGTATCTTTTCCTTTCAACTCTTCATCGGCCAGTTTGCAATACTCCGGTAACTCGGCAAAAATTTCGCGGAGGTGAAGCGCCCACGGGGGCAGCTTATCCAAATTAGTAAGCCTTACTTTTCCCTGAATAGCCGCAAAGAATTCCTCTTCGGTCCAGTTCATCAATTTAAGAAAAGTGGATACGTTTTCTGGGGAAGTTGCTCCAAGTACACTCCTCCATTCTTTGGTCAGCTCTTCTTTGGACACTGCTTTATTTTCTGCGATGGTAAAGGCATCGCAGTTGATTCGCTCCTGAATAGAAGCCGCCCTGGCGATCATGCTGCTAAGCGATGAAAGGCGATTAGTGGGGGTTGGTGGATTAGTGACCATAAAAGAGTCCTCGATTGTAAAGTTGATGAATAAGGTTGTCTGCTTCTTCGGCCGAAAGGGCCAGCTGCTCAGTGCAGTAGGTTTTGAGCTGAAGATAAGAGTCAGGCTGCTCATGAATCCGCTGTACGAGGGCAACCAGTGCCGGTTCCAGTGCCTTTTTGAAAGTCACTCGCTGCTTAAAACGCCCCTTCACTGCTACGCCCTCTTCATTCATTTGCACCTTAAGCCAAGGATGAAAAGAGAGCAACGAAGAGGTATCCAGTCTTTCCCGAAAAATCTCTTTTTTCCATTTGTCCAGTATAGCGTTCAGTTCACTAATATCTGCGAAGTGTTCCTCGGCAAAGATGATGTAACCCAGCGGCCATTCATCCGTCGCCGTGGTCGGACTGATCAGCTGAATTCTTTTGCTGACCATATTCACCAGAAAACCTGTTACGCAACAAATGCTTCCATTGGCATACTCGTCGGATTCTGCATAGTCCGGGTTGGAGCTGTGCCAAGGGGCCTGCCGCAGCTTCTTATCCTCAAACTCAAGAAAGGCAGGGTCCTTCTTCACCCGCTCCCGAAAATCACCAGAGTTGCCGTAGGCAAAATTCGCTTTCTTATTGAGCGCCAGGCATTCCACCTCGGCCAGCTCTTCGGCGGTAAAGCTTTTGTGCACCTTGCTCATAATACCCAGAGAGGTTAAGGAGAATCGATTGAGCCAGCAGTCGTACGCCGCAGAGAGTTTGATGAATTCGCGAATCCGATCGGTCTGTCGATGGGCGACTGCGGTAGTAGTGGGCGGAAAGACGCCCGTTTGCTCATAAGTATCAAGACAGAATTCCTCGTAGTCCGGATTGTCAAAAGGTTCGGTGGCCCAGTAGAGAAAGGTTGTTTTGATGGCATTGCCCAAAAAGCCGTGCATCTGTTGCAAAAAAGCTCGCCATTCTTCTTTCTGCTCCTCATGGCGGTAACTTTCCTTAAAGCTCTCCGGTGAAAGCGCACAGAACCAGCAGCCTACCGAGCAGCCCTGTGTCAGCTCTACCGTCATCGATGAATGAATATTACTGTCGGTAAAAAACGGTCCCAGGTCCAACCGTTGCCGATTGATTTGCCGCTTTCGCCAGGCCAGCATTCCCGGATCAGCGGGCAGATTTTCGTTGAGGTAAAATTTTTGTATCAATTGATTTTTGGCGTGAACGATGTTCCACATTTTCATCACCGGCTCAGGAAATTCTACGGTGCTCTTCTCCACGAGCATATATTGAATGTCTTCCGGACGGAGCGGAATGCGATGCTTGGCCAGGGCTTCTTCGGCGTTTTCTTGGAGGGCCGCTTTGAATCCAGGATCCGCCCCCCAACGTTCGAAGAATCGTTTTAAGCCGGCATATTGGTGTAGGGTACGATGGTACTTTTCTTTTAAGGCAATGCTTTTTTGCATATCTGTTTTTTTGTGGAAAAAGCGAGGCTTTACTCCTTGATGGGGGTTCCTAAAATAAATTCTCCTAAAGAGCTTTCTTGTAATAATGGGAAATTGGTCAGCTTCTTAAAGACTTCTACATTTCCATTTCCAATGGCACAGCTGCCTAGGCCCATATCGGTAGCCACTAAGTACAGGGTTTGGTAAATGACCCCGACGTTTTTTAAAATGGCGGCGTAGGCCATCGATTCGTATTTCCAAAACATACGGGCAAAATCTGCGGCAAAGGTGATCAGCAAAGGCGGTGAGTCGGTAATACCCGCACAAATTCTGGCGTACATTAACATCAATTCGGTCTGTTCGTTTTTCTCCGCGAGCAGGGACAGTTGGTGTTCAAAACCATTGTAGTAATAAAACCCAGGGGCCAAACCTTCACAGTCATTAATGGTCAAATAAAAATCAATCTCATACATCCCACCGCCGGAGGGATAAGGGGCACTGAGGATTTCGATCTCTTGCTGCTGCCCTCTCGCTTCTACTAGATAGGGGCGACTGCCTTTGACGTGGAGGCAACGGTAGAGAAAATGCCCCAAGGTCTGCAAATCCATACCACCAAATACTCTATCAGATTTTCTTTTATCCATGCACTCCGCCAGGCTTTGCGAATGGCGCAATGTCTCTGGCCTAGGGACGGCGAGCGGAATGTGCTTCAATGCATGGGGCATGGCTCGCTTGGGGGCCTTCGGCGGCCTGCGGCCGATGAAGCGATAGTTGCCTCCGCTTACTTTATTGTGTCGGCCGTATCGGCTGCGGGAATGGAAGAGCAAGTCGTGGAAGTTCCACAGCTCCGACAGCTCTTGCGAGGATTGATCGTATTCAAATTCCAGGAAGCCGCCGGTGGCCAGTGCGGAGAGGAAGGCCAGGGCTTCTTTTTGATCTAGAGAACTTTGCTGGGTGAAGCGGGTGAGGTCTCCGAAGTTGGAAAGGCCAGCCAGTAAGTCAAGGGCTTTGGATGATAGGAAAGTGAGCTTTACAGTACTGTTGGCGGATTCCAAGACAAAGTGTTGCTGCTGACGTCTGAGGAAAGCAAAGGAAGAAAGTTGGAAACGCTGGCGGTGTAGCTGTTCATCAGTAAAGGTCGTTTCTCCGATCATATTCTCGTAGCGGCAGTACGGTTCGTTGTCGATGTACAGGATATAGTCGATTAGGCAAGCCTGGTCGAGTACAATGAGGTTGTAGTGAAAAAGGCTGAGGGCCCCCAGTCCTCCTTTACGGAAGACCTGCTCGGAAAGCTCCTCTTTTGAAAAGCGGCCTTCTGCAACCAGGCTGAGGGCCTGGATGACCTCGGGACTCAGGTTTTCAATTCGCCGTTCGTACTGGCCATTCCTCAAGGCCAAAGCAGTCGTAGTCTGGTCTTTGATCTGAATGCCCGGCCGGAAGGAGAGCTTGAAAACATCTGTCATTAGCTGAACGGCATTATCATTTATAGTAAGCATGAAAAGGAATTTAGATAAACATGGAAATGGGGTTCAGCTCGCTTTCTTTTTTCGCCGTGGGGAGCCAGCCCATTTTGACAGGCACATCATAGAGGCGGCCGGAGGCGTAGCGAGCCCAGAAGTGACGCAAGCCAGGGATCACCACTTTGACGACGTAGAGTCCAATGTCGGGACGCGTTTGATCCAGGATGTGCATCTCCAATCCCATTCGATCAACCACTTCGCAGCAGTAGGCCAAATCGTCTTTAATGTCGGTGGTGGATAATTGCTTGAAGTCCTCCAACTTTCGAGGCGGCTGACTGTTATCAGGAAGCAGATAGGGTTGGTTTTCTGTAGTGCTGGTACGCCACCACTTGACCGTTTCGGGATCATCATACCAATATTCTCCTTTGGGCAAATCACTGTCTACCGAAGGCATCATTTGATTGAGTTCGGTGAGCGCCCGGCGCAAAGCGACCCGAGGGTCCAAATGCGCCGCCGGAGCGAAAACAATATCTTGAAAATCCATCCGATCATTTCGCGCTGAGATGGCGATGAATGCTGGGATACCACTATCTGCTGTCAAGTCTAACACCCACAAATCACGGTGACGACTCTTGTGGTAAGTACGGAGTTGGTTGGCGTAGGCATCCTGAAAACTATCCAAATCCAAGCGAGGCATCCGTAAGCGATTGTACCACCACAAGCAGACGCTGTCTCTTTCAATCAATTCCAAAAAGCCTTGCAGAATAGCTTCCTCTCTGGTGTTCCCCGCCGCACAGCCGTTGGAATCCGGCGCGCAAAAGAAGCCCGCTTTTCCGTTTTCAGGATGGCTGTAATAGCAATACGCCGAAGGCAGATAAACATAGTCCTGTCGACTCACCGACCACAGCGGACTCCAATCAATTTCCGCCGCCTCATCCAGCCGAACCGGAATAACATTGAAGTGACTTTCCAAGCCATTCCAATGGTCCCGCTGATCGTACTGCTCCTTACTAAAAAGCATACAGTCATTGGGGTGAATAGCTGCTGTACCCAGGGAACGATAGCTGGCTTTGATCCGAGGTTCCTCTCCCCGAAAAACACCCGAGTAGCGTTCAATGGCTTCCCCTATCGCACTCACTTTCGCCTGAATCTCCGTCACGCCTTTTCCACAACTATTACTTCTCAGATTTTTACGAAGCGATTTAAAACTGTTGGTCTTGATCGCCATGTTTTGTCCCGAAATAAAAACGTGCTGAAGCTCATCGCTTTCGGAGGTGATCCGTTCCAGTTTATTAACGATGCCGCTGATGGGGCTAATCAAATGTTTGAAGCGTTGGTAAGTTTCGCGAGCCGTTACCGAGCGATGCCCGCCATCAATAAAGTTTTTGGGGCTGGATTGAAAGGCGATCTTCTCGGGTAAGCGACTGGTCTCTCGGTACTGGGCTTCTCCGCAAGTGGGGCATTGGGGTCTCTTAACGACGGTATGGTGGGCCGACTGTAAGGTAGCATGATTAAAGGTGATCAATCCATTTTCGAGTTGGTCACTTTTCCCCATGACTATGAATTTAGAAATTTCTGTCAAGGCCATTTGCAGCCCTGCATTCCGGGTAGAGAGCAGACTGCTTTTGGTCACCAATGGGGAATCAATAATTCCCGTTTCTTTGAGGTACACTTCAATATCGCGATTAGCAATCAAGCGTTGCGTGAGACAGTCGAAGCAGGCCGTATGGGGAGGGTTGAAAATGGGGCCGAGCCAGGTTTCTACTCCATTGGGTTTACAAACAAAAAAAGGAATGCCCTGCTTCCATAGCGCACGCGCTTTTTCGATGAGCCCAGATCGTAGATAATCATCTGTTAGTAAGAGCGCAAAATTCTCTTTTTGCTCGACTACCGTAAAAGACTGCGCTTTCAACTCATCCGCCAAATAGTCTATCGGTGTTTTACCAAAACTATACAGCTTAATCTTGGTTGATTTCTTTTTGTCAATCACCTTGGTTTCATCAACGCCCATCGAACTCCAAAAGGCAGACTCGGCCTCGCTCATTCGCCTCTCGGGAATAGAGGCATATTTTTTAGTTTCCAAAACAGCAAGGACGTAATGAACTTGCGCAGCGTCGACGACTCCCTCTAGCTTATTGATTATTTCATCAACCGTTTCGCTTTCTCTCATATGCTTTACTACATGAACCAAAGATTTACCAGTGAGTAGTTGTTGCCCAAATTCAGAGCTGAGAATGAGTTTGTCTTCTTCGATGATGGAGGGATGAATATGACTTTTGAATTGTGGGACTTGCATGAATTTTTCGATTAAGTTTTGTAAAGGGAAGAGATTCCCACTCCTACGGGAGTGGGATCAAATTGTCTGTAAATACTTTTGTTGCCTTGGTATTTACTGGCCTAAAAATTTTAGCTGCAAGACTGCGTAGATGCAGTAGAAGCACAACTAGCAGTAGATGGGAGGCAGAAGCAAGTACTAGCTGTTCCAGTGCAACTTGCGGAGGCAGCTGAGGCTAACGACTGATCACCGATGTGCTCAGAAACCTGAGGAACGACGAGGTAAACATCGTGAGCAGTGCTGGAAGGAATATCACCGTTGGTTGGGTTACCAACGATGATATGAACTCTCACGTCATCAGGAATGTTCAGACCTGCCTCTGCTAAAACCTCTTTAGGATTTTTTACGTACTGACTTCTGAAGTCGGCATCGGCTTGAGCTTTTGCAGTAACTTTACCAATGATGTCAACTGCGCTTGAATTTCCGTTTTGAGTCATAATAAAAAGAATGGTTTGATGAGAAAATAGGCATTCCAAAATTTTGGAATAATTACAACTACGGAGTGCAGTCGATCGTAAAAGGTAACAACATCGCTTATAGCAATCCTTTATAAGTGTATAACTTATGTGTTATAAAGATATTTATAGTGTACAATAATAATCCCCCTACTCAGAACAGTTAATACCAAAAACCAACCCATGCGCCAACCCATTTTTCTCCTTTGTCTCTTATTATTGATACAGTGTATTGCGCCATCTCCTCCTTCTGAAACTTCAACCTCCCGTCTTCCCCCCGCCCCTACTGATCCTTATTTCGGAATCACGGCTACCGAAACGCCACAGCTGCTGCTGCCGGATTTTATCTCTACGCGCTTCGGTGAATACAACGGCACCTTCAATGCCGATGGCAGTGAATTTCTCTACACCATCAGCATTCCCCAATTTGATGTACTGATGTCTACTCGCCTACAAGCGGACAACACTTGGAGCCCCCCCGAAATGCTTCCTTTCTCCGGTCAAACAGCAGAGTTTGATCCCCTCTTTCATCCGGACGGAAAAGGCGTTTACTATTGTTCCAGACCGCCTTATCAGAAGGGGCAGAAAAGACCAGGTTCTAAAGTTTGGTATACGCAAAGAGAGGGGGATGGCTGGGCTACACCGGTCGCCATACCGATCAAAGGGCCACACGAAGAGCATTATTTTTGCTCCGCTACTCAGGACGGTACGCTCTACTTTAATAGTGCACCAACGGGTGATTTATTCAAGGCCACCCAGCAGGATAGTGGCTATGTCATGGAGCCTTTGGGTGCCCCTATTGAATCGCCTCGACACGATGCTGATCCCTTCATCGCTCCCGACGAGTCCTACCTCATCTTTCGCTCCTATCGCCAGGGAGGCTTCGGTAGCGGCGACTTTTACATCAGCTTCAAGCTTAATGGCCAATGGACAAGCCCCGAAAACTTAGGTCGCCCCATCAATACCAAATACAACGAGATGTGTCCTTACGTTACCACCGACGGCCGCTTCTTCATCTTCGCCAGCAACCGCCTCCAGGAGACCTATTACGCCAAGCCTCCTTCGGATGTCCAAGCCATCAGGAAGAAGTACGATAGCTATGATAATGGACAGCAGAATATTTACTACATGAAAGCAGACTTTATTAAAGAAATGAAAAAGAAATACCAATAGCTGCTACATGGCCCAGCCCAGCTGGCCCGCCCGGCGCGCAATACTTTTTTCCAGTCGATCCGTATACTGCCGCTGTTGCGCTGTCAATTGCCCACGATGGTCCCAAACATCAAGGATATACCCCAACACCATTAAATCACGATAGAGCAGTAAGGCCGGCAACCATTCTTTCTCTTGAGCAGAAATGGGCTTCAATGCCTCATAAGCTTGCCAAAAATGAGGAAGAAGGGCTTCAGTAGTTGGATCATAATTGAGGGCATAGTAAAAAAGGGCAGCAATATCTTTCATAAACCAGGCTTTACAGGTCATCTCAAAATCGAAAAGGATCAGACCCTGCTTAGGGGTCAGCAGGTAATTGCCGTGATGGATGTCATAATGAATAAGACCGTAATTTTCGGGAGTCTTTGGATAATTGGCGAATTGATCAATGAGTTGATCGTGTAGCGCAGGCAATCGACGTTCATCTTCTGGAAGGTGACGGGAGTGAAAATAATCGGCGGTCTCATTCCAGTGGGGATAAACGATTTTAGAAGGATAGGAAAAATCGTTGGCCGCTTTGTGCAACTGGGCAGCCAGGGTTCCAAGCAATCTGAAATGACTGGCGGTCCAATCGTCTTTGTTTATTTTCCGACCATAGATTTTTTGGAAACAGGTTGCCGTGAAATAGGTATCGCCGACTGTAATTTGAACAAAGAATCGCCCCGTCAGAGAAGGTACCAAATGAACAACAGGTAAGCCTCGATTTTTAAGATCAATCAACCACTCCAGTTCCACCTGCATATCTTCAATACGTCGCACCGAAGAATGGGTCAAGCGCAAAACTTGATCGCCACAGTCGAAAACCAGATTGCTATTTTCCCGTAACAATTTGGCCTGATCTCCATTCAGCTGATAATGCGAACAGGCTTCGGCCAAAAGTTTGGGGCTGTAATAGGGTTGGACACTTGCTTTCACGTCTTTACATTAACATATAGATTCAACACTTCATTATCTCCCGGAAGCTGCACTTGCCCATCGTGATGAAAATCCAACCTTTCGAGTAAGTGAATAGAGCGCTCATTATCCTTCGTGGTGATGGCCACCAGCCGCTTGATACCCAGAATTTCTTTGGCATACTCCGCCATCGCTGCAGTGGATTCGAAGGCAAACCCTTGCCCCTCGAACGCTGGCAAAAGAGCATAGCCAATGTCCACATCCTCCAATCCTTCTCGATCCACCAAACCACAGGTTCCTACCGGCTGCCCTGTCTCCCGATCCAGACAAACGTAGAAACCAAAGCCCCACTTGGCGTAACTGGGAATCAAGCGATTCGACAAGTAATGCTCAGCATCCTTCAGGGTTTTTATCCCCCGATCACCGATGTATTGCAGCCAGCCCGGCGAGTTGAGCAATTCAAAGATGAAGGGTGCATCGCTCAGCTCGAATTCTCTCAAAATTAGGCGCTCCGTTTTTAATAAAATTTTCATAATTGCAATATTTGTTGCATCCGCTCAAAAGTTGGACTGACGGCGGCGGTTAGATGAAGGTCTTCTGCGGTGCGGGGATGTTGGAGTTGTAGATCAGCGGCGTGCAGCAACATCCGCATCATTTGCCAACGCTCTTTGAATAGTCGGTTTTGTTTATTGCATCCATGCGGCCGATCTCCGATGATAGGATGTTGCAAGTGGCTGCAATGCTTTCGAATCTGATGCTGACGGCCCGTCTCCGGTATGGCCTCAATTAAAGAGTAGCGCGAGGTGGTATGCTTACCAAAGGGAATGGGCAACTCTGTAGTTTTCAGACAGCGAAAATGCGTAATGGCTTCCTGTTTTTTTTGCCGATCATTAGTCAGCGCATAGTCTAGGGTAATGGTAGTGGGAAAATAACCGCGTACAATCGCCAGGTACCGCTTGGCAATTTGCTTGGCGGCGAAGGCCGCCTGTAAGGCCGCCGCCGTTGCTGCATCAAGGGCAAAGAGCAGCAACCCCGAAGTCTTGCGATCCAGCCGATGTACCGGATGAACATAGGCCCGCAACTGATCCCTCAATATTTGCAGGGCAAACTCATCAGCCTCGGCGGCAATATTGCTGCGATGCACCAGCAGACCGTGCGGTTTATTGATGGCGACCAAGTGCTCATCCTGGTATATGATTTCCAGCTTATTCATTCAGCATCGCCTCTAGTTGCTGCATGGTCTTCCAGTTTCGGGTCGTCGCCCCTAATTTAAAAATCCGCTCAATTTCATTATTGGACAGCTTGGTGCGACCAAAGCCGTAGGGACAATATAGATAAAGCCCTTGGCCAATAATTTTAAAATCCTCCTCTCCTTTCTTTTTGGCTTCCAACAATGCCATGCGCTCCTCCTCCGGAACGGCCGTCATCAGGGTAAAGGCCAAATACTTGATCTCCTCCTCTTTTTCTGGCCAGTAGGGACTTTGCTGTAGGAAGTTTCTAAAGTCGCCCTCGGCTACACACATCACCTTGATGTCAAAACCCCAGACTTCCTGGATCATAGCTTTGATCTTAGCCGCCCATTCTGCCGACTGCCCCGCTTTCGCTTTGAAAACGATGTTTCCACTTTGGATGTAGGTCCGTACCTCCTCTAAGCCTAGCGATTGTAGCTGGGGTTTCAGCTCCGCCATTTTGATCTTGTTCTTTCCACTGACATTGATGCCGCGCAGCAAGCAGACATATTGATGCTCCATTGATTTAAAGTTTAGTTTTGGTCGGGTAATTTAAGTAAAAGCTGGAAACATTAAAAAAAACTTAAATAGGAGATGTCACCTACAGGCTGAACTTTAACGCAGCGGCGAAAAAATAGCAAGAAAATTACAAAGGAGTAAAATATTATTGCAGCATATATACCAAACACCAATCACTGATTCCCCAATCTCGAAAGCCTCGTATGCTCCTTGGCTGAGCTGCAAATTAAGCGCATACAAGACCTCAAACTCTACAAAAAGTCCTATATTGAGCACCGTAAACCGTAGCAGTAAGGGCGCTTTCGGTTCTCATTGCTCTCACGCCTAAATTTATTTTGCTCTTGAATACCTCTGTCCACCCTTGTTTTCTGGTTTTTATGCAGCCGCTGCTTAGGTGGGCCTTCCTGCTCTTGCTATTGATAGGACCGGGGACTGCGACGCTGTGGGCACAGCGGGACACCGTGATTCAAGATGATCCACCGCTCAACACGGATATTATCGAGGATTTTGTGCAAGGGAGTGAGGAGGAAGTGAGTTTTGATTTCAATACCTTATTCGAAGAGCTGCAGGGCTACCTGAATGAGCCCTTGAACCTCAACAAGGCTACCCGCGAGGAGCTGGAATCGCTACAACTGCTTTCTGATATTCAAATCAACGATCTCTTACAGTACCGCAATCGTTTGGGCAAACTCATCGCTATTTACGAATTGCAGGCCATTCCTAGCTTCGACCTCAATACCATTCAGAGATTACTACCATATGTGGACGTAGACGTTAATATTAATGATTATCAAGTGCCACTGGGGCAGTTGCTGAAAGGAGGGAATAATGAATTGTTTTTGCGTTGGGGAAGAATTTTGGAACAGCAGCGCGGTTTTGAGACCGATACTACGGGCACCTTATCCCGCTTTCTGGGCGACCCCAATCAACTCTACGCCCGCTATCGCTATTTTTACTCCAATCGTTTCAGCGCAGGTATCACTGCGGAAAAGGACGCCGGCGAAGAATTTTTTACCGGTAGCAATAAACGAGGCTTCGACTTCTACTCCGCCCATTTGTTTCTCAACAATTACAGTAATCGATTCAAAAGCATTGCACTGGGGGATTATCAGATCAGCCTGGGGCAGGGCCTGATCTTGTTCTCTGGATTTGGTCGGGGCAAAAGCTCCCAGGTGATGAATATTAAGCGTTCGCAGCGCACCCTGCGCCCCTATACCTCGGTGGATGAAAACAACTTTATGCGAGGAGCCGCGGCGACCCTCCGGGCCGGCGACAACCTGGAACTCACCCTCTTCGGCTCCCGCCAGCAAAGAGACGGCAACCTGGTCGATGCCGACCTCATCCCCAACGAAGACATCATCCGTACCCTCACCTCCCTCCAACTCTCCGGCCTGCACCGCACCGAGCGAGAAATCGAAGATGAAGATGCCATCACCCTCTATTCCGTCGGTGGCAGCCTCAAATACAAAACCGAAACCTGGCACCTGGCCCTCAACGGCCTTTATAATCAACTCAATCAAGAGCTGATCCGTACTCCCAGGCCCTACAACCGCTTCTTTTTCAACGGCGATCGCCTGCTCAATGTCAGCCTGGATTACTCCTATATTTATCGCAACTACAATTTCTTTGGAGAAACTGCCATCAGCGATAATGGGGCCATCGCGACAGTCAACGGCCTACTACTAGGGTTGGACCGTAAAATCGACCTGGCCCTACTCTACCGCTCCTTCGCCATTGATTACCAAGCTCTCAACCCCAACCCCTTCGCCGAAACCAGCGGAGCAAGGAATGAAAACGGCCTCTACATCGGCGCAGAAATCCGTCCCCTCCCCCATTGGCGCATCAGCGCTTATTTCGATACCTACCGCCACCCCTGGCTACGCTTCACCGCCGACGCCCCCTCCCGGGGCTTCGACTACCGCGTCCGGCTGACCTACTTCCGCAAGCGCAAGCTGGAAGCCTACGTCGAACTACGCGACGAAACCAAGCA
Source organism: Bacteroidota bacterium (assembly GCA_038750655.1). Lineage (GTDB taxonomy): Bacteria > Bacteroidota > Bacteroidia > Chitinophagales > Saprospiraceae > JBCDGZ01. The sequence goes on along the minus strand of JBCDGZ010000056.1, from coordinate 14,700 downwards.
AATCAATGCCTCCGGCAACCTCAGCGCCACCGATTTTCTGGTCGACTCCCGCCTGCTGCAACTGCGCATCCATTTTTCCAACAAAATCTCTAAAGAACTAGAGCTGCGCAGCCGATTCGACACTGGGTTCTTCGACCCCGGAACGGGTGTAGAGCGCAGCCGCGGAACGGTGCTCTACCAAGATGTTATCTACCGCCCCTCGGCCATCCCTTTCAGCTTTTCTACCCGCTTCGCCCTCTTCGATACCGATGGCTACAACATCCGCTACTACGCTTTTGAAAACGATCTGGTCAACACCTTTTCTATCCCGGCCTACTACAACAAAGGCACCCGCTTTTACTTCAATCTGCGCTACCGGGGCATCCGCAAGCTGAGCATCGAGGCCCGCTATGCGCAGACCTACTGGGCCAACCAGGATTTCTTCAGCAGCGGCCTGGCGCTCATCGATGGCCCCCAGCGCTCTGACGTCAGGGTACAGTTGATTTATAAGTGGTAGGTTAAAATACTTAACAGTTTCCAGCCCTGGGGTTAAGGGCAGGTTAAAGCCCGCTCTGCCCGTTGCATCCCTTTAAACTCTAGCCTAATTTGATAGTCAAAGCCAGACATTTACTTCGACTATTTACTTAAAACCGCAACTCATGAAAGCAATACTGATCACCATTAGCGCGCTGTTTTTATTGGCGCTGCCCGCACAGGCCCAGTCTAAGAAAAATCCTAAAAGTACCTTGAAGCTCGGTATGGGCACCGCACAACTTGCCACCGGAGATTACTCCGGTAAGCACCGCTTTGTTGAATACGACCGATCGCTCTTCCGCTTTTTGAGCATCGGGGCCAGTGGCGCTTGGACGAATGCCTCCCAAAGCGATGCCTTTGGCCTTCTACAGCGTACCAAAGCCTATCAAGGTGATCTGAATTTATACCTTGCTCCGATACACAACAACATTAACCGTTTTAGAATTGGCGGCGGCGGCTCTCTGCGCTATCGAGAATTCGAGTTTAGCGATGGCGAATCTGTCAATCCTCTTTTTACGACCGAAACGGCCAATACCCGAGGGTTCAATATCGTCGCCGATTACGAGGTCTACCTCTTCAAGCACATTGTGCTGGGGGCGCGAACGTCTTACCACAAGTACGAAAATCAGGACAGGATCTTCTTTTTTGGCCTCAACGGCGGTATTCGGTTTTAACGAATCATTCAAAATCTTCGTAGAGTAAATACTTCCTCCGTTTTGCCTTAAAATTGGCCAGGTCGGCGGCCCAACTGGATCGGATTTCCGCTTCACTTCGGCCGCCGATTATTTGTTGGCGCAACTGATCGCTCCCCGCAAGCTTATCGATGAAGTTATTGGAGAGGAAAAATTGGTCCTTGTTGGGAAAGGCCTGGTAGAAGCGGAGCAAGTAGCCAAGGTCGATTTGAGCCTTTTGGAAGAGCTGCGGGGGAGGCATTTCGGCTAACGAATGGCCAAAGCATTCCTTGTTTTGGTGCTTGGGATTTTTGGCGCCTTCGCGGGAGACGGGGGTGAATCGATAGCTGCCTGCTGGATAGTCGGGATGTCCATAGATTTGAAATTGTTGATTGGTGCCCCGGCCGACGCTGGCGGTGGTGCCTTCGAAGAAACACAGCCAAGGATAGAGGTAGATGGAACGCAGATTCGGAAGATTTGGCGAAGGTTTTATCGGCAGTTCGTAGGCCGTTTGATGATCGTAGTTGCTGCATTTGACGAAAGAAAGCTCGCATTTGACCCCATTTTTCAACCACCCCTATCCATTAATCATCTGCGCATATTCGGCAATGGTCATTCCGTGAACGACTGGAATGGGATGCATGCCGATGAAGGACTGGTAATCGGGATCAAGCAAAGGCCCATCAACATAGTGGCCATTGGGGTTGGGACGATCCAGCACCAGAAAGTTGACCTGCTCCTCTGCACAAGCCTCCATAACGTAGTGCATGCTAGAAATGTAGGTGTAAAAACGAGCTCCAACATCTTGAATATCAAAGATGAGCACATCAATACCACTTAAATCCTCCGAGGAAGGCTTCTTTTTCTTTCCGTAAAGGGAAATAAGGGGAATACCCGTCTTCGCATCGCGGCCGTCCTTGATTTGTTCGCCGGCGTCGGCTTTGCCCCGAAAGCCGTGCTCGGGAGCAAATATGCGCTGTATGTCAATGCCCTTTTGCAGTAAAACATCCACCAAATGCTCCGCGCCGACCATCGAGGTTTGATTAACCACCAAGCCGACCTTGCGGTTGTGGAGTAAGCTCAGGTATTCCGAAAGTCGCTCTGCGCCTACTTTCAAAGGAGTCACTTCCACCGGGCCTTCCTCCTCCACTGTCTTAACCAGCTGCCCCTCCGAGCCTTTGGCATCCGCCGTCACACTCGACGACCCACAGCCCAGCTGCATTAAGGCGCTTATTAATAAAAAGACTAAAATGATTTTTAGATTCGAAAACATAGTTGTAGTTTTGATGTGCAGTAACAGAACGCAGAGAGACTTAGCCAGTGAGTTGAGACCATCCCCAGGTCATTCCTCACCCGCTACTTGTCTTTGCGTTTTTTCTTTTTTAAAGAACAGGTTTGGAGCTTGCCACCCTATGAATAATAAAAAATACGCGGTCATCGACGTCGAAACGACTGGCGGACGAGCTAATCGGGATCGAATCACTGAAATTGCCATTGTGGTCTACGATGGCCATCAGATTATTGATCGCTTCGAAAGCCTAATTAACCCCGAACGTACGATTCCCTACAATATTACCCAATTGACAGGGATTACCCAAGAGATGGTCGAAGAGGCGCCGAAATTTTATGAGGTAGCACGGCAAATTGTGGAAATGACCAAGTCCTGTATCTTTGTAGCCCACAATGCCCGCTTCGATTACAATTTTATCCGCGAAGAATTCAAACGCCTGGGCTACACCTTCAGCCGTCGCCTGCTCTGCACCGTCCGCCTGAGTCGTAAAACCTACCCCTCCCTGCGCTCCCACAGCCTAGCCAACCTGATCCGACACTTCAACATCGATGTCAGCGCCCGCCACCGGGCCATGGCCGATGCGATGGCCACCGTTGACCTGTTGGGCCGGATGCTGTCCAAGGAAGCCAGCGAGGAAACCGTCAACGACTTCGTCAACCTCGGCATCAAAGAATCCCAGTTGCCAGAAAACATCAGTTTGGACCAACTGCACGACCTGCCGGAGGAGTGTGGTGTCTACTATTTCTATGACCTCAACGGCGACATCATCTACATCGGCAAGAGTATCAACATCAAAAAACGGGTGATGCAGCACTTTGGCAACAAGAAGTCTAAGGGAGACAAGCTCCAACAGAGTGTTAACGACATCAGCTTTGAGATCACCGGCAGCGAGCTGGTCGCCCTGCTCCAGGAGTCGCACGAAATCAAGCATCACCACCCTCGCATCAACCGCGCGCAGCGGGTGCGGCAGTTTCAGTACGTCCTCCACGCCTATAAGAATAAGGAGGGCTACATTTGTATTGACATCGCCAAGGCCAGTAAGCAGAAGAAAAAGGATTTGCACGTTTTGCACGAATATCCCTCGCTGATGTCTGCCAAAGCGGGTTTACAGCGCATCATGGAAACGTTTGAGCTGTGCGAGCGCCTTTGCAATTTTAACAATGTCAGTAAGCCCTGTTTTTACTACCATTTGCACAAATGCCACGGCGCCTGCGTCGGCAAAGAGGCTCCGGAGGACTACAATGAGCGGGTGCAGCAGGCCAGCGGCTTTTTAGAGCAGGATTTTGAAGCCAACTTTCTGATCATCGATAAAGGGCGCAGTACGGAGGAGCAATCGGTGGTGCTGGTGGAAGATGGTCGATACCGAGGTTTTGGCTACGTAGACATCAATACGCCGATTTCGGATGTGGAAGAATTGCGAGATGCCATTAAAACCTATCGACACACTGCGGATACGGCGCGAATTATCCGCTCTTTTTTGGAGGATGAGATCAAAAAAGGCCTCAAAATCATCCGTTTTTAGCCCTTTTGGGTTCTATTACATTTTTTAATAATTTTTCCTGCACCGCTCAAAATTTCCTCCAGAGCTATCTTAGCGACGACTCCTACCCCGCTATTTCACCATATATAAGCCATTTTTCAGATCTGAGGTAACCGGCTCGGAAAAGAGCTAAAATCTTGTAATAGATTTCAAGGTATACTGCAGCTATATTTGAATTTATATTCAGCACATCCTTTCAAAAACTACTTTTCCGAACCACATCCACGCCTGGGTTCGGCTGAAAAAGTATTGTTAACATCTTACAATCCAAAGCCATGCAATTTAATTTTCCAACCTATAAAAACCTACTTAACCATGAAGATTAACACTATGGGTATGTATCTCGTAGGGTTACTGCTGCTGATGAGTCACTGGCTCAGTGCGGCACCCCCTTGCACAAGCTATCCTTCGCCGGTCATTCAATCTGATTTCCTGTCCACATGTCAGGATAAAGGAGAGCGACCGGGCCAAGGGCAAAATGATTGTGTGCTGGCCTGTGAAGACGCTACTATCGATTATTTTACCCAAAACAACACTGGTAGCACCTACAGCTGGACTGTAGCGGGCGCCGCTAGTTACACTGCGAGTGGCAACACGGTGAGTGTAACCTGGGGCAATGTGGGCACCGGCCTGGTGCAAGTCACAGAAACCAATGCTGACGGCTGCTCCACCACCACCTCGATTTGCATCGAGATTATTGAAAAGCCAACCGCAGGGTTCACCTCGGTGCCGCAGGCCGTTGGTAATGTCATTACGATCTGCATAGGCGCTGATATTGTCTTCACCGATAACAGCTCCAATGATGTCGTTACTTGGCTTTGGGACTTTGACGATAACACCCAATCCAATGATCCCAATCCGATTAAGACCTACACCACACCTGGCACCTACGATGTAGAGCTGGTGGTTTTTAATGATTGTGGTTGTTCAGATACCACAAACGTTACCGTTATTGTCAATTCTTCTGATGCCCCTCAAATTACTTGCCTATCGACCCAATGTACATTTGATCGAGTAAGTTATTCGGTTCCAAACGCTTGCCCTGGTGCTACTTACACCTGGACAGTGATCAGCGGCGGAACGCTGGTCAGCAGCCCCAACGACCCTGTAGCCACTGTCGTTTGGGACAGTCCTGTTAATGGCCAAGGAGTACTACAAGTGCTGGTCACAGGCTGTTCGGTTTGTCCAATCCCTACGCAGGTCGTTATTCCGATTATCTCTGATGCGCTCTCCATTACTGGCCCGCAGCGGCCTTGCGTGGGAGACATCGTAGAGTATTCTGTTCCTCCACAGCCCGGTAATTCCTATTCCTGGGTCGTTACGGGTGGTGGCTTTATCCTTACCCCAGGTCCGGGGCTAAGCACAATTGAGGTCAACTGGTTCTCGGCAGGACCGGGTAACGTTTCGGTCGACATCACCAACGGTGATTTGGGCTGCGACATCGCCTATCCAACCTTCAATCTTCCTATAGACGTACTGAATCCGTTCGAAATGACCGATCCAACGACTCAGGAGATTTGCTTCTCTCCTGCGGATAATGCGACCTACACCCTTTCACCAACAGTTACCGGTGGAACCGTACAATGGACAGCTATCCCGAGTGGTGGTGGTGCGCCCATCACTCTACCGGGTGGCACCAATTCTTCAGTAACCGTTGCGGGTAATTTCTTAGCCCCTGGGTTCTATGAAATTAGAGCGACAACAAACAGCACGGACTTCTGTAACGCTGAGGTGAGTGGCATCTTGACGGTGGTACCTGCGGCTCCACAGCCTTTGGCTAGTGCGCTTAGCGGGCCATTGACGGTCTGCCCAGGAAGCTGTTACGAGTACACGGCTACGCCAGACAATGGCTACTACATCCAGTGGAGTGTCTCTGGTGGAGAAGCCAATGGAGTTTCTGGAAATACGACTGCTAGTGGTGATAACATTACCATTTGCTGGGACAATTCCGGGTCTTACCAAATCGACTTCAGTCAGGCAGCGATAGTGGAGCCAGAGTGTCCATCCATCCCTCAGTCGATTACGGTTAATCCGCTGAATCCTAGCCCTCCTGCGATCCAACATCCTAGCAGCGCCAGTACTTTCTGTTCAGATGTGATCACCAGCTTCTCTGTTGCTCCTGTCCCACAAGCGACCAATTACTACTGGTACTTCCAGAATGATCTGGTGGGTAGTGTCATCTCCGGCCAATCCAGCACCAATATTGATGTGCAGATGAATTACTTTACGTCTACGATAACTACCAATCTGGTTTTGGAAACCACCGTTTGCGGGCAAGTGCTCACGTCTACCTACTCCGTCACCATTGATGCTGCACCTACAGCAAACATCACCATCAATCCTGATCCTGCTTGTCAGAGTTTGCCAGGTAGCCTCAACCCATCCACTTTCACTGGTACCCTGTCTTCTACTCCGAGTGGTACGTCTAGCGTCTCATGGACCTGGGAATTTGGTGATGGTGGTACTGGTACCGGATCCACAACATCACATAACTATTTTAACTTCGGCACCTTCCTCGTAAAAGCTAGAGCGACAATTATAGGTGGTGTTTGTGATATGCAGGTGGTCGAAACGACCTATCTGTTGGATGTCAAGCCCGCTCCACTAGTAAATATTACTGCTAATAATGGCTTTGTACTTTGCCCTCCACAAACGCCCAATACGACGCTCTTTGCTTCGGTACAGCCGCTGCCTGGTGGAGGGGTAGGAAATTATAGCTACAGCTGGACGAATCTGACCTTTGGCGGAGGAAGTACGAATACCTCTTTCTTGGTCACTCAGCCCAATTCTACCATCGAATTGGTCGTTACAGACAATGCTACTGGATGTGAAACGAGAAGACAAGTGCGGGTTAGACAGTGTAGTGGTCCTAATCCTTGCGCAGGCATCACCGGTATTGATTTCGATGTACAAGCGAGCGCGTTCTGCAATCAGTTTACTTTCACCGAAGATATTACGATTCCTTTTGTCCCTGGAACAATCCGGTGGGATTTCGACGATGGCAATTCCGGTGCTGGATCACCAGTTACGCATACCTATGAGCACTCTGGCTTCTACAACGTTACCATGTCCGTAGAACTGCCTGGTGGCTTAGTATGTAGCTGGACAGAAACTGTAACAGTTATCTTTGTGCCTTACTTTATTACCGAGTACAGCTGTGTCGGCGGTAATATTGTTACCGACTTAATTGACCAAACCGACTTTTTGGACCTCCCTGGGGTCAACCTAAACTATAGCTGGTCTTTACCTGCTGGTAGTACCTACGTCGGTGGATCTGGACCGAACGATCCTAGCCCACAAGCCATCATTCCTTTTGGAACCAGCCAGACCATTACCCTTACCGTTACAGATGGTAGTACCACCTGCCAGACTACTCAGACGCTAAATATCCCGGCCCCCGCTTCTGCCAACTTCACGGCAAGCCCTACTTGTGAGGGAATACCAGTAGATTTTATCAATAGCTCTACAGGAATTGGCAACAGCTATCTCTGGAGTTTTGGCGATGGTGCGGAGAGTACCCTAACTGCTCCCGACCGGGAGTACAACAACCTCCCAGGAGGTGGTGGATCATCCGTTATCTTCCCTGTTACCCTGAGTGTCACCGATCAATTTGGCTGTACAGATACAGACATGCTAAACTTGACCATTTACCGCAATACCATAGCAAATTTGGAAATCGATCCTGCCGGGCCTTTCTGTGCCAATGCTGGAACGGCGCTCAACGCCACATTCGCTGGCGGAACAATGCCTTACACTTACAGCTGGGGTACAGTGGATAATATGCCATTCGCTACAGGCAATCCTTCTAGTAATGTCGTAACCAGCACCAATGGCTATATCGTAACCGTAACTGACGCTAATGGCTGTGCCAGTATTTCAGACGTTGAAAATGTAGTCGTTCAGCCAGTGCCAAATGCGATTGTCTTTGGTCGGGATGAATACTGTTTGGGTGATGAGGTACTGCTTTCTGGCAATCAAGGAAGTGACTTCACCTACCAGTGGAGTGCTAATTATCCTTTTGGTACCTCTAATGCAACCACTCCTTCGATTACCTTTACTCCTTTCGGTAGTGGTTCATTCAATGCCGTTGTTACCCTGACGGATATTGCTACTGGTTGTTTTGATGCTTCACCAGTATTTACCGGTACCATCAATGATGGCCCACAAGGACTGAACATTACTCCTACTAGCGGCTGTGTACCCATTGCACTCACAGCCAATGCTTCTAGCCCAGTCAGCAACTATGTTTGGAGTAATGGTACTGCTGGCTCTAACATGACCACTGCACTCTCTGGCGGTACCATCGAAGTGGTGGCTTACGCGCCAAATGGCTGCCAGTCCAGTGCCTCCGTCAACCTCGATGAGGCGCCCGACCTTTCCGACCTGGCCGTCGGCTGCTACTGCTTCCCCGATCATACAACCTGGACCGCTCCGCAAGGCTGGGGCTACACCTACCAGTGGTTCCTCGATGGTAATCCTATCACTGGAGCCACGATGGGCACCTACACATTCACCCAATCCGGGATTTATAATGTGCTGGTCACTAACCAAGCGGGTTGTAGTACTTACTCTGAGGACATCATCATCGACATCGGCGATAACTGCCGCGACTGTGGCCTCGAAATCGATCCACTCAAGGTCGAATGCATTGGATTTGATCTGATCAACGGCGGGCCGCTGTATGAGATCACTGTCGCTGTATTCAATAATGGCATCAGCCTGAGTAACTTCTCTGCTACCTCGAACGAAGGTATCGTCCACGCTGCAACCTTCCAGCCTAACAGTATTCCTGGCGGTGGCAGTGGGCCGACAACAGTAACCTTCGAATTTACGCTACTCAACGGCAGCAGCTTCGCCTGCTTTGTCTTTGCCGGTACAGGTACCAATGGTGTCCTCTGTGAGTTTGAACTCTGCATCGATGGCTTCCCACCTTGTGATGGTGGCGGTGGCTTCTGTGAGATTGAGCCTCAAGATTACGGCATCGAATGCCTATACAATTACAATGGCTTCAACTTCTACAACTTCCAGTATGCTATCTTGAACAATGGTAACCCACTGATTAACCTGAGCTGGGTAGATGTAAATGGTAATCCAGATATTACCATCGCAGCTAGCCCCAATAATCTACCAGGCGGAGGGACTACCTCAATTATCTCTGGAACCATCATCGCTCCACAGGGAACCGGCTCTGTTACCTTCCTCGTGACTGGCTATGATCCGGTGACAAGAGAACCTTGCAAATTTGAAATAACCTTCGAATTGCCAGAATGTGAGAACGAATTCTATCCTTGCGACCAGGCCAACGCTAAGTCACCAACCTTGACCTGCGCATCACCATTCGTCGACATCGCTGGCAACTACAACTACAATTTGAGTGTAACGATTACATCAGTCATTGCTAATGGCTCTGTTGTCGTCTCTCCAGTACAGGGACAATGGGAGAATAACATCACCAATCTCAGTGTGATTACTTCAGGAAACACTTACACCATCAATGCACAAGTAGTAGATGTACCTCCACACAACAGCCCACTCTGCTTCGAGGTCTACATCGCTATTGGCCATGATGTTTGTATCGCTAAATTCTGTGTACGCAAACCTCGCTGTAGTACCAGCGACGCTCAAGGTCGTTCCTTAGAGTTGACTGACATCGAAAAACTGAGCAACAACAGCAGCTTGACCGCCAATCCAAATCCAGCCTCAACGGCCATCAACATTGCCTACGAACTGGATAAAGAAGGCATAATCGAACTGCGCTTGATCCGCATGGATGGCCAGCTGGTACGCCACCTGACTCATCTGCGTCAAGAGCTGAATATGCCACTGGACATCAGTGATCTGCCCGATGGTGTATATAGCCTGCTCTTGTTCAGAGATGGACAGCTAGAAGGCTCACAGAAAGTCGTTAAGATCAGCAACTAAGCATTAACAAAGCTGTAATCTTTTATAATTCATAGCTTACGAGCGGCATCGGTACTTCCGGTGCCGCTTTTTTGCTTCAAAAATTCTACAAAATCCTTACTTATCTTTGCCCTCAGTATGAAAATTTTGATTGTAGAAGACGAAGCAGCCTTGGCCGCCAATATGCAGGAGTACTTGGGCAAGGGCGAGATGATCTGCGAATGGGCCGCCGACTTTCGGCTGGCCGAAGATAAGCTCATCAACTTTGTCTACGACATCGTGGTACTCGACCTCCTTCTGCCCCATGGAAGCGGACTCGACTTGCTCAGGCTGCTCAAAAAGAGCCAACCAGAAACCGGCATCTTAATCATTTCTGCTAAAAACGCACTGGACGACCGCCTGCTGGGATTAGAGCTAGGAGCGGATGATTACCTCACCAAGCCCTTTCACCTCGCCGAGCTGAACGCCCGCCTTAAAGCCATCTGGCGACGACGCAAACTCCAGGGCCATACCCGCCTGATTTTCGAAGAGATTCAACTGGATACCGAAACCCACGAGGTACAAGTTAAAACCCAATTGCTGACCCTAACCCTAAAAGAATATGAGCTGCTGCTCTTTTTCATCTCCAACAAAAACCGAGTACTAAGCCGGCAAACGATTGCCGAGCACCTCTGGGGAGACAACGTCGATTTCTTGGATTCTTTTGATTTTGTCTATCAGCACATCAAGAATTTGCGCAAAAAAATCAACGCGGCCGAAGGCCAGGATTATATTAAAACCATCTACGGAATGGGATACAAATTCAGTAAGACTTAGCCTATGCGACTGATTACCAAAACGACACTCTGGTACTTGCTACTGGCACTGATGGTCTTTGGTGTCGGAGGCTGGATGACTTATACGCAGGTGAAAAAGGAGGTCAAAAGAGAAACCGACTACTCCCTGCGCAGCAATATGCGCATGTTGATCAATGCGATCAAAGAAGGTAGTCCCATTGAAGCCTTGCGCAACAGCAAAGTAGAGATTCGAGCGATCGAAGCACCAACCAAGCCTTTGGAGCCTCGAGGGTATTTTTCGGATACTCTGGCCCTTCATCCCAGCCCCAAGATCGACGCCTTGGAGCCCTTCCGCAAACTCACGGCGGTTCGACAGATCAATGGACAACACTACTGGATCAGCATCATCGATGTTTTTATCGAGTCCGATGATATGGTGCAGGGAGTTTGGCGAATTATGACTCGTTTATTTTTGTTGCTCAGCTTAGTGCTGTTATTATTTAGCTTCCTCATTTCCAGACAGTTACTCCTACCCTTCCGGCAAATTCTTTCGGCCATTAGTAGGTTTGATTTAAGAAAACAGGAAACCTTGGCCTTGCCGACTACCAATACGCGGGAGTTTCGGGAACTCAATCAATTTGTGCAAAGTATGACGGAAAAGGCTCGCAACGATTATCAGTTACTCAAGGAATTTTCGGAGAATGCTTCCCACGAAATTCAGACACCAATTGCCGTGGCCCAGGGTAAACTAGAACTGCTGCAAAGCCAACCCAATCTACAGCCTGAGCAGCTTCAATTGCTACAAGAAGCCCAGAGTTCGCTCAACAAACTCTCTCGGCTCGGCCAAAGTCTGACCTTACTGACGAAAATAGAGAATCAGGAATTTGTGGAAGAAAAAGCCATTGATTTCTCCGCGCTTTTACAATCCAACTTATCCATTTTCAAAGAACTCATCACCCTCAAGGGCCTACGGCTCAAAGAACACATCGATCCCCAGGTCCGCCTGCCCATCAACCGCAATATGGCCGATCTGCTGATCACCAATCTGCTCAAAAATGCCATTCAGCACAACATCGAAAACGGATGGATTCGAGTGAAATTTGAAGCTCAACAATTGGAAATTTCCAACTCCGGCATCGCCCCCGGCCTGCCCACCGAGCAGCTATTCGAACGCTTCCGCAAAAGCCAGCAAAGCTCCGCCTCGCTGGGCCTGGGCCTGGCCATTGTCAGCAAAATCTGTGAACGCCAGAACATCAAACTGCGCTACCTCTACGAAAATCAAGTCCATATGTTAAAATTGAATTGGAATTGAAGAAATCAGATTTGCTACAAATTCTAAAGGGCGATTCCCTGTACTTTTGCACCAAAGTTCAAACATTAAATATAATTCGCTGTTAGTTGAACGTACTCAAACTTAAATTCCACTGCTTTTAAACCGAATGACCTGTATGAAAAAATATTTTACGCTACTCTTGTTAATGAGCACCCTGTTGATGAGCGGAACGTCGCTGCTGGCACAGCAAAGAGGCCAACGGCCGGGCGGACCGCGTGGCGCGATGCCTAAGTTTAAGGTCGAAGGAAGAATTGTTGATGAAGCCACCGGCAACCCGCTGGAATACGCCACGGTTACGCTGTTTTCTTACAAAGACAGCTCGATGGTAGCTGGTGGTATTACGGATATGAACGGGAAGTTTTCTTTTGAAACCCGGCCGGGACGCCTTTACGCCAAGATTGAATTTCTTTCTTATACCACTCTCATTATTGATCGAATTCCCTTTGATAGAGAATTGAGGAAGGCCGATTTAGGTATCGTTAAGCTGCAATCTGATGCAGCTATGCTCGACGAGGTAGAGGTGAGAGCAGAGAAAAGCCAGATGCAGATGACTTTGGATAAAAAGGTCTTCAATGTCGGGAAAGACCTGGCCAACCGGGGCGGTACCGCCGAGGATATTCTCGACAATGTTCCTTCGGTAGCCGTCGACCTGGAAGGCAACGTCAGCCTGCGCGGTAGCAACGATGTTCGCGTGCTGGTTAATGGTAAGCCCTCTGGTTTGATCGGAGTAGGTGACCTCAACGGCCTCCGACAAATTCCCTCCAACCTAATCGAACGGGTGGAAGTTATCACGAATCCTTCGGCCCGCTATGAGGCAGAAGGCATGTCGGGGATCATCAACATTGTTTTGCGTAAAGACAAAAAGAGCGGCCTCAATGGCTCCTTTGATATTACGGCAGGCTACCCAGAGAACTTCGGCGCTGCTGTCAACATGAATTACCGCCGCAAGGACATCAACTTTTTCGCCAATTACGGCGTCAGCTACCGCAAGCGCCCCGGCGAAGGCTTCAATTACCAAGAGCTTTATCGCGGCGATACTACTTATATTCTGGATCAAGACCGCACCTTCGAAAGAGGTGGTTTGTCCAATAGTGTCCGCCTTGGAATGGATTATTTCTTGGGCGAAAAAACGACCCTTACCGGAGCCTTCCTCTACAAGGTGAGTGATGAAGATAACTTCAATACGGTCACCTATAGAGACTACATCAACAGTTTTCCCGATAATCTGCAAAGCGTTACCTACCGCACGGACGATGAAAAGGAAGATGAAGATAACCTAGAATATTCGCTCCAATACAAAAGAACATTTAGCCGCAAGGGGCAGGAACTGACGGCAGATTTTCAGTTTCAAGAAAACACCGAAGTGGAGTCCTCTGATTTTACGGAAACCTACTTTTTTCCCAACGGCGAACCGGGGCTGCGTGAAGACCTCGAACAGCGCTCCGCCAATTCGGAGGGCGAAAAAAGAACCCGCTTTCAAATCGATTATGTGCATCCTTTTAGCAAGGACGGCCAGTTTGAAATTGGCTCCCTAATCTCTATTCGGGACATCAAAAACGACTATTTGGTAGAAGAATGGGCCGACAACCGCTGGGTGTCACTGGAAGGATTCAGCAATAACTTTGTTTACGATGAAGATATCTATGCCGCCTATTTCATGCTGGGGAATAAATACGGCAAGTTTTCTTACCAAGCGGGTCTGCGAGGAGAACTTTCTAATGTTCGTACAGAGCTGCTGCAAACCAATGAAGTCAACGATCGTACGTATTTCAACTTTTTCCCAACCGTTCACCTCTCCTACGAATTACCCAATCAGCACAATGTCCAGATCAGCTATAGCCGTCGGCTGCGCCGCCCTCGCTTTTGGTACCTCAATCCTTTTGTGACCTTCAGCGACGCACGCAACGTCTTCGCCGGCAATCCCAACCTCGATCCTTCCTTTACCGATTCTTACGAGCTGAGTCATATCAAATATTGGGACAAAGCCTCGTTCAGTTCTTCGATTTACTACCGCTATTCTACCGGCGTCATCCGCAGAATTCGGGATACGGACCTGGAAACTGGAAATGCGACAATTATTCCTAAAAACCTGGCTACCGAGGATTCCTACGGGTTGGAATTAACCTTTTCCGCCAGTCCTAAGAAATGGCTGCGCCTCAATGGTGATGTCAATTTTTTCCGCTCCATCATCAATGGGGATAATGTGGGGAATAATTCCTCTGCGGATGCCCTCAGCATGCTGGGACGAATCACTTCGCGTATGACGTTCTGGAAGAAAACGGATGTACAAATTCGCGCCAACTATCGCGCGCCAAGAGAGACCCCACAAGGTCGAAATAAAGCCATCTACCATATGGATTTTGCGGCCAGTAAAGATATTTTGAAGGGTAATGGCACCCTGACCTTTAGCATCAATGATGTGTTCAACTCGCGCCGCCGTCGCTATATCACCATCGAGGATTCGGCGAGAAACGAGGGCGAATTTCAGTGGCGCGCCCGCCAGTTTACCCTAGCCCTCAACTATCGCCTCAACCAGAAGAAGAAGCGCGGCCGCCGTGGTGGTCGTGGCGGTTATGACGGTGGTGGTGGCGAAATGGGATTTTAAACCGACTTAATTAAATCATATCTTAGATCAATTGGCCTGAAATCTGCAAAAGATTTCAGGCTTTTTCTAT
>JBCDGZ010000055.1:0-45747 GCA_038750655.1 Bacteroidota bacterium | reverse complement strand
CGTTAGGAGCCTACGCCCGTAGACATAACCGCTATCCCGAAACCGCCCGCGTCCACATTTTTATCCAAATGATTATTCAAATGGAAGCTGCTTCTTTTCATCGTGTAGCCACTGAGCGAAAAACCCAAAGACTACTCAAAAGACTCCATAGTACGCCTTTACAAATCGGGCAAAGCATCGCTGTAGAAATGGTCCCCTTCGACTTTCTATGGCAAGAAATGCTGGCCTTATTAGGTAATAGATTTCGAGGTACCAAACGCAACAAGTAGCCAACGAAAAGAAAACTTTAAGTCCTCATTAATCTGCCGTTGCAACTCTAAATCACAAAGCCTAACCGACACCATTTCACAACAACACATTGGTTATGAGATAGTTATACCTCTTCTCATCCTTAACATTCAACAAACACCTCCTTGATTACCAATGAAATAGAAGAGTTTATTTTGTTAAAAATATTGTCAATAATGCACCTTTTACACTATATTAGACCATATAAATAACAAAATATAGCTTAATCCACTCTTCTATTACAGAACAACTACATGCTGTCTATGTCTGCACCAATGATTGTCACTGTAGAAGCTTGAGAATCATCCTGGCCTCCTTTCAATTTTTTGACTTCAGCTTTAGACAAAGAGTAGATACTGCTTTTTACAATAATTGATTTCATGTTCTATTGATTTTATTAATCAATATAGACATGATCAAGGCTAAAAAATTGATTAATCAGTAGCCTCAGCCACTTGATTTATTGGTTTTAGTTAAAGGGCATTTCGGTATAAACAACTTGAAACGAATAACTTACAAAACACTATATTATGCTTGTACTATACGAGCTAATCAACATGCTACCCTTATCCTTTGAACCTACATTCTCTAAAAGGCTCAACGATTTATTCTTTTTACTAAAGAAAGAGAAGTTGACAGAAGCGGAAGCGGCAGCACGCCTCATAGGAGATAATCTAAGTAGAAAGTACTTTAATAAGATTAAAAATGATCTTAGGAAGGCACTTGTAAACTATATTATGGTTTATCCTTCTACATGGGCCGATACCAAACAGAAACAGCTTTGTGATCACTGCTACAAAAATTTCACTATTTATAAAACCCTGTTGCTTTCTGGTCAGCGAACAGCCGCAATAGAAATTGCTAGTAGTATCTTAACAAAGGCCATATCTGCTGAATTATTTGAAGTTGCCTACACGATTGCTTCTGATTTAGAATACCATTATTCAGCAATTAACATCAAAACTTCGGCTGTTCGTAAGTATACACAGTTGGCCAATCAATTCCTTCAATTAGTTGATCAAGAAAGAATTGTACGCTATCAACATAATAGAATTAAACAAATCCATTTATCCTCAAAATCTATTACTGCCGCTGACATCACCTCATTCGAAGAAGCGATCGAAGTCGTTTCCCCCTTGATCCAATTAAATTCTCCAAAATTGAACAGATTGATTTATGACATTATCGTTATGCGCTACTATGCCACTTACCACTATGCTCCAATCGTTCATTACTGTGATGAAGCCATAGCAACTTTTCCAAGCTCGCACCCCAATTTTACTGCGCTAAAATTCAATTTTCTCCAAAGAAAAATTCCTGCATTAATTGCCTTAGGATCAACTAGTGAGGCTAAAATTATTGCCAAACAGGCTGGACAAATGGTAAGTAAAGGGACTTTCAACTGGCATTTGATCCTTATTCAACGGGTCGAAGCATGTTTTCATAATTCTGAATTCCAAGAAGCTTATGAATTGTATAAAGCACACGCAAAATATGGCTGTCGATTCAGTATCCTGACAGAATACTGGCTCATCATAAGAGCTTATTTGTATTTTTTCATTCAGATCGGTCGTATTACTCCTTATTCAGAGGAGCGCTTTAACTTGGGGAAATTTCTCAACGAAATCCCCTTCTACTCCCGAGATAAATCAGGAGTGAATATCAACATACTAATTGTACAAATTCTAGTACAAATACAGCGCGAGCAATTTGGGCGAATTATAGATCGCATTGATGCACTCAGAGCATACGCCCATCAGCATACCAGATCCCCCGAAACCGCCCGCGCCTACCTCTTCATCCAAATGATCATCAAAATGGAAGCCGCTTCTTTCCACCGCGCTGCCACCGAACGAAAGACAAAAAAACTACTCGATAAACTTCAAAACACCCCACTCCGGATCGGACAGAACATTGCGGTGGAAATGGTCCCCTTTGATTTTCTGTGGCAGGAAATACTGGCCTTACTGGCCAATAAATTCCGAGGTATTAAACTGAATAAACATCCAACGAGAAGAGGACGATAGATATACTATGCCCACTGCAAGGGCTAATTTGCAGTCATGATAAAGATGGTTTTTTGGGGTCAAGCAGCCCCGCAATTGAAGGTACATCACAACGGTGCACTTAGGGGCTGCTTACATTTTTTATGGAAACGGCCCCCCATGCATTCGCCATTAAGGATAAGGTTAAAGAATAAATTCGCGGCTGTTTCATCACAGCTTGGTTTGACTGGGCCGCCGGGGCTTCGCCGGCGGCGCTTTTTGAATCTACACTACTCCGTAATGCCTCGGATATTCCAATTGATCCGATCGACCCCATTGGTGCGCGTCGTCCAGGGCAACCATCGAGCGTCATTTCCCGAAAAGAGCCAATCGCCATTGGTCACTCCGCTGTTCTGCGCATCACAGCCAATAGACTGCATGGTCGTACCGTGCCGGAAGGCGATGCTGATCCAGAGGTCTTCCCCGGTCAGATCGATCGGTGTGGTCAGGGTATGGGTGGTAAATTGTCCAGCGGTGACGCTGCTGAGTACATTAGCTTCGTACAACAGGCTTCCGGGCTGATCATCCGCGCCATTACCATAGATTTTCACCTGACATTCTTCGGGAACAAAGCCCATGAACCATTGCACTTGCGTCAGTCGGCGGCCGGTGAAGACTTCTAGCGAGGTAACATCGGCGGGGAACCGCGCGGCGGCTTCGTAGCCTCCTGCGTTCAGGCTGGGGCCGGAGGCATTGGGGCCATCGTAGCGCAGCACGCCATCGGAGAATCTGGGTTCGTCATCGTCGCTACAGCCGGTTGAAACCATCAGGGCAGCGAGGAGTGCGAAAAAAAGGAAACGTTTCATATTTATTGTTTTATGTGGTGTTTTAAATCGGTGGACGGGTGGCGCCTTTGGCGCTGGGGGTGGACGATGGACGGTTTTTTGGGGGGCACCTGCGGTGCGTTTGTGGACGTCCGCCTGCCAGGTGGCAGGGTAGACGGTTTTTTTGGGACACCTGCGGTGCGGGGTTAAGTTATTCATAATCTTTGGGGGGGTTTAGGTTTTGGGCGTAGTTGCGGACTTGGATCAAGCGTTTTAAGGAGGCCCGTATTTTTTCAGCGCGATCTTCTAGTTGCCTCAATTGCTCAATATTAATGTACCCTACGCGGTGGGCAATAATGAGCTGGGTGATGACCTCCGCAGCAGAGCCTTTGGCGACATTGAAGAAGTAGGCCGCCTCGCGGTTCGTACCCCGCTCGTCGCCCTCAGCGATGTTAGAGGGGATCGAAACGGCTGCCTTTTGTATTTGTCCCGCCAAACCAAAATCCTTGGCGAAGGCTTCTTGACGGGTTAAGGTGTAAATTTGTTCAGCTAAATCCATACTGTCTTGCCACACTCTTAGTTTTCGAAAGTTACCCATGGTCTGGCGCCTTTGGCGCTTTTGGTTGACGATAAGCACCTGCGGTGCTTTGGTGGACGGTTGGTACCTACGGTACTTTGGTGGACGGTTGACGGTGTATGATCGGTTGCGATGATCGGTGAATTGCAAATATCGGATAATAAAAAACGTACAGAGTCACGCCTCACTATGTCCCACTACGCCTCACTACGCCCCACTACTATCGCCGTCAACCGTCAACCGTCCATCGTCCACCAAAGTGCCAAAGGCCCCGAAGGGATGGCTATGCCACACTCCACCGTACTTATAACGCAAAGGAATCAAACATCGCCGCACCGACAACTATTAAAGAAAAGTTAAACCCCCAGAGGGCTTAGCCCATCGCAGCAATGCCGGGTAACTCCTTGCCCTCCAGGAACTCTAGCATGGCGCCACCGCCGGTGGAGACGTAGCTGACTTCGTCGGCCAGGCCCATTTGGTTGACAGCGGCGACAGAGTCTCCACCGCCGACGAGGGAGAAGGCTCCCTGCTTGGTGGCCTGGGCGACCGACAGCGCGACGGCCTTGGTACCGTGGGCAAAGGGAGCCATCTCGAAGACGCCCATCGGGCCGTTCCAGAGGATGCTCTTGGAGGCTTCGATGACGGCAGCGAAGTCTTGCTGAGCTTGCTGACCGATGTCGAGGCCCATCCAGCCGTCGGGGATGGCCTTGCTGGCTCTGGTTTCGTGCTGGGCGTCCTCGGCGAATTGGTCGGCGATGACGGAGTCCTGGGGGAGGTGGATCTGGATGCCTTTGGCTTCGGCCTTTTGGAGGAGGCTAGCGGCCAGGTCGATTTTATCTTCTTCGACGAGGGAGTTGCCGGTTTGGCCGCCCTGGGCCCGGATGAAGGTGTAGGCCATACCGCCGCCGATGATAAGGCCATTGACGAAGTCAAGGAGGCGCTCCAGCAGGAGGATTTTATCCGATACTTTGGCGCCGCCGACGATAGCCGTCAGGGGGCGCTCGGGGTCGTTGAGGATGCGGGTAGCGTTTTCGATCTCGGCTTGCATCAGCAGGCCAAAGCCTTTATTGGCTTTGTCGAAGTGCTGGGCGATGACGGCGGTGGAGGCGTGGGCGCGGTGGGCGGTGCCGAAGGCATCGTTGATGTAGAGGTCGGCCAGTTTGGACATGGCTGCGGCCAGTTCGGCGTCGCCTTTGGTTTCGCCGGCGTTAAAGCGGGTGTTTTCCAGCAGGAGGACTTCGCCGGGCTGCAGGGCTGTGGCCATGCTTTCAGCGGTATCGCCGATGGTGCTTTCGCAGAATTGGACGGGGCGGCCCAGTTTATTGCTGAGGTGCTCGACCAGATGGCGCAGGGTGAAACGCTCGACGTCCAGGCTGCCGTCTTCTTTGCGCTTTTTCTGCGGGCGGCCGAGATGGGACATCAGGAGGACGGCACCGCCGGAATCGAGCACTTGCTGGATGGTGGGCAGGGCCGCCCGGATGCGTGTGTCATCGGTGATGGTATGCTGATCGTCGAGGGGGACATTGAAGTCGACGCGGATCAATACTTTCTTATCTTTTACATTGAGGTGCTGCATGATGATTTGAGTTTGATGAAATGCCTAATTCTGGAGGCGGAAACCTGCCTGCCGGCAGGCAAGGTAGACAATTACGCGCTTATTTTCCCTCCAACAAGCCAATCTTTTCTTTGGCCCATTTGTAGAAATCAAAAAGGGAGAACAGCTGGTTTTCTTCCAGATTGTCCTTAATTCGCCGCAGCTCTGCCACTAATTTTTCCAAATCCTCCTTCTCCTGCTTTGGATAGCGGATATAGACCTTGATGAATTGAATGATGCTGCGCTCCAAAGCCGTCAGTTTGGCCTTTTTTCGCAGGGTCGCTTCTACGGTTTTGACCTCCGATTGCAGTAGAGCGATATAGCCCAGTTCGTAGTGGATGATGAGGCTGAACAGCAGGCGCTCGTTGATGCTTACATTCAGCCGCTCGACTTGAAACCAGTAGTGCTGCCAATCGGCGGCCAGATCAAAATCGCGCAGGATGATGTAGGCCCGAATGATGAGGCTGACAAAATAGTCAACCTCTACCACGCCTAGCTTATGGTCGGTAGATTTGAGGAAAGAAAGGTCGGCCTTTTCGAGCAGCTGCCGGGTTTCCTGCTTGTTCTGGCATTGGTAGTAAAGCTCCAATTGTCGAGTCATTTTAATGTAGAGAATATAGTCCTCGTCAATGCTTTTGATGTGCTGTAATTGTTCGAGTTTGGGCAAAAGTTTAAAAAAGGCCATCGGATCGGCATTCATGGCGCACATGTAGAGCAGGTTGCTGATCGAGCGGAGCTTTTGGGCAGGTTTAAAGAGGTGTTCGTGTTCTTCCAACAATTGAAGATGCTGAAAATCAGCCTGTAGCGATTGCTCGTATTGTCGACAAAGGAAATATTTGAGGCCCTGGATGTAGTACCATTTTTCCAGGGCTCGAATGCTGAGGGCTCGAGAAGCATCGTGAATCAAGGCGGGTTCATCAAAATAATCGGTCAGAAAAGCTTCGCTCAGTACGGTGCCGTGTGAGAATTGCAGCTCTCTCACCTGCTCTTGCAGCAGGCGGTAATTCATCAGGTTTTGCAATTTCTCCGTAATCAAAGAGCGCTCTTTTTTGAGCCTTCGAAGTTCTTTGGTGAAATTGAGGATGCCGTGCTTGAACAGCATTTCCTCTTCCAGTTGGATAAGTTGGAGAATGATGTTGAACTTTTCGTACTTATAGGCCAGGCGTTTGGCCTTTTTCAATTCCCTTTCTGCCTTCACTCTAAATCCCCGCTCAATCAGCAAATCAATGGCGAAGCAAAGGCGACTCAATTCGCGGTATTGGGAGGTACCAAAATGAAAATTAATCAGCGCATTCATCAGCTGTTTGTAGAGGTAATTGTTCTCTGAACTGAGGCTACGGGGAAAAGCTTTTTTGAGCATAGCTTGAACCTGTGTGTAAGGCTTCCCTTTATTTTTTTCCAATAATCGATAGAGCTTCAGATAGTTTTTCTCTGCTGAATCGCTGTAGGTACGGGCATAGCGATTAAAGTAGGCCCGCTCTCTAGAGGATAATTCTCCAACAAACCGATACAAAAACTGACTCATTTAAATTCTTCTTCATTTTCATTATTACTAACTAATAATCAGCAATTTACATAAAAAATTGCAATTTTAAAATCTTCAATATTGCATTAATTTCATTTCTGCAAAGCCTTAGTTTTCTATAAATTCATTGTGCGAACGCTTTTTTTTGGGTAAAAAACGAGTAATGAAAAAAACTTTTACACTTTACGTATGCTTATTACTTACGCTCCATTACGCAACGGCTCAACTCCCTAATGGAAGCGTTGTTCCCGATTTTACGGCTACAGATATAGAGGGCAATACTTGGAACCTGTATGATATTTTGACCCAAGGGAAGGAAGTCATCCTGGACGTCTCTGCGACCTGGTGTGGTCCCTGTTGGACTTATCACAACACGCATGTACTCAGCGATATTTATAACACTTACGGCCCGAACGGCACCGACGAAATTATGGTGCTCTTCATCGAAGGCGACCCTTCTACCCCTGTAGATGCCCTTCACGGTATCGGAGGGGGTACTTTGGGGGATTGGGTAAAAGACACCCCCTACCCCATTATCGATGATGCCGATGGCAGCATTGCCAGCGCCTTCAACATCACCTATTTCCCCACCATCTATCATATTTGTCCCAACTTGATTATCAACGAGACAGGACAAGCGGATGCTAATACCCTAGTTGCCTTCGGCGACGATTGCCAAAGAGCCTTCGGCGCCAACAATGCCGGCATCATCCGCTACGAGGGCTTCGCCGGCACCTTCTGCCAAACCGCTAGCATCCTCCCCACCACTACCCTGCAAAACCTCGGCACCGACAACCTGAGTTCCGCCAGCGTCGACCTGCTGCTCAACGGCCAACTCGTTGAAACTAAAGACTGGACCGGCGATCTCACCACCTACCAACTCGCCGAAGTCACCTTCTCGGAGTTCTCCATTGATCAAAGCACCGAAATGTCTTTCGTCGTCACCACCGTCAACGGCACCACCAACGACGAAGATACCAGCAATAATCAACTGGACATCAGTACCTTGCTGGCACCAGACTATCAAGAAAATCTGTACACCTTCGAAATTCTCACGGATGAATATCCCACAGAAACATCCTGGGAAATGCGCACTTCCGACGGCATTCTCTTGTACTCCATTGCACAAGGCACCTACACCAATGCCAGCACCAACTATCAGCACCAAGTGGCCCTGCCCAGCGATGGCTGCTTTGAGTTTACCATTTTCGACTCGGCCAACGATGGCATCTGTTGTGGCTATGGCAATGGGAGGTACCGATTGATTGACCAGCAAAATAATGTGATCTTTCAAGGCGGGGAATTTACCAGCAGTGCAGCCCGTCCCTTCGAACTGGCCGAAAGCGCGGGCATCAACAACAACGCCTCGATCCGTAGCTCTATCGTCGAGCCCATTCATTTCTGTGGAGACATGGAGTACATTCCTCAGGTCAGTGTACAAAACATCGGTGCCCAAGCCATCGAGACGATTCACTTTGAGGTTATGGACAACAGCACGCTGGTCTACGAGATGGATTGGCAAGGCAGCATCGCGCCCTATGCAACGCAAACGGTCGACCTGCAAACCCTCACTCTTAGTAATAACGCCGAACTTAGTATACATCTCACCCAAGTCAACGGTGCAGACGATGTCTATACCACGTACAATTCCGTCGATGTTCAATTCATCAAAGCCCCTCAGACTCTAACCAATACGCTTCAACTTTCACTTAGTACGGATGATTACGGCTATGAATTGTACTGGCAACTCACGGATGACAGCGGTGATGTCGTAGCCTCGGGAGGTAATACCACTGTCGGTCCAGATGGTGGCGGCCAGCGCGTCGCGTCGGATACCGATCCCGGTGCCTACGGCAACAATACGACAATCACCGAGACCATCGAAGTCCCCTACAGCAGCTGCTACGACTTCCTGCTCGTTGATGACTACGGCGATGGCCTAGAGGTAGGCCAGGCAGTGATGAGCGATGAAAATGGAGCCGAGCTGTTCCGTCTCAGTGGTAATTTTGGTACAGAAGCGCAGAGTAGAGTGGACGTTGCCTTATCCGTCAGTACCGATGAGATTGAGGCCCTGAATCAGGTCAAGTTATTCCCCAATCCAGCCAAAGAACAAAGCACCCTTTCGTTCCATTTGACAGAAAAAACCCACTTAGATATTGGGCTCTTCAACGTACTCGGACAACGCATTGAAAACATCAACACCACCAACTTTTTACCAGGTCTACACAATTTGACGATCAATACATCAAAGATATATCCAGGCATATATTTTATACTCTTAAACGATGGTCTAAATAAACAATCGATGAAATTGATTGTGCATTAAGACCGTGTAGTCATGAACCAATTTTAGAAGTTCTGAAATTTGTATACCTGATCTAGCTTGCTGGATCAGGTATTTTTTTATTTGTAAAAAAGCTGGCGATTTGATCAGAAAAATTTTATATTGCATCCAATCATAATGTCAACTAGTTGTATTAGCGTCTTTTTGCTTTTCTTGTTTCGAAACTCAAATACTGCATTTTACCAACTCCTTCAGCTTTAGTACTTATCAATCACAGTATGTCAGTGTATACTGTCATTCCCTAATTAATCAATTAATAGCAGCTTAGCTCAAGAATCATCTACTGCTAAAAATTAAACCCGCTATCTCAAAATTAAACTCGCTATCTCAAGTGTAGATCGGCGCGCTATACTACTGCCCTGTCGGTAGGTATAGCGGTCGAAACACTTCTGCTTACACTTCAATAACAAGATGTAAGCTAAGACGTTATTTGCTAAACCTTAAAAATTAAAACAATGATGTATTATAAATTTTATGGGCCTGAAAAGCAGGGCCTTCGCTACCAATCACTTTGGTGGGATGGAATCTTATTTTTATTTCTTTTCCTCTTTTGCTCTTCTACCCTATTGGCCAATACGCCGGTCAATGGTGGTGGTTTTGAGTCGCCCAATATTGCCGAGGGCACCTTTCGCTACCACCCTCCGGGAACCGCCTGGAACTATGTCGGCAGTGCGGGAGTCAGTGCCAACAAAAGCGGTTTTACGCGCGGCAATCCCCACGCTCCCGAGGGCGATCAAGTACTGTTCATACAGTCGCAGGGGTTCCTCACTCAAACCATCAACCTGCCTGCGACGGGCGATTACACTTTTAGCTTCAAAGCCGCCCAGCGAGCTAATGTTAGTAACGGCGGCCAAACTTTTGTGCTCAAGGTCGATGGTCAGGTGCTGGGCACCTTTACCCCCGCCAGCATCTTCTACCAAAGTATGCAAACGACGGCCGTACAACTCAGCGCAGGCACGCACACCATTGAACTGAGGGGCACCAACCCACTGGGGGGCGACAATACGGCCTTTGTCGACGATTTGCAATACTCCTTTACGGCCCTCAACTACTGGTCAAATCCTTCAACCTGGCCCGGCGGGGTCTTACCCGGCCCGAATGATGTAGCCACCATTCTTGCAGGTCAAACCGTTATCCTCGATACCGATGCCGACATCAAGCATCTCGAAATCTATGGCCGCCTAATTGCTGATCAAAGCAAGGACCTCAACCTATCGACCAACTGGATTCTGGTGCAGGGCCAGGGGGCACTGTTGCAGTGGGGAACGACGGATGATCCCTATCTCCAAAATGCCGTCATTACCCTCAAACACGATCCCAACGATGTTCTTCCGGGGCCGACGATGAAATTCCTGGCGGCTCGAGGTGGCGGTCGGGTAGAAATTCACGGAGACCTCAGCAAGAAAAGCTGGACGCAGCTGGGGGCGACGGCTCATGCGCAGACCACAGCCGTCAACCTCAAAGAAAATCCGGGCTGGAAAGCTGGCGACCAGATCGTCGTAGCTTCTTCGGATTTTGACCCTCATCAGGCGGAAGTAAGGACCATTACAACGGTGACCAATGGCGGAACGACCTGCTACCTCGATGACAACCTCGACTATATGCATTGGGGAGAACTGCTGAACTACAGTAATGGCACCAACAGCTATACCCTCGATGAAAGGGCGGAAGTTGGCTTGCTTTCCCGAAATATTAAAATCCAGGGGGATGACTTGTCGGAGAGCACAGGTATTGGTGGCCATACGATGTTTATGCCCGGATCAGAAGTTCGCTTTTCCGGCGTGGAGCTGTACCGGATGGGGCAAACCGATTCGCTGGGCCGCTACCCTTTCCATTGGCACATTGCCGGGAATGTCTCGGGGCAGTACATCAAAGATTGCAGCATCCATCGCTCTTTTAATCGGGTCGTCACTGTTCATGGGACCAGCCATGCCGTAGTAGAGAATAATGTAGGCTATGATCACATTGGCCATGGCTACTTTTTAGAAGATGGGGATGAAGTTCAGAATGTCTTTCGGCGCAATTTGGGTATTCTGACCCGCGTTCCTGCTCCAGGAGGTGGCGTCACGCCCCATGATTTTGTCAGAGATGCAACGACGCAGCTGATCAAGTTACCCGCTACATTTTGGATCACCAACCCGGAGAATTATTTTGAAGGCAACGTGGCGGCCGGTTCTGAGGGATCGGGCTTTTGGATGGTGGCGCAGGACAGTACGCTGGGTATGGCTCCTCATATCAGCCCTCCGCCGGGCAAGCGAGATTTTCTACAATTTGAAGACAATAAAAGCCACTCGACCAGCTTTTCCAACTTCAGTATTGACGGAAAGATAAAGCGCTCGAACAATGAATTTGTCGATGGCCATTATGCGCCTTTTGATGCGGAAGACAATCAGATCATCCCGGAGATTATCCGATTTACGGGTTATAAAACCAGGGCCAGAAACGTTTGGATGCGGGCCAATGCGATGAACTTTCGGGAATGTGCGCTGGCCGATAGCCCTCGTAATACCTTCTTTGCCTTTCATCAAGTGCTGCACAACTCATTGATTGTCGGCAAGAGCCCTAATGTCGGTAATCCGATGTCGAGTAATGAGCTGTCGGTCGGCCGTTCGCTGGCTATGCCCGATAGGGTGCCTCGTCATCTGTGGAATCTCAATAACGGACATACCGTCTACGACGGCCCCAGCGGATTGTCCAATGTTCATATGGCTGACTTTTTTGGCGACGACGCCTTTGCCTTTACCATCAATGGCGCCGCCCAAAAGAGTACGGTACACTTTGCCGAAGGCATCACCTTTGAGAATGTTCCAGAAAACAATAAAGTCTATTTCCGCAATCAGTCTTGGCTGGAAACCATGTATGCCTCCGGCCTCATCGATCGTGATGGCTCCATCACCGGTGTCATAGGTGGCCACCTGACCCCGAGAATTCAGCCTCCCAATGCCGCAGATACCAAAATCCGGGAAGAGGGCTTCAACATTGAAGGGGCCGCCATTCCAAAGCTCAACTGGCACGCCTACATCAATCCTAATGAACACTTCGGCCTGCTGCGGATTTACAATGGCTGGTCGAATGCCACCAAGTATCCGACCTATAATATTCGCTCCGATGGGCCCGCCACCTATGGTCAGCAAGCCCCCAATCCTTCGAATATGAATCCGGTCATCGTCAATGATTCTAACTTGAAGTACTACTGGCAATACCACAAGGTTCCGAATTTGATTCGCCCGCAGTTGAAGTTTGTTGAAAATGGGGATTTTGTGATCTCTGTACTACCGAACATGCCTTCACAAACCTACGCCTACCAGGGCCTCAGTGGTAGTGTTCCGCTGTTGCAAGCCAGCTCGCTGAATGATCTGATCAATGGCTCCACCCAGCGGTATTTTATGAAGGACAACACCATTTATGTGAAACACATCGCTACGGCCTTGGGCAACACCGCCCTGTTCGGCGACGATTTCAGCTATGTCAGTCCCCATATCCGGTTTTGCCAAAATGCCAACTGTACCGCAGCCTCGGGCGATACGGGCAACGCCACCTTTGCCGATTTCGAAATGGGCATCGATAGCCGCATCACCCCCGGCGCCTTCGGCCTCCCCGTCCCCAACGTGGCCTTGAACAGCCTCAATCCTGGTGATAAAGCAATTTACTGGAATATGAGGGATGATAATGATGGCCAGAATGAATACACCCAAATCACCTTCAATGTACCCCGGCAAGTCTGGACCGATTTTCAATACCTGATCATTAAACTCACCGGCGTCAATCAGTTTGAAGTCCTCACCGAAGATGCTACCCAAGGAAGCAGAAACCTCGGGGCCTTTAATTCCGGTACAGAGGTAGCCATTCCCCTCCATCCCAACAGCTACGCAGCCGAGCTAGACGAAATCATCGCGCTGACCATTCGCGTGCATGAGGATCAACTGGGGGCGGTCCGGGCAACGATTAATGTCTTTGACATCAAGCTGTCCCTAAGTCCCCCCGCCGGCAGCCGCTCCTCAATGGTCGAGGTTACCTCCGCTGATGCGCACCATCCTACCGCTCCGCTGAAGGTCTCTCCTAACCCAAGTCAAGCGTCCTTTAGTCTTTCTATGGAGTTTGAGGAGGCGGAAGAATATGTGCTAGAAATCTTCGATTTGAGCGGAAAGCAGCTTTACCACCAAAGGCAGGAGGCTCCAAAGGGAAGCTGGCAGCAGACCTTCGAGAAAACATCACTGGGTTTACATCCAGGAATGTATCTGTTGCAACTACGTACAGCGTCTCACGGCACACAAACCGTTAAGCTGTTGATACAATAAGCCCAAAAAGGTCATTCGCTAAAATGACAACGGATCTGCTCGCGCAGATCCGTTGAATTATCTCATTTGGTATTCGACAGCAAAACTTTCGTTTAACCATCCTAAGGATAATCTGGACAAAAGTAAGGTTAAATTTGCTCAATTAACATTTTTCGGAACAAAATAGCCGCCAAAAGTTAATGACTTTTGTCACCTTAATTTACCCCATTACGGCGACCGGAAGCGCCGCTAGTCGGGCGCAAAGATCGGCCAATCTAGCAGAGTATCCCGCCTCATTATCGTACCAGCTAACGACTTTAATCATCTTGCCGTCTACCTTAGTCAGTTGCGAATCAAAAATAGAAGAGTGTGGATTGCCAACGATGTCCGAAGAAACCAGCGGATCGGTAGCGAATTCGAGAATGCCCTTCATGTCCCCTTCCGACTGCGCTTTGAAAGCAGCATTCACCGCCTCAACCGTTACGTCTTTCTCTACAACCACATTCAGCTCAATCATTGACCCCGTGATTACCGGCACGCGTACCGCCATGGCGAACATCTTGCCTTTCACCGCAGGATAAACTTTGCCGACGGCCGAGGCTGCACCGGTAGAAGTTGGGACGATGTTGAAAGCCGCGGCGCGAGCGCGGCGCAAGTCGCTATGTGGAGCATCCTGGATGCGCTGGTCAGCTGTATAGGCGTGGATAGTCGTCATACTAGCTTGTACAAAGCCCCAGTTCTCATCGATGATTTTGGCAACGGGAGCCAGGCAGTTGGTGGTACAAGAAGCATTAGAGAAAATATCGTTGCTGCCGTCCAGTTCGTTGTCATTAACGCCCAGTACGATGGTTTGAATATCATCGCTTTTGGCGGGGGCAGAGAGGACGACTTTTTTGGCACCAGCTTGGAGGTGCAGCCCGGCCTTTTCGGAAGTGCGGAAGACGCCCGTACATTCGAGGACGACATCTACGCCAAGGTCTTTCCAGGGCAGGTCTGCGGGGTTACGTTGGGTATAAGAATGAATTTTTTGACCATCAATGATGATGAAGTCATCACTAGCTTCGACTGTGCCGCCGAAGGCACCCTGAGCAGAGTCATACTTAAAGAGGTGGGCCAGTGTAGCGTTATCGGTCAGGTCATTGATAGCGACAACCTCTACAGTGTCATTTTGGAGCAGCTGACGCAGGGTGAGTCTTCCGATGCGTCCAAAGCCATTGATTGCGATTTTTTTTGCCATGTTAGTAATTTGAAAGGTCAAAATAAATGGTTATTGGTTTGTCTAGTCAGATTAGGACTTAGTGTACAATTCACACAAATATAGTAAGTATACCTTAAATATAACGTATTTGGTCTTCAAAAGTTGGTGATATTCCTTCAAAGCGGTACAATTCACGAAAAAATAAGCTAGCGTTAATAAAAAAGTTTTGCCAAATATTTTGAATTCCTTCAAAAGGTATTATCTTTGCCTTGCTTTCCTGAAAAGGAGTTCTTCAAAGGAAGAAACAAGCACTTTTTTTATGCCTTTTCCGACCTGATGGCGCACTGGGAGACCTCCATCTTCCCCGGCTAATGAACCGAAGATTCGGTTATTTTTTTTGGCTAGGGAAGATGCAAGAAGGCCCCTTCGTCTATCGGCTAGGACGCCAGGTTTTCATCCTGGAAAGAGGGGTTCGATTCCCCTAGGGGCTGCTAAGGAAAGTATAAAACTTTCCAAAAACTAGGTAAATAGCGGATTTTTGGTTATATTATTAACTAAAAATCCGTTTTTTTTTGCCTAAAAAATAAAAGTTTAACCAAATTGTTTACCCCATGTTTACTCACCCCACTCTAAAAGTGGTTTTTCGCAAAGATCGGGTAAACAGCAGGAATGAGGCTCCACTTTACCTACAGTTTACCCTGGATCGTAAAGTGAATCGACTATCACTAAATATGTACGTTCCGCTCAAGAGTATGGAGAGCACTCGAGGCGGCGTACGGCTTGCCGAAAAAGGCAAGCACAAAATCCCAAATGCGAAAGAGACCAATTTCTTTCTGGACAAACTGATCCAGAGAGCTAAGAAGATTATTCTGTATCTCCAGAATAACGATGAAGCTATTACCTTTTCCAAATTCAAAGATGCTTTTCTCGGCGTTCGGAATGATGACTTTTTTGAATTCCATTCTAAAGTCGTACAGTTGCGAGAAGAGCAAGACTACTCTACCCGAACTATCCAGGGCTATTGGAAGGAATTCCGCCGACTGAAAGAATTTCGGAATCAGATATACCTTAGCGATATTGATCACAAGTTTCTGGATGAGTATTCAGCGCATCTGAAGAAGGTAAAAAAGAATGATGTCAATACCATCTGGAAATCGCTTTGCTACATCCGTCTAATGATGCATGAAGCAATGCATGAGTTGATTGATCGCACTCCATTCTCCTCCTACAAACTCAAATATGTTGACAAGCAACGCAACCATCTGAGCTATCAGGAATTGGGTGAGTTATATCGCCTCTATGAAAGTCATACCCTAAAATCATCCTGGCAAAATGTTCTGCAGTATTTCCTTTTCTCTTGCTATACCGGCTTGGATTATGGAGACATTATCACTTTAAAGTACAGTGACTTCAGCTATGAAAATGGTCGTTTTTTCATTGACCGCTGCCGAGCAAAAAATGGCTACCACTATATTGTCCCGGTTACAGATAAAGCAACTGCTCTTATTGACCTGGAAGGTTTTAATGACAAGAGTGAGGAATTGGTATTCAGAGTCATATCTAATCAGCGCACAAACAGTTACCTCAAAGAAATCATGACTATAGTCAATATCCAAAAGACCATTACTTATCATACCGCACGCCATACCTTCGGTAAGCTTTCCCTCAACTTATCTATTCCCAAAGAAGTCGTACAAAAGATGATGGGCCATCAAACCATTGAAATGACCAGTAATCATGCAAAAGCATTAAAACAATATGTTTACACATAAATGGATCAGTGGAATGCACGAGAGCAGCCAGGTCCAGGGAAGGCTTCAAATGAGCATTAAATCTTGAAACACTATTTTCTAAATTCAAAAAATGTAAACACTATGGACAGAGAACTTATCCAACAGTCTATCTATCAAAATATCAAGGAGGTCATTGAACTGGCTAGAACAAAAACGGCAAGAGCGATCAATTTTGCAATGGTGGAGGCCTATTGGAATATTGGGAAATTGATTGTAGAAGAAGAACAAGGAGGTAAAGCAAGGGCGATTTATGGCGATCAACTACTAATTAGGCTTTCAAAGCAGTTGACCTTAGAATTTGGAAAAGGATTTAATGCCCGCAATCTGAGGAATATGCGATCATTTTATACTATTTACAAGAAATGGAACGCAGTGCGTACCGAATTAAGTTGGACGCATTATCGTATTCTTCTAAGGGTAGAAAAAGAAAATACCAGAACATTCTACATGAGCGAAACCATAGACAACCAATGGTCAACCCGTGAACTAGAACGTCAAGTGAATTCCTTTTACTACGAACGCTTACTAGCTAGTCAAAACAAAGCCCCTTTGATAAAAAAAGCCGAAGACAATACTCAATTTTTACAACCGACTGATTTTATCAAAGATCCCTATGTGCTAGAATTTCTGGATTTTAAGTCCAATACTAGCTATCATGAAAAGATTCTGGAGTCTGCTATCCTTAATAAACTTCAGGAATTTCTGCTAGAGCTAGGCAAAGGTTTTTCATTCGTGGCCAGACAAAAGCGAGTAAGTACTGAGACCAGCAAGCACTTTTACATCGATCTAGTTTTCTACAACTTCATTCTGAAATGCTTTGTAATAATTGACCTGAAAGTAGGAGCCCTTACTCATCAGGATATTGGCCAGCTAGATATGTATGTCCGACTCTATGAAGAAAAATGGCGGGGAGTAGATGACAATCCCACTATCGGAGTGATTCTATGCTCTGAGAAAGATCACACTATTGTGAAGTATTCTGTATTGAAAGAAAGTCAACAATTATTTGCTTCGAAGTACAAATTGCATTTGCCTTCAGAGGAAGAATTAGCTGCAGAATTGAACAGAGAAATCCAGGAAATCAAGATGTTGAGGCGGTTGGAAGAGGAATAGGTGAGAGTGCTCAAAAAAGTGTGTCATCAATCAAATTAGTTATCGAATTCCTTCTACGACCATAGAACCTTAATAATCGAGCATTGCATTCATAGTACTACTAAATTTTGTTTACCCATAGTTTATCCGCTCCAAATCACCCATTCATACTCCACTGATTATCACCCCCCTACAAAAATAGCACAAGCCCCCTAGGGGCTGCTAAGGCTCGTCACGGTGTGGCGGGCTTTTTCTGTTTTTATCCCCTACCCAAACATCCACCCCCACATCTGCCGCCCCTTCATCTCCGCAATAGTAACAATCGAAATCCCCTCCGGGCACTCCACCTCACAAGCCCCCGTAAACGAACAGTGCCCAAAGCCCTCCTGCTCCATCTGTGCCGTCATATCGAGCACCCGCTGGTGGGCCTCTGGGCGGCCCTGTGGCAAGGCATTGAGGTGGCTGATCTTGGCGGCGGTGAACAGGGCGGCAGAGGAGTTTTTGCAGGTGGCGACGCAGGCGCCACAGCCGATGCAGGCCGCCGCATCCATCGCCCGGTCTGCGACGGCTTTGCCGATCAGGATGGCGTTGGCCTCGGGGGCCGTTCCGGTTTTGGCGCTGATGTAGGCTCCTTGCTCGATGATGCGGTCGAAGGCGGAGCGGTCGACGACGAGGTCTTTGATGACGGGGAAGGCGCGGGCCCGCCAGGGCTCAACGGTGATCGTCGCGCCGTCCTCGAAGCTGCGTAGGTGCAGCTGGCAGGTGGTTTGGTTAGCGTGCGGGCCGTGGGCCCGACCATTGATGAACACGCCGCATTGACCGCAGATGCCCTCGCGACAGTCGTATTCGTAAGCAATGACTTTTTCATCCCTCAACACCAGTAGTTCGTTGAGATGATCCAAGGCCTCCAAAAAGGACATGTCTGGGGTTAGCTCACTGACCGGATAGTCAATAAACTGTCCTTTTTCGTGGGGGCCTTCTTGTCGCCAGATTCGAAAAGTTACTTTCATCGTATGCTTATTTAATGCAAGTGGGGTTATTTATAACTTCTTACTGTTGGTTGTACAAATTCGAAAGCCAATTCCTCTTTGTGCAATTCAAAGGTGCCGGCGTTGTACTCCCAGGCCGAAACATAGGAGTAGTCCTCATCTACACGCACCGCCTCCCCATCATCCGTTTGGTATTCCTCCCGAAAATGAGCACCACAAGATTCCTCCCGCTGAAGGGCATCGGTACACATCAGTACGCCTAGCTCCAGAAAGTCTGCCAAGCGCAGGGCTTTTTCCAGTTCCGTATTCATTTCGTTGTGCCCTCCAGTTACCTTGACATTGCTCCAAAACGCTTCGGTAATGGATTGGATTTGGGCAATCGCTTCTTCAAGCCCTTGTTGATTGCGGCTCATAGCGCAGTTGTTCCACATAATTCGTCCTAATTCCCGATGATAATGATCCACCGTCTGCTTACCATTAACCGATAATATCCGATCAATATGCGCTTTTACTTCTTGCTCCGCCTGAGCGAAAGCAGGATGGCCAATAGAGGGCTGTTCCTCACGGAGGGCCTCGGCCAAATAGTTATTGATGGTGTTGGGTAAAATAAAATACCCATCAACACTGGCCTGCAACAGCGAATTGGCGCCAAGGCGATTGGCCCCGTGATCCGAAAAATTGCACTCTCCTACCGCATATAGCCCGGGAATGGTGGTCATGAGTTCATAATCCACCCAGAGGCCGCCCATAGAAAAATGAGCGGCGGGCGAAATTTGCATGGGTTCGGTGTAGGCATCTACGCCCGTGATTTTCTTGTACATGGTGAAGAGATTGCCATAGCGATCTTTGATCGTCTCTGCACCAAACTTTTGTATGGCGTGTTTGAAATCGAGGTATACTGCATTTTTGAGGGGGCCGACGCCGTAGCCGGCATCGATCCGCTCTTTAGCCGCTCGTGAAGCGATGTCGCGGGGGGCGAGGTTGCCAAAGCTAGGGTATCGACGTTCCAGGTAATAATCGCGCTCCTCTTCGGGAATAGCATTGGCCTTGCGGGCATCTCCTTTTTGCTTGGGCACCCATATCCGGCCATCGTTACGCAGGGACTCTGACATCAAGGTCAACTTGGATTGGGCTTCGCTAGCTTGGGGGAGGGCCGTAGGGTGAATTTGGGTAAAACTTGGAGCGGCGAAGAAGGCGCCCCGCTGGTGTGCCTTCCAGATGGCACTGCCGTTGCAGCCGATGGCCAGCGTCGACAATCGAAATACCCGCGAGTAGCCACCAGTAGCCAGTACGACAGCATCGGCGGCAAAACGCTTGAGGGCGCCACTGACCAAATCGCGGACGATAATTCCTTTAGCCTTACCATCAATCACCACCAAATCCAGCATCTCACTACGCGTATGCATCTTTACTTTCCCTGCACGCACCATTTTGTAAAGCTGAGAATAGGCCGCCATCAGGAGCTGTTGTCCCGTCTGCCCTCTGGCATAGAAGGTCCGCTGTACCTGTACTCCGCCAAAGCTTCTATTTACCAAAACTCCACCGTACTCCCGGGCGAAGGGAACACCCTGCTGCACATAGTGATCAATCAACGGCGCGCTAAGCTCGGCCAGCCGATAAGTGTTGGCCTCTCTCGACCGGAAGTCTCCTCCTTTGAGGGTATCGTAAAACATCCGCCAGACACTATCGCCATCATGCTGATAATTTTTGGCGGCATTGATGCCCCCTTGTGCAGCAACGGAGTGGGCACGACGGGCCGAATCCTGATAGCAGAAGCAGTGAATATCATAGCCCAGCTCGGCCAATGTAGCCGCTGCTCCTGCCCCGGATAAGCCGGAACCTACGACGATAACCTGCAGTTTCTTCTTATTGGCAGGATTGATTAAGCGACTCTTTAGCTGATAGTTGCGCCATTTTTCTTCAAGTTTTCCAGCCGGCACTTTCGAGTTTAGCATAATCATACCTATTTGAAGTAAACGATGAAGGGAATAATACCAAATCCTACAGCCATGACTGCTGCATAAATTACTGCAACTTGGGCCAGCATTTTCAATCCGTTGCGGTGATAGAAGCCCAAGGTTTTGAAGGCGCTCTTCAATCCGTGGTGGAGGTGCAGCCCCAGAGGAATCATGAGTAGGGAATAAAAAACGACGTAGTAAATGTTCTGAAATAAGCTATAGGTCACATCGTAAACATCCACCTGACCAGCAGGGTCCAATCCTACCGGCTCCCCCATCCCCAGTTTGATCCGCGCCCAGAAATTGGCTAGGTGAATAATGATAAACAGCAAAATAAAACAGCCAATCAAGCCCATATTCTGGGAAGTCCAAGTGCTGTTTTCATGGGTGTGGTTCAGGGCATATTTTACCGGCTTAGACTGTCGGTTGCGAATCGTGACCAATAGGGCATAGACCACATGAAGGATGATCGACAGGTACAATAGATAAGCCACCACTTTAATGAGCGGGCTTTCGCGTAGGGTTGTAGAATAAGAATTGTACAGGTCGCGGGCGATGTCCTCCGGCAATAATAGGATGCAATTAGCGGACAAATGTACAATCAGAAACAAGCAGAGAAAGAGTCCTGTACCTGCTACAATAAACTTTCTGAAAAATAATTTCATAAGAGATTATTTTAGACCTTTTATTGATGTAGACTTGGGTACACAGGGTTGCTCCAATCTTCCGATTGGCGTTCTTGGTTAGCAACGGTAAAGATAAAAAGACGCTTCGTTAAAATAATATTTCTTCTTAGAATCGAGCGTATAGTCGTTATGATCAAGCCTTATATTATCTGCATCATCTAATTTCATCTATTCTTTGGTAGACCAACAGCTTTTTTATATCTTGCTCGAAGTGAAATAATAGCAATAACGTCCTACTAAGAAAAGTCACTTTTTATCAGAAGAGTTTATACAAAGGGAAAAAATATCTAAAGTAATAATCTTTCCTCACAAAGTGTCATAAAGCAACACCCAGGCATTCCTAAGCCGAAACTCGAACAATCTTGATGCCTGGCCTATTCATTGAACATTTTCATAGTACCCTTATAGTCTAAACGTTTGAGCACCCTCGTGTTTACTCAAAGTACATTCTCGTAAATGGATAATATAAGAGTATATATTTTATTGACTATATTCTGCATCAGTGTCTTCGGTGCAAGTGTTGGAGAATCTATACACTTGGCGGAGCACTTGGTGGATGGTTCTTATCATCAGAAAATCTCCCGATTTATCCATATGCACAGTGATGAAACGCACCGACACAATTTTGTGACTGAATTCTTTGCGGAAGTATTTAAAAATAATAATAACGATTTTTCATCACTGTGGAATTTGAACCTATTGATGCTGGTAATCAATGCCTTACTCAGTGAGGATGGGCTTCAATTAAATCCCCCTATGCCCTTATTCAACTTAATCGCTTGGGGATACACCAGCTTTATTTCGAGTCCCGCAGAGGTTCCCACCCCTCCCCCGAAATGGCTTTCCTGAGAATATTTTCTCAATCGTCCTAATGAAATTGTTACGCTAATTTTTCACAGTAGCATTGATCAGCGTTGCAGCAGTACCAGCGGTTTCGCCCGTTCCTGGTCAGGGTGTTTAGTACTTATTAGACAATAGGAAGGACGCTCAACGCTGATTACTGAACCTTGATTCAGTATGCTGTGCTATGCCTGGTCTCGAAGCTGGCTAATAGCTGGTGAGGAATAGCGACGACAATCAAACAACATATTTTCTCAAAACTTGCATGGATAGGCAGCATGAAGCCTATCAATGAATATGCATATGATTCATAAAGCTTTGGCCAAGTCAATGCCAGTCAGCTTATTGGTAAGCCGTAGGGTTTACATAAAAATTAAGCTCGAACGAAAAGGTAATGCACTGGTCAGGTCAAAGCAATAAAACCATAAAAATGCAATCCACTAATAACTATAGATACCTTTTAATCCTACCTCTTCTCTTGTTTTTTTTACAGGTAAATGGTCAGAATAATGCCACTATAAAAGGTAGCGTGCTCTCCGCGGATGGTACCGCTTTAGAAGCCGCAAGCGTAGCTCTCGAAGGCACCACAAGAGGTGCAAGTACAGACGTCAACGGAGCATTCACAATAACCAATATTCCAGCAGGGAATTATAAATTGGTCATTAGCTCCATTGGTTTCGAAACGTATACGCAGAGCATTAGCCTTAATACTGGTGACGCCAAAAGTTATAATATTCAACTTAAAGAAGACAATATTCGGCTTACCGAAATCTATGTCGTCGGGGCGGCCCTAAATCCTGAGAATCGGACCATCACGGTCAACGAGATTAGCCAGGCCGATATTCAAACCCTCAATATTGATCTGCCCATCCGCATCATCGAGCAGATACCGGGGGTCGACCTTTCGGCCTACAGCCAAGGGGGCGTTGCCGATCAGTTTTCGATCCGCGGTTTCGGAGGAGCTGGCCACGAAGGGCAGGCCGGCGTACAAATCGACGGCGTCTCCCTCAATGAGGCCGAAGGCCACTCTGATGGCTACGCCGACCTCAATGTACTTATCCCGCTCAACCTCGAAAGCGTAAAAGTATACAAAGGCCCCTCTTCTGCTCTGTACGGCCGATTTGCTGAGGGCGGTACCCTTGCTCTAGAAACTCGTAAAGGCGGTAACTACACCGATTTTAGCCTCAGCGGCGGGGCCTTCAATACCCTAAATACTCAATTTGCCCTTGGCAAGGAAATGCAGCTGCCGCAAACCGGCAATCAGCTGCATACCAACCTGGCCTTCCAGGTCTTCCGGTCTGATGGCTATGCGGACAACTCTGACCAGCTAAGAGGTAATATCTCAGGTCGTCTGGGCTACCAAATTTCTAATCAGACGGACATTGCTCTGTCGGTCCGCGGCCACTCTAGTGTATGGGATGCTGCGGGTTACATCTCTTTGGAGCAATTGGAAGATGAGGAACGAAGAGACCAGCAGGATGCCAATGCCGAGGATGATGGCGGGGCCAAGACCTTTTATTCCCAGCGACTCGACCTCAACCACAACTTCAGCGACAACCTCCGGATGCTGGTATTTGGTTATGCCGTACAGCAAGACTTTACGCGCTACGCAAAATTTGGCTTTACCCCCGGTGGCCAGACCGAGCGCTTTAACACCCGCAACGTCTACGCAGCTGGTGCTAACCTCAATGGCCGTAGCCTGCTGGGTGATATTAATCTCGATTGGATCGCTGGTGCGGAGTACTACAGCGAAAGTACCGATCGTATGCGCTGGAATTCTAGCAATCGCGTACGCGGCGATCTCTTCCTAGACCGACAATTTGATGTGCAGACCGCCTCTGTATTTGGTCAAGGGGAGTTCAACTTCAGCAGATTCCTGCGGGCATCAATTGGCATTCGCTACGATCAATATTTTGGTTCTTTTACCAATAGTGATCCTGATGTCGCAGAGTTTTCTCTCGACATGAGCACACTATCTAATGTGAGCCCAAAGATTGGAGTAAGATCTACCATTACCGACGGCCTCGACCTGCGCGCCAGCGTATCTCAGGGGTTCACGCTACCCAATAGTGTCTTGAAGTACGAACCCGATAGTGACCTTGACCCGTCTATCCTTTGGCAGTACGAGCTAGGAGCAAGATATACCGGTACCAACTGGTTGACCGTTGATGTCGTCGGTTGGATACTCAACACGACCAATGAAATCTTCGAGAACCCTCCAGGGTCTGGCGACTTTGTCAACATCGGGGAA
Organism: Bacteroidota bacterium; assembly: GCA_038750655.1. GTDB lineage: Bacteria > Bacteroidota > Bacteroidia > Chitinophagales > Saprospiraceae > JBCDGZ01. The sequence continues at coordinate 21,526 of JBCDGZ010000055.1, read as the reverse complement.
ACCTCCCGGATGGGGATCGAATCTGAAGTTATCATTACGCTGGTAAGCGGACTTCGGTTAAGAGGTACCTTTGCGTACACCTCCACCGAAATCACCAATAATCCAGATGCGGAAACAGAGGGTAAGGAAATTACCAATGTCCCTCAATCAATCACTACTTTCGATGTGTCCTATGCTTTGAAAAACGGATTGGGTGCCCGCGTGATGTTTAGAGATGTCGGGGAATACTTCACCAATGCTGCGAATACTGCAGGGTACGAAGGATACAGCGTAACGAATCTCTTCCTCTTCTACAATTTCAACCGTCAGTCCTCTAATCAAGGGCGCATCTTTGTAGAGGTCCGCAATATCTTCGACTCGCTCTACGCGGAGGTAGCATTTGGTGGTCCTGGATCACAAATTCTTACGCCTGCCCCGACCAGAAATGTCATGTTAGGAGTTAACTATAATTTTTAAATCAAAACAAAAACGGAATGAAATCTACGAAACATCTATTGCAAAGCTTCATTTGCATAATCACCCTAGCCCTATGCATCAGCTGCGGCCACGAGCACGGTCCTGATACCCATACCCATGACTCCGAAGAGGCCAGCCATAGTCATTCACACGACTCAAAGGATGCCAGTCATAGCCATTCCCACGCCCCCGGCGAACGCGGAGACGGTCACAGCCACTATAATGATAATAAGGCCGAGCGGCCTCCATTTACCTATCTCACTATGAATGGTGAATTTCATCTCAACCCAGGAGATTCCATGTCGCAAAATGATCCGCGAAATCCTGGCCGCCTCATTTTGGAGACGAGTGATGAAAAAGGATCGGTGACGAAAATGACCTTTTTTGATCATACTGATATAGAAAAGAAGCTGGCCGAATGCGGCTATCAATTCATCGGCAGTCGACCTGACCCTCACTACTATCCCGAGCAATCCAAGACCTCAATCTGGGATGTATTCGAAAAAGTAGAGGACTTCTCAGGAGATTGCTCCAATTACAAGTACGTGCTATCGCGCTCTCCGCACGGTGATCCCATTCACATGCACCTGCGCTACGGCAATGATATAGAAGGTGTTTTGGCGATGAGTAATGACGCAGAAGACGACCAGTTTAATCCCTGGTGGGCGACTTACTGCGACATTGATCGAACAACAGCCTGTGACTAGTAGGATGCCGAGGCTCGTCGCTTTGCGGCGGGCCTTCTTTACTACTCCTACCGACGCCGACGCCCAGAAAACTCCATCGCTTCCCCCTTCCCAAATCCATAACTAAACCCTAGGGTGACAAAACGCCCTCGCTGACGACGGCTGTAAAGGAAAAATTCGGCCTGATTGACTTCGCGTTCTCTTACTCTGGAGGCAAAAATATCTCGGATACTAAAGTTGAGTACCCCTTTTCCTTTGAGTACCTTTTTCCGAAGTCCCAAATCCGCAAAGATGTTTCTGGCAACTTCGCCCTGCACCGTTTGGAAGGCAGAGAGATAATGCCCGGTCACTTCAAAATCTATTTGGGCGGGGAGCTTGAACTTGGCCGTGAATTTACTGGTCCACTGATCGGCGCTGAAATCGAAGGAGGTGGCTTCAAATACCCCCTGGCGATTGAAGCGATTATAGTTGAAATCGCCATTGAAGATCAGCCATTTTTTGAGGCTATACTTGAAGTTGAACTCCAGGCCGGTCGTCCGATTGGTGCCGATATTGAGCGGTTTAAAGGTATTGACATTGTTTTCGAAGGTAGAAATGCGCTCTATCACATCTGTAGTGTATCGATGATAGACCCCAAAATTCAAAGACAGCTCTCCCAAAATATAGATACTGGTGATCTCATAAGAATCGGTAAATTCCGGGAGCAAATCAGGATTACCGGCGCGGATACTGAAATTATTGCGGATATTGAAAAAGGGATTCAAATCCCAGAGCCTTGGCCGGTAAATTCGGCGGGAGTAGCCGGCTTGCAAAGAGAAGCTTTCGGTCAATTTGTAGGAAGCGTGGGCACTGGGAAAAAGGTTGGTATAAATCTGCTCATCTGCTCGACTGTCATTAACCAGTAGGGTGTTGAGGGTGGTCTGCTCTAGACGTAGGCCCAGCTTGAGGCCCCATTGATCGTTTTCAAAAGCGCCGGTGCTGTACAGCCCAATGACCCCTTGATCATATTCAAAAATATTGGTCAAACCAGCATCCTGCACCCATTCGTTGTTAATCAAATCGCTCACCGCAAAATCGTTGCTGACATTTTGCAAGACATACTGTGCACCAGTCTCCAAGGTCCAATGCTTCGAAAAGGGCTTCGTATAGTCTAGCTTAAAAGTGTATTGCGCTTCTTCAAATGCTGTTCTGGTCTGTTGATCAGGTTGATTGACATCTCCTCGTAAGGTCGTATTCTCAAATTCAGAGGACTGGTCTTTACCAAAAAAATTCCCCAGGGCACTAAAAATAAGGGTATGGTCTTTATTGTCCTTAAAATCTTTCTTATACTGCAATTCATATCGCCATTTGGGGTTGGTGGCCTCCGTAGTTTCTCGACGCTGCCATTCCGCCGTCCTCTGCTCGGAGGCATCGGTGGTACTAAAATTGGTTGCCGAAGGCTGCTCCTCTACTTCATAAGCAAAATTACCGGAGAGGGTGAGGACATTGTATTTGTTAATGTAATAATCCGTACCCAATACCAGATTGTAAAAGGTTTCATTCCGGTATTCTCTTCCTTCACTAAATACCGTTGTATTGTTCACCAAATCCCGATTGATGTTTTCAGAGTCATTAGGCAGTTCTCTATATCCGACGCCTAATTGACTAAACAGGTTGAATTTTTCCGTCCGGCGGTTCAGGCTAAGGCCAAAACTATGGTTGTGAGGAACACCGGTATTCACACTAAAGGAGCCATTCATCCCCTTGCGCTCCTCCTTTTTGATCACAATATTGATAATCCCCGAAGTGCCTTCGGCATCGTACTTGGCCGACGGGTTGGTAATCACCTCGATCTTCTCAATCATATCGGCCGTAATGGTCCCCAAGGTATTACCTTGCTCACTAGCGATGACCGAAGGCTTGCCATTAACGAGGATTTGCACGCCGCTACTACCCCGCAGGCTGATCTCCCCCTCAATATTTACATTGACCGAAGGCACGCTATTCAATACCTCCAGCGCACTGGCCCCCGTGCTACTCAAATCTTTACCGACATTAAAGACGCGCTTATCCAGCTTAAATTCGGTCTGGGATTTCTCGGCGCGAACGACGACCTCCTCCAGTGTTTTACTATTTTCCACGAGCAGAATAGTGCCCAAATCCGCCCTCCCATTCACCAGCTCCACCTCCCCTATCGTCTGGGTAACAAAGCCGATGAAGCTAATGACGACCACAAAATCTGCCGTCTCCACCTCCATGCTAAAGGCACCTTTCTCATCAGTCGTCGTCCCCGTAATCGGCTCCTGCGTTTTACCGTCGACAATGGCAACAGTAGCAAACTCAACCGGGGTCTGCTGATTGCTTTCGAGGACAAGGCCGCTGATGGTCGTGCGCTGAGCGAGGAGAGAACCGCTCAGAGAGGTAAAAAACAGCAATAGTAGACTGGGTAGAAGAAAGGTTTTCATAACCATTAGTACAAATTTCGCTCGGTGGATGTTGCGAACTTATTCGTTCTTTTGAGAAATAATCTTCCTGATGGGCTGCATAAATAGAAAAGGGGCTGTCTCAGGTATTGAGACAGCCTCCATCAAAATAATTTATTTACCTTAATTCAAAGGCTAATACTCAAAATTCGCCAGCGGATGATCAGCATTCGTCACCCCCAAAATATTACCGACGCCGGTAATATTCACAACCGGGCCAGTGGCAATGTCAGGTCCACTAAAGTAATACTCCCCAGAAGGAATACCTAAACCGGTAATCGTAGCATTGGGAGAATAGCCATTGCTGTGGCAGACATTGCGCATATGCATCGATCCGGAGACGGTTCCAGCGGCATCTCGGGAGATGACTGCGATGCCCTGATGGGTGTTGCCCTCGCAGAAGTTATTGAAAATCGCCCCATCATTGGAAGGCATGAAAATACCGATCACATTATCATTGGAGTGGTTATTATAAATGACAGATCGATTAGTACCGCAAATGCCAGTGCCCTCGGGGCAATTTCTAAAAGAGGCGTTAGAACCAAGGCTAGGGGTGCAAGCACCACTAGATACACAGCGGCCATTATCCGTAACATTGCAATTGACAACAGTGCTTGTGGTAATTCTGATGCCGTATTCTTCATTCTCAGTAACGACACAATTCCGAACGAGACTGTTAGGCCCACTTAGCCAAATACCGGACGTCGCATTATCCGAAGCGGTACAACCATCAATAAGGACACTACTGGATGTTCCTCTAAATCCTTCCTCTCCATTACCCGTTGAAGTACAGTTGATCACCTGACTTCCCGAGCCGATTCTAAATCCCTCGTGACTATTTCCTTCGGCCACACAGTCTGTAACAATACAATTATCTCTAACAATTAATCCAGACTCATCACAATTTCTCAAAATCACATTGCTGATTATACAATATTCGCCAACACTTAAACCATCATCGTCAATATCAAGGACCCTTAGGTTGTAAATGGTAACGTTATTTGCTGAACTTGCGTCAATTCCAGCTCCTGTGAAGCCTTTGATGGTACCATTTTTAATTACGATATTGTCCTCTAAGCCCATCGTAATGCCCGCTCCGAAAGAACCGTTCGTACCAATATTGGACATGGTGAAGCCATTGAGATCCAGCGTGACATTATCGCTATCGATTATAATCATATTGGCTGATCCATCAGTCGTTTCCATATTTCGAGTCAGGTAATAGGAGCCGGGCTCCGTGATTTTAAAACCAACATTACCACAGGTGGGGCAAACCGAATCCAGTGGAATCCGAGCTTCGTACATCGCCCCCTCCCCCGCAGCCATCAACCAAGTGGGGCTTTCAGGGCTTCCCGCGTTGTGGTAAAAGCCTGCGGCTCCATCGTTTTGAAAGAGCAGTAAGCCCTTAGCCGGCCCGGCAATATTCAAGCGCTGCGCTTGGTTCATTCGGGGAATTAGCAGGCCAGCCTGGGTGGATTTGATGTCCAGCATAGCACTAACATCGGGGGCAGAATTGTCCTTATTGATGGTCGCCTGGGCGAAGGATTGGCAAGTGAAGAAGAGTGCCGATAGGAGCAAAAAGCAATATTTGAATTGGATATTTTTCATGTTTTATGGTATTTATTATGCTTATGGCATCCCTTTCAGGAGACACTGCATTGACATCAAGTTTGTCAAGTCAGTGTCTCTCGCAGAGGACACTGACAGAGTATAATTAATTATTAAAATTAGCAAAAGGATGAACCGCGTTAGGCAAACCGGACATCCCTACACCTGATCCTCGAACATCTATAATCGGCCCGTGTGCGGTCGTCCCTCGAAAATCATAGCCAGGCCCATTGACCGTTCCGGCTACATAGTTCTTCGCTACCAAGCCGCCATCGCGTTTAACATAAATTCCGACTAATTCATTTTGAATAACCATATTGCCAATGATTTTGGAGTCTTGAGACCCGGCGAATCTCGCCGCAATACCCGCGTATTCATTTCCCACACATTGATTGTTGAAAACATAACCAGAATTACCCCCAACGACAATTCCTGAAAAAAAGGTAGAATCTAGCGTAGCTCTTGGAAGTGAAGTCCCATTATAACTAGCCGTACAACCAGAGATGGAAGCATCACTAAACAAATTAAATCCTGCTTGCCAATTGTTATTGGCAATACAGCCCTTAATCGTAATCCCTATACTTCCCTCAATCCCACTGGCTTCATTGTAAGTCGAAATACAATTAATAATCGAACTCTGATTGCCGAGATCAAAACCATCGTTTCCATTTCTTCCCGCATTACAATTGGTGACTTGGTTGTAGCTCGCTAACCTAAAGCCATATCCTGCATTTCTGCCAGAAGTATTGTGAACCAAAACACAACTCTCCCCAATATCAAAGCCATTCAAATAACAGTAAAAGACCGCACAGCGCAAGACCACATTGAAATCATCAATCTCTAATCCATGTTTCCCATGATTACGAATGGATAAATCGTAAAAGGAAGAGCGGGTGCATGCAGATCCAGCGATGCCGCTGCCCGCCCAACTGTCAACAATACCATTCTTGATGGTGATGTGTTTGCGGGCTCCTTCGAGGTGAATGCCGTCGCCGGTGCCTCCGGCCTCGGTAGGCGGGGAGCTGAAAGGATTGGTCGTTCGGTCGCCGATAATGGTGTAGCCGTTGAGGTCGAGGACGACATTGTCCGCATCGATGACGATGCCGAAGGCTCCGGATTGAGCACTCAGGACATTTTTGGTGAGGTAATAGGAGCCGGGCTCAGTGATGACATAGCTGGCGTAGCCTACGGAGCCGTAGTTGGCAAAATGGGCGACGGAATCGATGGGGACTCTAGGGTCTCCGCTCAGCTCATTGCCAACACCAATTCTGATCCAATCTGGGATAGTGGGCGTACCTTCATTGTAGTAAAAGCCCGGTATGGCATCGGTCTGATAAATCATCAATCCAGTGGCGGGGCTGACAATGGCATTGCGCTCGGACTGCGTCATCCGAGGGGTCAGCAGGCCTTTACTCGTGGATTGAATATCGAGCATGGCGCTGGAATCCGGCTCACTACCATTCGTATTGATAGCGATCTGAGCCGGAAGCTGGCTGGCCAATAATAATAGAAAAAAGAAGAATCTATATTGCATGATGAATAAGAATTACATTAAGTTTTAATAATTATACTGCGCTCCTTTCCCCAAATTCTGGAGAAGGAAATTCTGCAAATCGGTATTCTGTACCTGCCCATTGAGATTGAGGTCACCCATCAGATAGCCGGAGGTACCGATCGAAGGAATGAGTTCGTTGACATCGGTGTTTTGCACCTGTCCGTTGGCGTTGAAGTCACCGCTGTATAGGCCAAAGAGCCCTCCGGGCAGCGTTGCGACGCCATTCAGCCCCCCCAAGGCGTTAGCCGCCGAGCTGCTGAAATCATAGATCGTCGTACTGGCTGAACTCAGGCTGAGGACGGAGGAGGACAAGATGCCGAGATGATTGCGGTGGCGGATGGACAGGTAGTAATCGTCATCAGGGACGGGAATGCCCAGTGGGGAAAAGCCGTCCATATCGACAATGTCGCCGTCGCGCTGCAGCAGCGCTGATTTGGTTTCGATGACCACATCGGTATCATCCTTATCCCGCAGCTCGACCATCACCCAATCGACGATGTCATCATCGCTGCCGGGCTGGTCGAAGACCGTCGCGCTTTCGGCGGCTTCATTACCTCCGCGGCCGACGTGGGTAAAGTCGCTGAGGGCATCATAAGGTTCGTTGAGGGGTAGGAGACCATTGGTCCGAAGGTCGTCGCGCATTTCGGTGGCGTCGAAGGCCCCCTGCAAGAAAGCGCGGGCTTCCAGCTGGACATGAGGCAAGAATTCTTCTCCCACAACATAATTGTAGGTAAAACCGCTTTGCAACTCCCCTACCCTGCGATAATAAGGATTACTACCGGTGGCCGGACCGACCTCACTAAATGGGAGTTGGTACCCTTGGGGCCCTGGAACGTATTGGATCACGCCACAGTATTCCCGGTCAAAGCCCGGCAATTCCTGATCCACTGACCAATCAATAGCGAGGCTAGCGGGCTGGCTCAAGCCATTAGCAACACAAATGAAAGTACGATCCAGTACCCCACTAGAAAAACTAGAATACGTTGAAAGATCAGTTGCATTGTTGGCTACATTAACCGTTACGTCCGTAGTGTCTCCTGCCGCCAATGTGATGGTTAAGGCGCTGTAGGAATCTCTTTTGGAACTGATGGGAAAAACAAAAGTTCCGGCTTGATTTTCTTTCTGCAGGGCGACGATCCCCTCCCGGTAAAAATGATTTTCGGGATCATAGCCCGCGATACTGGCATTTTCGCCAAAAAATAAAGTACTCGACGTCATCACCTTTGCGCCATTTCCACCAAAAATAAATTGATCATTGACTCGAAAGTTACCATCAATCACCAGGTCTACATCATTCTCCTTATCCAACAGCACCTTATGGAGATTCATGCGATTACTGGCGGGGACTTCGTTCAGCAAAGTATCGGTTTGCGTACCGGTGAATATCAAGGTTCCCCCAGTTGCTTCGATTCTCGCAGGGGAAGAAAATTTCAAATCCGTATCCTGTAAGACCAGGTTTACTTCTCCGGTGATCTTACAGTAGCCTCCGGTGAAGAGGAATTTGGTGTCCTGGGCTTGCCCAATTATTGAACAGGTAACCAGAATGATGAATAATATATTTTTCATATGAATAAGTGTTTTATCAGTGTCCTCTGCGAGAGACACTGCCTTGACGAATAGCGCTTTTGTCCGAGCCGTGTCTCCTGCAAGGGACACGGCGATCGATTCTCAAAACTCAAAATTAGCCAAAGGATGATCCGCATTCGGCGTTCCAATAAGATCACCGACCCCATTGATGTTGACGAGTGGGCCGTAAGAAATATCCGTTCCCGTGAAATAATACTCTCCAGAGGGAATGCCCAGGCTGGTCAGGTTGGAGCGAGGGGTGTATCCATTATTATGACAAACATTGCGAAAGTGCATCGCTCCAGAGATAGAACCATCTCTCGCTCTAGGCATCCCCACGACTCCTTGATGTTGATTGTTTTCACAATAGTTCTGAAAAACAGCACCATCTTGAGAAGTCAAAAAGATGCCGATCATATTATTATTGGAATGATTGTCATAAATCAGGGACTGGCCGACCCCACAAATTCCGGTTCCCTCTGGGCAGACAATCACCGTACTAAAGCTCCCAAAAGAGGGTGTACAGCTGCCATCTCTTACACAAAACCCATTATCCCCCGCGTGACAATTGGTCACTGTTCCGTTAGTTACTCGAATGCCTATTTCTTTATTGTCCGTACTCATACAATTGCGCGCAACACTACCATCAGCCAGGACAATGCCCACCCATAGATTGGCCGTTGCTGTACAGTTTTCAACAAGGTTGTCATTCGCTCCGTCTATTCCATTTCTAGCATTTCCCGCCGCAACACAATTAAATATTTCACATCCACTTCCTACACTAAACCCATCTTCGCCGTTTCCTTCCGCCGTACAATTTTTAATGAAGGTCTGATCACCGATTCTTATACCGTTTTCACCATTATTGCTGAACACGACATTTTCAATGATGCATAAATCATCTAGCCAAACACCTTCTTGTCCGTTATCGGATATGATCAAATTACGCAAGACACAGTGGTCTGCACTAGAACTACGGATGCCAAATCCGCCGAAACCTTTGATATGACCATTGTGAATCAAAACATTATCATAAGATAAAATTTCAATTCCAGTATCGGTGGAACTGGTGCCACCGGAAGTATCGGAAATCGTGAAGCCATTGAGGTCAAGACTTACATTATCACTAAAGATTCGAATCGTCCTTACTCCGCTTGTCGTAGAAATCAAATTCCGGGTAAGGTAGTAAGAGCCTGGAGTTCTGATGACAAAACCATCATTAAGGCAGGTGGGACAAACAGCATCCAGTGGAATTCTGGCCGCTGCCTCTGAAGCCATGCAGTGGTCTATGCTAGCGTGCAACATTGGGGGATAGCCCATGCCGAGTAGGAAGACTATTGAGCAAAATAATTTAAATATGATATACTTCATTTTTTCGTTTTTTCTTTTGGATGAATCTCGTTCATCGCAACTGGGTTAGTTATTAAAATTAGCAAATGGGTGATCAGCATTGGTGACGGTAGAAAGGGGTCCCGCACTTCGTACATTGATGATGGGGCCATGACCTACGGTTCCTCGAAAATCATAACTAGGGCCATTTACGGTCCCCCCAACATAATTGTTGACGATTATTCCGCCATTATTTTCCACCAAGATTCCGATGTATTCATTTTGCACGACTAGGTTGCTGACAATCTTGGTGTCTTGTACCAATGTAGTTGCAGCGATCCCCGCATAGCGGTTATTAGCGCAAACATTATTGTAGAGATAGCCTCCATTTCCATCGACTTTGATGCCAGAATAATCGGTAGAGTCAGAACCGGCCGACGAGATATCTTGTCCATTATAACTGGCCACCGAGTTGGCGACAATACAGTCACTGAACGCTTGTATTCCGGCCTCTCCATTCCTATTGCTAAGGCAGAAAGACACAAAGGCACCAATGCTTATATCAATACCAATACCTTCATTTTCAGTGGCGCTGCAATTCACCAGTTTTCCATCCTGACTAATAGAAAAACCGTCTAGCGCATTATACGAAGCCATGCATCTGCTCAGTTTAGAAAATCGATTGATCTTAAAGCCATAACCACTATTGGCCGACGATTTACAATCGCTAATGGTACATCCTTCGCCAGTCCTGATTCCATCGTAGTAATTGTAGAAAGACTTACAGTCGATAAGCACATTGTAATCATGGACCTCTATTCCATGTCTCCCATTATTGCGAATCAGTAAGTTGTAGAAAGAGGAGAGATTGGTGTTGTTACCATAAATACCGTTCCCCGCCCAACTGTCTATCGTTCCGTTTTTAATGGTGATGTTGTTTCGTGTACCTTCCAGATGGATGCCGTCGCCGGTACCACCGCCATTGGAGGGCAAAGAAAAGATACCGGGGCTGCCCGTCCGATCGCCGAGGATGATGTAGCCGTTGAGATCGAGGAAGACGTCGTCGGCGTCGATAACGATGCCGAAGGCCCCGGATTGAGCACTGTTGATGTTTTGGGTAAGGTAATAGGACCCCGGCTCGGTGATGACATAGCTGGCGTAGCCGACGGAGCCATAGTTGGCAAAGTAAGCGACGGAATCGATGGGAGTTCTGGCGTCCTGTGCCTGCAGGTCGTTCTGCGTCCCGATCTTTACCCAGTTAGGTGCCGAAGGCGTCCCCGAGTTGAAATAAAAGCCAGCCCGGCCATCCGTCTGGTAGACCATCAAGGCCGCGGCCGGTTCGGAGATGGCATTGCGCTGGGCCTCCGTCATCCGAGGCGTTAACAGCCCCTTGCTCGTCGATTGGATGTCCAGAATCGCGCTGGAATCCGGCTCACTATTATCGCTGTTGATCGCCACCTGCGCCGAAAGCTGGCTAGTCAACAACAACAGGAAAATGAATATTCTAAACTTCATGATACTTAATTTTTTTTCTAGAGAATGAGGTATTAATACTGCACTCCTTTACCGATATTCGGTACCATGCGGAGCTGTAATTCGCTGTTCTGTACCTGTCCGTTCATATCCAGGTCCCCTTGCAAATAACCGGAAAGGCCGATGGTATTGGTCATGCTTTGTGCGTCGCTGTTCTGCACCTGACCGTTGTGATCAAAATCACCGCTGATGAGGGCATAGAAGCCATCGCCCAGGTCTGCAATGCCGAGGGTGCCGCCGGCGACGTCCACGGGGTCGATGCTGAAATCGTAGAAGGCGGCCGACAGGCCTACGGCAACGGTCGCCGCGCTGCGCACCCCGAGGTGGTTGCGATGGCGGATCGTTAGGTAGTAGTGATCGGGGAGCACGTTGGGCAGCGTGAGGGTCGAGCTGCCGTCCAGGTCTACAATATCGCCGTCGCTTTGCAGGAGTGCGGAGCGGGTGTGCAGCACGATGCTGGCGTCGTTTTTATCCCGCAGTTCGAGGAAGACCCAGTCGACGATGGCGTTATCGCCGGTGGTGGTGAAGGCCAGGGGCTCGGCGGCTTCACCGCCGCTGTTGCCGACGTGGGTGAAGCCCAGGGCGGTGAAAGGCTCGGTGGAGGGCAGCAGGCCCTGGCTGCGCAAATCATCGTTCATTAGGCCGGAGCCCGCGTAGCTGCCCTCCAACAGGGCCATAGGAGCCAGTTTAATCGCTCCTTGTATTAATCTTAGGGTGTCAAAAGTCTCGATGCCCAGCAGCTCTACAGCATTGTTACTCGTGCTGGCGGCTTCTACGTCGTAAGCCGTCCAGTTGCCGCTATCATAGCGGTAAGGCTCCAAGAGGCCTTCCTCCTGACCGTTTAGCTCTGCATCCAGGTATGCCAATTGAACATCGGCATTCAAACCAGAATTATTGGTGGGCTCCAACAGGTAATAACGTTCAATACTGGCGGCTCCGTCGATCGTATTCACCGTATGTCCTCGCTTGATGATCGTGTTTCCCAAATTGGAGGGAGCACTGATCTGCAGCCCGATATTGCCGAGGGCATTGTTAGTGGGGCTATTCAAGACGCGAATAGTGACAATCTCTCCGCCTCTGGTGCTGTAGATATAGCCCAACTCGCTTTCCTGCAAGATGCTGCCCGTACTGCTCAGGAAAAAATCAAATCCATTGAGATTGAGGTGTCCGCTATTCAAGGTAATCACCTCGACACCTGTCGTACGCCCAAGCAACACTTCGGCATTGGTCTTAGAGATGTTGAGCTGATTAAAGGTCGTAGGATTCGTACCTTGAATGGTATCATTGGCAGCGCCGGAAAAGGTGACGGTAGAAGATCCCTCACTGAAGGTTCCATTATTTTCCCAGTTGCCTTCAATCGTATAATCGCCATTGCCTTGCAAGGTTCCATCGTTGATGATCCCCTCTACGATATTGATGGTACTGGAATTCGTCAGTGTACCGGTGTTGAATACCACCTTATTACAAGTGAGTGTAGCCGCAGCTTGATTATCAAAATCTTCCATGTTATTGATACCATAAGCACTGAAATTACCAGGGCCACTAGAGAGGGCGATGTTGATGGTACCGACATTATTGAAGCCTCCGAAGGCAATTATCTTTTCATTGTGTAAACCCGTTTGGCCAACATAGTCAATATCGATGGTCCCACTGGCCAGGTTGTCAAAGGCCATTAAATTATGCAAGCCATTACCACCGATATTAGCATCGGGGCCTCCGAGGCCAATTGATATATTTGCTTCATTCGCAACTATCCCAATATTATGGAGACCATGATTCCCCGTATTATTAATATTGATGGCACCATTTGCAGTATTATTGATCTCTCCGAAATTTTCTATCCCATTTGCAGAAATATTATCCGGCGTTCCTCCCTGTCCGATATTCAAAGTACCCCCATTATTGTTGAAGGCGGCAGGAGAGCTCGTACTAATATAGAGTCCATGACCAGCGGTATTCAATATATTCACTACCCCTTGATTATTCACCTCCTGCCCTACAATAAAACCACGCCTGCCGAGATTATTAGCCATGCCGTTGGTACCGATATTAATGGTCCCTGCATTGTTAAGTTCTCCATCAGCATTCCAGACGTTTAAAGCATCTCTTAGCACATTATCGATATTGATTACCCCTCCACTATTATTATTAAAAAGGGCGATGGCCTCAATGCCCTGGGTCTTCATATTCCGAAAACCTCCGTTCTGACCAATATTGATGATTCCATTATTATCGAATGTACCGCTGATTTGATAGATGCCCTGCATGGTAGAATTGTCGACTTCAATAGTGCCATCATTGATCAGGTTGGAGCGGTTGAGAATGCTGGCCCTATTGGAGCTGTCGGCTTTAAGAAGGCCTCCGGGTTTATTGTTGAAGGTACCGTAGTTGTCGAGGGCAAAATCGGCCGCTTTGACTAGGTCGAGGGTGCCGTAGTTGTCGCAGGTGCCTTCGTTTTTCAGTCCTTCTCTGGTGGAATTGGCAATGCGGAGGTTGGCCGAGCTTTCAATGGTGAAGAGCGCGCCACTGGCTACCACTACGGTTTTGGCGAGGGCTTGCTGGCCACTTTGGACGACGGGATCGTCGGCGGTGCCGGGGGCCATGCCGGTGAGGACGGCCCTATCAGCACTTGTGGGTATGGCATTTCCGAGCCAGTTGGCCGGTGTGTGCCAATAGGCGTCGGTGCCGGAGCAGCCTGTCCAGATTACGGCATCGTAAGAAATTAATGCTCCGCTGTTATTAGAGATATTAAAAGAGCCCCCGTTGAGGTTTTGCACCACACCATAGTTATTAGAGAAGCTGCCACCGGCAGGGCCTTCATCCAGGAGCAATCCATAATTATTAAAGTTGCCTGTGGCAGAGATATTGGTAGGTCCCAAATTACGAATGGTCGCGCAGGCCTCATTGGTAAAGTTACCGGTTGAGAAAATAGAATTGTTTTGCACGCCTCCTTGTGCGCCAATATATAGCGTAGCACCACTTTTATTCTCGAACCCGGTTACTCCAGGGCGACCAACATTTTCAATTGCATAATCAGCCACCTCATCGATTTCCAAAAATCCTGTATTGATAAGATATCCAGACCCCTTGATATACAAGCCGTTATGTCCCATTCCACCATTAACCGTACCGATATGCAGATTGCCTGTATTCTCAAAGCGACTATCCCCTTGCACACTGACTCCATCGTCTCCTGCCAGATCAATTTTAAGGGTTCCCGCATTAATAAATACCGCAGTATCCTCATTGTGAATACCGTCCTGACCCATGCCATAAGTATTCAGTCGTCCAAGATGGATTTCTCCATTAACCGTATTGGTAAATACACCGTTATCGTAGTTATAGATAGCATGATCAGTGAAATAATACCCATTGATCGTTCCACTATTATTATTGAAGATTCCTTCGTTTTCAATTCCTCTTCGCGTATTGATCACGGTCGATAAGTTGATGGTGCCATCATTATTGATCGTTCCCTGGTTCAATAGACATTGCGTTCCTGACTGTGTGCCAACACCTTCCAAATTGAGTGTAGCCAAGTTGGGCAGGGTAAAAGTACTGCCTTCGGCAATCGTTAAGCTTTTGCAAGATCTTGTCAAGGTGGGGAAAGTAGGCTGATTGGCACTACAAGTATTGGGAAAAACAAATACATCATCACCGCTAGTTGGCGCTGCTCCTTCTACCCAGTTATCCGCATCAAGCCAAAAATTATTACTGAAGCCCGTCCATATTTTTGTGGCTTGAAAATCATAATTAACGGCTGCCGTACCAGAGGTGACATTGAGGGTCCCACCGTTAAGGTTGAATAGCTGACCGGTATTGGTTGAAATACTGCTACTCGTCCCGCTAGCATTCTCTACGATTATTCCCCCCTGATTGTGAAATACAGCATTGTTGAAAATCGTATTGTCCGAAGCGACTAAAATTGTGGAGCAAGCATTGTTTTGAATCTCCGCACTTGTTCCCGTATTCCGAATCGCTATGCTGTTGGTTGGTGCTCCCGCTCCTCCGATCGCGATGTAGCCATTGTTGCTATTTTCTATATAAGCCGAATTAGAAATGGCCCAACCTGTACTTGATGTAAACGCACCGGTATTGCTGATTTCTATTGTACTATTGTCATTGATGAATTGGGTATTCAAGCCAAAGTTCGATATTCCTGTACCTCCAATATCCCCATCTGACATTCCTAACTGAATGCTCCCCCCATTCAAATTAGAAAAAGTACCCGCCTGATTAGATATCGCTTCTTGTGCAACGTTTTCGATAAACAAGTTCCCTCCGGAGTTGGTGAAGACGGACTGATTGATAATACCTTTGATGAACCTGGTCGCTAATCTTTGGTTGATACTCAAAATATGATTATTCGTAAAGGTCCCTTTATTAAACAAGCCGCGATTCGTGGCGCCCCTTACCAGGACGGTACCATCATTATTGAAAGTACCGTTATTGACCATACCATCATCTCCTACCGTACCGGAACTCCCAATTTCTATAGTGCCCCTATTATCGATCTGGCCGTTATTGATCAAAGCATCCTGTGGAAAATTGCCAATCGTCAGGCGGCCTCCGCTAGCAATCTCTAAAACACTATTACTATTCACAACAATAGATTTTATGAAGGTACTAGTACTTAATACCGGATCATTAGGCCGGTCCAGTATTCTGACTTCTGACCCAAAGCTTGGTACAGCACCCGTAATCCAGTTGGCGGATTCGCTCCAATTATTATCCACACACCCTGTCCAAAGTAGGCCACTGCTTGTAAGGTATTCGCCAGTATTATTAGTAATCGTGAAGTTGCCTCCATTCAGATTCTGGATGATTCCCTCATTGGTTGTTATATCACTGTTGCCAGAGGCCAACTCAGCAATCTGCCCCCGATTAATAAAGTTACCCGACTGATCATCGATGGTTCCATAGCTTTGTATGGCAGCTTTGCAATCATGGTTGGTGAACGTACCGATATTGACCAGTGCAACGAAACTCCCACTGAGGCCCTGCCCTAGCACAATCCGGCCATAATTATTGACTGTTCCTGTAGAAAAGGTGGCCAGGCAAGTGCCCAAAACATCTGATTTGAATGTAGCTCCCAATTGATTATCCAGTATTCCATTATTCTCGACGATCATACCGTATAAGCTTAATGAAGAAGTTTGCTCCTCTATTTCAAGTGTTCCTTTATTGATCAGATGCCCGGCATCCATAATTACCAGTCCAGCATATAGGGTTGGAGAAATTTCCAGCGTCACGCCTGCATTTATGGTCAGCGTTTGCCCACTAAGGAGTATTTCCCGGGCTTTGGCATTCGAACTGATCACTGGATTGGCCAAGTTGGTATTGTTGATAATGAGCTTATCATTAGCAGTTGGTATGCCCCTGGGCGACCAGTTTGCGGCCCGGTGCCAGTTGGTATTGCTGGTTGAATTCCAGGTTCTGGTAATCGCCTCACAGTCAAGGGACAGGCATAGCGATAGCAGGAAGCAAATGGGGAGCATTAGCTTTTTCATGGTAAGTTATTTTTTGGAAATGAGGCCGCCAGGAGAAGCCCGGACGGCTATATATAAAGCGTTGTTCTTGTTATTGGAGAATAATTTTGTTCGTAAAAATAGGCGTTTCTCCACCTACGCGAATCATGTAAAGTCCACGAGGCAGGTGCTGTACCTCTAAGTTCCAGCGAAAATCTCGATCCTCCGCAATTTCCTCCATCACCAGCTGTCCCAGCTCGTTGAAGAGCTGGATGCGCTCCGGCTTCACCTCCTCCCCAACTTCCACCGTCAACCAATCGCTGGCCGGCTGAGGATAGACATTGACCTTCACCGCCTGCCCGCTCATCTCCACAGCCCGGATGTCAGAATATTCAAAATCACCGTTGTGATCCACCTGTTTGAGGCGGTAGTAGTTGATACCGATATACGGCTTGTTATCCCACACCTCATAGTACTGTGCCGCCAAGGTGGTGCCCGCACCATCGACCTGATCGATGTCCTCAAAGCGCTCGGCGTCCTTGGAGCGCTGTACCAAAAAGTAGTCATTGTCCAGCTCCGTCGCCGTCGCCCAATCGATCTGTACCTGCTCGCCAACGGCCCTGGCATCGAAAGACAACAACTCTACCGGTAAGGGCGCGCTGGCCGCACAGTCGAAAAAATCGTCAGTGAGCTGGACACCGCCGGCACTGATGCAGTCCGGGAAGCCACAAGTCCCTCCGCTGGTGCCGCAGGCCGTAAAGGTTTGATTATCAAAAGGCGCTGCGGAAGTGAAGCAAACGCCAGGATCGAGGGCAGCCCCCCCAGAGAGGAAGTCGATGCGCAGGTGAAAAAGCGCCGATGCCGCCGCCGTGACGTTATCAGCAGCCAGGCATTCGGAGGAAAGGGCCTGCTGCCAGGAAAAGGACAGGCGGCTGGTGGAGTTGTCGTTGGTAACAAAGCTGCTATAAATCCCGAAAGGGCCGGAGGCTTCACCGAGAATATAGCCAGCGGTCGTTATCGTGACCTGCCCCGCCGCTACAGCGCTGTTGCCGAAGGCCAAGGGGTTGTAATCGAAATACAATTGGCCGGAACCCAGCCTCAAATCAGCAGTCGCACTTATTGTTATATCCACCTCATAAGAACTGAAAGGTCCAGCATTCGTGATCTGTGCATTGGTGAAGGCATAGGTCACCGTCTGGGCCTGAGCCGTGAAGGTGCCCAGGTAGAGGAATAGGATGATATGATAAATTGTATTCTTCATTATTTATGATTTTAAAAGTTGTTGTCTCAAAAGGTATACTCTAGGGTCGATAAGCTTTGATCTACAACAATTGCTGCTTTTGCTATTAGAATGATACCGCATACGAATGAGTCGTTTTGGTGGTCGTAAGAATACATAAGTTGTGGATGCTTGCTTTCGGTACAAAGATAGGGGCAAGGGGCGTTTTGTACCTTCCTCCCATGTTGCAGAAGTTTGAAATATTGTTACATGGCCCCAAAAAAAGTTTGAAAGATTGTTGCAAAAATAATGATTCTAGAGAAGAATAAACTTGATAAAGTATTAATAATCAGATACTTGCAGGTTACATCCGATTACAGCTTCAAATCGATGTATAAAATCCGGTAGGCAGCAGTATTTTTCCCTTGGGCAGGCGGATGTTGCGGAAAAAGATGGAGGGCGAATGGCCAGTCAGGGCTTTGAGTAAGAGGGCGTGAGTTTGGATAAAGGAATGCTCTACGCCATTATTGGCATAGAGCTTATCCATAGAATGATCAATAGTAAGGCGAGCGAGCGAATAGTATTGCTCCCCTTTATACTCA
Organism: Bacteroidota bacterium; assembly: GCA_038750655.1. Taxonomy (GTDB): domain Bacteria; phylum Bacteroidota; class Bacteroidia; order Chitinophagales; family Saprospiraceae; genus JBCDGZ01. Next base: position 3,042 of record JBCDGZ010000055.1, on the reverse strand, counting down.
ATTAGTAGCTATCTATTTTAATACTCAAAATTCGCCTGCGGATGATTGGCGAACGGCCTAGTTAGAAAATTGCCGGCACCAGTGAGGTTTACAATCGGGCCAGTCGCGATGTCGTTCCCCGTGAAATAGTATTCGCCGGCGGAGATGCCCAGGCCGCTGATGGTTGAATTGGGAGCATAGCCGTTGTTGTGGCAGACATTGCGCATATGCGTCGACCCAGAGGTGTTCCCAGCAGCGTCTCGGGGGATGACTACAATGCCCTGATGGGTATTGCCCTCACAGTAGTTGTTGAAGGTCATACCATCGTTGGAGGGCATGAAAATACCGATCACGTTATCGTTAGAATGGTTGTTGTAAATTAGGGAGCGACTAGTGCCGCAGATGCCCGTACCCTCGGGGCAAACTCTAGCGGAGGCATCGGTGCCTAAACTGGGGGTGCAAGTACCACTGGATACACAGTCACCATTATCGGTCACATTGCAGTTGGCGACCGTCCCCGCGCTGACCCTGATGCCATACTCTGCATTTTCGGTACTGATACAATTCCGAACGACGCCGTCACTGCCTCTCAGGGAAATACCAATATCCCCGTTCTCCGACGCCGTACACCCCTCGATAAGGATATCGCCGGAAATTCCGGTAAATCCTTCTTCTCCATTACCCGTTGAAGTACAATTCCTCACCTGGCTTCCCGTACCTATTCTGAAGCCTTCGTAGCCATTACCCTCGGCTACACAATCTGTCACAATACAGTTTTGACCGACGACCATACCGGAGCCGTCACAATTTCTTACAATAACGTTGCTGATCGTACAATAGTCATCGACGACTAGACCATTATCTTCAATATCGAGGACATTTATATTGCGAATCGTAAGATTGTCTGCTGTAGTTGCGGAAATGCCCCCCCATTTAAACCCTTTGATGGTACCATTTTGAATCACGATATTATCCCGTAAGTTAATTGCAATACCAGTTCCAAAAGAACCGCTTGTACCAACATAAGACATTGTAAAGCCGTTGAGGTCCAGCGTAACATTATCACTTCTAATGTTAATCATGTCTGCTGATCCATTGGTCGTTTCCATATTTCGGGTCAGGTAGTAGGACCCTGGCTCGAAGATGAAAAAGCCATCATTGCCGCAGCTGGGGCAGACCGAGTCCAGCGGAATTCGAGCTTCGTACATCGCTCCTTCCCCTGCTGCCATCAGCCAGGTGGGGCTTTCGGGGCTGCCTGCGTTGTGGTAGAAGCCTGCGGCTCCATCGTTTTGAAAGAGCAGTAGGCCGTTGGCTGGGCCAGCAATATCGATGCGCTGCTGTTGGCTCATACGGGGAATCAACAGCCCCGACTGGGTGGATTTGAGGTCCAGCATGGCACTGACATCGGGTGCAGAATTATCCTTGTTGATGGTCGCCTGGGCGAAGGATTGATAGCTGATAAGCATGGTCAGCACGAGCAAAAGGGGGTATTTGAATTGGATATTTTTCATTTTTTATAGTATTTATAATTTTTATTATGAAAATTCTGTAGCAGCTGCTTTCTAACTATCGGTAGACAGGCAGTCGCTAATTGTCCGAGCCGTGTCTCCTGCCAAGGGCTACCGTGTACACACATTTTTTTGGCCCCCTCGCCAATGGTTCGTTTTCCCTCTTACGTCCCTCTTCATTTTTCCAATCGATGAAAAACGAAGCAAAAAATCTTGTCTGTGTAAACTCGCTCCGCTCAAACACTACACAGACGGGCCACCCGCCCCTCTTTCGTGGCTATTTTGATACTGACCGAAGGTCAGTCAAAGTCCCTAAACGGACTTTTTGCGCTGTGTGTCCACGGTAGCTCCTGATAAGGAACACGGTGATTTTCCTCTTAGGAGTACCAGCTTTATGGTATTGTGAATGTCCTCTGTCGAGAGACACTGCCTTGACGAGTAGGCTAAAACGAAGGTCAGAAGTACAATTTCTCGATGTGTGTATCCAGTAGCTCTGGAAGAGGACGCTGACATCGTATAATTAATTATTGAAATTAGCAAAAGGGTGAACCGCATTGGGCAGCCCGGAGAGGCCAACACCCCCACCTCGAACCTCTACAATCGGCCCGTGGGCAATCGTCCCACGAAAATCATAGCCGGGGCCATTGACCGTTCCAGCCACGTAGTTTTGGGCCACCAGCCCACCACTGTTTTTGACAAAAATCCCGACAAATTCATTTTGAACCACCATATTGCCAATGATTTTCACATCTTGATTCCCAACAGCTCTCGCCGAGATACCGGCGTATTCATTGCCTACACATCGATTGTTAAAAACATAACCAGAATTACTGGCGATGACAATCCCTGCAAACAGAGAAGAGTCCAGCGAGGAGGAGAAAAGTTCAGATCCGTTAAAGCTAGCGGTACAATCCGATATGTAAGCGTCGCTGAATAAATCAAATCCTGATCTAGCATTGTCATTGGCGATACAGTCCTTCACCATGATCCCTATACCGGCATCCACTCCACTGGACTGATTCGAAATAGCCGTGCAATTAACAATCGTACTTTGGTTGCTGATATTAAAACCATCCGCTCCATTTCTTCCTGCAGTACAGTCAGAGATATGGTTGTATAGGGATAAATCGAAGCCATTTCCTGTATTGTTGGAGGAAATGCATTGAACAACAATGCAATTATCTGCTGCATCAATGCCATCCAAATAACAGTAATAAACACCACAGCGCAAGATCACGTTAAAGTCGTCAACCTCTAATCCGTTTCCACCGTGATTGCGAATCCGTAGATCATAGAAGGAAGAACGGTTAGTGCTGGACCCAGAGATGCCGCTGCCCGCCCAACTGTCAATAATTCCATTCTTGATGGTGATGTGATTGCGGATTCCTTCGATGTGAATGCCGTCGCCCGTTCCTCCGGCCTGAGTAGGTGGTAAAGAGAAAGGATTGGTTGTTCGGTCCCCTAGAATGGTGTAGCCATTGAGATCAAGGGATACATTATCCGCATCGATGACAATGCCGAAGGCATCGGTTTGCGCACTCAGGACATTTTTGGT
>JBCDGZ010000054.1:0-46070 GCA_038750655.1 Bacteroidota bacterium | reverse complement strand
GAGAACAGTAGTTGTTGGTGATTCCGTGAACTTTGTAGATTGCAGATCGGGAACACCAACGAGGGTGGTATCGCCATTGGCCTGGGTCGTATACTTCCAACTTGCGTGACTGTTGATGGGCTGGGGAGTATTTACCCCACTAGCTGACTGCGCACTGTCGCTTCCAAAGTTGTAAGTGAGATAAGGATCATCGCCCGAATATCGGGTTCCGAAGATGTTACTTTGAGTATCAAACGTATAGGATAGATTTTCGGTCAGCGTTACCAAAGGGGCAGTAATGATTAAGTCTTGATCATAATAGCACTGAATCCGATGTGCATTATCTTGTTGGAGGCGGGGGTCTCTTATCAAAGGTGCAGTCAATGGCGGTTTAAAACGATTGATTAATTCTAAAGAGGGATGTTCGTGTAATTCATAGGAACTGATGCTAATTGTATCGGACTGTAGAATTTTAGCGAAGGTCTCTATAATTTCAATATTACTATCGCTCGCGTTTTGGTTCTTAGAAACTGTAAGGCCTGTTTTTCGACTCCCGTGGTGGGGTAGCGTTGTCATAGTATTGTCTTGGAATACCTCTGGTAGTTGCCCGGAAGGCGACAAAAAGAGATTGGCCCACGCCATAGTTCTATTGGTAGCATCTCCACAAATGACATAACAGATTTCCTTATAAAAAAGCGCACAGACAATAGAAACGCGATTGAGTACTTCTGAGGTCCGACTCTTTTTCGCAGGAGGAGGCCCTGATGCTGCATTAATATTGGGTCGAGCAGATTCTGTATTGGCTACCAAAACATGTACTTTCACATCATGGTTAGCATCGGGACTTTCCCAAATTGACTTAGTGAATTCTTTCTGAGCAGAATTATATTGAGTGTAATTAGAATTGAGTCCTGAAACATTACCTTGGACACAGTATCCATCATTTACGAGCGTCTCCAAAATATTGCGCCCCGCTTTGGTATAATCAGATTGATTGCCACCATAGACTACCTGTTTAACTTTGAACTTGGGCTTAGCATTAGAGGGCTTATACAATTTTTCTAGTTTATTCAATAATGGTCGGGTAAGACTAATGTGATCATTATCGCTGTGGGAAAAAATAATACGATCAATCGTTGGACTGTCCATACCGTATATTTTGCCTGCAATATAGTTAAGATTAGCATCTGTTTGATCGCTGGCCTTATCAGTACCACAATCAAACAAGAGGGTATTGGTTAACTTCCCGGTGGTATCATAAATCTCAACAAAGGTGCATTGCCCTTGACCGACATCTACAACATTGACATCTACTTTTGCTATGGTCATGATTCTTTATTTTTGTTAGCCAATGGGTGGCGTCCGCCGCCCTGATTTTAATTTTCGTTCCATCCGATCCATCTTCGGTGCCGGAGGGCCTGCGCTCCTTAGCATCGGTGCGTTGGCGGAGGTAACCATCGAGCTATCGGCCGACGACGACTCCCCCTGATCATAGGCGGCGTACCAGCCCAGCGAGCCCTTCGGATTATCCGGCTGTCCGAACAGAACGATGTCTGCATTACCCGGTGGAAAGCTGAACACCAGAAAGGAAAGCGCAAAGCGCCGCATGCGCAGTAGGTAAGCCAACTGCTCGGTATTGGTCGTCGGGTCGGTCGTCGTGTAAGTTTGAAATTGAAAACTGCGGAAGCCCAATTTCAAGACACCCTGTAGAGGCAAACTGCCGCCAATGGCCGCGATGTTGGGCAGCTTCAAACCGATATAAACCGGAATATCGTTCTGGTCAGCCCCCTCCGACCAGGCGGCGAGTACGGCGATCTTCAGACTCTGGCTACCCGTCAGAGCACCGAGCGTTCCCATATCCAGGATAAACTGTAGCCCAAACCAGGTCGGTACCATCGGCGTCTGTTCCAGCGGAGCGGAGACGGAGGTATAGCCCATGTCTTCTGGCGTTTGCCCCGTAGGGGTCTCTGCGTCAGGACTCAGGTTGGGGCTGGCAATAAGACTGTTGACCGTGAGCGGAAAATTATTGAGTAGCCCCGATTGGCGCAGCACACTATTGGAAGCATCAAAACTAACGCTGTCCTCGTGTACGGTGAAGGTCTGTTGATCGGGCGTTGCCAGCGAAAAGCGCATATCAATCGTCAGGCCGCTGTAGCGCAGGAAGCTATCGGTCGCTTCCGCTTGCCCGTCCACGTCCGATGGGCCAAAGGAAAAGAGGTCAAAGTCAGGGAGCAATATAAAACGCATATTACCCATCAACTTGAACATCGTCAGCACCTCATCGGAGTCACTACTTCCGCCCGTCACCAAATGCACCGACAACACCTCAATGCTCGATAGTGCCGAACGACTAGCGTTGAACAAATTCTCTCCCACCAAAGCAAAAGCGTAGCTCGGCGCACCACCTACTCGCTGGTATGAACCATCGATGATCAGGTTATTGCCACGAGCAGCAATTTGCTTGGTCAACTGAGCCGCTAGCAGCTGATTGAGCATCAACTCCACTTGCGTCGAGAAGTCGACCAGTGCCGCATTCGCAAAGCGTGCCTTCAGCTGCATCGTTTTGAAGCCCAGCGGAATGCTTTCATCTGCATACAAATCCAAGGTATCTGTATAGTCGATCAGGCCGAAGGCCGCCGTCTGATCCAGCGTCGGCATACCATTGATGACCTGGAAAGGCGTTTGAGAAAAACCAAGATGATGCGCATAAAACTTGGTCAGGTCAATCCCCGCCACTAAAAATTCGAGATCATCGGGCAGCTCAGAAATATCAACGGGTGCATTGAGAAACAAAAAGCCGTTCCAGTTGGGATCAGTGACGATCGTATCGTAGAAAATCTTGTAGTCTTCGGTGGCATCCGCAGCGCCTGCGGCGTTGAGTATGCTCAGTAGGGTGCCTTGAGTGTCGGCCAAGGTTCCTCTGCTGGGTGTTGCCACCGCAGGCCAGGCCCAGCTGCTGGAATCCTGGGCCATCTCCAGGAGCGAGCGCCGGCAGAATTTGGCAATCATCAGCGTAGGGCTGTCTGCGGCTGTCCGCCAAGATCGAGGGGAGAGCTGAAATGTCCAGCCATCGATTTCCACCTTAAGGATACCCGCTACTTCCAGAAAATCGCTGAGGTAATCCCCCGCTGCGGATTGAATAACATTGACAAAGGCACTTTCCGTCTCGAAGGGCTGAGCTTGTCCGCTTATGGCATTGTAAACTGCGGTAATCGTCTCAGCGGGTACTTCTCTTGCTTCCAGATACGGCTGATCATTTTCTTGCAACTGATAACGCACTGAAGTATTGCTCATCAAAACCTCTACATTGGCAGCGACAAAAAAGAGCTGATTGCTTTGCAGCGATTGCTTGAACATGCCAGTGACCACCGTTAGATCGACTCTCGGATAATTGGTATTTGGCATATTGCCCAGATACAGGCCATCAAAGTCCTGATAGTCGGGGGTCAGCTCAGCGACCAAGCCCTGGGGCGTAACGCCTAGCGGATCATCAGTGGCTCGCGTTCTTCTTTCCGGAACGACGGGTATGGCTTGGCCGTAGTTTTCCCCAATTTTGTGGTGCCGATAAGGAGCGATACTGGCGTGCTCCACTTGTTCTGCCAACTGCACTGCCTCTGTCTCCAAGCCCGCATAAATCCCTGCTGGAAAGACCTCGGGTAGCGCCTGTGAGGCCGTACCCAGCGTAAGGGCAGGCATAGGGTTGAAGTCCAGCACATCATCCGACCGGTTGCTCTGGCCAGAAAAAATCGGGGCATGCTTGGGCTGGGCGTAGTAGACCAAGCCCGTTGCCTGTGCACCTTGCGGCATGATGGTAAGGTGGGAGGTGGTGGCTTGGGTGGTCAGGGCCTGGGAAACATCAGGGGTATTGCTTAGCGAGGACTGCACCGCCGGAATGTAGGCGGCTTGCCCACTTCGGAAAACCACTTGATCGCTGCCGCTGAGGTTGATGTACTCTATACCGGATAGCCCTAGCAGTAACTGGTAGGAAATTGCCGGATCAGTGGCGCCGGGGGGTACTACGGAAAGGTTAAAGGCTCCATCGGGACTGAGGTGGTACAGCAATTCGCTCAAGGGGTCTACACTGACCGGGCATTGGCCAAAGACGAAGCGGGCGCTGGGGGTGGCCCCTCGCCCCACCTGTGGTTCCAGCGTGATGGGATAGCCGAGGGTGGTGCGCAGGTAGCTGTTCAGTGGGCCGGGGGAAGCCTGGGTAGGGGAGCGCAAACTGATGGCAGTACGATCGGCCAACAAGGGATTCAGCGGGTCAAAGGTGACGCCTAGCGTCATGGCTGCCGATTGGCCAGAAAAGATGGGCATCAGCAGCACTTGAGTTGCCCCGTTCGAGCTCCCTCCTGAAGGATCAGCCGGCTCGACGGCGTACTGTAGCCCAATACGGAAGGCCGACCAAAAGTCCCGTGCGCCTGTGGCAGGCGTCGGGATGGTCATTTCGCCATTAAGCACACCAAGGTTACTTCCGGAAAACGCTACTGTGCCGGGAGAAAAATCATAGCCTCCCTCGGCGGCTGTAAAGTAACCGACTCCGGAAAAGCTAAAGCCACCGCCGTCTTCATCTCGCACAAAAGTAAACTCAGACTGCCCCGGAATGGTGATCTGATAAGCTCCGACACCAAAGGAAAAAGCGCGTTGGATGGTCCAAGCAATGGAACTGCCGCGACCTTGCGTAGTCGTTTCGACCTTAGTAAAATTCCAGCGCAAGTAGGATTCATCAGAGTTGTAAATCCACAGAATGCGGAGGGCGTTGGGAGGCGCTAAATTGGGCCGCAGCCTAGTCAAGCCATCAATGAAGACGGACCAATCGGCGGGTTGTTCTTTTAAAAAAAGGTAAAACCCACCGATGTCTTGCCAAACAGCCGTTGTACTGGCACTACTCCCCAGGCTACTTCCTGTGGAGGCATAATAGCCCGCCCAGAAGCCTGCTGCGCTGGCCTCGCTATTGGTCGAGAGTTCGTACAGTAAACCACTGACCTGATTGAATACGGGAACACTCATAAGCTAGTGATTTAATTTTTTTGTGTAAATACCTGATCACCCGGCAGTAGCGGCATCGACAAGGCATCCAGGCCATTGCCATTCGCATAGGTGGTAAAGCCATTCCAATCGAAGCGTACTTCTTGTACTGCATCCAACGCATTACTCAACGGTAAGTCTGTCACCACCGGACCCATAGCGCGATACAGGCGGAGTTGATCCAGCACCTTTGAGGCTGCGAAAGGTCGCATTCCCATTTGATCCAGTAGATTGCCCAGCGTCGTCCCAACGGGCACCAATTGCTGGCTGCCATTGAGCTGAATTTTAATCATCACCTCTAAGGTGCTACGCCCCCGGAAATAGGCGGTAGCGGAGTTGGTTGTATTACTCACCATTTGCAGATCAGCGTAGGTAGGAGCAGCGGCCAGCGTGAAATTATCGGTCGTTGAATTTGATCCTATGAGCGTAGGATCAGCAACATTGGTCGGTACAAACAGTCGATAAAAGGGTTGGATGAATGATGGAAAATACAAATCTACTGCACCTGCGGCCCCCTCTAGCGGATACGCTACCCCCGTTGGCGTACCTGGCATAGGTGTATTTACTGTAAGTACTCCACTGGCTGAAAGCTGGCTCAGAAAATTATTGAATCCCAAGCGCCAGTTGCCGCCAGCCGTATAGCCGCCTATCTCAAAGTCAAAAGTCGTCGCCCCCGCATAGCCCTCTACATAACTAGGAGGGTTGAGGTTATTGAGATAGTTATAATTGGAGATAACAACCCGCAAAACCATACCCGGGCGTAGGTCAACGGAAGCGGCCCCGTACGAAGTATTAGTTGTGAATCCAAAATTGTAGTAGAGCAGCTCTGCAAAGGTTTGAGGGAGGTAACGACCGATGGCGGATTGTAGAATCGAAATGCCGTAGGGGGTTGCACCAGGAGCACCTCCGCCGGGGGATTCTACATTTTCCAAAAAATTAATGTAGGCCATCTGTACATCATTGCGAATCTCACTAGTACTCCATGACCATACGGAGGGTTTGTTGGGATCATCATCGAAGATGGTTAATTTATAAGGTAATGGGCTACCACTTTCCGTTGACTCAATCTTGAAGGGCTGCTCAGTAATCGTCTGCCCACCCAGGGCAGAGGAAGTACCCAATTCTGGTAAATACAGGGTCAACGTTCTAGCATTGGGATTACTCGAATCAGTGCCCAAATCTGCCATCGTTGCAGTTGGATAAAGATAGGGAGCTACCGCTGTAGCGGGCTGTTGACTGATAAAAAGGCCGGGGGTAAATAGCCCTTGTGTCGTACCACACAACCCTGCTCCTTCCGGCTGCTGCCCTTGCACGTATACCGTATATTGCTTGGAGGTATCGGCGGTGAACGCAAAGCTCAGCGAAGTCGTTGGGGTACTTTCTGTGTACGCTGGGGTATTGGGATTATCATTGGCATAGATAAAAACAGTATAGCTGATTGCCTCGGGAATCGGGGCCCAGCTGACCTCCGCCGTCGTGCTGTTAAAGCGTACGGTCTGTACGTTACCTACATTGGTGGGTAGGTAAACCAACGGGCTGGCCGGGCCAGTGACACTAACGGAGTTGGAAGTACCGACGGCTTCAACGGTGTAGCCGAATTGAGCCGCTGGGTCGAGGGCTGTATCTAGGGTGTAAGAGTCTCCAGTGACGCCAGTAGTGGGGTTGCCAGAAGTGTAACGTATGGTGTAGCTGTCCGCATTATCTGGACCACTCCAACTGAGCGTTGCATTGTTATTGAGGGGATTGACGGTGATAGGCTGGAAGGCTGGTGCAACGAGTAGGGGACTAGCGCTGTTCCTATTGCCCATCGAATTATCGGCAAATAGGGTGATTGGACCGACGGTGATATTGACCATCAATAAGGGAGCTTCGTTTCGGTCCAAAGAGAAGGCGGTGAGTGGAGCAGCGCCTTGCAGTCCATCCGTCGCCGGGCCGGTATACAAATTGGTTCCATCCTCAAGGGCCAGCACCAGATTATAACTGACTAGTGCACGATCAAGAGCAGACACATTTGCGGGCGCTTCCCAGGTGGCCTTGATTTGATCATCGGTGGTGACGATGCTGGTCAGTTGGGGGGAGTTAAAGAATAGCGGTAGCATAGTGATTGGGGAGCTTCCATTACTGCTGTTAGTAGCCGATAGGACAAGGCTCTGTACCTTGGTGAGGTCGAGGTCACTTTTAGCTACGGAGATGGTCGCGCTGGTGGTGGATGCGGAGACGGATGCAATTACTACTGCTTCTTGTTTTACATCGAGGGTGTATTCCTTGACGGTGCTGGCTTCATCTGGCAATCGTTCCCACTGACAGTCTATCTGCCACTTGGTAGGGTCGCTTGAATCGGTGCGGATTTGGGCGGCGTGTATTGTTGGGGCAGTGGCCAGCAGGTAGGCCGGGGGGCTTGGTGGGCCGATGATTTTCCCATCACTGGAGATGCTTCGGGCTATGATACTGAGGCCCACGCGATTGGTCGCATCGAAGTCAAAGCTGACTTGACCGGGAGCTTGGGGAGAAGCCTCTGCGAGCTGCACCTCTCCATCCATCAGATAAGCCTGGACTTGGAGACTACTACCCATTGCATCGACATTTGCGGTTACGCTTCCTGCATTGGCATCGAAGCTGACATTGGTCACTTTAGGCGTATCGGTAATCAAATGAACCGAGAGCGGAATACTACTGAATTGATCTACCGAAGTGTAGATATTGGCCTTGATGTTGGCTTGCCCTTGTACGTCGAGTAGCATATTCGCAGCGGTTGCGCCCCCTTTTTGCGTAGTGAGCACTGATCGGTCGTTGAGGATTTCGATGATACTCTCGTCGGGAGTAACGACTACGCCGCTATCTGTTCTCAGCATCCAGCTCAGGTTCAGATTATAGCCGTCGTAATCGGCGCTATTGATCATCATTGGTACCAGTGGTAGCTGCACCAAGACGCTCTCTGGCCCTAAGCTGAAGGGGGCTTCAAAGCTGGCTTGCCCCTGGCCGTTGACCGTAGGCGTCGCCGCTTGTACATTCACATAAAAGATGTTGGAAGTAACAGTGTTAGCTAAAGTAAACTTAACGATGTTCCCCTCTGCTACCTCAAAGTCTAAAATAGAGGGTACCCCACTTAGTTGCTGGAAAAAGTTGACCCTTACCCCCAGCCCAAAACTACTAGCGCCGTAAGCGACATGGGCTTCGATGTTTCTCCCATCAAAACTGAATTTCTCCAAATAGACCGTGGCCGCAGTGATGGGCGCAGACTCTACAGGACTATCCCAATCGATGAGTTCAGGGTTGTCTCCACGATTTACCCAGGTAATATCGATCATGTAGGGCTCGGTGGCCGATAGGGGGAAGGGAGGCTGGTAAATGGCTGTATTTCGACTGGCGGTGAGTCCAGAAGTTGAAGAGGTACCGATCGTTTCGGGAGAAGTCGTCAGGCGTAACCGAAAGACCAAAGTAGGATTGTTAAGCCTAGAGGGAGCTGTTGTATCATCTACTTGTAAGGTAATACCAGCGGTGCTGATATTAGAAGGCGTAGAGGCGTAGGGGCTTGCGTAAAATAGCGATTGAATGATTGAAGTATTGGCCATGATTATTTTTTTTAGGTTCAAGAATAGAACTAGAAACGGCGATCGTTTAAGGCAGACGTGTAATCTTGATGAAATCTCGTGTCCAGACGCGGTAGCATATAACTCAGATCGTGGCGGATGGAATCAAAGTGGTGACGCATCACCTGATGGTCGCCGGTAAGAATACCATTGGCGTAAAAATTGGCTTTGTTGTGCGGAAAATTACGCCCCTCTTTTTCTTGTGGACTACCTAGTAGCAGTCCGTAGAACATGCTTGAGTATTCGATACGGTGATTAGAGGCCACCGTGGAAATACCCGCATCAGTCATAACGGGATCACCTGTTTCAAATTCGGCGATGCTCTTGCAACGGTCCGCGCTCATAAATATCATATGCGTTTGCGTAGCGGTGAGGCCCTTGCCGTTTTCGGTCGTTAGATGGTAAATCTTCTCTTCTGTTTCGCTCTCTTGATTGGGGTTGGAACTGTGTTTGCCGTTGACCGTTGCGGCTACCGCCAAACTGTCTCCGTTAACACCCGTCAAAACGCGCTTGGTTTCGTTGATCTCTTCTACCTTGATTGTGGAACCGTCTTCGAGGGTGATGGAAGTCCCCTTGGCTAGGCAATGCCACCAGAAAAGAAGGTTTTTGATCTTGTAGCAACTGATCGATTGCTCCTCGGGGGTATCCTGGCTACAGACATAAAATGGGGCAGAGTGGAGGCCGTCTTTCAGCGGAATGCTATTAAAGGCAAAATAGAAGTAGCTGATTTGCTCACTGGTCAGCGCACTCGTTTCGTAAACGATAGATTGAGTATCCTGATAGCCTTTATTGCCCATATCTTTACCATCAAAAGGAAAGCTCCACTGTAAGACATTTGGAGTTGATCCCACCATAAACGCAGTCACTATATCATTATCCGTCGTGTATTGATTATCCCTATCCACCACAGCGGTCGTCCCATTGCTATTCTGAATAATAAGATTGGTCTTTATATCGCCGGCCGATAGCGCCTCGAAGTCAATTGTCCCGGAGAGGGGAATATGGCCAACGAAAGGAACGATAGGATTGGGGTTTTGTACATTTTGCGTATCTAAATAAATATAATCGGCATTGCTCGGAAAAGTAGTTCCGGCGACTCGCCCCACAGCAATCCAGATATCAGCATTGCTACTGCTACTACTGATCACGGGGGCATCTACTGTTGCTTGCAGCCCCACAGAGCTCACGGATACCGTATCCGAATAGGCATAAAATCGGGTCGAAGCATCTTCATCCGTAGCGTGCCCAACGTAAAGCATATCCATTCGATCACTGGCAGGTTGGGCAGCATCAGCCCTAGTCGGGCAAGCCAAAAAACCACTCTTGACGGCGGTGTTCTCTCCATGCGCCAGCAGCTCTCCACTGTCGTGATCAAAGGCCATCAAATTCCCCCCTTTTACTACCGTAGGCTGGGTAGACGAAGACCATACTGTGGCCGTCGCTTTGCCCGAACTGGTTTTGCCGGAATCCACCAAATGCACTGTATCCACGGGGTCGCCCGTATACACCGAACCATTATTCAAGTTACTGTACAGGAGCGGGTATTGGGTGTCCGTTCGTCCCGCGCTATCCAGCATGGTATTGAGCACTTGCCGGTGGTTGGGGTTATTGGGATCAAGATAAGTCGTCTTACCGGGAACCAAGGATTGTTGAAAGGTACGCAGCGCATTTTGCTGCTCACTAGATAACACTGGTAAGGTATTCATTGTAGTCATTGATTAATTCCCTACTCTATTTAAAAACAGGCTTTTCGGGCTCCACCTCCAAACATTCTTAATAGCATAACGATACCCTAGGAACCCTTTGCAACAGGAGGATTCCTCAAAAAGAAAAATAGAATTTAAGCTCTGGACTCGTCGCTAAACGAGCAGAAGCAAAGATGCTGTTATGTCCTACACGGTTAGGTGTAAGGAATAGATGTTAAAGCTAAAAGAGGTTGTATCTTGGTAATAATAACTCTAAAAAGATTTGTAGTAGCTAAACGGAAATTAAGCTGTAGAAAAGCCAGGGCCATTTAGAGTTTAACAATTGTGTGGGTTGCTAGTAAAAATACCGTTTTGCTTAAAGTATATGTATGTTCTTACAATATAAGAAAAAAAGTAATACCAGTAAAGCTCTTGTGATTTTTTGTCAAAAAAATGTCACATTCCAAAAGTTGGCGCTTATAGCTTTAGTCTTATTTTGTTAATACGATCGCAGCGAACTCAATTCTCTAAACTATAAATCATTAATCAGGGTATGAACAAGTTAATCACCAACACCCCATTTCGGGTATTGATTGTCGTATGGATATTATCTCCATTATTCCTTTCAGCGACTCCACCACAACCTCCCAATCCCAGTTCCTACAATGAAGGCGAATTTCTTCTCCAATTTAGCCCTACGGCTTCTCCTGCTTTTATCCAAGCCTGGCAAGACAGCCTGAATGCTACTGAGGTGTGGGAAACTGAAAATTGTAGTTTCAGATTATGGAGCGTCAACTTTCCAACCAATACCAATCCACCGATGACCAACATCAACGAGGTCATCGGTAAGAGCAAATCTAAACCCGAAATCAACAGTGCTGGTTTGGATTTTAGAACCGATATACCCGATGCCTTTGGAGGAATAACTCCCGGAGGTGCGCCACCCGATTTTTTTTGCCCTAATGTTTACAGCGACAGCTGTGCCGTGGGCACTAATACTACAAAGATCGCTATACTGGATACGGGAATTGGACTTGATTCCCGATCCGGGCACCTTATGAGCGATGAATTGTTCGATCCTTACTTCAACTATTCTTATCTAGGCTACGATTTTGTTAATCACGACAATCTCCCCGAAGATTTTAATGGACACGGTACGCATATGGCCGGAATCATCGCTGCCTACGCTGAGAACACCGAAGCCCATGCCATCGAACTGTATGCTTTTCAAACCCACAATGCCGCAGGGTACGGGAATATATCAGATATTATTTTGGCGATCGATCGGGCCATTTCTGATCGGGTCCAGTTGATGAATATGAGCTTTAGCTACTATTCGCCTATCCCCGTTGAGGTAAAACCGCATCCATTACAAGCAGCGATCGACTGTGCTGGTTATGAGGGAATTCTAACGGTAGCGGCAGCTGGAAATGATAGCTATGATATTGACCCCGTCGAGCCACTATACTGTTATCCAGCTTCTTATCCTTGCCCTAGTTTAATTACGGTTGCTTCCGTGGGCTGTGCGGGCATTCAATCCTCCTATAGCAATTTTGGTTTGAATTCAGTAGATGTCGGAGCACTAGGGGAACGCTTGGTGGCTCCTGATCATCTGGGACAGTACAAGGCGGCCAATGGAACCTCGGGAGCTACGGCCTACGTGTCGGCACTGGCAGGAATACTCTATTCTAAATTAATCTTCCAAACCTGGCTACCCGTTAAGCAAAGTGTGCTGAGTGGTGTAGAAATACCAACTACTCAACTAGAGGTGAATACGGGAGGCATTGTACATTTTAAGCATTCGATGGATAGCCTGCTGCTGAAGTATGGGATTGACTATCGGGCTGCTGCGACGCAAAATAATATCGATTTTAAACAGCGTTCGCTGCAAGTATATCCCAACCCTGTTCAACAATCCTTCACCGCAGTCTATCGAAAAGACCAAGCAGGGATAGTGGACGTCCGCTTGTATGACATTCGAGGCAGTCTGCTGTGGAACGAGCAGAGAAACGAAGGAGAGGGAATTGTTGAGACTCCTCTTGAGCTACCAAATTCCCTCACTCCCGGAACTTACATCTTGCAATTAAGAACAGAAGACCAGTACTACAGTCAAAAGATAATCAAGCGATAATCCTAGTGACTTGTATGAATTGAGCTTCAGCAATTGCGGACGATTTTAAAGCTGGTGCTGTTTATAAAATAAGCTTATCTTTCTTTTTCTTAACAGCACCAACCCTTTACCTTATGAGAGTTTTCTTATTTCTTGTTGTAATATGGTTTCTAGTAAGTCCGATGATGGCTAACCCTTCGGACACGCTATTTCTCGAACACATTGATAGCGCCGTAGCCCTGCGAAACAATGGAGAAAGTGAGCGAGCGCTGGAACGTTTATTGGCTTTAAGATCAAGCAAAGCATTCAAAAATATTTCTTGTACAACTTTAAGCAATTGGTTTCACCGTATTGGGGTTTGTTATTACGATTTGGATTTGATGGACCAAGCCTTGAGTTATTTTAGAGACAGCAGCTTGACCATTAGATTGAGCTGCCTGGGGCGAAAGCATGTAGAAACGGCAAATTCTCATTTCACAGTAGCTATGATTTACCGGTATCTAGACGAGAAGCATGAGGCTGTCAACTGGTTGAAACAAGCCATCGATATTCTGGAAAGTTTGGAAATAAAGGATACCTCCAAAATTGCCTACCGCTATTTACAACTAGGGTCATTGCATGATGATTTGGGAGATTATGGGATTAGTGAAAAATACCTGATGCAAGCTCTTCACTACTACCGCAGGCTCGAAGAAGAAAACAGCTCCCGGTATGCCGAATTACATAACATTCTGGGCGGCTTAAAATTGGAATTATCGAAACCTAAGGAGGCCCTGGAGTTACTCAAAAAGGGGGTACAGATTTATCAGAACATAGGTGCCAGAAAATACGAATCTTCTATTGCCAGCCTCTATTTCAATGCAGCGAGGGCTTATTATGAAATGGGGAATACGGAGCGAGCAAGGGCCTATGTTTTGAGCGCAAAAGAGATCAATGTCCGCTTAGAAAACCTTCGAGGTATTAGCGAAGATGATCACTTTTTGGGCGTGATCAATCGACACGAGAAGCGCTACGCACAAGCATTGGAAAATTATCAACAATCGCTTGTACTGCGCAGGAAATTGTCGAATGGTCAGCCCTCCCGACTCATTGCTTATTCTTACGAAAATATGGCCGCCGTTTACATTGACCTCGAAGACTTTGATACGGCTCTTCAATACTATAAGATGGCGCTACAAAACCTCCTCCCCGATTTTCAGGAATCCTCTCTAGCCAGCAATCCTAGCATTCGGAGTAGCGCCATTGCGCACAAATTGGATGTCATTCGCATTCTGGGGCTCAAGGCAGAGGCTTTTCGGCTGCGCTACGATAAAATGCCGAAGGAGGAGAATTTACACGTCGCGCTAGAGACCTATCACCACCTGGACAGTTTGATTGAACTGGCCCGAAGGGAATACCGGACGGCCGCCTCCAAGTACCACTTGATCAAAACCACGGTTCCGATTTATGAGGCGGCGATTAGGACAGCTTTGCAGTTGTATGTCTTGAGAGATAAGGCAGAATTCCTGAGAGAGGCTTTTGCCTTCAGTGCTAAGAATAAGGCGGTTTTGATGTTGGAGGGCTTGCAAGAATTGGCGCTGCGCAATGAAGTGATCCCAGAGCAATTATTGAAGCAGGAGGCGCAGCTTAAACAGCAGTATTTTGCCTTGGAAGCCCAAATTTACGAGCAACTCAAGGAAAAGAAGAAGCCAGTGGACAGCCTGAAACAGGCGCTATTTACTGTGCGGCGAGCCTACGACAAGCTGATTGATGTTTTTGAGCGGGACTACGCCTCGTACTATGAGCTGCGCTACCGTTTTCCCAAGGCGGCCGATCTGGATCGAGTGCAAACGGCGCTGCCGGAGGATGCTGCACTTATCGAGTATTTTGTGGGGGAGGAAAAGCTCTATACCTTTTGCCTCAGCAAGACTGGATTGCGCTATTACGAAGCAGCTCTGCCCTCGAACTTTCGGGAGCAATGTCTGGCCTTTTATCACTTCTTATCCGATAGGGAACGCCATGATCAACAACGCTACACAGAACTGTCCCAGCCGCTTCACGAGCTGCTGCTAGCCCCAGCCCTCAATGCGCTCGACTCCAACATCCAACGCCTCATCTTCATTCCCGACGATATACTGCTCAAGCTCTCCTTCGACGTTTTCCCCCTCCACCCTCGCTCCCATACCGATCAAGACCAGCCCTTACTCATCGACCGTTATGCCATTAGCTACGCCTATTCCAGCAAACTCCTCTATAATAAGCCGCAAAGCGAAGCGCTGCAAGACAAGGCCACCTATAAAGGTTTCGGCCTGCGCTACGATAATCGAACCATTGCCGAAATCAACCAGGCCTTCCTCCTCGATAGCAACGAAACCAAACGCGCCGTCGGCATCCTGCCCTACGCCTGCGACGAAGTGCAACAGATCGCCGAGCTGCTGGGTGGGGAAGTCTGGCTGAACGAAGCCGCTAGCAAACAAAATTTTCTCCGCGAAGCCACCTCCAGTACCATCCTCCACATGGCGGGCCACGCCATCGCCTACGAAGATCATCCGCCCAGCTCCGCCCTGATTTTTTCTAGCAAGGCTGACAGCAGCGACTTCATGCTGCGCTTGGGCGACATCTACGGGATGCGCGTCGATGCCGATATGATGGTACTCAGTGCTTGCAATACTGGGGTGGGAGCGGTGATGCGAGGCGAAGGCGTGCGCAATCTGGCTCGCGCCTTTACCTTCGCAGGCTGCTCCAGTCTGCTGGCCAGCCTGTGGAGCGTTAATGATGCTTCGTCTATTAAAATTACCCGAAAATTCTACGAACACCTCAAGGCTGGGGAGCCCAAGGATGTGGCCTTGCAAAAAGCCAAAAACTACTATCGCCAATACGAGTCCTCCCGCTCACAGAGCGCTCCCTACTACTGGTCGACTATGGTGATGATTGGTGATGTCAGCCCTCTACAGCTCGATAAGCCACAGAAGGTTCTTTCTAAGTGGCTACTCCCCGCTGGGGCACTGCTCGGCCTGTTGTTTTTGATTGGAAGATGGAGAAAAAGGGCGGCGTGAAAAGCAAAAAAGCAGTGCCTTTTTCGGGACACTGCTGACCTATTCGGATTAGTATCAAAATCAAATTCAAAAACTATTATCGTCTCGTTTTCTGAGCTTTATGACTACAAGATGCAGTGAAAGCAGGCTTGTGACAACATTCATCGACAAAAGGAGGAAAATGCTAGATAGAGGTCTAGATCTTTTTCGCTTTTTCGGTCGCTTCGTTTAGGAATCTTTTCGATACTTCTCGTATCCTGTCTCTTCTAGTTTTTGGTACTTGACGGCCACTCCCGCTGCCAAGTCTTTTTTGTAAGCAATGATCCGGTCGCGCAGTTTGTCGTCGCTAGTGCCCAGAATCTGGGCGGCCAGGATGCCGGCATTCTTAGCGGCGTTTAGGGCGACGGTAGCAACGGGGACGCCGTTGGGCATTTGTAAGATGGAGAGCATGGAGTCCCAGCCATCGATGGAGTTGGAGGATTTGACGGGGACGCCGATGACGGGTAGGGGAGAGAGAGAGGCGACCATGCCGGGCAAGTGGGCGGCTCCGCCAGCCCCGGCGATGACGACGCGGATACCGCGATGGTGGGCCTGCTGGGCGAATTCGAACATCCGCTCGGGAGTACGGTGGGCGGAGACGATGGTCAGCTCGAAGGGAACATCGAGGAGTTGGAGTAGGTCGGCAGCTTGCCGCATAACGGGCAGATCGGAGTCGGAGCCCATGATAATACTGACTAGTGGTGTGGTCATGCGATGATGTTTAGGGTGTCTTTGATAAATTGAGCGCGGCGGCGGGCCTCGTTGAGGTCGGGGTCGAGGACGGTAGCGTGGCCCATTTTGCGGAAGGGCTTGGTCATGTTTTTGCCGTAGAGATGGAGGTGCGCCCCGTCGACGGCCAGGCAGTCGCGCAGGTTTTCGTAGCGAGCGGTTCCCTTGTGGCCTTCGGCTCCCAGCAGATTGACCATTACGGCGGGCATCCGAATGTCGGTGTTGGCCAGCGGCCAGTCGAGCACGGCGCGCAGGTGCTGTTGGAACTGCGAGCAGTGGTTGCCTTCGATGGTGTGGTGACCGCTATTGTGTGGCCGTGGAGCGACTTCGTTGATCAGCACCTCACCGCTTTTGGACAGGAAGAATTCGACGGAGAGCAGGCCGCAGATGTCGTAGGCTTCGATGGCGGCTTGAGCCAGTTGGGTAGCTTTTTCCCCCACCTCTTTACTAATATTGGCTGGACAAATCAGGCATTCTACTAAATTGGCTACTGGGTTGAATTCCATTTCAACGGGCGGGAAGGCCACCACCTGCCCCGAAGGATTGCGGGTGACTTGCACCGCCAGCTCTTTTTCAATATCTACCAAATCCTCTACCATACTGGGTGCATTGAGGAGCTTATGAGCATTGGCTTCCGAGCGAATCAGAGCGACGCCTTGGCCATCATAGCCGGCCGTACGGGTTTTTTGTACAAAGGGATACTGCAATTCTCCACTAGCAATGGCTGCTTTAATCGCCTCCAGGCTTTCGTAGAGGCGGAAGGGAGATGTTGGTAGACCATGCTGGGCATAAAACTGCTTTTGCAATCCTTTATCTTTGATGATGTTCAGCGCAGCAGGGCGAGGGTGGACAATTTTCCCTTCGGCTTCCAACTGAAGCAAGGCCTCCGTATTGACGTGTTCAATTTCTATAGTAATGACGTCTACCTGTTTCCCAAAAGCGTACACATCGTCGTAATTTTTGAAGCTGCCTTCCACAAAATGGCTACAGGCGCTTGCCGCCGGAAAATCTGCGGACGCATCCAGAATCCAGGTGTTCAGGTCCCAGTTTTGAGCAGCCAGGACGAGCATTTTCCCCAGCTGTCCTCCTCCGAGAATGCCCAGTTTAAAGTCGGAATTAATGATTGTTTTCTTCATGAAATATCGTTCAATAATAATTTCTGCGAAGGTACTTTTTCCTCCTAAAATCTCCCTATTTTCGCCCAACAAAAACTAGCAATCCATGAAGCGCATACTAATCCGTAATGCCAAGATGATCAACCGTGGTGAAATTCGCGAAGTTGATGTCCTCACCGAAGAAGGCCTAATCGCTCGTATCGACGGGCAAATCGATACCCCCTCTACCGTCGAAATTGATGCCCAAGGGCAGTACCTCCTCCCCGGAATTATTGACGACCAAGTCCATTTCAGAGAACCCGGGCTGACCCACAAGTCTGATCTTTATACGGAACCCCGCTCGGCCGTCGCCGGCGGCGTTACCTCCTTCATGGAAATGCCCAATACCAAGCCGCCCGCCCTCACCCAGGAGCTGCTGCAAGACAAATACGACATCGCCGCGCGGCGCTCCCTAGCCAACTACAGCTTCTTCATGGGGGCCTCCAATGACAATATCGACGAAGTGCTGCGCACCGACCCAAGCACCGTCTGCGGCGTCAAAATCTTCATGGGTTCTAGCACCGGCAATATGCTGGTCGATAACCGCGATACCCTGGATCAGCTCTTCTCTCGCTGCCCGATGCTCATCGCCACCCACTGCGAAGACGAGGCCACCATCCGCCGCAATGCCGCTGAGTACCGCGATCGCTTCGGCGAAGAGGTACCCATAGCCTATCATCCTATCATCCGCTCCGTCGAAGGTTGCCTACTGTCCTCCAGCCTCGCCATTGATTTGGCCAAAAAGCACAACACCCGCCTGCACATCCTGCACATTTCTACCGCTGATGAGCTGGCCCTCTTCCGCAACGATATTCCGCTGCAAGAAAAGCGCATTACCTCCGAGGTCTGCGTCCATCACCTCTACTTCAATGCCGACGATTACGCTCGCTTCGGCACCCAGATTAAATGCAACCCTGCTATCAAAGATACAAGCCACCAGTCGGCCCTCCTCCCCGCCTTACTGGACAACCGCCTAGACATCATCGCTACCGACCATGCCCCCCACACCTGGGACGAAAAACAACAAACTTACTTCAAAGCTCCCTCCGGCGTACCGCTCGTACAACACACCCTCAACGTCATGCTGGAATTCCACCAACGTGGCCAAGTTAGCCTGGAACGCATTGTCGAAAAGATGTGCCACGCCCCCGCCGACTGCTTCCGCATCGACCGCCGGGGCTACATCGAAGAAGGCTACTGGGCCGACCTCGTCCTGCTGGATGCCGAAAAGGAGTGGACGGTCAGTAAAGACAATATTCACTTCAAATGCAACTGGTCTCCTTTCGAAGGGCATACCTTTAAAGGACAAGTCACCCACACCATCGTCAGTGGCCATTTGGCCTATCAGAATGGGGTGTTTTTTGAAGATAAGATGGGAGAGCGGATGCGGTTTGGCGCCCTTGGCGCCTAGGGTGACACCTGCGGTGTTTTGGTTGACGGTCGACGGTTGACGGTATACCCGCAGACGTGAATAGGAAGATACTGTGCAGAGCTACGCTCTATTACGTCCTACTGCATACCACTACGTTTGCCGTCTATCGTCCACCGTCTACCGTCCATCAAAGTGCCAAAGGCACCCATCGTCCACCAAAGTGCCAAAGGCACCCATCGTCCACCCCAGCGCCAAAGGCCCCGAAGGGACGACGATGTCGCGCTACAAATCCCTCTTCTCCAGCAACAAATAGCTTCCCAAGAGAAACAGTCCGATATAAAAACTCGAAGTAATCACCGCCTCCGTAGGCGTGAGGAAGAAGCTGAAGTTGTTTTCATCCATAAACTCATCGGCCAATTGGTTGAAGGGGGGGATGTCGATGGGGACGAGGTCTTCGATGGCATTCATGGGGTAGAAGTGGATGCTACGGTTGGTGAAAAAGCGCATGTGGATCGGATAGCGGAGGATCAGCTCGATAATCATCACGTAGCTCAGGTAGAGGAAGAGGGCGATGCCGGTGCGCCGGATCAGCAGTCCGACTAAGAGGCCGAAGGAGGTGTAGCCCAGGCACATCAGAAAAAAGCGCGGGATGAGGTCAGCTTCCTGAAAGACTTTGGACATATAGATCGTTTCGGTGTGGGTGAAGCCGAAGAGGAGGCATACGAAGGTGTAGTAGAGGGTGGCGGCCAGACTGATGGCGATAATGAAGCTGAGTTTGGCGCTGAAGAATTGTCGGCGGCTGAGGCCGGTGATGATGTTTTGCCGCAGCGTTTTGTTGGCGTACTCGGTAGTAGCGGAGATGACCGCCAGGAAACCGAGGAAGAAGAAGGCCAGCCAGTTGCCCACATAGCCGAAGAATTTCCAGCCATTGGGGAACATGTAGAACATATCTTTAGAGATAATTTCATCGGGCAAACTGCTGAAGGTTTTGGGGATCATCATGATGCCGGGCAGGGCGATGATGAAGAGAACCACCAGTACCTGGAAAGTACGGTAGTAGCGTATTTTTTTCCATTCTAATCCTAGTAGATGCAGCATTGGGTTTTAGTTTACGTCTTTAGTGATTTCAAGGAATTCAGATTCGAGGCTCTTCTGGCGTTGGGCCAGATGGGTTAGGGTAAAGCCGTTTTGGAAGGCCAGCTGATTGACTGCGGCGGTGGAGACCTCTTCGTCGATGTGGATGATAAAGGTCTGGGGCCCTCGTTCTACATTGTTGATTTTTAGATGTTTATGGAGCATGTCTAGTAGCTGCTCATTGTTTTCGGCGGCGATTTCTATGCTGATGTCATTGGTGATGATGGCACCAACGGGACCGGTGGTGAGCAGGTTGCCGTTTTTGATGATGGCAACGTGGGAGCAGACTTTTTCTACTTCGTCGAGGATATGGCTGGCCATGATGATGGTTTTGCCGCGGGCGGCGATGGTCTGTAGGGTTTCTCGGACTTCGGCGATGCCTTGCGGATCGAGGCCGTTGGTGGGTTCGTCGAAGATGAGCACGTCGGGGTCGCCGATCATTGCTGCGGCGATGGCCAGCCGCTGTTTCATCCCGAAGGAGTAGGTGCGGAAGAGCGACTGGCTGCGGTGCGCCAGGTTGACCAGGCCGAGCAGTTCCTGCATCTTGGGTTCTTTGACTTTTTTGATGTGGGCGACAATTTCCAGATTTTGCTCGGCGGTGAGGTAGGGGTAAAAATTCGGTGTTTCGAGCAGCGCCCCAATTTGGCGTCGGGCGTTCGTTCCGTACTGTCCTTCAAACCAAGTATAGCTGCCACTGTCTTCGTGGGTAATGCCGAGGATCATGCCCAGCGTCGTTGTTTTGCCGCTACCATTGGGCCCCAGGATTCCGTAGATATTTCCTCGTTCTACCTCCAGACTTAGGCCGTTGACCGCAACGAGGGAGCCGTAGCGTTTGGTCAGGTTTTCAATTTTCAGTACGGGCATGCTTATTATTTTTTGGTATAGTAGCTAAATATAAAGTTTGACCCGAGCAATGGCGAATATTTATTGACCAATCTGTGAATTTATCAGATCAAGACCTAAAAAACGAAAGCCCCTGAATATTTAATTCGGAGGGGCTAACGAAAGTACATTTGTTTTGAGGAAAAATTATTCCGTACTGCGTTTATGAACAGCCTTGGAATTTTGCTGATACTGATCGTAGAGATTCAATAGATGCTCTACTTCATTGTCTTCGACTACCTTGAGCGGAATCATGATGGTCAAATCATTGCTCTCATCGGAGTTAGGGGCGACTTTTTTCTCTGGCACCACCATAGCTAGACCTTCGGCAGGCAGCTTTTCCAGTGGTTGGAGAATGGCTTGTAGCTTTTCCTCGTTGAAGGCATCGGAGAACTTCTCCGCGTCATCGGTGATAAAGGCCCAAAGCTCATCGATGCTTTCGGGGTCTTCCTTATCCAGCAGGCGGCGGCCGATATTTTTGTCGACAGGGGCCTCTTCGATGTCGAGGACAAATTCCTTAGGGGCTTCGGCCATTCTGGCCTTCGGCACCTCGTTGGCCTTCCCGGCGCTTTTATCGGAACATTCCGCCGCCAAATGGCTCCGGTGCGTAAACAACTGCTCCTCCAAAAGTCCCACCATCATCATGATCAGTAGAATGGCGGCAGCTACCTTGCTGAGCTGGTACAAGTGTTGTCGCAGCAGCAGGCTGAAAGGCAAGTTTTTCTGCACCTTCTGCCAAAGCTCCGGACGGGGCGTGGCTTCGAAGTGCTCAAATTTTGATCGATAGAGCTGATCGATGTCTTCGCTGTTGAAGTCTTCCGCCCACTCTTCGGAGCGTTTGTTTTTTAAAGGGTCGTTTTCTGGGAGCATAGTACTAAATCGCTTGAATCAATTTTTTAAGATAAATACGTGCTCGGGCCAGCTGTGACTTGGAGGTTCCCTCGCTGATGTCCAGCATTTTGCCAATTTCTTTATGATTATAGCCTTCGATGGCATAGAGGTTAAACACCGTCCGATAGCCATCGGGTAGCTGTTGAATAACTTTGAGGAGGTCGTCCCGCATCAGGTTTTGCAGCGCATTACCCGATAGGCTATGGTCGTCGGGAAACTTCAGTTCCTCGCAGCGGTATTGTCGGGCCGATTTGCGGTAGTATTCAATAGCCGTATTGATAAAAATACGTCGCATCCAACCTTCAAAGGAACCCTCTCCTCGATAGTAGTCCAATTTATTGAACACTTTAATAAAACCCTCCTGTAGAATATCTTCGGCACTGTGGAAGTCACCAGCGTAGCGCAAGCAAACCCCGAACATTTTGGAGGAGAAGACCTTGTAAAGCAATTGCTGATAGGCAGCCCGACCTTCTATACATCCTTTGATCAGCTGATCATCCGTTATTCCTCGGAGTTGTATATCCGTAACCATATTAACAGGATTGTAGCGTTTGTGTTTTTGGTGAACCTACTGAGCTAGTAAAAAAGCTTTTAGTTGTTGTAAGGCGCGGCCCCGATGGCTGATTTCATTCTTCTGGGCCAAGGGCATTTGAGCAAAATTCACAGTATGACCTTCTGGCCAAAAGAGGGGGTCATAGCCGAAGCCACCTTCACCCTGTTTTTCCTCCCCAATCCGACCTTCGACTTTTCCTTCAAACGTATATTCTTTACCATCGAGAATCAAAGCGAAGACTGTACGAAAGCGAGCCTGCCGATTGTCTTGACCTTGCAGTTTTTGCAGCACCAAATCCATATTGGCATCTGCATTTCGCTCCGGACCCGCATAGCGGGCCGTATACACACCTGGCTCACCGTTCAGGCTGTCTATCTCCAAGCCAGTATCTTCGGCAAAGCAATCGACCTGGTACTTATCGCGAAGGTAGCGAGCCTTTTGCAGCGCATTGCCTTCCAGTGTATCTTGCGTTTCCGGTATATCATCTTCACAGCCTATCTCCTTCATACTCACAATCGGAAGGTCGTAATCTTTGAGCATTGCAGCCACTTCGCGCACCTTGTTAGGGTTTGCAGTGGCAAATACCAGTTGTTTCATGTGTTTTAGCCTTAAATATAGGCCAAGTTGCGCTATTTATTGCCAATCATTAGGTACTTTTCGGCGGAAACAATTGCTTGAGTGCATTCCATAACGCCGCTTTGCGTTCTCGCTTTTCTCCAATCGAGGACAGGGCATCTCCGAACAGAAAAGTATAATCCGCGTGTTGCAGCAGCTGATAAGGCTGATAATCGAAGTGCAAGCCCAATTGTTGAGCGTCGACTCCTAAGATCAAGACTTTCCGAAAGGCTGCATTTGTCCGCAGAGCGGTAAAACTATAAGGCTGAGAATTTGTTACCTCAAGTAGGAGTACTTCTTTTTCTATGTCAAATCCTATGGCAGATAGAATCTTCTTTAAGAGTTCTAGGGAACTGGCCATATTTTCTTCTTTCCTGTAGACGACTAAAAGCGGACTTTGGTTGCTTCCCCGGCAGGCCTCCAGGCTATTTTGGGCCTCAGGAACGGCGAATAACTGCTGCTTGGAAAACATAGAGTTCAGAATATTATTTTTCAATTGTGTCATTTTGAAGAATGAAAGATCGATTTCCCTTCGAATATTAACTGTATATAGAATAAATGCTTTTTTTTCGTTAAATTTGTTGAAAACCCTGATCTTATGAAATTTAAAATAAATATAACTAAAACTAATCAATCTAATCTTTCCAATGTAGATTTTGATGCAATTCCTTTCGGTCGTACTTTTTCCGACCACATGTTTGTGGCAGACTATCGCGATGGGAAATGGACCAACCCGCGAATCGTCCCTTTCGGCCACTTTCAGGTTCACCCCGCCACTTTAGCCTTACACTACGGTCAATCGATTTTTGAAGGCATGAAAGCCTCTGTAGATAAAAATGGCCAACCGATGCTGCTCCGCCCCGAGATGCACGCTCGCCGTTTGAACGCTTCCGCTGCACGCATGTGTATGCCCGATTTTCCAGAAGATCTCTTCGTTGAAGCCTTACATGCATTAGTGGATATTGATAGAAACTGGATTCCACCCAAAGACGGCTCTGCACTTTATATCCGTCCTATGATGTTTGCCGATGGTGAATTTATCGGCGTACAGGCTTCTGATAGCTATAAAATGCTCATTTTCACTGGCCCGGTTGGTCCTTACTATCCTAAGCCGGTCCGTTTGATTGTTGAAGAAAAATATGTTCGCGCAGCCGTCGGCGGCGTTGGGGAAGCCAAAACCGCCGGTAACTACGCCGCTTCTCTGCTGCCCGCGCAGTTGGCCAAGAAAAAAGGCTATGATCAGGTCGTATGGATGGATGCTAAAGAATTCAAGTACATCCAGGAAGTGGGCACCATGAACCTCTTCTTTGTCATCGACGGCAAGGTGGTCACCCCGGCTACGGATGGAGCCATACTCAAAGGCATCACCCGTGATATGATCATGACCATCCTCCGCGACAAAGGCTACACCGTCGAAGAGCGCCCCATCAGCATCGATGAAGTCGTAGAGGCCTACCACAAGGGCCTGCTGCAAGAGGCCTTCGGCGCCGGAACGGCCGCGGTAGTCGCCCAAGTCTCCGACATCACCTACCGTGACCTACAAATGGACCTGCCCGCTCCGAAAGATCAAAAGATCAGCCTGCTGGCCAAGTCCATCATCAACGGCCTGCGCTCCGGCGAGATTGAAGATACCTACGGTTGGACCATTCCAGTCAAAGGAGCGGTCGCTGCCAGGGCTAAAACATCGGCATAGCGGGCTTGTTATCGAGGATTTTCTCGATGCGCGTTTCGACTTCTGCGGTAATCAGGGGAATAACCTCCAATGAGGACAGGGTCTCTTCGAGATGCTTGAGCTTGGAGGCCCCTAAGATAACCGTACTGACATTGGGGTTGCGCGCACACCAGGCAATCGCTAGCTTCGCCAGGCTAGTATCCAACTCCTTCGCCAGATCGTTCAGCTTCGCTACCTTCACCAGGCGTTCCTCCGACAAGGAGCGTTCCTTCAACCAATCCAGGCCTTCCATACTCAGGCGAGTACCCTTCGGAAAGCTGCCCAGGTACTTATTGGTCAATACGCCCGAGGCCAATGGCGACCAGATCGTCGTACCCAAGCCCACCGTCTTATAAATCTGATTGTATTCCACTTCCACCTTCTCCCGGTGAAACATATTGTATTGTGGCTGCTCCATAGTCGGGCCGATTAAGCGCAGCTCGCGGGCCACCATATGCGCCTCCATAATCTCCTGGGCGGACCACTCCGACGTTCCCCAATAGAGGATTTTACCTTGTTGGATAAGGTGGTTCATCGCCCAGACCGTCTCTTCGATCGGCGTATTTTTATCCGGGCGGTGGCAGAAGAACAGATCGAGATAGTCGACTTGTAGGCGGCGCAGGGCGGCCTCACAAGCTTCGAAGATGTGTTTGCGGTTCAGGCCTGTTTGGTTGGGTTTTTTTCCCCCATCCCCAAAAAAGACCTTGCTAGAGACTAGATAAGAGCTGCGCTCCCATTTCATTTTCTTGAGAATTTCTCCCATCACAATTTCTGAATGGCCTCGCGCGTAGATTTCTGCATTGTCAAAGAAGTTGACACCTCGCTCGTAGGCAATCGCCATCAAGTTCTCGGCGATATTGTTTTCAATCTGTTTTCCGAAGGTGAGCCAAGAGCCCAGGGATAAGGCGCTGACCTGTAGGCCCGATTTTCCGAGTCTTTTGTATTCCATGCTAGGTGGTTTTAGGTGATGCAAGCTGCGATGAACGCGTTCGTGCTGAACAACGATAATTACAAGTCGGAAGGTAGTAAAGTTTAATGATTTTAAGAATTCCTTTCCTTCGGCATCATATTTGTATTATTCATATAAATTATATGTAATGCAAAATAGGCGCTGAAGTTGAACGCCTTTCTTGCATTATATAACCTGCATTTTGCTCAATTACTGATTCACATTCCAAATCATGAAAAGATTTCTATTTTTTGCCATTTTTCTTCTTGCGCTGTGCATCTACGCAACTGCCGAAGAGCCCACTCTGGAAGGCTTAGAGCAAGTCGTCAAGACACAGCAAGGCAAGCAAAAAGTACAAACCCTCAATCAGCTTTCTGCAATGTTTCTTACCGCGGAGGAGGCCGTCAAGGCATCTGAATATGCGCAAGAGGCACTTGAGCTGGCTAAAAGCATTGGAGATGAGGTCGGCATTGCCGCCGCTTATGATAATCTTGGCTTTGTTTTTCAATCCAAGTACGATTATACCAATGCCATGAAGAGCTTTGTGGATGCCCTCAAGCTCAGAAATGATGCAGACAACGAAAAAGGCATTGCCACTTCCAAAAATAACATCGGTAAGGTTTTTCTCTTACAGGAAGATACCAAGAACGCTATCGAGAACCTAACTACCGCCTTGGAACTAAGGGAAAAGATCAGCGATGTTCCCGGTGCGGCAGAAACGCATAAGAATTTGGCCGATGTTTATCTGTTAAAAAAATTATACGGTAAGGCCAAAGAGCACTACCGCCAGGCTATGGACCTCAAAATCAGCCTCAACGACCTGTCGGGAGCAGCAGCAATTGCCAGTTTTTTGGGAAATATTGTCCGCGATCTAGGCGATTCTGAGGGGGCACTGGTCTATTTCAGCATGTCACTCGACTTGAACAACTCTTTGGAAAACCTGCCCGGTATTGCTGAAGATCATGGCAATATTGCACTGGCTTACTACGATCAGGGTTCCTACGAAGAGGCCCTAGATGCTAATGATACGGCTTACAGGATCAATAAAAAAGTAGGCGATCAGTTTAGAATAGCAGAATGCAATAAGAATTTCGGGATGATTTACGCGGCCATGGGAGAGAAGGAAGAGGCCGATCGCTATTTACAAAAGAGTGCTTCTGTACTCAAGAAGGTAGGCGATGTCCCGGGTACTCAGTTGGTGTATAAGTCCATTTCTGATACCTATGTCAAGTTGAAGAATTATCCTAAAGCGTATGAATACCAAATCGCCTTTTCTAAGAGCCGGGACCGGCTATTTAGCGAGGAGAAATCCCGGGCGATGATGGAACTGACGACTAAATACGAATCTGAGTTTGCTGCGGAAAAGCAGCAGCAAATGATTGAGGCACTGGAAAAAGATAAGGTCTACAATGCGCGGATGCAGTATTTCTTGATTGGAATGGTTGCACTGGCACTGCTCTTACTGGTAGTGATGTTTATGAGCTATCGCCGTAAGCAGCGCGATAACCAGCTGCTGATGACCAAGAATGCAGAGATCAATCGTCAGAAAGAAGAAATTGATGTCAAGAATGGAGAGCTGGAAGAGAGCAATACCCGCTTGGATGCCCTCAACCAAAAGCTGGTCGACGAGATGGCCGAGCGCGAATCATTGGAGAAATCCTCTTTCGCCCGCGATCGTTTCCTGGCTACCATGAGTCACGAGATGCGTACGCCGATGAATATTATTATTGGCCTAACGCATTTGTTGTTGGAAGAAAATCCACGCGAAGATCAGGTCGAGCACCTGCGCACCTTACAGTTTTCTGCAAATAACCTGGTGGTCTTCATTAACGATGTACTGGACTTTTCTAAGATTGAAGCGGGCAAGCTCAATTTGGAAAGTCGCTTGTTCCAGCCACAGAAAACCTTCGATGAAGTGCGCCAGCGCTTTGGCCTGCCGGCTCGCGATAAGGGCTTGAAGTTTTACTTCGAAGTGGATAATAAAATACCGAGAGAGCTGATGGGCGATCCGACTCGTCTAAACCAAATCTTGACCAATCTGGTCGGCAATGCCATCAACTCAACAGAGGAAGGTTCTGTTTCTGTCAATGTCAGCCTGAAAGAGTTGAGCAATTCTGAGGCGACCTTGCTGGTAGAAGTGGAAGATACGGGTAATGGAATTGACAAGGAGCGGCTGGATGAGATGTTCCGTGAATTCTCTCGCAATCCAAAAGATATTTTTGAAGGATACGAAAATGCCGATCTTGGCCTGGCGATCACCAAGCGTCTGGTAGATCTACAAAACGGTAAAATTGATGTGGAAAGCCAGGCGGGTAAAGGAACGACCTTTATCATCTATCTGCCTTTCCGAGTACCGGCCGCCGCCGAGCGCAAAGCAGTCGAAAAGAAGGATGCCTCTTCTTACACGCACCTCTCTGGCAATAAAATCCTGCTGGTCGAGGACAACAAGATCAACCAGCTGGTGGTTGCCAAGATGCTCCGCAAGCTGGGTATCGAGGTCATCACCGCCGACAATGGCTTCGAGGCCCTGGACGCCTTCGAAAACTCTTACTTCGACCTTGTACTGATGGATATTCAGATGCCAGGCATGGACGGCTACCGCGCTACCGCTGAGATTCGCAAATCCATTGATCCTCGCAAGCGCGATGTACCCATCATCGCTCTGACGGCCTCCGCTTTCCTAACCGAAAAGGAGAAGGCGAAGCTCTTCGGCATGAACGACCACGTCGGCAAGCCCTTCGGCCCCGATGATCTGTTGATGAAGATCAGCAACTGCCTACACGTCTACAAGAATACTTAACATTGTTTACGACTTATATTCAAATGGCCCGGCTATCGAAAGATGGTCGGGCTATTTTCATGTTACCCCCCCAGCCGGACTTCCATGCGCACGGCCTGGTGGTCCGAAAATCGAAAGTCCTGATTGATCGTTTTGACCTTAAGGGCATTGATATTGGGGGAGATCAAGAAGTAATCGATGAGGGTGATGAAGGTCGACTTAGGATCAAAGAACTCTTTGGTGCTGCGGCTAGTGGGTAGGGTAGGGTCGTAAATCCACTGCCAGTCGGATGGCATAAATTCGGCATCGATGTTATAGTGAGCTTGGTATGGGCGTCCTCCTGGCCTAAAGGCATCAAACTTGAAGAAGGGTGGGCACTGGTTCCAGTCACCGCCGGCAATGACGTAGTTGCCCTTCTCGTATTCGGCGAGTAGAAAGTCTTTGAGGTAATTCATTTGTTGCTTTTTGAGCACACCATTTTTGTCGTAGGCTGAGTTGTGGATATTGAGTAGTACGAGTTGCTTACCGTTATCGACGGGGAGGTAGTGCACGGCGGCGCAGCGGTCGAGCTGGAAAATACGATCGGGCCAGCCGTGCTCACCGGGTAGCTGATGCCGCTCCACTTTATTGGGCGTGTAGCGGGAGTAGGTGGCTAGGCCACTGTGTGCCTGGCCGTAGGCCCGCCAGGGCTCCAAGATCGGGATGGGCACGCGATCGACTTTAAAATTCGGCGCAAAGCTGCTCACAAATCCTCCCAACAATTCCTTCACCCCTTCGTATTGATTCAGAAAGTAACTCCGCTTAGAGGCCATATCCACCTCCTGCAACAGATAAATATCGGAGGGATTGTTTTGAATCAGTTTTCGAACACCTTGATAGTTCTCCTGCACCAACTCCTCCGGCGGGCGCACCATCTTATCGCCAGCCAGAAAAAAGCCACCACCATTGTAGAAGAAATTACATTTTGCACCAAGCCCGCAATAACCGAGATTCCAGGAGAGTAGGCTGAGGGTGCTGTCGGCGGGGAGTGGAGCGGTTCCCTGTTGTTGGACCTGGAGAGGGGCGACGCCGGTGGGTTGGTAGTCAGTGTAGGTGCCATAGAGGATGATGCCGAGGGCGTAGAGTAGGAAGAGGAGGAGTAGGGCGCCGAAGGCTTTGAAGAATTTGCGTAGTTTTTGACTCATTAGGTTTAGGATTTAGGTACGTACAGTTTGGGGCTTTGAGGGTGGGCCCACGATAGAAATCAACAATTTTTTGATTATACGGCAAAACAAAGAATATCTGTAATAAATAGTAAGTTTTTGGCAGGAAATTAGTTTAAAATAATTAATGAGCTTGATTGTTTGAAATAATAAACTTATATTATTAAATAACATTCAAAGTTTAGCCCCCTTCTATTCCCTTTCTTCCAATTCCTGGCTTTGTCCCCTAATCCTGATTCATTCATCAAGATGCGCCCTGGCGTGCCTTACCCTTATTTTGGATACTATGAGAAAGGTTTTACCTCTGTTCTTTTGCTTATTTAGTACGGCTTTCCTGCATGCTCAGTTGAACTGGCAGCGCCCCGTCCTGTTGGAGTATGGTGTCATTAAGATTGAAAAAGTAGAGCGGAGCAGCCAGCAGTTTCCCATCAAAATGATAGGGGGGCTTATTTTTGTTCAGGCGAAATTGGAGGGCAATATCGGTCATTTTATTCTTGATACTGGTGCGCCGACCTTGGTTGTTAATCGAACCTTACGCAAGCAGTTCAGGCCCGATAAGCAGATTTTGGGCATTACTGGCCAATCGGAGATAGGGATGCGTTTGATCCATGACTTTCGCTTGGGACAGCTTAAAACCAAGCCTATCGAAGCCATAGACGTCGATATGAGTCATTTGGAAAAATTGATCCGCCATCCTATCGAAGGGCTGATTGGGTACCAAGCGATCAACAATTATGAATTGCTTTTGGACTATGAGCAACAACAAATTGAGCTGTTGAAGCCCAACGGGCAACCCGAGCAGCAGGATTTGGAAATCATCGGTCGGCTACCTTTTGAGCTGATGGGGCATTTTCCGGTCATTAAAGTTCAGATTGGCAAGCGAACCTACCATTTTGGTATTGATACAGGAGCAGAAACCAACTTGATTGCGCGTAAGCATAAGCGGCGCCTGCGCCATTGGACCGACAAGGATGGAACGCGAAAATATTTGCAAGGGGTTGATAAGGGGAGAGTCTCGGCCTATTTTACACAGCTCAATAACTTGCATATTGCGGGTAAAAACTACGATAGTCTGCCTTTTACCTTCACCGATATTAGCCATCTCAACAGTAGCCGCAAAGTTAAATTAGACGGTATTCTGGGCTATCCCTTCCTCAAATCGCAATTATTTTCCATCAATTTCAAGGATCAGGAGATTCGGATTTGGGCGCCACGTGCGAAGCCATCCCAACAAGAAGAAGACTTGATGGTTAAGCTGACAGAGTGCCTGATGAGGCGCTAGGGCGCTTGGCGTTATTTATCGACGCGGGGCTTGCCGCTGCGCGCATCAAAGTGCAGCAGTAAAGAGTCGATGGAATGTCCGGAGATGTTTTCGATGAGGATTTTTTCGTTCTTCAGCCCCTTTTGCTGTACCTCCTCCTCGGCATAAAGCGGAATGACTTTACCCAGCTGAGGATGCAGGCTATTGATGCGATTAGGGCGGTTATTGTACACTGTAATGTCTATCTGATTAAGATCGTATTCTTCCTTGGTTAATATTTGTAATTCCTCGATAAAGGGCAGGCTGCCCGGGCTCTCGAAGGTAACGGCTCGGCAAGTATCGCTAACGGCGCAGAGTTCTGCTAGGATGGCTCCTAGAGAGTGGCCGGTGTGGATAATTATAGGTTCTTTCTGGTAGAGCTGGCGATATTCTTGTCGAATGTTCTGGGTAAAAGTTCGGGCGGCGAGCAACTGCTGGCGAGGGATGCGGCCGGTGAGGATGTCAAAATCATCATCCAGGTCCCGGAGGGCGGCCTGCAGTTCTGACCAATTCATTTTCTTCTCCTTAGTATCCTTTTTCTTCTTTCTTTTCCTCTGCTTGTTCCTCTTTTCTGTATCTGTAGAAACTTTCCCCATGTTGATGTCGGTCCCACGGTGAGCGATAATCAACTCATTGGTTTTTGTATTGATATAGGCCCGGCCGAAATAGCCACCGGTGCTGAAAGCCTTGAGGCCCAAATAGCCCAGCAGCTCTCCATATTCCTCCTCCTCGGAGAGCGAAGAGAGTTTTTCGTAGTCCAGCCCCATTAAGAAACTGCCCAGTTTAAAGCTCCCTTTTTCTGATTCCTCGTATTCTTTAAAAGGCTCAAATTTATTGGGGAGTACCTTCTGATCCTCATCATCGTAGACATGAGCACTGAGCAGCGCAAATTCGTAGGGCGTCGTTTCTTTGCTGGTTTTGCAGGCGGAGAACAGCAAAACGCACAAAACGAAGTAGAGGCTATTGGATTTCATATGACTAATTTATACGTCTTTTTAGGTCTTAGTTAACGTTTGACACCGGGTATCTATTTTAGAAGACGAAAGGAGAAGGGGGATGTTACAGCGAAGTGCACAAAAAAAGAACGGGAAACATCCCTTAGGATATTCCCCGTTTTTTTTACGCACAGTTATTGCTAAACAAAATCTTTTCGATTATTGCTTGTTGATGTTCAACCGCTGTGTAAGCACCTTATGACCCAGATCCAAAGTGATATTGTAAATACCATTAGGCTGCTGGCTCAGGTCGAACTCCTGGCGGATGAGGCCATCGTTGCTCTGAATTTGATCCACCAAGATGGTCTTACCAGAAAGGTCGGTGATGATCACCCGAACGTTTTCGGCATTGCTCATTTCGAGGGTGAACAGACCGTTACTTGGGTTTGGATAGAGCTTGAGGCCAACACCATCAAGTACATTGATCGTAGGATCGTTGCGCTCGGCAAGGCCACCTTCACAGTTGTACTCTACCTCGAAGCATTCGAGACATTCTTCACCCGTGACTAAAATAACTTTGAGACAGACCTCAATGACCCCTGAACCTGTCAGCTGAACGACTGGAGGATCGAAGCCAGTGAAGGAACCGATACCAGATACGCCCCACTTCAAGTCTTTAATGCAAGGACGCTGCAGTGCATCCAGCCAGAAGTCCAGACCGCAGTTGGCATCCAAGGAGATGTTGACGCTAGAGCGGATCGACTCACAGCTACATGGACATTCTACCTCTCTCCTCCAGCAGAATTTGCACTCTTCACCGTTCGTCAGAACAACGACCAGGCAGATTTCGTAAACACCAGAAACAGGGAAGGTGTATACGTCTGGATTCAAGTCTGTAGAGATCAGTACACCATTGATGAACCAGCCCAATCGCTTGATGCAAGGCTTGAGGGCTTCTTTCAGTTCCAGATCAATTGTACACTCTGATGGATAAGAAACGTCGATTCCTGCCTTGATTTCTTCGCAGGTGCAGCCAGGCTCGCACTCAGCTTTAACTTCCCAGCAGATTTCACAGGTCTCGCCAGTGATCAGCGCGACTTTCAGGCATACCGTATATACACCGCTAGCAGGGAAAGTATAGACCGGAGGATTGAGTACGTTAGAAATTTCTACGCCATTGACTGTCCAGCTGAGCTTTTCGATACAAGGCTTGAGGGCTTCTTTGAGTTCCAGATCGATAGAGCACTTGCTTGGATAAGTGACGCTAAGTCCCTCTTTGATTTTATCGCAATTGCACTCTTCGGTTGGACATTCGGCTTCTACTTCCCAGCAGAATTTACACTCTTCACCCGTGATCAGAACGACTTTTAGGCAAATTTCGTAAACACCGCTAGATGGGAAGGTATAAACCGGAGGATTGAGGTCGTTAGAAATTTCTACACCATCTACCGTCCAGCTGAGCTTTTCGATACAAGGCTTGAGGGCCTCCTTCAATTCCAGGTCAACGGAGCACTTGTCTGGATAAGTAGCACTGATGCCATCCTTGATTTCCTCGCAAGTACAATCCAGTGGGCAATTGGCTTCTACTTCCCAGCAGAATTCACATTCCTTACCATTAATCAGTAATATCTTCACACAAACTTTATAGACGCCAGATACTGGGAAAGTATATACCGGTGGATTGATGCTGGTAGAAATTTCTACGCCATCTACGGACCAGCTGATCTTCTCTACACAAGGCGCGAGCGACTCTTTGAGTTCGAGGTCGACAGAGCACTTAGTAGGGAAAGAGATACCAAGACCTTCCTCGATCTTATCGCAGCTACAGTCATCGGAGCATTCGACCTTAATTGGCCAGCAGAATTTACATTCCTTACCATTGGCCAGTACAACAACCAAGCAGAGTTCGTAAGTACCAGAGCCAGGGAAGACATAGGGCGCAGGATCAAAGTCATTAGAAATAGTCACACCATCAACCGCCCACTTGAGGTCTTTAACACAAGGATCGAGTGATTCATCTAGTTTAAAGTCAACCTTGCAACCGTCAGGTTCTCCGATTTTGACACCGGCTTTGACCTTTTCACAAGTACACTCTTGAGCATCGCAATCTTCAAGCTTGATTTCGGTGCAGATTTCGCATTCTTCACCAGTAACCAACAGTACTTTCAGACAAACTTTATGAGGACCTGGATCGGTGAAAGAAACGGCAGGAGGATCAAGGGTACCACTAAAGGCCGTACCACCTATTTCCCATTTGATCTTGGCGATGCACTCTTTGAGCTGAGGATCGAGTTCCAGATCAATAGAGCAAGGATCGGAAGGCGTCCGCTTGATACCGGCTTTGATCTTATCGCAGGTACAGCAGGAAGGACATTCGACCTCAACGACGCGACAATACTCGCAAATCGTACCGTCGATGAGCTTTAGGGTCAGACAAATTTTTCGTTGTCCCGAACCACAGAACTCGTAGGTAGGAGGATTCAGGTCATTAGAATAGAATACACCATCAACGGTCCATTCTGCCTTTTCGATGCAAGGTAAAAACTCTTCGTTGTAAGTGAAGTTGGCTGCGCAGCGTTCCCGGAACTGGATGTCAAAGAACTGCGCCATGACTTCGCAATCACACTTAGCTTCTTCCAGCACCGTTGATTCGCAGTCGTCGAAAGAAGATGCCTGAGCGGTGTTGAAACAAAAGAGAGCGAAGAAAACAAATAGGCAAAGGCTAAACCTTTGTAATTTGGATTTAAACATTTTCATTAGGTTTTTGTGAAGCATAACAATTACACTGCTGCTACCGAATGGTATAGCAAGTTAATTGTTATAACGAAGTTGAAATAAATTGAATTAAGTGTTTTTCTATATAACCACCTTATGCAAAGAGGAGACTAGCTTACCTCTAGCAGACAGATGATTACAAAATTAGTCGAGGTCCATGAACGGCCTCTACAGGAATTCCCGCTTTTGTTAAAATTGTCGACAATAGTATTTTAATACAAATCAATCACAGACGTAACCCTCCTATGCTTACGCTTGACCAAATAAGAATCTAAAGCAGTAGACATGAAAATGGCTAGTGATTAAAATGCTGATTTACAACATATTATCTCTCTTAAACTACAGGTACTGTTTCGTTTATTCGTAGGTTTACTGTGCGATGAATGGAATAAACAGGCAAGTCATATGGATAGCAATGATGTTGGTTATAGACTTCCCTTTGTAGGCTAGTTATATCCAGATTGAGATCTAAAAAGTAGTTTGGAAAAACTCTGCAATAGGATAACAACTCGCTTCTGTTCTAAAGTATAAATTACCTCAAACTTGTGTTATTTTCACTAATGATCAACTGTTTTGGAAAATGAGATATCAATAAATGAGAACTGTATGTAGATAGAATTGAGGGAATTTACTATTTTATGAGTTGTGATGTTTTGCAATCCAAAATTAGTTATATTTTCCATATTAAACAATATATTTTTAATTTTTTTGATAGTTTTTTTCTCAATCCATCCTAAGGCCTTCACGATACTATCTAATTCAAATTGCGATTCACTTTTACAAGAGTCAATGCGTCAGATATTTGAATCACCACCTCGTGGTTCACAAAATCTTCCTTACCTGCCTGCCGGCAGGTTGACTCTCGTTCATCGCAACTTGGGCTATCTAGTACAAAAGAATAAGCCTTTGCGATTATTTCGCAAAGGCTTATTCTGAAGACACCAGGCCTGGTTGATGTCAACTATCCTTTACTCTGAACATCTCCCGAGCCACTGACCTTAGAACGGACACTACCGGGATCGCCCTTGTAAGAGACATCGCCGCTACCAGAAATGGCCACATCGAGTTTACTCTTTACATAGATTTCACATTCGCCAGAACCGCTGATGTGGACATCACAATTTTCGGTCTGTAAGCGGTAGGATTCCACATCACCGGAACCGCTGATATGGATGTCGTGGCTATTGGCAGAGCCCGCAAGACTGACGTCGCCGCTTCCGCTGATATGGGTGCTGATGTCTCCTGCTTCAACGTCAGCCTTCACATCTCCCGAGCCACTGATATGGACATCCAAATCGTCGAGTCCTGTAAATCTTCCATCGGTTTGTACACTACCCGAACCGCTAACGCCTAAATTGGTGACGGTGGGAAGGGTGATGTAAAATTTAACGGACTTCGCTTCGCGAACATTTTTTTCGTAGCCGATCTTCCACGTTTTGCCTTTAACGCTGGTCTTGACCAGGTCGATGATATTCTGTTGAGCTTCGATGGTTACCTTCTGTGTACTGCCCTGCTTAATGTAAATGTCGGCAGAGGTGGTCAGGTGGATACCTGTAAAGGCATCAATATCCAATTCTTTAGTGACAATGGGGCCTTCTCCCTTGATACCTTTGCCCCAGGATTGGGCATTGATGGTAGAACTAATCAGGCAGAGGAGAAGCATAAGGAGAGTAATCTGACGTACTTTTTTCATGATGGTAATTTTATATTGTTTTTGATCGTTGGTGATAGATTTCAATGGTAAAGACAGAGAAGAGTAAGTAGGGTTGCATTGCCCTTGGAGCCGATCATCGCTACTTTAAACTTTATGCCCACTCAAGCATTTACTTTATGTTTGTAAATTGGATGAAAATTAGTCAATATAAAATAAAATGCTGGAAAAAATCAAAGCCCTTGAAGCCGTCGCCCGCCAGCTGCAGCCCCCAGCCGAGCAGCGCCAGGTCTGGACCCAGGCAATGCTGCAATACACCGAGCAATTCCTGGATAAGCTAGAGGAGCTGCCCGCCTTCGTCCTGAGCCAAGATCAAGGCCGGGGCCTGTTACAAGCAGACATCCGCGAAGAGGGGCGGTCCTTCGAGGAGCTATTGGCGCTGATCCAAGAACATGTCGATACACCGGGGGCCAACCCGGCTTCTCCCGGCCTGCTGGCCTATATCCCCGGCGGCGGCATCTTTCCCGCCGCCATAGGCGACTATCTCGCCGCTGTCACCGACCGCTACGCCGGCATCTTCTTCTCCGGACCGGGGGCCGTGCGCATGGAAAATCAGTTGATTCGCTGGATGTGCCAGCTCGTCGGCTTTCCAGATACGGCACTGGGCAACCTGACTTCCGGTGGCTCCATCTCCAACCTCGCCGCCATCGCCACCGCCCGCGATCATATGAAGGTGCGGTCTGCCGATGTCGAACGCTCGGTCATCTACCTCAGCCATCAGGCGCACCATTCGGTGCAAAAGGCCCTGCGCATCGCTGGGCTAGGGGAGGCCCACCTGCACTACCTGCCCATCGACGAACGCTTTAGGATCGACGCGGGCGCGCTGCGCCGCGCCATCGAAGCAGACAAAGCCCAGGGGCTGCGCCCCTTTCTGGTGGTCGCCTCCGCCGGGACTACTGACACCGGCGCTATCGATCCCCTCGATGAAGTGGGCGATATTGCGCACGAGCACGGGCTGTGGTACCATGTCGACGCCGCCTATGGCGGCTTCTTCCTGCTCTGCCCCGATTGGCGCCCCCACTTCAAAGGCATCGAAAAGGCCGATTCGGTCACCATCGACCCCCACAAAAGCCTTTTTCTGCCCTACGGCACCGGCGCTCTGCTGATCAAAAATATCGAAGCACTGAGCAAGACGCATTATTATGTTGCCGGTTATATGCAAGACGCTGCCGATGCAACGGAGGAGCCTTCACCCGCTGACCTTTCACCGGAGCTGACCAAGCATTTCCGGGGATTGCGGATGTGGCTGCCTTTGCAGCTCTTCGGGGTGCAGCCTTTTCGGGCGGCGCTGGAAGAGAAAATCTGGCTAACGCGCTATTTCTACGAACGCATCGGCGAGCTGGGCTTCGAGCGGGGGCCGTACCCTGAGCTGTCGGTAACCATCTACCGCTATGTGCCGGAGGAGGGAGACGCCAATGCTTTTAATGCCCGTTTGATTGCGGGCGCGCAGCAGGATGGGCGCGTCTTTCTGTCCTCTACCACTATCGATGGCGTTTACTGGCTGCGCATGGCGATTCTAAACTTCCGCAGCCATCTGGACATTGTGGAGACCAGTCTGAAGGTACTTGAGGAACAATTGGCCCTACAATTACAACAGCCCACTACCGTCTAAGGGGTAATGAAGCGAGTATTGGTCATCGGATGCAGTGGCAGTGGAAAATCCACCTTCGCCACCGAGCTGGCCCGCCGTACCGGCCTGGAGCTGATTCATCTGGACCAACACTACTGGAAGCCCCACTGGATAGAACCCTCCAAAGCAGAATGGACAAGCATTTCTCATCAACTCACC
This sequence comes from Bacteroidota bacterium, assembly GCA_038750655.1. GTDB lineage: Bacteria > Bacteroidota > Bacteroidia > Chitinophagales > Saprospiraceae > JBCDGZ01. The sequence goes on along the minus strand of JBCDGZ010000054.1, from coordinate 8,144 downwards.
CAAAAGGACCACTGGGTGATGGATGGTAACTACGGCAGTACGATGGACCAGCGCATCGAAAGGGCCGACACGGTCATCTACCTCAATATGCCGACTTGGCTCTGTCTATACCGCATTCTCAAGCGTTGGCTCCAATTCCGGGGCCGCACTCGCCCCAGCTTGCCCTCCGACTGTCCAGAGAAGATGGATTGGACCTTCTTCCACTACGTTCTTACGTTCAGGCAGATCAGGGAGCGGGGCCTGCTGCAAAAGTTGGCGGATTTGCCGGAGGGGAAGCGGGGGATTGTGCTTCGCTCGCCGCAGGCGGTACGGGCGTTTTGGGAAGGCTTTGCGCATCCTCACCCTACTCCCCCAAAATAATCGCATCCACCTCCATCTCCTTCACCATCCGATTAAACTTCGGCAGCTCCTCCTCCTTAATCTTCCGAAACGCCGCCAACTGCATATCAATCGCGGCAGTCAGCTCCTGCTGCACCGCTACCGCCTGATCCGTCGGTGGGAAGTCGCCTTGGGTTAGGGAGTTGAGGTGGGCCAGTTTGTTGGTGAGGCGAATGGGGAAATTGAGCGGGTCCTGGGGACTGCGGTTTTGGGTCTGGTAAAGGGTTTCCTCGATGGTGGTCATGCTGGAATCGATGGCGCTGGCCGCGTCGAGGAGGGGTTTCATGGTATCTTTGCCTTTGAGGCGTTGGCGGTAATTTTTCAGCTGCTCGCGGATGTCGCGAATATCGATGATGGCTTGGTGGGCCTCGCTGAGCTTAGCGTGGTTGCTCCTGACGAAGTCGAACTGCTTTTGGAAGTCGGCAGGGGTGGCGGGGGTGCGGGGGTCTTTGAGGATGCTGAAAGGAACGATCGTCTCTTCGCCATCCACTGTTAGCTTCACCTGATAGTCGCCCGGGCGCGCCTTCGGCCCATTTAAAGAACCCCACCACAAAATCATCCCCTTGAACTTCTTGGCCTCCGGGTAAGTCATATTCCACACAAAACGATTCGCGCCCTTTTCTACCTTGAGCTTATCTTTCTTTTCCTTGGCCGTATTCGAAAATGTACGAATGACCGTCCCCTCCTTTTCCATAAAACTCAAACTGACCTTCGTACTGTCCTCCAGGTTCTTTACAAAATAATGCACCATCACCCCACCCGGATGGTTCATCCCGGCATTCTTCACCTTCTTATTCTGCCGGCCATCCATACGATAGGTAGGCTTGGGAGTAAAGAGGTGTACGGCCTTGGCATCGTCGCCTTTTTTCAGCTGATGCAAAGGCGTTAGGTCATCAATAACCCAGATACTGCGGCCCTGCGTCGCGGCTACTAAATTGTTCTCCTTTACCGCCAAATCTGTGATCGGAACGATGGGCAAATTGAGTTGAAAAGGCTGCCAATTGTCTCCATCATCAAACGAAACATACATCCCGCTTTCGGTCCCAGCATACAGCAAACCCTGCCGCTCGGGATCGGCGCGAACCACGCGCGTAAAATGCTCTTTATCAATCCCTTTAGTAATTTTTTTCCAGGTTTTACCAAAGTCTTTGGTACGGTAGAGGTAGGGTTGGAAATCCCCCGATTTGTACATCGTCGCCGCTACGTAGAGGCCGCCATCGTTGAAGGGATCCGCCTCTAAACTATTGATCATAATCCACTCGGGCATATTGGGTGGATTCACCTGGGTCCAGTTTTGCCCACCGTCCCGACTGAGGTGCAGCAGGCCATCATCGGAGCCGACCCAGAGCAGGTCTTTGACGCGGGGAGATTCGATCGCCGCGAAGATGGTGCAGTAGTATTCTACCGAGGTGTTATCCTTGGTAATCGGGCCGCCGGAAGAGCCCAGCTTGCTCGGATCGTTGCGCGTCAGATCGGGGCTAATGATTTCCCAGCTTTGGCCCTCGTCATAGGAGACGTGCAGGTGATTGGAGGCCGTGTAAAGCTTCTTCGGATCGTGAGGGGAAAAGAAGAGCGGGAAGTTCCACTGGAAGCGATAGCGCATCCCCTCGGCCCCGTGCCCCATCGGGTTGTCCGGCCAAACATTGATGGCCCGGCGCTGATCGATACCATGATCTAAGCGTTGCAAATAGCCATCATAGCAACCACCGTAAACAATGTCATTATTCTTCGGATCAATAGCGATGTGCCCGCACTCGCAGCCTGCCGTCGACTCCCAGTGTCGTTCATTGATCTCACTACCAGGACTGCGATGCATGATGCGCACCGTACTGTTATCTTGCTGAGCTGCGTAGATGCGATAGGGGAAATGATTGTCCGTGGTCACCCGATAAAATTGGGCGGTTGGTTGATTGTGATAAGTTGACCAGGTTTCGCCACCATCGTAGGTGACCTGCGCACCGCCATCGTCAGCAATCACCATGCGATCTGGGTTCTCCGGGGCGATCCAGAGGTCGTGATGATCACTGTGTTGCGAGTTGAACTGCTGGAAGGTCTTGCCCCCATCCTTGGAGCGGTGGTAGCGGACATTGAGCACATAAACTTTGTCCTCGTCCTGCGTATCGGCATAGATGCGAGTATAGTACCAGGCCCGCTGCCGCAGGTTGCGCTTGTCGTTGAGCTTCTTCCAGGTCTTACCGCTGTCATCGGAGCGGAAGACCCCGCCGTCCTTGGCCTCTATGATGGCCCATACTCGCTCGGAGTTAACCGGAGAGACGGTAATGCCCGCAATACCTACGGTATCCTTAGGCAGCCCCTCATTGCGGGTGATTTCCTCCCAATTGTCGCCTCCGTCCGTACTCTTCCAAATTCCGGAACCTTGCCCTCCGCTGGACAGACTATAAGGCGTACGGCGGATGCGCCAGGTCGTCGCGTAGAGGATGCGTGGATTGTTAGGGTCCATACAAAGGTCGACCGCGCCGACGTCGGGGTTGACGTAGAGTATCTTTTCCCAGCTCGCTCCACCGTCCTTAGAACGAAAGACCCCTCGCTGCTGATTTGAAGTATACAAATCGCCCATCACCGCCGCATAGACCGTCTCTGGATTGCGCGGATGGATGCGCAGCCGAGCGATGTGCCGCGAGCTTTTCAGGCCCATCTGCGTCCAGGTCTTGCCCGCATCGACACTTTTCCAGACTCCGTCTCCGTGCGAGACATTGCCTCGCACCGTCACTTCGCCGCCGCCGACATAGATCACATTATGATCGTATTCACTTACGGCAATAGAGCCGATCGAGCCGCCAAAAAAGCCGTCGGAGATATTCTCCCATTGCCGACCGCCATCGCGGGTACGCCAGACGCCGCCGCCAGTAGTGCCCATGTAGTAGAGGTTGGGTTTGCCGGAAACGCCCGCCACTGCGCAGGAGCGGCCACCGCGATAGGGACCGATCGAGCGCCATTCCATAGACTGGTAAATCGCTTCGTCGAATTGGGGGGTCGACTGCGCTAAAGTGTTGAAATTCAACAAAGAAAGGAGGCCGCAGCACAGCAGGCCGAGGAGATTTTTGGTGATAGTGGTCATTATCGTACGAATTTTCCTAAATTTAGGTAATTCTTTCTTCTTCCCTAAAATTATTAACCAAATGATCACCAAAAGCTCCGTTCGTATTTTGACCTTTGTCGTTATCACGCTTTTTTCCCTCCACCTTCTTTCTGCTCAGGACAATGATCCTACTATGCTCACCTTTGAGCGAATCTTTTCGGGGGAATTTAACGCCTCAACCTTTACCTTCAATAAGTGGTTGGGAGATGGGGAATATTATACCAATCTGGAACCTGGCGGCTATGCGATGAATGTGGTCAGGTACAATACTTTGACCAACGAGCGTTCGGTGCTAGTGAACGGAGATAACCTCATTCCAGAGGGCAGCGAAGACCCACTGTCCTACAATGACTACAGCTGGTCGAACGATGGGCAAATCATGCTGATGTTTACCAATACTCGACGGGTTTGGCGTACCAATACCAAGGGGGATTATTACATCTATAATTTACAGACAGATCGCATGCGGCAGATCGGTAAGGGGCGGCCTGCGTCTTCGTTGATGTTTGCCAAGTTTTCGCCGGATGATCGTCAGATTGCCTACGCGAGTGGGGGGAATTTATTTGTGGAAAATGTGGAAACGGGCGAGCAACGGCAGCTGACCGAGGATGGCAACGGTGATGTTTTCAATGGCACTTTTGATTGGGTGTACGAAGAAGAATTTGCTTGCCGCGATGGATTTCGTTGGAGCCCCGACGGCCGCTATCTGGCCTTTTGGCAGGTAGACGCCTCGAAAATTCGCGATTTTTTGATGATCAATAACATCGATTCTACTTACTCCTACACTATTCCTGTTCAGTATCCCAAAGTAGGAGAAGCCCCTTCTAAAGTACGGGTTGGGGTGGTGGATTTGAAAAATGGGCAAACCCGTTGGCTGCAAATCCCTATCGGCGATGATTGGCCCTACCTGCCTCGAATGAATTGGTTGGAGGATAGTGGGAAAATCCTCGTACAACAGCTCAATCGCAAGCAAAATAGCAATCGACTTTGGCTTTGCGATCCCGCCGACGGCTCCACCCGCAATGTTTACACCGAATCTGACGCCTGCTGGGTCGACGTCACCCATCCCGACCCCACAATGAGCTGGGACATGACCGACCCCCACGTACTAGACGGCGGCAAAGCCATCCTCTGGACCAGCGAAAAAGACGGCTGGCGGCATTTTTATCGCCTCTCCATGAAAGACGGCTCCGACCAACTCTTGACCAAAGGCGACTACGACATTGCCCGAATGTACCTGGTCGATGAGGCGAGTCAATCCATCTACTTCAATGCCTCACTCGATAATCCTACGCAACGCTACCTCTACAGCCTCCCGCTCAAAGGCAGCGATCAACCCCAGCGGCTTACCCCCGCCGACCAGCCCGGTCTTCACCAATACGACATCGCTCCCAACGGCCGCTACGCCATCCACACCTGGTCCAACCTCAACACCGCCCCTACGGTCGAAATGATTAGCCTACCGGACCACAAACGCCTGCGCGTTCTAGTCGATAATTCCAATGTCCAACAGCTCTATGATCAACTCAAGCGCAGCAAAGCTGAATTTTTCAAAATTACCACCGAAGACAGCGTAGAAATGGATGGCTACATCCGCAAACCCTGGAATTTTGACCCCTCCAAAAAGTACCCCGTCCTCTTCTACGTCTACGGCGAACCTTGGGGCCAAACGGCCACTGACAGTTGGGACGGTCAGCTGTTTCACGAGCTGATGGCCCAGAAAGGCTATCTGGTTATCACGATGGACAACCGGGGAACGCCCGCCCTCAAGGGCCGCGAATGGCGCAAAAGCCTCTACCGCAAAATTGGCATCGTCAACTCCCGCGACCAGGCCATGGCCACCAAAGAAATCCTCAAATGGCCCTACGTCGACGCCAACCGCATCGCCGTCTGGGGGTGGAGCGGCGGCGGCTCTATGACCCTCAACCTGCTCTTCCGCTATCCCGACCTCTACGGAACAGGCGTCTCCGTCGCTCCCGTAGCCGACCAATTGCTCTACGATAATGTCTACCAAGAACGCTACATGGGTGTGCCCTGGGAGAATAAGCAGGATTTTATCGACGGTTCGCCCATCACCCACGCCCATAAGCTGGAGGGCAATCTGATGTTGGTGCACGGTACGGGGGATGATAATGTCCACTACCAAAATTCGGAAGCCCTCATCGATGTGCTCATCTCCGAGGGTAAGCAGTTCAGCATGATGGCCTACCCCAATCGCTCCCACAGTATCTACGAGGGGCGAGGGACGCGGCCTCATCTCTATCGCTTAATTATGAATTATATCACTCAAAATACACCGCCGGGCGGACGCGCAGCAGGAAAAACTTCTAAACCCTAGCTAGTCCAACTCGTACTTTTCGTAATAATCAAACCAGCGCTCTGCCACTTCCTGCCCGAAGTGCTCATAGACGCAGGTGATCAATTCGCTCAAAAAAATCTCCATGCAAGCCTCCTCGGTCTGGGTTTGGCGATGCGCTTCGAAGCGCGGCATAGGGGTGGGGTGGTGGACAAATTGCCCCAGCCAATCCTGACAAAACTGCGCGTAGTACTCTGTCAGGAGGATGAATTCGTGCCACATTTCATCAATAATTGTCATGCTTTTGGAAAAACTGAGATCCGGGACGGGCTGCCCCCGCTGCCCCTCCTCCCCGAGCTTGACATTGAGCCACAGGAAGCGTTTGAGGTCGTCAAAAATCAGCTCTGCATCGGCCGCCGCTTCTGGATGATGCGTGATAAAGCGTTGGATAACTGCTTGGTTTTGGTATTTCAGAATGGCGTCGAGAGGGGGCATATTTTTATTCGTTTCTGAGGGTGTGAACAGGATTGATATAGGCAGTTTTAATGGAGTGATAACTCACCGTAAGCAGCGCAAATAGAACGGTTAGCAGCCCAGCCAGTAGGAACATCCACCATTTGATACTGCTCGCGTAGGCAAAATTGGCCAGCCAGGCATTCATACTATACCAGGCCACCGGAACCGCCAAGACCATCGCAATGGTAATCAACAGGGCATATTCTTTCCACAACAAAACCAGCAGATGCATCGTCGAAGCACCCACGATGCGCCGAACGCTGAACTCCTTGCTGCGGCGATGAATGGTGTAGGCCGCCAAGCCCCAAAGCCCAATGCAAGCCAGTAAGATGGCCAGTATGGAGAACCAGGTGAACTGCTGCTGAAACTCGACTTCGTTGTGATACAGCTTTTCCAGGTGTTGATCCATGAAGTGATAGGCAAAGGGGCGGTTGGGTAAAAACTGCTTCCAGCGCTGTTGGATGCTCTCGATGGTTTCGGGAACGCGGTCGGCTTTGATGCGCAGGTTGACGTAGTTGGGCGCCCGTCGAAAGCGACTGTGGTGGATAAAGAAGGTGGGAAATAGCTTTTGGTGCAGGGATTGAAAATGAATATCCTTAACGACGCCGACGACGGCGTAGGGCGTCGGTTCGTCTTGTTTATCGTTCATGAATACCGACTTACTGGTCAGTTGGATGCCGATGCAGTTGCCTTGGCAGAGGGCCTGGGCGGCCGATTCGCTGAGGAGGACCGACAGGCTGTCGGCGAAGCCTTCGGCGAAGTTGCGGCCATCCAGCAGTTCGATCTGCATGGTCTCGACGAAGCCCTTGTCGATGGTCAGGCCGCGGCCGACGACTTCGGCGCGTTGCTCGTTCTTCGCCCGAAAGCGTAGCCCGTAGGTCTCCTCCCCTGGGATGCTATTGCTGCCACCGACAGCCGTTACGCTGTTCAGCTTCGCCAGTTCTTGCTGAAAACTGCGGTGCTGGGTGGGATTGAGAAATTGACCGGGGGATAGGTTGATCAAAAAATCTTTGTTGAAGCCTAGTGGGCGTTGGCTGATGTATTGTAGTTGGTTGTTGATGACCAGGGTACCGATGATCAAAACGGCGGAGATGGCAAACTGAAAGACGACCAGCCCTTTGCGCAACAGGCGGTGCCCGGCGGAGCTTTGGAGCTGGCGATCCAGGATTTGTACGGGTTGCATACGGGCGAATAGGAGGGCCGGGTAGATGCCGGAGAGCAGACCCAGTAGCAAGGAGGCCAGAAACAGCAGCGGCAGGTTTGGCCCGGCAAAGAGGGGGGTATCAAAGAGGGCACCTCCGTCCAGCAGGCTGAAATAGGGTGCCAGCAGGAAGGCCAGCAGTAGGGCCAGTGCGGTGCTGATCAGGCTGATCATACTAGCCTCGACAAAAAACTGCCCCATCAGCTGGGTTTTGTCGGAGCCGAGGGTCTTGCGGATACCAGCCTCCCGGGCGCGCTCGTCGGCGCGGGCGACGGCCAGATTGATAAAGTTGATACAGGCAATGAGCAGGATAAATAGGGCAATGAGGCCAAAGACCTTGACCCGCAGGATGCTACCGTTGGGTTGGAGTTCATATTCTAAATTGGAATGGAGGTGAATATCGCTCAGGGCTTGTAGATAGAAGCGATAGCCCTTTCCCTTTTTGCTCAATTCGCTGTAGCCGGCGTCGTAGTGATGGCGGAAAGCCTCGTCGGCATACTGGGTGATGACAGCGGGAAATTTATTGGTGATGGCCTCGGGCGAGCTACCGGGCTTGAGTAGCAAGTAGGTGTAGGCGGCAATACTGATGTAGTTGGTCCGTCGCAAAAAGCGCCATTTGTTGGTCGAAATCAATAAATCAAAGCTCAAGTGCG
>JBCDGZ010000053.1:0-46302 GCA_038750655.1 Bacteroidota bacterium | reverse complement strand
TTGGGGTATTTGTAGCTTAGACGCTTACTGTATATTTGTGATGAACATAATATATGTCCCGTTAACCGAAATTCTAATCCCATGAAAATTTTTACTAATACACCCGTATTTGTATTCCGACCACACGGTCAATATACCCCATCTCATTTTTTACGATCATCCATTATTTCTTATTCACTCTAGCTTATAGCAGTTCATTCAGATTCTTTACTGAATGCAAATTGTTATATAGCTGTGGATAATCAATACCTCGTCGTTATGGACGTGTACTGAGCTATTGTCCGATTGTAAGCTTTAATTACCCATGAACAGAACAAAAGAAACCACCTCATTTGCCCTTCTACTGGATTATTTCTCTAACAGCGTGCACTGTGGGGAGGCTCGGCAATACAAGGAGGTTTCGTACATCGACAAGGGCCTTGCTCAGGCACTCCAATATTTTCAAGTAACAGTAACAGCTGCGGTACAAAGGGTTAGCTCTTTGGCAGCCCTCCCTTTTAGTCTCTATAGACTGACTACAACAAATTATAATTTTCGCACGGTTATACCAGCATTTGGATTTCGTTTTGTGGCTGGTAATACCTCAGCTGGTAATACCTCAGCTGGTGGTGCCTGCCTGTCAGGTGCCACAACTGTTACCCCCGTGGCGCTTCGGGGAAAGCGTCCCTCAGAATATATTTTTCAAATATGTTCTTAAAAGTGAAATTAGTTTAGAGATTCTTATAGATCAGTTTTATTAGGAATAGACCCTCACTACAAAGGTAGAGAGGGTTTTCTTTTTTATTTGAGAATGGTGACGTCGCCTTTGTAGATTTCTCCTTTGGCAATGTCCAGGCGGAGGACGAAGTAGTAGGTACCCAGCGGAAGGGCCTTGCCATTGCTGCTCGTACCGTTCCAGTCGTTCTGGTAAGGAGCGGCGTAGTAGAGGATGTCCCCCCAGCGATTGAAGACGGTCAGCTCTGCATCGGGGTATTGCTCAGGCTGGGTTTCGAGTTGGGGGATGACGAAGGTATCGTTGACATCGTCGCCATTGGGGGTGAAGCCGTTGGGGATGTCGAGGACTTCGGGCTCGGTGGCGTCGAGGAGTTGCAGGCGGACCTCGGCGGTATCGCAAAGTTGGCTGCACCAATCGTGGCAGAGTTCGTATTGAAAGCGGAAATTACCGCTGAGCCCGGCGGGCCATTGCAAGAGCTGCTGCCCATCGTCGGTTTCGGTCAGTTGAAAACTGGAAGATAGATTGATGGGGTTAAATAGGATATTTTGACCTTTAGGATCATCATTGTCGCTGAGCGGAAGCAGGGCTTCGAGTTGATCAGCGTTGAAGGTGAAGGCATCGTCGGTGGCCGCAGGCCCTTCGGGCAGGCGGATGTAAACACTATCCCGATCATAGTCCGCACAAACCGCCGTTGATAGCGACCAGACAAATAAATGCTCTCCCGCCGGCAAAGCCTCTACCACACTGAAAGGCGAGCCTGGGTCAAGGATGCTGGCTCCCGAGGGACTGCTCCAACTTCCTTCGGCCCCGTCGGGCAGCTGGCCTTCCAGCTCGAAATCACTCTCGCAAACCGTCTGGTCCTCGCCAGCAAAAGCTTCCACCAAGTTCCCCGCATCAATCACCGTCAGCTCTAGCCGCACCGTGCTGTCACAGCCCCGCTGCCCCGCTGCCGTCAAGACCTCCGCGTAGGTGCCTCCACTGCTTAGACTTTGACCGTGAAAAGTATAATTTTCTCCCTCACATATCGTATCCACAATCGTTGACTCCAAAACCGGCAGAAAATCCAAGGTCACCCGCACAATGGAATCACAACCTGTACTGGCTGCACCCACCAAGCGCTCCTCCCCATCTGGCCGATCCGCGTCGTAGCGATTGCCGTTGACCAAAACAAACTCCCCCTCACAAAGCGTAGCACGAAATTCCTCCTCAATGGCCTCCACAATGTTAATGTCAACTTGTACGATGGAATCGCAGCCATTGGCCGCGGTTAATATTTCCGTACCACTTGGATTATTGCTGTCGTAGAGGGTACCGTTGAGTTCAAAATTGCCGCCCGAACAAACCTGTGGCCGCAGCTCAAATGTCGAGGGCTGTAAAAAGCTCAGATCAATTTGTACGATCGAATCGCAACCATTAAGGGCTGCTCCCGCAAAAATCTCTACCCCCACCGGCTGCCCCTCATCGTAGCGATTGCCATTGATCATCAAATGCTCCCCCGCGCAAAGCTCCTCGCTCAACTGGAATACCGACGGTTGCACAAATTGCAGATCGACCAAAATCACGGAGTCGCAGCCCGTACTGCTGGCCCCCGCCAAAATCTCGGTGCCCATCGGCAAATTGCGGTCGTAGACCGTACCGTTGACTTCCAGACTTTCGCCCGCACAAAGGGTCTCTGATAAATTGACCACAGAGTTGGTATTGAAATCTATGGCCACCTGAATGATGGAATCGCAGCCATTGGCCGCAGCACCCGGCAGCACCTCTGTACCGCTGGGACGACTTTCGGTATAAACACTGCCGTTAACGACCAACACTTCACCGGCACACAACTCTGGGTTCAGCAAACTGGAGACGGGGCTATTAAAGCTCAATTGAATATTGACAATCGAATCACAACCGTTGACACTGCCATTGCTAAAGGTCTCGGTGCCGGTTGGATTACCTTGATCGTATACTGTACCTTGCACTACAATTTGCTCGCCTTCGCAAAGCGCCAGGGCCAAATTTTCGGTGACAAAAGGTTCAAATTCTACATTCACCTCAACAATCGAGTCGCAACCGGCGGCGCTGGCCCCCAGCAAAGTTTCCGTTCCCGAAGGATGGCTTGCATCGTAGACCGTACCGTTATAATTGACCGAGGACCCTTCGCAGACGCTCAAATCGAGCTGTCCCACCGGCGGCGCGATAAAGGAAAGCTGAACACTGACAATGGAATCACACCCTCGCCGGGCTGCACCCGTCAGGATTTCCACGCCACTGCTATTGCTCTCGTCATAAGTCGTACCATTATAAAGCAACTGCTCCCCCTCACACAGCTCCACCGGATGATTGCCGGTCGCCGGCGGCAGAAAATTCAACTCCACCATGACTACCGAGTCGCAGCCCTGCTGGCTGGCCCCCGCCAAGACCATCATCCCCGAGGGATTAGCCTGGTCAAAGATCGTCCCATTGACATCAATTTGCTCGCCGTCGCAGAGCGTAGGATTGAAGGAACTGCTGGTGGGAATGATAAAGTTGAGCTGGACATTAACGATAGAATCACAGCCATTGGCCGCTGTAAATAACTCGACGCCGGAGGCCTGGTTTTGATCATAAGTAGTGCCGTTGATGACCAGCTGATCGCCATCGCAAAGGGTGCTTTCAAAATCGCTAGTTACCGGAGCAATGAAGCTCAAATCCACCATGATGATGGAGTCACAGCCACCAGCGGTACTTAGGGTCTCTGTCCCGTTGGGTTGCGACTGATCGTAGGTCGTACCATTGACCACCATACTGCCGCCTTCGCAAAGCTGATCGTCGATGGTGATTTGAACAGCATTACTGAATTGTAAATCGACATTGATAATAGAATCACAGCCGTTGGCGGCGGTTAGAAACTCTGTTCCGCTGGGATTGGAGGCATCGTAGGTCGTTCCGTTAACGAGGAGGCTGCCCCCCTGGCAAAGTTGATTGTTGATGCTAAGGGTGCTGGGGGCAAGGATTTGCAGATCGACGGTAATGACGGAGTCACAGCCGTTAGCGGCGGTCAGGGTCTCCGTGCCCGTCGGGCGGCTCTGATTGTAGATGGCGCCATTGACCAGGATGCTTTCCCCCTCGCAAATGGCCTGATTGACCAGCGTACTGGCCGGGCTAAGGATTTGCAGGTTGACCGTCACGACGGAATCACAACCGTTGGCGGCAGTCAGGGTCTCGGTGCCCGTTGGGCGGCTTTGATCGTAGATGGTGCCGTTGACAAGTCGGCTTTCTCCGGGGCAGATGTCTTCGCTGAGGCTAAAGCTGCTGGGCTGGAGGATTTGCAAATTGACGGTGATGACCGAATCACAGCCATTGGCAGCGGTCAAGGTCTCGGTGCCCGTTGGGCGGTTCTGATCGTAGACGGTGCCGTTGACAAGTCGGCTTTCTCCGGGGCAGATGTCCTCGCTGAGGCTAAAGCTGCTGGGTTGGAGGATTTGCAGATTGACGGTGACGACCGAATCACAGCCATTGGCGGCCGTTAGGGTCTCGGTGCCTGTCGGATTGTTTTGATCATATACCGTTCCATTGACTATCGTACTGCCTCCTGAACAGATGTGATCGTCAATGGTGCTGCTGCTCGGTGTGAGGACTTGCAGATTAACGGTAATGATCGAATCGCAGCCATTGGCGGCGCTTATGATTTCGGTGCCCGTGGGGCGGTTTTGATCGTAGGTGTTGCCGTTGATGAGTCGGCTTTCTCCGGGACAGATGTCCTCGTTGAGGCTAAAGCTGCTGTTGGAGAGGAATTGTAGATTGATGTTGACGATGGAATCGCAGCCGCTGGCGGCGGTCAAGGTTTCGATACCGCTGGGGGTGCCTTGATCGTAGGTATTGCCATTGATGATGCGCTCTTCGCCGGGGCAAAGTGTAGGCTCAAAGGTACTGCTGACGCTGGACTGGAAGTCGAGAATGACAATAATAGTAGAGTCACAGCCGAAGCGGTCCATGCCGGGGAGGCTTTGGGTGCCGCTGGGGTTACTCTGATTGTAGATAATACCGTTGATGGTGCGCTCTTCGCCGTTGCAGAGGGATTCGCGGATTTCCTGGCGGCTATTGCCGCAGCTGACCACCAGGGTTTGAGTGCGGCTGTAGAGGGTCAACAGCGGAGCCTGCGGGTTGGTGATGACGCAGCGGTAGCGGCCGGCATCGCCCCATTCAATTTCGTCGAATTCCAGGGTATTGCTGTTACTGGGTGGGCCGAGAGGAGCGCCGTCCTTATACCATTGGTAGACATTATCGCTCAGTCCGGAGTCGAAGCCCAGATTGATTTCGTAGTAGCTGCCCGTAGTGACATTGACCGTAGAGGTGGTAAAGACAGAGTCTTGCGGGACATATTTATTGTTCATCGCCGATCCGAGGTTCGGGATAATATCGTCGAAGGTGAAGCGGTTATTGCGGACATTGAAGCGGTTGAATTGGAGGTTGGCGCCGCTGAGGTCGGGCAGGCTGTCCAGCTCATTGTTAAAGATGTCGAGGGTTTGCAGGCTGGTTAGGGTGGTGAAGCCCTGGGGGATGGCGCCAGTCAGTTGATTATTGTCCAAAAATACCGTCATTAGATTGCGGCAATTGCCCAATTCCGAAGGGATGTCGCCACTTAAGTTATTATCATCCAAAAACAAGATGGTTAACCCACTGAGCAAGCCAATCTCGGTCGGGATACTGCCGCGCAGGTTATTATTATCCAGCTGTAAATACCGCAAACGGCTGAAATTGCCAATCTCGGTCGGGATGGTGCCGTCGAGGCGATTATTGTTCAGGTGAATTTCTACCACATAGCCCTCACTATCTAAATCGACTCCAAACCAGTTGCTGACGGGGTCGTTGAGGTTCCAGCGATGGGTCCAGAAGAAGCCGTTGGTGGAGTTGTAAATGGCCACTAGTGCAAGGGAATCAATGGTAGGCGTAGCGACTAGGGTGCGTGTGGGGGAGGACGCTGAAGTATAGTGTACAGACTTACTATAGGTGTTACTGTAGAAGGGACGTTCTAGCTCGACAACAGACAACAATACAGTAAAGGCGAATACAAAGTATACGTTCAGATATTTCATGGGAGTTCTTTCAACAGTATAAACGAAAATCCTGCCTAAAAAGCGGACTTTTAGTGTGAAATCGGTAAGTGGGAACCTGTCATTTTACAGGCTGAGATCAGATTATTAAGATGCAATCAGGATGGAGGTATTTTCTACCGGGGTAAAGATAAGATGTTTTGGGCACTAATAGAAGAGGGGAAAGCAATTTAATGGGTAAAATATGATAATTGATTGATATTTTTATTGTTTTAATATCTTTCTCCTTCGTACCCTTGGATCAAGACGATCTGGGACCAGCGTAGATATGTGCCGAAAATACCTTATTTTTCCTTTCAAATGAATAAAGAGGAGAATACCTGTAGTGAAAAGACCTTTCGGATATTGTACGAGCAATATTCGGATGCGCTGCGCAATTTTATGTACTACAAGTCCAAAGACAGTGGCTTTGCCGAGGACGCGGTGCAGGATGCCTACGTGCAGTTGTGGAAAAACTGTGTTTCCGTACCCGTAGAGAAGGCCAGAGGATTTTTGTTTAAAGTGTTGAATAACAAGTTGCTGGATCGATTTAAGCACCAAAAAGTTCAACTAAAATTCAAGGCCCTTCCGGTGAAGACCCATACTGTAGAGGACCCTGAGTTTTTATTGGAAGAACAAGAATTTCGCGATAAGCTCAACAAAGCCATTGATAGCCTGCCGGAGCCGCAGCGGCTGGTGTTTTTGATGAACCGAATTGACCAACTCAAATACCGCGAGATTGCCGAAGCACTGGGCATCAGCCAAAAGGCCGTCGAAAAGCGCATGCACAAGGCTTTGCTGTATTTAAGAGCACAAATTGGTAATATTTGATGGGGACGTTAGGGAAAATAGGAAGTTTGTCGTTTATATGATTAGCAAACATAAGTTGATAATGTAATGAAAGATCAATTCAAAGATGATACCTTCTTGGCGCGCTGGCTCAATAATGAGCTGAGCGAAAAGGAGCTAGCGGAGTTTGAGGCGCAGGAGGATTTTGAATTATACGCCAAAATTGCCCAAACTTCTGCTACTCTGCACCCCCCCGAGCGCAATAAGGAGGAGGGCTGGGAGGCCATTCGCCGCAAAGCGGGCATCGGAGCGCCGACTCCGGTCAAGGAGGCTAAAAAGCGCCGCATCGGGGCCTGGTGGGCCGCCGCCGCCGCAGCTAGCGTACTGTTGCTGGTGGCCTTTTGGGCCTTGTGGAATAGGGGCGGGGAGCTGGAAGTCGTGGTGACGGCGGTCGCCGCGCAGGAGCAACTGCTTTTGCCCGATGGCTCGGAAGTCTGGCTGAATGCCGATTCTCGCTTGACTTATGATAAAACCAACTTTTTGCAGGAACGCCACCTGGATCTGTCGGGAGAGGCCTTTTTTAAGGTGAAAAAGGGCGAGGCTTTTGTGGTAAAAACAGCCGGAGGCAATATTCAGGTGCTCGGAACGAGTTTTAATGTGAAATCCAGAGCAACAAAAATGGACCTGGCCTGCTACACCGGAAAGGTCGGCCTTAGCTTCGGTGGATTGGAGGACCCGGAGCTGCTGCTGCCGGGGGAGCGATTGATGGCTGATAATCAGCGGATTGTACAAAAAAGGAAATTCGTAGCGCAATCAGCGGAGCCTTCCTGGACAGCCGGACAGTCCAGATTTGTGCAAGTACGCTTCGCTGAGGTGCTCGAAGAACTGCAACGGCAGTACGATATTGACATCGACTATCCGGCTCAACTGAATTCAATCAGAGACTATACCGGAGGATTTCCGCATAATAATTTAAATTCAGCACTAGAAATCGTATTTTCATCTATCGAGTACAACTACCAGCTTGAGGGCCGCACCGTTCGGGTTTTCAGATAAGTAAAACTGCTATCTGCTTGATGGCTTAAATGATGGTTCTGAAATCGGTATGATGAGATACCTTTTGATATTATGTTTTGGCGCATTGCCTACGGCTCTCTTCGCACAGGTCACCATCGACGCGGACTTCCCCTCCGTCCCCCTCCCTCAAGTCCTCACCCAGCTCGAACAAGAGCATCAGCTGGTCTTCACCTACACCCAAGGACTGGTCGCCAACCAAATCGTCGACGCCTCTTTCCAAAACCAACCCCTGGATACTGCCCTGGCCATCATCTTCCGCAACACCAACATCGAATTCCAGCGGATCGACCAGCAATACATCATCCTCAAGCGGCGGCCAGGCCAGCAAGCGCCCGAGCGCAGCATCTGCGGTCGCCTGGTCAACGCTGAGGGGGAGCCGCTGCCCTACGCCACCATCGCCCTCTCCTCTAACCAAGGCACCAGCACCGAGGAAGACGGCACCTTCCGCTGGCGCGGCCCCCTCCTGGAGACCGATACGCTGCTGTTCAGCTACGTCGGCTACCAGCCCCAGCAGCGGACCGTCGCCCAACTCCGCACCTGCCCCGACATCCTACTGCCCCTGCAAGCCTTCTCCTTCTCCGAAGTGCTGGTCAAGGAGTACGTCACTCGTGGGATTCGGCAGAGCAACGAGCTGGAATTTATGGAGCTGCAGCCCGATAAAATCGCCGTAGTGCCCGGGCTGACCGAGGCCGATGTCTTACAAATGGTACAGCTGCTGCCGGGTATCCAAAGCCAGGACGAATCGGCCAGTCGGCTGAATATTCGGGGCGGCACGCCGGACCAGAATTTGATTCTCTGGGATGGCATTCCGATTTACAATAGCGGTCATTTTTTTGGTATGCTCTCGGCCTTCAACCCCTACATTGTTGATGATGTTAAGGTGTATCGAAGTGGCTTTGGAGCCAGCTACGGCGGCCGGGTAGCGGGGGTGATTGATATTAGCAGTCGGAGCAAGGTAGCAGAGCAGGTGAAGATTAATGCCGGCCTCAACTTTATGAATGCAGATGCTTCGGTGGAGCTGCCGTTGGTGGCTAAGAAGTCTTCTTTGCTGCTGTCGGCCCGCCGAGCCTACACCGACATTATCGAAAGCCCTACTTACAAGAAGCTGGCGCAGCGGGTCTTCACCAAGGGCGCCCTCAATGAAGAACAGAATTATGTCAGCGCCGCCGATGACCTGCAGGTGGAGCAAGATTTTGTCTTCAGCGACCTCAATGCCAAATGGCTCTGGCAGGCCAACGAGCAGAATCAACTGTCGTTGAGTTTCTTCAGTGTAACGGACAAGTTGGACTATCTGTCTTTGGATTCTATCGACAACTTTAGCCTGAGGTATGGGATAGATACTGAAAATAGAGGCTTGAGTGCCACCTGGCAGTACGAAAAACCGGATTTCTGGCAATCGAAGGTCCAATTTTCCTACACCCAACTCGATAACGACTTTAGTACCACCGAAGGCTTTATCCAGGAACAGGATCGGGAGATTTTCACCTTGAGCAATGAGGTCAAAGACTTCAGCGTACAGTGGAATAACCAATTGCAGTTTTCGGAGGCCCTGCAGTTGGATGTTGGCTATCAATTTTCGGACATCCGTGTCGATCGAGCTTTTGGGGATCGAGGCGGCCTATGGGCCAATGATCAAGATGAAAATATCTTGCATTCGGGCTACCTCATGCTGATTCCTTTTTGGCAAAAGAAGCTGCGTCTGAACGCTGGTTTGCGCTGGAATTACGTCGTTGGTTTAGATCGACATTATGTCGAACCTCGGCTCTCATTGCATTATTTACCCAGTAAAAAGTGGCAATTCAAGGCTGCCTTGGGGCGCTATAATCAATTTGTTGCCCAGCTGATCGAACCCAATAATTTGGGATTGGGGCAGGAGCTATGGGCCCTGAGCGATGCTGATAATGGCATCCCTGTGGTGACCGGCAATCATTATTCTGCGGGTATTTTATTCCACAATGACCAGTTTCAAGTAGAGGTCGAGACTTACTACAAGCAGCTTTCTGGCCTGACTTCCTTCTCTACTACTCTAATTGAACCCTTTGCCGATTCCCTCTATGCTGAGGGCAGCGGACGAATCTGGGGCCTGGATGTGCTGCTCAAAAGGCGCTGGAAGCATTATGAGACTTGGCTGTCCTATACCTACAGTCGAGTCAAGTACAACTTTGATATTTATAATGAGGAGGAACCTTTTCCGGCCTCCCACGATCGGCCCCATTCGCTGACCTTCGTTCAGCAATTTAATTACAAGCGCTGGTATTTTTCGCTAAGTTGGAGGTATACCTCAGGTCGATGGTACACCCCGTCCGACGGCATTCTTATCGTTAATGATGAACCGCGCCCCAATCTAGAATTTGATCGAATCAATGCGCTCCGCCTGCCGGTGTACCACCGGCTGGACGCTTCCATTCTGTACAACTTTCGCTCCCGAAATCGAAGAGGGACGGGGATGGCGGGCCTGTCTTTTCTCAACCTCTACAACCGCAATAACTTCCTGAGCCGAGAATATTTTGCCTTCTTTGATGATGAGGAGGAAGAATACCAGCTGAGTATTCAGGATCGGCTGCTGCTCAAGTTTACGCCCAATGTGGTTTTTCGGGTGTCTTGGAAATGAGTAGTTGTTTGCATCTTGTTTGTTGAAAAATAACTATTTTTCGGAGCAAGTATAAAACATCCAAGCCTATTTTCGATGGACTCTAGCATTCAACCCCATGATTTCTTTTTCTTGATCGCTACGGGCATCTTGGCCATGTTGCTTTTTGCCATCGGATTGATCGTCGTTTTTTTTACTGCTCAAAGCAAGTTGCTCAACGAAAAGATGCAGCAGCAGGCGCTTCAGTTGGAACATCAGCAGGAACTGTTGTTTTCTAATATCAAAACACAGGAGAAAGAGCGCAAGCGCATCGCAGAAGACCTGCACGATGAAATTGGGTCTAAGTTGAATGTGATGCTGCTGAATTTGCGTTTCCTGGAGCGAAAAACAGGCGACCTGCCCAAGGTAAGCGAAGCTATTGAGGAAGTAGAGCAACTGCTCAAAACGACCATCGTTGCCACCCGTCAAATTTCTCATGACTTGCTGCCCCCTATTCTGGCCGATTTTGGCCTGGTGGCTGCCATCAAAGAATTGCAGGATGCTTACCAAAATACCCAATTGACTTTCGATTTTGATGATAGCCAGGCGCAGGAGCGTATTGGTGATCAATTGATAGAGTTGAATTTATTTAGGGTGATTCAGGAATTATTGAAAAATTCTATCACCCACGGTGCGGCCACCCAGGTGCATGTAGTATTTCGTACCGAGCCGCCAGCCTTTACGGTCATTTATCAGGATAATGGTCGGGGTTTTGAGCTGGCGCGATTGGAAGAGCGAAAGGGCCTGGGGACGCAAAATATTGAGAGCCGACTGGCGATGTGTGCGGCCCACATCGCTTACGAGTCCAGGGAGGAGGGCGGCCTTCGGGCGGTGATTACCAGAACTGTGAAGGCTCCACTTTGACCAGCTGATTTTGTAGCGCAAAGACGACCAGCCCGGCGATGTTGCGGCAGTTGAGCTTCATCAGTAAATTATTGCGATGCCCCTCCACCGTCCGGCGGCTGATGAATAGCTTTTCTGCGATTTCCTGCGCCGTGTATTGTTGACAGATCAATTGTAAAACTTCTTTTTCCCGAGGGGTAAGCTGTACGGCAAAACTGGCTTTGGGCTTCTGCTTACTGCGCAGATTTTCGGTGATGATGGCCATGACTTGCTCACTGTAGAAATAGCCCTTTTGGGCCACCTGCTGAATGGTCATTTCCATCTCTTCGGGAGGCGCACTTTTGGGCATGAAAGCCGAAGCCCCCACCTCGATCATATTCAGTACGAAGGCTTTGCTAAAGTGAGAGGAGAGCACAATAATTTTAATGGCTGGATATTGTTCTTGCAGTATTTTGGCCGTTTCTACACCATTAAGAACGGGCATCTGCAAATCCAATAGCAGCAAATCCGGCAGGTCTTGCCCGGCGTTTTTGCGGGCCTCCAACTGTTCCAATAAATCCTGACCATGATTGCCTTCCAGCAAGACATTGGCCGTTTCAATATCTTCGATCAGCCGACAAAGGCCCTTTCGAAACAGCACTTCATCATCGATAATACCAATTTGGGTCATGGTCTCGGAGGTTTGTTAAACAATAGCAACACCAAGTTAAGCTTTCTTTTTGACTTATCCCTCCACCGTTTTTTGACCCTGTAAAGTAACCTGCAAGATAGCCATTAAAATCAGCAGGGTGAAGATCAGATAGAGAATAGCATTAAAGACCATCATCTCCACAGAATAGAAAACTTCATCTCTTTGGGTAAACTTGTAAAACAGGTAGACAAAAAAACTTCCGGAGTAATAAAGCAATAGCGCAGAATTGATCAACCTCGTTGTCTTTTCGTGGAGGTCGACCTCCATTAATTGTTGGGAGCGATCATAAAAAAAGGCCGTTGCAAAAAAGAGAATGATAAATAATACCAGCACTTTACCGTTGGTATTAAACGTATGGAGGGGTTCTATAAATAAGGTATTGGCAATAATCAGCCCACCGCCTATCGCCAGGTAAAATCGGAAGTATTTACCCAGGAAGAATTTCCCTTTCAGCAATTCCCGAAAAAAGAGCGACAAAAAAATAAATTCTCCCAGACTAATCATATGGGTGATGGCCATATTATTAATGCGTTCTAGCGACAACAATCGCATACTCGTATTCATAATCAATAGAAAAAACAAATAGTAGGACAGGATTTTTTGTGCCGCCGATAATTTAGAAAAATAAAGGAAGCACAGCAAACAGCAAAGTGACATGATGTAGCCTTGCCAATTGGTCACCGTGATGATAATGTCTATCCCTCTCATTGAGCATTTATTGTAAAGGTACTATATAATTGAGGACTGTCGGTAGATGCCGGCCAGTCCTCTTGTCTTACTTTAGTTGTCGTGATGTGGTCGCTTAAAAATCACTTGACAGCAATATCTTCTTCATCGCCACAAATGTAGGGACAAGGCATCGTGACATCGTAGAATACATCATTTTGGAGCACCAAGTCACCGCTGGGCTTAGGTTGATTACGATGAAAGATCAAATCAGAAATATAATCGCTTGAGATAGAATCTTTTTTTGCTCCAATACTAATGTAAAAATATTCTTGGATTTCTAAGGTATCCAGCACTTTTACAATATCTGACTTACTAAAGGAATAATATCGAGCAATCAATACACTGTCTAACTTACTAGCATCTTCATTTGTCATATAGCGCACGGTGTTTTTGGAACCATAGATGGCATTGTACCTGGCTATCCTATCGTTCGCCTCTTTATTGCTGATCGTGTCAATCCAGATGGGGTCAGTGGAGAAATCATCATTACAGTTAATTGGACAGCTACGGCAATAATCTACTATGGTCTTAAATTTTGTATCGCTTAGTCCATCATTACTAGTAGGTCGGGTGTCGTAGAACAGAAGGTTCGAGACGGCTACAGTATCTGCCGAGCCATTCACTACTTTCTTTGCATTAAGACGAGCAAAGAGGGTTTCGCTTTGGCCATGGAGTAATTTTTTGAAGCTGAGCTTGTGAATCTTAAAGAAGCGAGGAAGCAGAACAGAGTCCTTATTGGCACCTACCAAATATCGTAATCCAGTACGGCCATAAATATCAACATATCGGCTTATTGTGCTGTCCGCCACAGCGGGAGACATTTCTGTATTAGTGGGAATAAATACTTGCTTGTTTTTGCAGCTTATAAAACAGCAGAAAAAAAGTAAGAACAGAACAAATATCAAGTTGCATTTTTTCATGGTGAGTGATTTTTGTTTTAGAAATAAATTGAGTTTGTAATATCCTAAAAAAGGCGATTAGTTGAAGCTGTTGAATTACGCCCTTTACAAAAGCAGGTAATATTACCTGCTTTACTCGTTAGATTTACCTGCTTTGAAGAATCTGGTATTTTTGCAGATTTGCGCCGCGCTATTTTGCTTCATCTTTGTCCTATCGAAAGCAACTAATTACAGTTGATTATTCTCAATTTTTTAACCTTAAATTACTTTTTAATCATGGCACTCACAAAAGTAGAAATGCCCGGCGATAAAGAAATTCAAAATTGCCAAAACATTATTAAAGAACTGAAAAGCTACCAGTCTAAAAACTGGGGAATTGGATTGAATGGAAGTACCTTTCAACCCGATGGATTTCTGACTTTTTTCACCCAAAGAAATCTGCCTTTCTCCTACTACGTCGTCAACAAGGGGGTAACTATCGGTTCATCAAAAGCCTATGATGCCAATATTCAAACCCTGGAAACCTACATGGCGGGAATTCGGAAGAGCGAAACGGATGCGGGCAATGCGATCATCAAGTCCTTGAAGAGCTACCAGTCGAATTTCTGGGCCATCGGTCTGAACGGCGACACCCTGCAACCTGATGGTTTCAATACCAACTTCGCTGAACGCCAGCTTCCCTTCAAGCCCTTTGTACGGAGCACCTCCGGTGTTAGCATCGGCGAGCAGTCCGCCTATGACGAAAACATTAGTACGATGCAAAACTACATCAAAGCACTAGGCTAGCATTATAATTAATTCCCAGTTACCTGAGTTATGATTACATAGCTCAGGTTTTCTTTTTCTCCCCCCCTCTAACTTCCTCTTAGCACCTGCTTTTATTTTTTTTAGAAAAAAGTTCCTTTCTCGGTAGGGTAAACCTCTCTTCCCTCTTTATCCCTGTAAACGCACATTTTTCAATCCTTTAAAAATTACGCAAATGAAACAATACTTGCTGGCCTTGATCGCTTGCTTCACCAGCCATTTGCTACTGGCACAACAGTATACTGATTACATAGGAGCAGGGCACAATGCAGGGGTCACCGTTATTACCAGTCATAACCAAAATAATACGAACAACGGTGGGACAACCGTTGATGGCTTTCCGCTCGACCAGATTGGGCAACTCAAAGACGCCTCTCGCTTTCTGGCGCAGGCAACACTAGGCTACGATTACGAAATGATAGAGCGAGTAGCGCAGATCGGCTACGAGGCTTGGATCGATGAGCAACTGGCCATCCCGCAGCTCAACATGACCGATATGGTTGAGCAAATTGAGGCCAGCATGTCCGGGGGGCCGGATGCCTTTGGGGGAATGATGTCGTTTCGTATAGCCTGGTGGAACTGGACGCTGAAGCGGCCGGATTTGCTGCGGCAGCGCGTAACCCACGCCCTCAGCCAGATTTTTGTCATCTCCTCGGTGGGCAGTGACCTCTTTGAAGACCACGGGGAGCTTTCTACCTACTACTTCGATGTCCTCAACCGCAATGCCTTCGGCAACTATCGACAACTGCTCAGCGAGGTCAGCCGCAATCCCTCTATGGGCCTCTACCTGAGCCATATGTTCAACCCCAAATCTGATCCAGCTAATAATATTCATCCTGACGAAAACTACGCGCGAGAAGTCATGCAGCTCTTTTCCATTGGACTGTACGAATTAAATAATGATGGGACGCGCAAGCTCGATGCCTCCGGTAATTTTATTCCTACTTACAACAATGCAGATATTCGGGAATTTGCGAAGATTTTTACCGGCTTCGGCAACGGCATCCCGGGCCACCCTTGGGGGGTACCTATGGAAGATGGGTTAATAGCCATGTATCCAATGGCGATGTTCGAAGAATGGCACGAACCCGGCAGCAAAACCCTGCTGAATGGGCAAATTGTTCCCGCAGGGCAAACTGGCCTGCAAGACTTCAATGATGCGATGGACAACCTACACAATCACCCCAATGTAGGCCCCTTCATCGGCAAAGCCCTGATTCAATTCCTAGTTTCCTCCAACCCCAGCCCCGCTTACGTCAATCGGGTGGCCAATGCCTTCAACGACAATGGCCAGGGGGTGAGAGGAGATTTAAAAGCGGTAGTCAAGGCCATCCTGCTGGATGAGGAAGCTCGCCAATGCGATGTGGCCAATGCGCCCTATCGTGGGAAATTGCGGGAGCCCATCGTTCGCTACTCCGGCTTTATGCGGGCCTTTAATGCGGAGGCCATTGGTAACAGTGGAGAGTGGTTTGCCACCACGATGGACGACTGGCTTGCTACGGTTGGACAGGTTCCGCTGTTTGCCTCCAGCGTCTTCAATTTCTACTCGCCGGAGTATCAACCCAACGGCCCCATTGCCGATCAAAATTTGGTGGCTCCGGTGTTTCAAATTCATAATTCTACGACTTCCATTGGGTTTATCAACAATGTTCAATACTGGACCTTCGAGGAGCTGCCCTTTATAGATGCCGGAGAACACAGCGAACTGCCTTCGGAACCGATACTAGACTTTGACGACGAATGGGAACTGGCCGACAACCCCACCGCACTGGTAGATCGCCTCGACATCCTGCTGGCCTGCGGGCAGCTTTCTGACGCCAGCAAGACCATCATCGTCAATGCACTTTCGCAGCTGATAGAGGAGGATCGCCTGGCAATGGCCCTCTATCTGATTTTGATTTCACCAGACTATGCCTTTCTAAAATAATAATCATCTATCTGACTATGGGTAAAGATCACAAAATGAACCGCCGAAAATTCTTGGGGACCGCCAGCTGTGCGGCTATCGGCACGACGACTTTTTTCTCCACTTTATTTAACCTGGGGATGGCCAATGCGGCCGCAGGCCGTACGGCAAAGCTGGCCACCACCACGGGCTCCGGCAATTATAAGGCCCTGGTATGCATCCTGCTGGCCGGAGGAAACGACTCCTTCAATATGCTGGTGCCTACCGAGAGTGGAGCCTACGCCGCCTACGCGACGACCCGCTCTAACCTCGCACTGGCCCAAAACACCCTGCTGGGCTTAAACCCGCTGGTGGGCAACCAGCCCTCGCTGGGGCTCCACCCCTCCATGCCCGAAGTCCAGCAGCTATTCAACTCTGGCCGGCTGGCCTTGGTCAGCAATGTCGGTACCCTCGTTGAGCCGACTACCAAGGCGCAGTACGAAAGCGGAGGGGTACGGGTACCGCTGGGGCTGTTCTCCCACTCCGATCAAATTCAACAGTGGCAGACCTCCGTCCCCCAGAGTCGATCCGCCTACGGTTGGGGAGGCCGGATGGCCGATATTCTGCACAGCATGAACGCCAATCAGAATATATCGATGAACATCTCCCTCTCTGGAAGGAATATTTTCCAATCAGGGAATTCGGTCGCCGAGTATACCATCCGCCCCGAAGGTACGGGCAGCGTCGGAATCGAAGGCTATGGCAACGGCAACGGTGACCTACTTGAGCAGGTCAAGACTACTGCTATCAACAGCCTAATGGAGCAGCAGTACACCGATATTTTTCGAAAGAGTTACGCCGATGTGATTAAGAATTCTCAATCGACTCACGAGCTGTTCAGTACGGCGGTTGGAGGAGTAAATCTGAGTACGACTTTTTCCCCCAGCTACCTTTCCCAGAGTTTGAATATGGTCGCTAAAACCATCGCCGCCCGCAGCAGCCTCAATGTCTGTCGCCAAACCTTCTTCATCACCTTCGGTGGCTGGGACCACCACGATGAGGTGCTGAATGCCCAAACGCAAATGCTGGCGGTGGTCAGCAGGGCCCTCAATGAATTCAACAATGCTATGAATGAGCTGGGGGTAGCAGATGATGTCACCACCTTCACCATCTCCGATTTTGGCCGTACCCTGACTTCCAATGGCAATGGTACCGATCATGCCTGGGGGGGTAATGCGATGGTGATGGGCGGTAAGGTAAATGGGGGGCAAATTTACGGGACCTATCCCGACTTGGCCTTAAACAGCAGCCTGGATGTGGGCAACGGCGTTTTGATTCCTACGCTTTCTACCGATGAGTATTTTGCGGAACTGGCCCAATGGTTTGGGGTATCGAATACCGACTTGCAAAATATATTCCCCAACATTCTCAATTTTTATAGCCCCAGTGCGACGCCCCCAATCGGATTTATGCAAGCTTAATCGCGCTTTAATATATGACAACCATTTTCATTAGATTTTGCCTGGGGTAAGCTCCGGCTTACCTCAGGTCCCTTCAAATCAAAAGAGATGAAAAGCAATTTTTTGACCTTCGGTATTTTACTAAGTATGATTTACTCCCTATCGGCTCAGTCGCCTTGCATCAATGGCGAGCACCGATCCTGGGAGAACACCTGGGCTTCTTGTCAGGAAAGTTCCAACCCCAATACCGCCCGCAACCTGGGCCACTGGATCATGTATGATTTTGGAGACCTCTATAGCCTGACGACTGCCCGCATCTGGAATACCAACGAAACCGGAAAAACCAATATTGGCTTTAGAAATGTGGTGGTGGATTACTCTTCCGATGGTGTCAATTGGACGGAACTGGGCGGCTATGAGTTGGAAAGAGCCAATGGATTGAATAATTATGCAGGGTTTGAGGCTTTTGATTTCGATGGGCGCTTGGTACGCTATGTGTTGATTTCTGCTATTGATAATTGGGGGCACCCCAGTTGCTACGGCCTGGCTGAGGTCCGTTTTGAGATTACCAGTGGAATTGTATTGCCCGTAGAATACCTCTACTTCGATGCGCAGCTACAAGACGAAAATACGGCATTGTTGACTTGGGAGACTGTCTCGGAAGTCAACAGTGATTATTTCGATATTCAGAAGAGCTTTAATGGTGCGCTGTGGAGGCGCATTGGCTATGTCCGCTCCGGCCGAAGCTTCTACTCGTTCTCAGACGAAGAAGCTTTCGGCGCGGCGGCCAACCACCCCGTAGCCTACTACCGCTTAGAGCAGTTTGATCTGGACGGTAGGAGCAGTTATTCAGAGATTCGTGCGGTAACTAGCCGAGCGCAGCAGGTAGGGGTTCATTTTTTTCCCAATCCGGCCCATGAGCGCCTATATGTCAGCAGTTCTGGTGATGATAACCGCAATTTGCGCATCAGCATTTACAATAATACTGGACAAAAAGTGAGAGAACAGGTGCTTGAGGCGGGGCAGCGTTCTTTGAACATCAAAAGCCTGAAGCCAGGGATTTATTACCTCGCTGTTGGGCAAGCCACCTCGGAGCATTATTTCAAGTTTATTAAGATTTAAATGACTATTTAATATGAAATCTAGCCTATCAATCTTCATCGTATGCCTCCTTGCTTCCCTCCAATTAAACGGTCAATGCTACAGCAGAGACTGGAATAACCACTGGACCTCTTGTCAAACGCAACAAAGTCCGAATCCGCAGAGAGGGGACGGACATTGGTTGATGTATGACCTAGGCTTTGCCTACACACTGGGGACTTCGCAGATTTGGAATGTCAATGAAGCAGGAAATCTCGGTAGGGGATTTAAAAATGTGAACATTGATTATTCCCTGGATGGCCAGAATTGGACGGAGTGGGGGAGCTTTCAAGTAGCGCAGGGGACCGGAGCCTCCGACTATGCCGGCTCCGCCGGCTTTGATCTCGACGGCCTCACCGCTCGCTACCTCCTCATTACTGCTGTCGATAACTGGGGCGGCACCAACTGCTATGGCCTCTCTGAAATCAGATTCAACATCAAAGAAGGAACAACACCTATAGAAGAAATAAGCCCAGAAAACCTCGACTTCCAACTCGCTCCCAATCCAACTCGTTCGCTGATCAATATCACCCTCAATGGGCAATTCAGCGAAGCCATAGAGATCGTTATTGTCAATACTTTAGGGCAAGTCCTCCATCGAAGCCAGCAAACGACCCCTGCTTCCGGTCAAACGCTTTCCATTGCATTGGATAATTACCAGGCCGGAGTCTATATGATGTCCGTTTTACAGCCTTCGACAGGAGGGGTGAAAACCAAACCTTTTGTGGTCGTCAACTGAGAAGTTCATAACTTCAAGCAGATTCGGCTGTACCTTTAGTCCGAATTGTCCTCTGTTAATCTCCTGAAGGTGTTTGCCTTTCAGGAGATTTTTTGTGGTCCAATATGTCAACCCTTCCTTACTCGTACTCCGCTTACCCTTAGTTCTTAATAAAGTAGAGAAATACCTCATCCAAATCCGTATAATTTCCTACTTTTAAGGAAACAAAAACCGGTACCTACCACACACCCTCGTTTGAATCCCCCCAAATTTCTAAGTGAGAACAGTCTGTTCTTCGCTCTAAGCGGTATTTCAGAACCTGTTTGAAACAACAATCTCAAGAACTATGAAAAAAGCAACCATGAACAAAGGGCTACACCTACTCAGCAGCATCTTATGCCTCCTCCTCTTTAGCCAATCGCTGGTCGCCTGCCCCGGCAATACCAGCCCCATCCTGGTTACAACCACCGAAGATGAGGGCCCCGGCTCGCTCCGCTTCGCCATCGACTGTGCCAACAGCCGCCTCGGTCCAGACACCATCCTGTTCAACATCCCCGGCAGCGGCAACCATATCATCTACGTAGGCAGCATCACCGGCGAGGCCCTGCCCGCGCTCAGCGATCCCGGTACCCTCATCGACGGCAGTAGCCAGCCCGGCTACACCGGCATCGGTACCCCCCGCCCCCTCATCGAACTGGACGGCAGCCGACACCCCTGGACGACCCCCATCAATGCCCTCTGGGTGCTCGGGGACGCCTGCGCCATCTACGCCCTCGCCATCCACGATTTTCCCGACGATGGCATCGATGTCAGTGGAGCCAGCAATGTTCAAATCGGTGCGCCCGGCCGAGGCAATGTGATCTACAACAATGGCTCAGATCAGGACGTCTTCCCCAATGTCCCCAACACCGGGCCTTGGGAAGGGTGTGGTATTGTGCTCCAACGAGGAGCCAACAACTGCCGCATTCAAAGCAATATTATTGGAACCGACTATAATCAAGGATTCGACATCGGCAATGAATACTGCGGCATCCTTATTCGCAACGGCGGTGATAATCACCTCATCGGTGGGCCGGATATTCGGATGGGCAATGTGATCGCCCACCATCCAGTTGCCATTTCTATCCGCAATGGATCGACGGGCTGTAGCCTCCTACGCAACTCCATTTACTGCAACGATACCCTGACTATTGACCTGCAGCAAAACGCCAACAACGGCATTGCCGCCCCAGTTATCGAAGAGGCCAACCGCTACACGGCCAGCGGCACCGCTATCGACGGCGCCATCGTCGATGTCTACGCCAATACCATCAATTCCTGCGCGAATCGCCCCTGCCAGGGCCGTACCTATCTCGGTACCACCATCGCCGTCGGCGGCACTTGGGCCTTCGATTTGACCACCGTTCCGGGTACCATTTTCACCGGGAGTAGCATTCTCACAGCCATCGCTACAGATAATCAAGGCAACAGCTCGACCTTCGCCGACTGTCGCGTGGTAGCGGGCAATTCCCCCTGCACCCAGCCTGATGGCACCATTTGGGTGACTACGGAAGCCGACGAAGGTCTGGGTTCGCTCCGCGGGGCCATCGAGTGCGCCAATGCTACCCCCGGTGGCAACATCATCAAATTCAATATTCCCGGCCCCGGCCTCCATCGGATTTTTGTTGGCAACACCAGCGGGGAGGCCCTGCCCGCCTTGGAAGATATTAGCACCATCATCGACGGCAGTAGCCAGCCCGGCTTTGGTCAGGGCGATGATTATAGCCCGCTGATTATCCTCGACGGCAGTGCCCACGACTGGGACCGGCCGATTAATGCGCTGTGGGTCAAGGGCCCCTATTGCGAGATTTATGGCTTGGAGATTCGGAATTTCCCCGATGATGGGATCGACATTACGGGAGTGGACTATGTTGTCGTTGGTGCACCGCGTAAGGGGAATGTCCTTTACGCCAATGGCTGGGAGCAAGATTATTTTCCCACCCTCCCCAATACTGGCCCTTGGAATGGCTGTGGCATTGTATTGAAATCGGGGGCGGATCGCTGTAAAATTCAGTCCAATATCCTGGGCACCAATTATACCCAAAGTATTCAATTACCTAATGAGCACTGCGGTATTGTCGTTCTCGACGGTGGAGATAATCACCTCATTGGCGGGACGCAGCCCGGCGAGGGGAATACCATCGCTTATCATAAGGTGGGTATTCGGGTCAGCAATGCCTCCTATGGCTGTCGCCTGCGCCGGAATAGCTTGTACTGCAACGACTCGATTCCGATCAATCTGATTGGGACGGCTAATTTGGAGCTGCTGCCACCGGAAATCGATACGGCCTCTACGGTTTTTATCGGGGGGAGTGGAGCGACGACGGACGTAGTGGAAGTCTACATCGACCAGCCAGCAAACTGCGTTGGGGTGCCTTGTCAGGGGCGCTACTACCTCGGGCAGGCGACGGTGATCAATGGCCGTTGGGGGCTGAGTGCACCGTTTGCCTCGACGCTACAACTGGCCGGTGGAGAGCAGGTGACGGCGCTGGCAGTGGATATACTGGGCAATACTTCAACTTATACGGCTTGTCAGGAATTGGTCTTGGGATGCACTTTGACCCTCAGCTTTGATCAGGTCAATGATGCGAGCTGTGATCTGGCTAACGGCAGCTTTGAGATCGTGGCCTCGGGGGCCAATGGGGCGCTTCGCTATTGGGTGAATAATGAGGTGGAGCCGGATGCGCAGGTGGGTAACCTGGTGGCCGGGGACTATACGGTGATTGCGGCTGATGCTTTGGGGTGTCGGGATACGATTAGTTTGAGTATTGGGAATAGTGGCTATCCTAGTTTGAGTGTGGATCAGGTCAATGATGCCAGTTGTGGTTTGCCGAATGGTATGGTGGAGTTGTCGGCGATGGGTGGTTTGGGGCCTTACAGCTTTGATTTGGGCAGTGGGCCTTCGGCTAGCGGGATATTTATTGGGCTCAGTTCGGGGACGTATATGGCGACGGTGAGCGATGCTGTAGGCTGTACGGCGGAGCAGGAGCTGACGGTGGGGGATTCTCCCGCCCCCTTCATGAGCGTCAGCAATATCGTTCACGCCAGCTGTGACCAGAACAACGGCTCCTTTTCGGTGACCGCCAGCGGCGGTATGCCGCCCTATAGCTTCGACATCGGTAACGGGGCAACGGTGGATACTTTTTTTAGCAATCTCAATAGCGGATTGTATACCGTTACCCTAACCGACCATAACGACTGTGCCACGACTGCTTCGGTGACCATCAATAATATCGATATTCAACCGATCGCCGATTTTGATTATACCATGCAGGGGGAGATGGTAAGTTTTGAAAATACTTCCGTCGATGCGGCCAGCTACAGTTGGAGCTTTGGCGACGGCAGCAGTCCTTCTACTGGTGCTAACCCAATACATCAATACGATCGTAACAGCGAATTTACCGTCTGTCTGACTGCGACTAATGCCTGCGGTGATGTGACCTACTGTGAGGTCTTAGAGGTGGTTTTTGCGCTGGATGTGAGCGGGATGGTTTTTCGGGAAGATGGTGCGCCGGTGGGCAATGCCCTGCTTTTGGCGGGTGGAGCGGCGACGTCGAGTGCCAACGATGGCCTATTTGCGCTCAATGACTTGCCGCCGGGTAATGATTATGATTTAATTCCACAAAAAAATACCAACTGGGCCAATGGCCTCACCACCTTCGATATTTACCTGCTTCAGCAGCATATCCTAGACGTTGAAGCCCTGGCCTCGCCCTATCAGATGATTGCCGCCGATATTAATCGCAGTGGTACCCTCACTACCTTCGACATCTTTCAACTCCGACAGCTGGTCTTGGGCACTACCGATAGCATCGCAGGCAATACTTCCTGGCGCTTCGTTCCGGCGGATTTCCTATTTCCCAACCCCACCAATCCCTTCGAGAGCCCCTTCCCAGAGTCGATCAGCTATACCGCCCTCGATCGACATCAAGATCACCAGGATTTTGTGGCCATCAAAACCGGCGATCTCAACCTCAGCAGTGACCCGCTACAATTACAGATTCCTGATCGCGAGCTGCGCCTGCGCACTCACAGCCACTACGATAAAACCACCCACCTGCTCACCATCGACATACGAGCCGACCACTTTTCCCCAATGGCCGCCCTACAGCTCGACTTCCAATTCGATCCACAGCAACTCCACTACGTCGGTCTCCTCCCCGCTGCACTACCGGAGATGAGCGATACCCACACCGGCCTCCAACAGCTCGAACAAGGGCGGCTGCCCATCGCCTGGCACGAGCCACAGGGGCGCAGGGCCGGCACCCAACTGCCCCCGGATGCTCTACTGTTCCAACTGCAATTCCGCCTAGCCGCCGGCGCTTTGCCGACCACCGCTGCTCTGAACATCAACAATGAGCGGATGGTGGCCCGAGCCTTCACCAACCGGGGCGAGGCCCTACAGCTTGCTCTGGAAAATACCAATAGCCGCTCTACTGAATCGCCCTTCCGAGTCCTACAAAACGCGCCCAACCCATTCCGCGAGCAAACCCTCATTCGCTTTTACTTGCCCGAAGCGGATCGGGTGGAGCTGCAATTGATGAACCTCTCCGGTCAGGTGCTGCAGCAGCAAGTGGGGAATTATGAGGCAGGTTGGCAAGATTGGGAGCTGAGCGCCAAAGGCTTGCCTGCGGGCGTGTACTGGTACGAAGTGAGCACCGGGGCGTACCGAGGGCAGGGGAAAATGGTGATAAAGTAGGAAAATTTAAATATATTGAGAAAGCAATACGTTTAATGAAATAAACCTAAAAAACCATGAAATACCTCGTCTCCGTTTTGCTGGCGATGCTGACTTTTAGCCTCCATGCGCAAGACATCGCATTGGTCCAATACGCCAATGGCTTCGACCGCCCCACTGATATTGCCCACGCTGGCGATGGTCGCCTTTTCATTGTTGAGCAACAAGGGGTCGTGCTGGTCCTCGATGAAAACGGAGATCGATTGTCTACCCCCTTCCTGGATATTGAGAATAAGGTGAATTTTGGAGAAAATGAGCAGGGCATGCTGGGATTGGCCTTTGATCCTGATTTTGCCAACAACGGTTTTTTCTATGTCAGTTATGTCACGGGAAATGGCTCGGGTATTTCGCGCGTCTCCCGCTATTCGGTGAGTGCCGACCCCAATGTGGCCGATGCTGATTCTGAAACCATCATCCTGGAGGTCGATCAGCCTCAATGGAACCACAACGGTGGTGATATTAACTTTGGCCCGGATGGCTATATGTACCTCGGCTTTGGCGATGGAGGCTCTGGTGGAGACCCCTGGGGCAATGCCCAAAATGCTCAGACGCTGCTGGGCAAGATGTTGCGCATCGATGTCAATGGAGCTGCTTCTTACACCGTTCCCGCCGATAACCCTTTCGTCAACGACAGCGATGTACTGGACGAAATCTGGGCGCTGGGCCTGCGCAATCCTTGGCGCTTTAGCTTTGATGCCCTCACCGGGGACCTCTGGATCGGCGATGTCGGCCAGCGCAACCGCGAAGAGATTGACTTCCAAGCGGCGGCCAGCCCCGGCGGAGAAAACTATGGCTGGGATTGCCGCGAGGGCGAGCTGAGCTTCAACGCCCCTTCCAACCTTTGTACCCCTACGCTCAACCTGACGGAGCCTGTGGCGACCTACAAAGCGTCCAACTTCTGCAACTCCGTCACTGGCGGCTATGTCTACCGCGGTTGCCGATGGCCCGATCTTTACGGGCGATACCTCTACGCGGATTATTGCAATGGCCTGATGTGGTCGATCTTGCCGGATGGCCAGGGCGGCTGGACCAACGAGGAGGTGTTTAATGATCCGGTCATCGACATCAGCACCTTCGGTGTCGACCAAGAGGGTGAGCTCTACGTGGCTCGTCACGGCTCGGGGATTATCTACCAAGTGACGATGGGCGAGGAGTTGACCAGCCCGGAAGTAGACTTGGATGGCGAGGTGGTCTTTGTTCCCGCAGGTCTGGGCGCTTATCAGTGGTTTCGCAATGGGGAAGCCATCCCTGGGGCAGATTCTTCGGCTTACAGAGTCGTGGAAGACTCGGGGGATTACAGCGTTGAAATCACCTATTCCAATGGCTGCACCACGCTATCGGAGCCGCTCACTGTCTTTATTCTTTCCACCAATAATACGCTTTCCTTCCACCAATTTACTGTCCATCCCAATCCTTTCGAGGGGCAGTTGAACCTTGCTCTTGAGTTGGAACAGGTAGGGAATTTACAACTTGAAATCCTTAATATGAGCGGGCAAAAGGTGTGGAGCGAAAATGTGGGGACCACCTTACAGTACTCCCAGACCTACGATTTGCAACTATTGCCCAAGGGCGTTTATTTCCTCCGCTTGATTACTGAGCAAGGGGAAGTTTCCCGGAAAATTGTCCGGCAGTAATGGCTGTAAAAACTAAGCCTGGTGCTCTAATTGATCTTCTAATTTAGGGAAGGTGTATACCCAATTCCGCCAATGCGCTGCGTAGTTGCGCAGGAGAGGTGAAATGGATGCCATGAATCCCTAAGTCCTGTGCTGCCTTTATGTTACGTGCCGAGTCATCGATAAACACCGCCTCTTCGGGTTGTAATTGGTGCCGATCGATGAGCATTTGGTAAATGCGTGGGTCTGGCTTCTTGAGTTTTACTTTTCCTGAAACCAAAATATCTTCGAACCACCGCAAAAACGCATAGCGTTGCTGGGCAATTGGAAAAGTCTCTGCTGACCAATTGGTGAGCGCCAACATTTCATAGCGACCATCTTTGCAAAGGGCATCTAAAATATCTACTGTGCCTTGAATAGGGCCAGCCAGCATTTCTTCCCAACGGCCGTAAAAGGCCTCGATTTGTGCTTGATAGTCGGGAAATTGCGGGATCAGTATATCGGCTGCTTCCCGCGTCGAACGTCCGGCGTCCTGCTGTTCATTCCAATCTTGGGTGCAAATATGGTGGAGAAAATGTTCCATCTCTTCCTCCTTTTCAAATATTTTGCGGTACAAATGTCGGGGATTCCAATCGATGAGTACACCGCCGAGGTCGAAGATGATGGTGTGAATAGAGGGAGCGCTCATGCCTGTTGCTATCGTTTTAAGGTTCTAAAAAATGTTGTAGTAATGCCAATCCTTCGGGCCAGGGGCCGTAGCCATTTTTGCCTTCGATGTGCCCGGCCTGGCGGAGCAAGTGGAAGTGACTGCCCCAGCAATCAGCGAAGTAGCGGGCCCGTTCCGGGTCGACCACATGGTCATCATCGCTGGCGACGACTAGGCTGGGGAAGGGGAGCTTGTGCAAGGGCAGGGGGGCGAAGCCAGTGATGTAGCTGGGATAGTCTGGCCGATCCACATCGCTGGGGGCGACCAGCATAAAGCCTTTGACGGGCAGGCCGTAACGCTGATGCCAATGCAGTAGGGTGGCGCAGCCCACGCTGTGGCCGATAAAGATATAGTCTTCCGAAGGATGCTGGGTGAGGTAGGCCTGCAATCGAAGGGTCCAAGCCTCCCGGTCTGGGGCCGCCCAGTTGTCTTGTATTACTCGGTGAAACGCTGTTGGATAGGCGCGTTCCCAATGACTTTGCCAGTGGTCAGGGCCGGAGTTGCGCAGGCCGGGGATCAGTAGTTTTGGATTGCGTTGCATCAGCCCGCCGCTACTTTATTGACCTGATTCCAGACGCGGAAGACATTTTTATAGCATATTTTTTCGATGTCTTCTTCGGAGTAGCCTTTTTTCAGGAGCAGGTAAATGATATTGGGATAATTGGAAACATCCTTCAATCCTGTAGGCAGAGAATCACCGACGCCGTCGAAATCTGAGCCAAAGCCAACGTGATCAGCTCCAACTAGTTGAACCACATGATCGATGTGCGCAACCACGGTTTGTACATCCGCAAATAAGCCCGGATGATCTTTCCGAAATTGCTCAACAATCGGTTTGGCTTCATCATCATTGTACTTGAGCCCTTCTTTTGCCAGCATCCCCAATAGCTTATCTCGGTTTTCGTTAAAGCGCTGCCGAACTTCTTTGTCGAGAAAGTTGGAGCCAAAATTAATCTGGATAACACCGCCGTTTTTTGCCAACCGTTTAATCATCTCATCATCCATATTGCGCTGGAAGCCAGGGGTAAAGGTCCGGCAAGAGGAGTGGGAGGCAATGACGGGGGCCTTGCTAAGCTCCATGACTTGATAGAAAGCTTGGTCGGAAATATGCGATACATCGATCATCATACCGACTTTATTCATCTCTTGGACCACATCGCGTCCGAAGGGGCTGAGGCCACCCCAGGTCCCTGTTGTATCGTAGGAGGAATCGCAGATTTGATTGTCTCTAGAATGCGTCAGCGTAACGTAGCGAATGCCACGCTGATGAAAATAGGCCACATTGCTCAGGTTTTTACCAATCGGTGCACCATTCTCCATCCCCATGGGTAGCGAAACCAATCCTTTCAAATAATTTTGCTGAATCAATTCTGGTGAGCCTCCGGCGGCAAACTTATCCGGGTGAGCCTCGATGATGCCATGCACCATATCGATCAGCGAATCCGCCAGCTCCTTGGCTCCACCGTCTTTCTGGTAAGAGGCCGGAATATAAACAGACATAAAAGGAGCATCCAGCCCCCCTTTTTTCGCCCGAATAAAGTCAAAATCCCCTTCATCCGTTTCAACCGGAATGCCGATGTACTCCTTGGTCAATTTAAAGTTCTTGACCCGAAGGCGGTAGGGAAGGTCGACATGCCCATCGGTGATGATGAAGCGATGGGCCAATTCATTGGCTTTTTTGCGCAGTTGCTGATCGGAATTTCCCGCCGATTGAGAAGTGACTTTGGGGGAGCAGCTGGCGAGTAAGAGAAGGGAAAAGAGCAATAGGGAGAGGAGGTATTTCATACAAGTGTGGGTTGGTTTTAGTTATTGAGCGTTGAATTTAAGAACTTATGGTAGATTGTTCTATCTTTCGGTTTACAATTTTGTTGCCAGTCTATAAGGCTGGTTTAGTGTCAGAATTTTTTAATCTGCGGAAGCATGAAAAAACTAAGCCTCCACTGCCGGGGACTATTCCTACCTATGAAAGCGACCTTCAAGCAGGGGTCTTCGGTGCGAAAAACCGGAGAAAGCGTCTGGGTCGTTGCCAGAAGGGCGACCCGCATTGGTTTGGGAGAAGGCTGCCCTCGGCCCCACGTAACGGGCGAGAAGGTAGCCGACTGTCTAGAATGGTTGGAACAACAGTTTCCAAAAGTTAGTGAAGAATGCCAAAGCTTGGAGCAGCTGCAGCAGTGGGTAGCTGACCATCGGGAGGAAATTGATCAGCATCCGGCGGCCTGGTGTGCGGCAGAAACCGCTCTATTGGATCTGCTGGCTCGGGAAAATGGAGGAAGTGTAGAAAAATTGCTGGGCTTATCGGACCCTGGTGCGCGATATACCTACACAGCAGTGCTCAGCGACGGTAAAAACTCGCAGTACAAGCGCATGCTGAATGCTTACCTGGGCGCAGGATTCAATAATTTTAAAATCAAAATGAGCGGCGATCTGCTTACCGATCAACAGAAGCTAGATCAGCTGCTGCTGGCTTGGAAAAACAGCAATGTCTTCAGTAGGGCGCCTTCTATTCGACTCGACGCCAACAACCTTTGGAAGCACGATGTTGAAAAGGCTGTCAATTACCTCAATCGACTCCGCCCCAGCTTTTGGGCTATCGAAGAGCCACTGGCCCCCCGGGCCTTCCATCAACTCAGCCAACTCAGCCAACAAACCGGCAAAACCGTTATCCTCGACGAAAGCCTCTGCACCCTGCGAGACCTCGAACAAATCCAGGCGCTGCCCGGCCAATTCGTCGCCAACATCAAAGTCTCCCGAGTCGGCGGCGTACTCCGCGCCCTCGAACTCATCGAGGCCCTACGGGCGCTGGATTGGAAGATCATCATCGGCGCCCACGTTGCGGAGACCTCCGTCATGACCCGCGCCGGAATGCTGGTCGCTCAGGCCGCCGGCCCCCAGCTGATCGGCCAAGAAGGGGGCTATGGGACCATGCTGCTAGAGCAAGAACCTGTTGATCCCAGTCTGGTCTTTGGTTTTGGTGGCATCATCGATTTGACGCAAGTCGAAGAGGATCGTTTGCCCTCGGGGGCCCCCTCTCTTTACAGCGCCAACTGGCAAGCTGGCTGGGGCCTTCATCCCATTATTGTTAGAGATTGATCTACACTTGTATCTTTTTCCAATGCCCTTGCCGAAATACTATAATACAGATAATGGCTAGTAGGGTATTGGCAATTCCCAGTGCCCAATAGACACCTTCGGGGCCCATCTCCAGGTACAGCGCCAGGAAGTAGGCCAGCGGGATTTCCAGCATCCAAAAGCAGAAAAAGTTGATAATAGTGGGGGTACGGGTATCTCCTGCGCCATTAAAAGACTGGCTGATGACCATCCCGTAGGCAAAGAAGACATAGCCGATGCAGATGATTCGGAGGGCCTCAACGCCTGCTCCGACGACCTCCGGTGCTTCGCTAAACAGGCCGATGACTTGGGGGGCGAGGGTGAAAAATAGGATGGAGACCAGGAGTAGAAAGAGCATATTGAAGAAGGCGGTGCGCCAGACGGAGGTGGCGGCGCGCTCGGGCTGCTGCGCCCCCAGATTTTGGCCGACTAGTGTTGCTGCCGCATTGGCCATTCCCATCGAGGGCAGGATGGTGAAGATGATGATTCGGATGGCGATGGTGTAGCCGGCTACGACTTGAGTACCGAAGACAGAGACGATGCGCATGAGGAAAATCCAGCTGGCAGAGCCAATGAGGAACTGTCCGGTGCCTCCGGCCGCGATGGCGACAATGCGTTTGATCAATCCCCAGCGTATTCGAAAATGATGGGGACTGAATTGAATGATACTCCGGCCTTTGAACAGGATGTAGAGTTGGAAAAGCACGCCGGTACCGCGGCCGATGGTGGTGGCGACGGCTGCGCCCTGTACGCCCATTTCGGGGAAGGGGCCGATGCCGAAGATGAAGAGAGGATCGAGGAGGATGTTGAGGCCGTTGGCTAGCCAGAGGGATTGCATGGCTAGGGAGGCATCGCCAGCACCGCGAAAGATGGCGTTGAGCAAGAAGAGCAGCATGATGACAATATTGCTGCCGAATAGGATGCGGGTGTAGCCGATGCCGATTTCGATGACGCTTTCTTCGCTACCCATTAGGCGGAGGATGTCGCCGGCGAAGGTGAAGCCAAGGAGGCCCAAGACTATGGATAGACCGACGCCCAGCAGGATGGTTTGGGCGGCGGCCAGGCCCGCATGTCGGAGTTTCTGCTCTCCCACCCGCCGCGAGACCAGGGCTGTAGCTGCCATACTGATCCCAATAGCCGTCGCATAAATCAGTGTCAATACCACCTCAGTTAGTCCGACGGCTGTTATCGCTTCCTCACCAATTCTGGCGACAAAGTAAATATCTACTACCGCAAATAGGGCCTCCATGACCATCTCCAAAATCATAGGAACCGATAACATCAGAATCGCCCGGTTGATACTACCAGTGGTGAATTCTTTCTCTGTACCCGAGATGGCGGTGGCGAGGGTTTGTAATAATTTTTTCATGCAGGCAACTAAGCATCATTCAAGGCCAAAAATAAAGAAGGCTTAGGACAATGCATCATTCTCCTAAGCCTAATACAGGTAGTAATACTAGGTAGCTTCTACATTTCTGTTGGCATCTTATAGAAAAACTGCTCCATAACAATCTTTCCATCTTTGACTTCGTAAACGCAAACTTCGGAAGATGTACTGCGCTGACCACTTGGGCGGTGGGTAGAGTCGATGGCCATAACGCAGGAGAAGTAATCGTCAGCTACTACGGGATCGGAGATTTCTAGGCCGTGTACTTCAAAATCTTTTTCCCATTGTTTCCCCTTTTCAATAATGGCTTCTATGCCCTGCACTTCTTGGGGATCGCTCGCAGGTTCTATGCTTCTGATTGCTGGGGAATAATACTTCTTTACGACTTCTTCGTACTGGCCGAGGCGGCAATGTTTTACTAAGTCGTTTGCGATTTCTTTGACATTCATCGTACTAGTTTTTTAAGTTTAGAATAATGTTTTTGTTATCGTAATTGTTGTTTAAATATGATCTTAATACTTAGTTGCTGATATTTCGAGCCCATAGTTTTTCAAATAATTGGGGACAGAGTGCTTTCATACTTTCTGGTTCACGTTCATTCCAATTGAAATCGACTTGCGGATAACTTCCTTCTTCATTAGTGAAGACTTCATAGTCGATATAATCGCTCAGGTCCTTCCCCGTTTTTCTTCCAAAAGCCTCAATCGCTACATACCCAAAGCCCTCAAAATCAAGCTCTTCCACTTCCTGGGCCACAATTTGCGCAAGCGTGTCAGGATTCTCTTTCGCTCGGTAGTACACCTCTTTCCCTCTAGAAATGATCCAATTTCGGAAATACTCAAAGCCATCATCCGAGCAACCACCACCGATGATGTAGCCCGCACACCACATTTCCGAATTATAGGTATCGTGGAGCAATTTGTCCGTCCTCAACCGGAAGCCGATCATTTCTTTAGGAGACAGTTTCGCGATTTCACCGACCAGCAATTCTTCTTGTTCTTCATCGCTTTGGGATTGTGCCAGGGAGGTAGAAATGATGTTCCAGAATTGCTCTTCATCCAACATTTCGGCACTCTTTTCCAGGTTAGCAATATCAAATTGTTTCATGTTTTTTTGGTTTATGTTCAGCTAAAAAGACGTACGACCCTATCCCTACCATTGAGGTACCATTGTTCAGTCTATTGATAGATTAGCAGTATCGTTGTAAATGGGATACCGCCAGTTTAGGATAGTGCAGTCGCCCTGCAAAGATAACCATTTATTGAAGAATGTAAAACAATTTGTGTTTTTATTTTAAATTTTTTGTTGATGTATTACCCTCTGCGAGAGACACTGCCTTGACGAATGGGGCTGAAACAAAGATTTCAAGAGTCGTCCGAGCCGTGTCTCCTGCCAAGGGACACGGCGATTATGCTCAACGCTCTTCATCCGTCAGCTCCAACCCTTGCTTAATCCCTTTCTCAATCGCTGGAACACCGCGCTTCATCCACTCCGGTGCAGTTTCGTCTTTCAGATAGTGATCAAAAAACTGCTGCATGCGTTGGTTGAAGTCCATCCGATTTTGGCGTTTGACGGGCCAGTGGGGCTCATCGTTGTAATTGAGTAGCCAGGCCGGCTTACCAAGGCGACGTAGAGCGACAAAAAATTCAATCCCCTGGTACCAGGGCACCGCGCCGTCCTTATCGTTGTGTAAAATCAACACCGGCGTTTCAATCTTATCGGCGAAGAAGAGGGGAGAATTTTCCAGATAGCGCAGCGGGTATTCCCAGATCGTACCGCCGATGCGGCTCTGGGTTTTTTCGTACTGAAACATCCGGCTTAGGCCCGATCCCCAGCGGATGCCGCCGTAGGCTGAGAACATGTTGACCACCGGCGCGCCGGACTCGGCACAGCGGAAGAGGCGAGAGCGGGTAATCAGATAAGCGACTTGGTAGCCGCCCCAGCTGTGGCCCTGTAGGCCGACCCGCTCTTCGTTGACAAAGCCTTCGTTGATCAGCGCCGTGACGCCGGAGACGACCGCATTGTAGGCACTTTCG
This sequence comes from Bacteroidota bacterium, assembly GCA_038750655.1. GTDB lineage: Bacteria > Bacteroidota > Bacteroidia > Chitinophagales > Saprospiraceae > JBCDGZ01. The sequence continues at coordinate 13,236 of JBCDGZ010000053.1, read as the reverse complement.
CCGGGGTAGCCGATGCGGTAAGGAACATCGGGGTTGAAGATCAGGTAGCCTTGGTTGGCATAGTAGCTGTAATTGATCGTCGAGCGGCCAGGGTAGGGGGCGCGGTGACTGTGCAATCGATCGGAGCTGCGCTCGTAGAAATTGACAATCATCGGATACTTTTTATTGGGGTCAAAATTTTCGGGCTTGACCAGCATGCCCGTGAGGCGTTCGCCATCCAGCGAAGTCCATTGGTAGAGTTCGATGCTCCCCCAGGAGTATTCGCTTTGCTGAGGGTTGACATCGCTCAGGGGAGTGGTTTCGGTAAAACTGCCCTTGGTATAAATCAGGTTGGGGTAGGTATCGAAGTCGGAGCGGCTGAAAATATAGGCTTGGGCGTCTTTCGCCTTGTTGACTCGGCGGGTGTAATTGTAATCGCCCTCGACCAGCACTTTGACTTGGTTGTTGGCCAGGGAAAGACGGGCGTAGCCACTGCGCTTGCTTTGCTCATCAAACTGCCTCAGCATAATTTCCTCCTGTGGATCAAAAAAGCGTTGATCCGGATCGAGGCGGATGTAGCGGTAGCTCCTACGCTGCTCCCGTCCCTTGGTTAATCGCTGCGGTGGCCGCTGGCCGCTGGGATCAATTTTCCAAATATCATAGCGATCATAAACCAGCATATGGGCATCATCGGCCGTCCATCCCATTACGCCATAAGAACTGGGCAACATCGGCCGGTCATTCAACTCATTATAAAAAGGTACGGTTCGGTTATCGGTGACGGCGATGGTCTTTCCATTCGCAATATTATGGACTTCCCAGGTCGTATCCACCGCATTGAACCAATAAGCGTACTTTGCTGCGGGGGATAAGCGTGGAGTGCCACGGACACCTCTACCTACTTCCTTGCGCTGGCCGGTATTGAGATTGACAGTATAAATGTCTTTGCGACTCGGAAAGCCGTCCCAGGAGGTCGTTTGTAAATAATCCCAATCCCCATACACCAAGGCCAGCGGATATTGACCAGTGGGGTCGATACGGATACTACTCAGCTCTGGTGTATTGAGGGCGGCCAGGTTCCCGGTCAGCGTATGCAGCACTGTTCGGTAGCTTCGTTTTTTATCCCGATCCAGCTGCACCTTCTGTTGGGTATGCAGCCGCTCATCCTGATAGCTCCACACTTCCACATTGACGATTTCTTCTTTCAACAAACTGGTATCCTTCAAAATGGGAGGGGGAGCCATGCCGAAGTAGAGCTTGGAGCCATCCTCGGAGAACTCCAATTGTTGATGCTCCGAAACCAGCCAGCCTTGGTTGACCTGGGCGGTGGAGACCCCTTGGGCGCTGTCCTGCCCCATTCGCCAGTGGTAGAGCTGCCAGGGGCGGATGCGGGCCTTCGTGGTATCCAAGTCGGCGATAAAAGCCGCTTGCTTACCTTGCTCATCGAGCATAAGCTGCCGGTATTTTCCTTTAACCGTAGACAACGGAAAGAGCTTGGCCTGATCGCAGTCGTAAAGATAAGCTCCCTGAGGCCCCTTTTTAGCCTTCTCATCTCGGCTAAGAATGAGCCGCGCCCCCTTCTTAGCAAAGCGATAACTTTTGACATTATGGACCGTATCCGTCACGCCCGTTTCCAGTCGATGCATCACGAGGTGCTTGTTCTTATTTCGTTTTTTCTTTTTAGGTTTTTGGGAAAGGGTACTATCTGCCTCCACCTTAGTTGTATCCTTCTCCATCTTCAACGGCTCTAACAAATAAGCGATCCATCCCGACCATTCTTCCGGCACCTTAAAAGAGTTGACATTGGCGATCTTCTGCATTTTTGCATCGCGCAGTCGAAAGATGCCTAAGCTATCCTTGGGCAATTTATCCTCCTTGACCTTCCGCCGCCGCATTTGCTGGAGACTGTCGGTAAAGGGTTTGATGGAAAAAATGACGTAGGCATTATCTGCGCTGATGCGGGCTTTCTCCCCCCTAGGAATACGGGTATCGCGCTTGCTTTGGGTATCGTGAATGAAAAGGGTACCATCGCCTTTTCCGGGCACTTGCTCATAGACGACCCAGCGGCCATCGTTCGAAATCTGACTGCCTTTGAGGGTATTCCACAAATCGTACGTGTCCAGATTCATGGTTTTCTTATTGGGATTTTGGGCGGTGGCTATGCCGCAGAGTAGCAGCAAGAGGCAAAATAGGGGAGTGCTTTTCATAAGTCGGTAAATTGTACTTTGCAAATCAGAATATATTCTTGGTGAGGGAAATTTACGAAATATTGCTGGGAGTGCATAACTTAAAAAAAGTAGTGCAGCGACGACTATACATCATCACTGCACTCCCGTAAACGAATCATCTTTTTGCTAATAGTTATTCTTCACTAATTAAAAACTTCTCATGTAGCCCATGCCGGTATTGATGCTGCGGTTTTGAGAAGTAAAACCCGTGTCGGCATCCCGTAGAGCATGGTAGTAGCCGGTTTCGAGGAAAATTTGATTGGGGCCAAAATGATAGGCGAAGCCTAAGTTGCTGTACAGACCGAAATCCCATCTTCTTAGTCGGCTATTGTCGAGGTCGATTTTTTCTCGGACGATGGGGTCCATCGGGATGACCTCTCCGATGGGAGAGATGAAGGCCACTTGCTCCTCGTAGACCGAGGTCAGAAAGGCGGCGCCAGCACCGATTTTGCCGTATATCGAAAATTTGTTGTTGAATAATTTAATGCGGCCAGAGAGCATCAAGGGCACTTCGACGTAGTTGAGGTCCATGCGGCGATCACTGTTGAAGTCGATAAAGCCGGGGATACAGGCGGCGCCTCTTTGGATGAATCCGGGTTCTGCACCGATGCTGAAATGTTGGCCTATAGAGGTATAAATCATACCGGTGATGTGGTAGCCGTGAATGTGAATTTCAGCATTGTCGGGCAGGTCGTCCCGATCGTAGAATTCCCAAGCGCGGGTGTAGCCTCCCTTGACACCGACGGACAACTGAGCGATGGCTTCTTGAAAAAGCAAACAAAGGAAAAGGGGTAGAATGAGCTTGATCATTTTCATAATTGCGTTTTTTGTTTAGATAGACTTCCATCTGTTTTGAAAGGGTTGGGTCGGACTTAAAATTTGAATTCCCACAATTTAAAGAGATATTGTGCCCATGAAATGGTACGAACGGATTCCGCATCCCGTTGCCATGCTATTTGGCATCATCATACTGGCGGCCCTGCTCAGCTACATCCTGCCCGCCGGGCTCTACGAGCGCGAGCTGGTGGACGGCCGCCAGCGCGTCATCCCCGGCTCCTACAAAACCATCGCCCAAACGCCCGTCGGGCTCCTCGACCTGTTCAAAGCCATCCCCGGGGGCTTCAAAGCCGCCGTCGAAGTCATCTTCGTCGTTTTGGCCGGAGGAATCATGTTCGGGATGCTGGAAAAATCTCGGATGGTCGAGAACACGGTCGGCACCTTAGTCAAAAATCTGGGGCTGCAACGCAAGTACTTCATCGTCGGAGTGATGACCTTTATCTTCGGACTGCTGGGCATCGTCGTTGGCTACGAAAATAACATCGCTATGGTGCCTATCGCTGCGGTGATGGCCCTGGCGCTCGGCGGCGATCTGGTCCTGGCCGCCGGCATCTCCGTCGCCGGCATTACCATCGGCTTTGGCCTTTCTCCCATTAACCCCTACACCGTTGGTATCGGCCACAAGATTGCCGAAATGCCGCTTTTCTCCGGCGCGCTCTTGCGTTCTGTCCTCTGCTTTATCGGCCTCTCTATCGTAGCAGCGTACAATATTCGCTATTTCAAAAAAATCACTGCCGACCCTTCCGCCAGCCTTGGAAAAGGCTTGGATGCCTCCGGCCTCGCCCTGTCCAAAAACATCGACCAATACCGCATGACGGGCAACAACTGGCTGGTCTTCGCCCTCTTTCTCGCCGGGCTGATCATCATGCTTTACGGCATCTTCAACCACAATTGGTACCTCAACGAAATATCGGCCATCTTCCTCATGATCGCCGTAGCCGTCGGCATCGCGGCACGAATCAGTGTCAACGAAATGAGCGAAACGACCCTCAAATCGGTGGCCGTCGTCGCACCCGGTGCCTTCATGGTGGGCTTTGCCACCACCATTCGCGTCCTACTGGAAATGGGCAACATCAGCGATACCATCGCCTTTAATCTGGCCGGTATGTTAACCACGCTACCGACCTACGGCTCCGCCCTGCTGATGTCGTTGGCCCAATGTGTGATGAACCTTATGATTCCCTCTGGCAGCGGGCAGGCCCTGGCCACCTTGCCCATTATGATTCCGGTCGGGGAGCTGGTGGGCCTGACTCGGCAGTGCTCCATCCTAGCCTTCCAATTGGGCGACGGGGTGACCAATATGTTCAACCCAACGCTGGGCGGACTGATTGCGATGCTCGGCATGTGTCGCGTCCCCTTTGATCGCTGGCTGCGCTACGCCGTCCCGCTGACCCTGGTCATCTTGTTGATCGGCTGGGGCTTTTTGCTCTTTAGTGTAGCCATTGGCTGGGGGCCGGCTTAACAATACGATGAGGTACAGCATTTGTCGAAGCTTTAAAAAACATAAAATGACCGTAACTGAAATCCTCCAACAACTCATTGCCTTTCCCGTTTTGGGCGGACAAAGTAATATTTCCATTGCCGAATGGATTGAAGGATACCTCCGGGAGCATGGAGTGGCTTTCACCAATGTGCCCAACGAAGACGGCAGCAAGCGATCCATCCATTGCCGGATCGGCCCGGCGGTAGATGAAGGGGTGATTCTTTCTGGGCATATGGATGTCGTGCCGGTCGAGGGGCAGCCCTGGACGACCGATCCTTTTGTGCTGACCGATGGTGGCGACGGCCGCTGGTACGGCCGAGGTTCTTGTGATATGAAGGGCTTTTTGGCCTGTTGCCTGGCCGCATTGCCGGATATGGTGGCGGCGGATTTGAAGCGGCCAATTTACTTTGCCTTTTCTTATGATGAGGAAATTGGCTGTCTGGCTGCGCCGGAACTGGCGGCCCATATCAAAGCCACCTACGAGGAGCGCCCCCGTTACGCCATCATCGGCGAGCCGTCCATGATGCAGCCGATTGTGGGGCAGAAGGGGATTGTGATTTATAAGACTCGGGTCAATGGTTCGGCGGGGCACAGCAGCCGGGTTCGGACGGAGGTCAGTGCGATTAGCGAAGCGGCGCGCTTGGTCCTTTGGTTGGAGGAGAAGATGAACCGTTTGATTGCTGAGGGGCATATCGATGAGCGTTTTACGCCGCCTCATACCTCGATTCACTGCGGGGTGTTTGAGCGCAGCGGCATTGCGCCGAATGTGATCTCCGATTCAGCCAGTTTCTACTGGGATGTGCGGGTGATTCCGGCTAACCGGGGGGCGGAGATTCGCGCTGAGTTTGATGCCCACTGTCGGGCGGTGGAGGCCGAATGTCGTAAGCGTTTTCCTGATTTTCGGATCGAGACCGAGCATTTTCACCCCGATGTACCGCCGCTGGATACGCCGGAGACGCAGTCGATCGTTCCGCTGATCAAGGCGCTGAGCGGCCGCGCTGATCTGGGGACGGTAGCCTTTGCGGCGGAGGCGGGCCAGTTTGCCGAGGCGGGCTTTGAGGCGGTGATTTGCGGGCCGGGCGACATCGCGCAGGCCCATCGCGCCAATGAGTTTATTGCGGCGACGCAGTTGGAGCAGGGAATGGCCTTTATGCAGCGCCTGATTGCTCATCTTTCAGCGTAGTGGCATCAGATTTGGTTGAACTGATGTAGAATAAGCTGTATTTTTGTGAAAAATGAAGTTATGAGAACCACCGTTCTGTGCCTATTTTTCCTATGCTTTGCTATTACTTGCTGGGGACAAAATTGTCTGCCTGATGGTATTATACTTTCCTCACAAAGTGAAGTCGATTCTTTCCGTATCCTATACCCGGACTGTTCTGTGATTGAGGGAGAGTTACTTATCCAGCCGCAAAATCAGTCTAGTATTGATCATCTGGACAGCCTCTATTCTATCAAAATAGTGAAGGGGGATTTGCTCATATCAAGGACCCGTATCTCTGATCTGGATGGCCTACATAACCTGGAGGCGGTCGAGGGTGACCTGCAAATCTCTAATAACAGTTTTCTTAATGACTTAGGTGCTCTGGCGGGGATTACAGAAATTGGCGAGACGCTATTGATTAATCGTAACGATAGTTTAAAGACGATTAATGGGTTTCAAAATCTACAGATCGCCAACGATATTTTTATTGTTTTTAATGATGCTTTAGAAAGTGTTATTGGCTTTAACCAACTTCGTAAGCTAGGAGGGGAGCTGAGTGTTAGTGCTCCCATTATGACCCAATTGACTGCTTTTGAACAGCTGGACTCTGTCAACGGAAATCTGAGAATCGATGGTTGGAATGCTACTCTAGACGGTCTGGAAAATCTGGTCTACGTAGGAGAAAGTTTTTTTATCCGTAATTTGATGTTGCGAGCGCAAAATCAATTTGCGAAGCTGGAGCATATTGGTGATTTTATGGAATTGATAAACTTAGAGAGTGTGGATAGCCTTTCTATGTTCAATGCACTGGATAGTGTGGGAAATTACATTCTTATGACCTCAAGTAATGCTCCTTTCTTCAGTGCTTTCCAACGGCTTCCCAAACTAGAAAAGGAGCTTATCTTTGAAAATAATTTCTTTGACCGAGTCGCTGGATTTGATTCCCTGCAGAGTATTGGCAACCGATTTTCTCTTAAATGGAATAGAGACCTGATAGACATTCAGGGGTTTGGTAATTTGCAAAGGATTGAGGGAAATTTATATATTGAAAGTAATGAGCTACTGCCAGACTTACAGTTTTTGAGTCAGCTTGATGAGGTGGAACAAAATCTGGTGATCACCGAAAATGATGGCTTGCGCAGCCTTGAAGGGCTGAACAATTTATCCTTTATTGGTGCCAGGCTTAGAATTTCTATTAACCCTTCTCTGAGGGAACTTAATGCACTTTACAGTTTGCGGCGAATAGAGGGGAAACTTAGCATTGATCGAAATGATGAGTTGATCAGTATTGATGGCTTAGAGCATGTTGATCCCTCTAGTATCAACATCTCGGAGACGGTTCCTAATAGCCTTGATGTTATCATCGCAGAAAATACGAAATTGAGTGATTGTGCCATCAAGAGTATTTGTGGGGTATTGAACATCCCTGATGTTAATGTCTTGATCTACTTAAATGCTGATGGTTGCAAGTCACAAGATGAGCTGGTTTGTTCTGACTTGGGACTGGCTGGCTTTGTTTATTTTGATACCAATCAAAATGGCAGCAGAGAGGCCGATGAAGTAGGAATAAGCAATATTAAAATCCAATTCCAGCCAAGTGGTGAAATCATTTATACCAATGAAAATGGCGAGTTCTATGCACTCGCAGATGAGGGTAATCTTTATACCCTAACTTATGTAGGTGATCCCGATTGGATACTAACTTCTGATTCAGCTAGCTATACTCATAACTTTATCCCCGGAGAAGAAAAGAACTTGCAAAATGACTTCGGCATCTATCCCCGCTTCGAAGCGCATGAAGGCCTCATCTCTCTAGTCTCCTATGCCACTCGTTGTAACACCGATGTAGATTTCTTCCTCCAATTTCAAAATAAGGGCACCTTCCATGAGACAGGTACCCTAAGCTTACAGATCGACCCCAAATGTACATTCCTCAGCGCTTCACCTGCGCCGACTGCTATTGACCCAGCGGCCAACACCGTCTCTTGGTCGCGCGATAGCCTGGGGCCCTTCGAGTTCTTTGAATCCAAGATACTGATCCAAATGCCCGATGAGACCTTCACCGGCGAGCCAATCAGCTACAGCGCCATCTGGGAATCCAGTAACTCAGCGCTCAAGCGCAACACCGACTATGAATCCGTTGTGCGCTGCTCCTACGATCCCAACGATAAGCTGGCTATGCCCCTTGGCTATCTGGACGAAAACTACGTCCTGATCAGCGACACCATGACCTACACCATTCGTTTCCAAAATACGGGTAACGATGTGGCCATCAACGTAGCCATCCTCGATACCCTCTCTACTGCTTTTGAGATGGAGAGCTTTGAGGTGCTCAACAGCAGCCATCCGGTGGAGGTGCGCCGCGAGGGCCACATCGTCGAGTTTGTTTTCAATGACATTTATCTGCCCGACAGTCTCTCTAATGAACCGGCCAGCCACGGTTTTGTCACTTACCAAATTCAGCCGAAGGCAGATACGGAGGACTACACCATTGCCGAAAATACCGCGCATATTTTCTTCGATTTCAACCCTGCCATTGTCACCAATACCACTTCACATACCCTCGTGGAACGCTTCCCTATCGTCAGCACAAAGGAGCAGCAATTGCCCAACTTCGAGGCCTTCCCCAACCCTACCACTGGCCTGCTTGAGCTGCGGGGATTAGAGGCTTATCCCGATTGGCAGATCGAGGTATACAATGCGCTAGGGCACCGCCTGCTGCGCCAGTCGGCTAGCCAGGTGGACCTGTCGACCTATGCCCCTGGGGTGTACTGGATGAAAGTGCAGATCGGCGAACAGTTTGCCGTACTTGACGTTTTGTTAATCAAGTAAACACGAAAGATATATGCTGAAACAGGCGCGCTCCTCCTTGAATTTGATCTTTTGGTCCAGCTTACTCCCTATGTTTGAGCTGTTCGCTTATTTCATTGCTATGGTGTTTAAAGTTAGGGTAGATAACAGCCCTGCGTTCAGTGTTCTGGAGTTAGGGTGTGCGCTGCTTTATCTGTACGGATTGTACCGTTTGTCCCAACTAACACCGAGCCTGTCTTTTACGAAAAATCTCCGTTGGGCCCTATCATTGTCCACCATCAATCTTATCGTGATCATTATTGCCTTGATGGTCTCCGGCTTTCAATCTACGGAGCTATTCCGGTTTGGAGCCTTCAGTACCATTTACAGCCTGCTTATTATTTATGGTATCGTGCTGCTATGCCGGGCGATTCAGGAATTGTGTAAAATGGACAGTCGGTATCGTTTTCTTTACAAATCGTGGAAGCAAGTTGAAGCTTTATACATTTGGGGGCAGATCGTTTTGGTCCTGTTCCTATTGCTGGTGAAAACTGTTGTAGAGGCGGTAATTGATGTTTCTGATGAAGGCATGGGCTACTTTTGGCTGGGCTACGGCGGCCTTTATTTGCTGGCCTTTTTGTTGCCCTGGGTTGTTTTTTTGGTTGTTTTGAGAAAAACGCTTACCGAGATTAGAGACGAAGACACTGACGATGTACTCGATGCGCAAATTTGACGGCTGCAATTGTGTTATAAAAGTTGTATTTTACTTGTATATACCCCCATGCTTATGCAAGAAAAATACGATACCCTAGGCCGAGGATACAACAATACCCGTCGTGCAGATCCCTATCTGCTAGAGCGCCTTCACTACTTATTACAAGTTCGCCCTGGCGGGCGCTACCTCGATGTTGGTGCCGGAACCGGCAACTACACCATCGGCCTTAGCCAGCGCGGCCTACAGATGATCGGCGTCGACCCTTCGGATCGGATGCTGAGCGTCGCCCGCGGTCGCAGCGAGGCCGTTGATTGGCGTAAAGGCCACGTCGAAGCCCTCCCCCTCCCAGACAACTCCGTCGACGGCATCGTCGCCACCTTGACGCTCCACCACTGGAACGACCTGACTCGGGGCTTCAAAGAATTGCGCCGGGTGCTGCACCCGGAGGGACGCTTTGTCCTTTTCGGCTTCACTCCAGAGCAGATGAGCGGCTATTGGCTCAATCACTATTTCCCCCAAATGTTCAAAGATGCGATCCAAGAAACCATCCCTCTTGCGGAGATCGAAGAGAGCATGCACAAGGCTGGATTGAGGATCGTCGCTCAGGAGAAATACTTCGTTCAGCCCGATTTACAGGACCTCTTTCTCTATTCCGGCAAGTATGATCCACAACGCTATTTTGATCCCAAGATTCGTCAAGGCATTTCCTTTTTTTCTGGTGCGACTCAAACGGAAGAGGTGGAGCCCGGCCTAGCGCGTATGCGGGCAGATATGGACTCCGGAGAAATTGAGGAGATCATGAAGCAGTACGAGAATGAAGAGGGGGATTATTTATTTTTGGTAGCGCAGGAGGAGCCTTAAACTCAAAAAATATGATCACATTCAATTTTTCTCCCTTCCCCACACTCACCACCGATCGCCTACTGCTGCGCGCCCCTCGCCCCGAAGATGATCAAGCCCTCTTCGACATCCGCTCCAATCCTTACATTAACGAATACCTAGAGCGCGAAGCGGTTGAATCTATCCAGGCCATCCAGCAAACCATCACCAATCTCCTCGCCGGAATAGCCAATAACGAATGGATTTTCTGGGCCATCTGCACCCCTACGTCTCCCCGGCTTATCGGCAACATCTGCCTTTGGCACCTCGACCCAGCCAATCATCGCGGCGAAGTGGGCTACGAGCTGCACCCCGATTATCAAGGGCAGGGCTACATGGCGGAGGCCCTGCGGGCCGTTGTCAACTACGGCTTCGACCAACTCGGCCTGCACTCCATCGAAGGCAGCCTCCTCGCCAAGAATACCCAATCTGTCCGCGTACTAGAGCGGCAGGGCTTCGCCCGCGAAGGCTATTTCAAAGAGAGCGTCTATTATCGGGGGCGTTATTGGGATCGGGCGGTCTACTCTTTGGTAAAAAAAGGTTAAGATCATTCCTCTTGGAGAACTAATTTTGCTTTTCGTTTGTAAAGTAAAATGTCAATCCGAAATTAGAATTTACGACTACAGGGCCATCTCCCTTCTAACAAAACACGAAAAGGAAGGGAATAAATAACATGATTTTAACAATAATCATCTGGACAGCCTGTGCCCTGAAACGTTTTCTATTTGTGAGGATTTACAATCCTTCCTGAGTGTGCATAAGTTTCCGGTTTTCCTAAAGCATATGATCAAATTTATGAACAAAACGCTCCGAATGCTTTTTAAAAACCTACAGATCGCTGTAGTGCTCTTGCTTTGTAGTACCAGCTTGTTTAGCCAAAATGAGCCGCCTACCATCACACCCTGCGATAGCCAGTTCGTTTGTTTGACGACTATCAATGATACTATTTATGAACTTTGTGTCCTCATTGAGGTAGACTCTAACTTTACAGGGCAAATTGATAGTTTTATTATTGATTGGGGAGATGATTCGCCTCTGCAAACGGTGCCCGGTAGCATGATGCCCGGTGAGCAATTTCATGTCTACAACTTAAAAGATTTTTACAAAACCTGTACCTTCTCAAAAACCTTCAGAATTGATTTGGACACTTATGAGGCGGGTACGCCTGATCCATTGTTTAATGGTTCCAGAATCGTTTTTCGCAATTGCCCGCAGGCCCGCTTTACACTGGAATCGGATACCATCTGTGTGGGGGATACCATCACTTTAACACACGATTCTTGCCCCGAGGAGCAGCTTTCTGGCCCGGAGTGGTCTTCGAACTTCGGCATTCAGATTGCCCCGGATCAATTTACGTATACGCAGGATGGGATCGACTCCATTAGCCTGACGGTTCGCAATCCTTGCGGGGAGGGTAGCCTGACTCGTCCACTGGTGGTCCTGCCGCTGCCGGAGGCCAGGGCAGAGGTGATCTGGGGGACGCAGAATAATATGAGCCCTTACGTGGTCTGCCTTGGAGGTGGGGGCAATGTGGGCTTGCAGGGAAGCAATTCCGAAAATGTCGATATTTATGAATGGAGCACCCCTGGAAGCAGCAGTACGTTGTGGGTGACCAGCCCCAATAGCCCCGATCCTACGATTAAGTTTACTTCAGCGGAGGAGAATCCGGTAATGGTGGTGCTGACGGTACGGAACCAGTGTGATAAAACCGATAGTGATACCTTGTTTTTTGAGGTCATTGACGCAGATTTACTGAGTCTGACCCCACTACCGGATACTTGTGAGCAATTTTCCTACACGCCCGATCCTTTAGTGGATGGAGCGATTTATACGGTCAACGGTAGTATTATTCCTGCCAATAATTTTCCTATTACTTTGGGGAATGGAGAAAATACGATCTCCGCTTTTCTGCAAAATGCTTGCGATACGACGGAGCTTTTTGATACCGTTCGTATTGCACCGCCGGATGATGTGCTCATTTTACTACCGACCATTGACACTACAGTTTGTGTGGGTTCAGATTCCTTCTTGATCTTAAGCAATACGATGGATGGCCGTTGGATGGGGGATCACATTCGCCCCCTCAATAGCCCTTCGACTTATTTTTACCCTACTGAAGTGGGTACTTTTACCGTAAGGGTGGCAAGCGGCTATGGCCCCTGCGAGCGGAGTGATGAGATTACGGTAATGGTGGTGGAAGAAGAAGTCTTGGAATTGCAAGCAATGCCGGATACCTGTGTGGACGTCGCTTATACGCCACAGCCTCTGTTGGCTAATGTGGTGTATACGGTGAATGGGACGATTATTTCGCACAACAATTTTCCCCTCAATCTATCTAATGGTGAGCATATTATTACGGCGGAATTAAGTAATGAATGTGGTGATCAAACGGTGGCGGATACGTTCAACATTGCGCCACCAACCGATGTATTGGTTACTTTACCCACGCAAGATACGGTGGTTTGTGAAGGGACGACTCGAATTGCGCTGGCGGCGAATGTAGAGGAAGGGCAATGGCAGGGGCAGCATATTAGTACGGTGAATGGGCAGTTTTTCTTTACGCCCACTGAGGTAGGGATATTTACGCTGACTTATGTGAAGGGAAATGGCCTTTGTCAACGCAGCGGTACGGCGACCATTCGGGTGATAGAAAATGTGATCTTGACTTTGGAGGAAATGCCCGATACCTGCGTCAGTATTCAATACACCCCACAACCTCTTTTGGCTGATGCAGTGTACACGGTGAACGGTACTACGGTTCCCAACGCTAATTTTCCTATTGAACTGAACGACGGCCAGCATATCATCTTAGCGGAGCTGGACAATGAGTGTGGCTACCAAAGCCAGCCCGATACTTTTACTATTGCTCCGGCAGTGCCCGTGACTATCCTCCGCCCTGCCCAGGATACTACCGTCTGTGAGGGCTCTACTCCCATCCTGCTCGGTGCCAATACGGATGGGGGACAATGGCAGGGCGAGCATATCGTAAATAACGGTGGGCAGTTCTTTTTTGAACCTAATGAGGTCGGTACTTTTACCATCACCTTTGTGAAGGGCAATGGTGTTTGTCAGCGCAGTAGCAGCATGACTATTCGAGTAATTGAAAATGTTATTTTAACCT